>CP051137.1:3384556-4061468 GCA_050916065.1 Lacibacter sp.
TCATAGTTTTTATTGTGTACCATCTATACAAGTTATTAATGATTATTCATCAATTAGCTGGCAAATTAAACAGTTAGGAATACCAGTTTCTCCCCCTCACTCAGATTTAAGAACTAGAATAACAAATTTCTCATTGCGAAATAGAAATTATAATTTTCTCAGGTATAACACAAATGCCTCAATAATTCCACCTTCATCATTAGCCGACGAATTTACAAAAGAGCATCTCAGAGTATCTTTCCAGAATCATTTTATGTGTGAAATGTCAGATATCGATGGAATCTTTTGGGGTCAACAATACACATACCCTCTTGAAATAAAAGAAAAGACCGTTGCAAATGATAGTAAAGTTGGTGACTACTTTGGAATTGATGTTGGCCCGTTTGTAAAACTTGCCTTTTACGCTGCAAAAAAGGGAAATCTTCATTCTCTTTTTTTTGTAAGAGAAATTAATGATACAGTCAATAGAAATCTTGTGAATTGGTGGTTTATAACATTTGATAAACTTGCACAGTATGCATCTTGGGTATCAGTTGGTGGAGGTAGGAATATGCAAGGAGGGGGTAGTACGGTCGTGAAAATTCCTAAAGCAGAATTTTCTCCATTAAATGCAGCTACTTTAGCATCTTTATAGTTGTGCCTTTATCTTGATTTATATTTGACAGTCCACCTACATTACTGTGATTTAGTTGTTATACGAATTTCTGGAATTGCCTAATCCCCCAAATTCAACCCAATCATCACCCCCAGCCAGGGCCGTTCCTGGTAGAGCCAGCGGCGGCGGTTACGGTCCAGCAGTGCATCAGTGCCAATGCCAACGCCGGCGGTAAAGCTGTTACTGCCAATGAAAAATGCCACACCTTTCTGCCATACAATACCATCATATTCTTCGGCCACCAGTCCGTTGGTTACCGTTGGGTTTACAGGGGTGGCGCCTAAACCGGCAAACACACCGATATCAAATTCAAAATGCCGAACCGTATGCCGGTAAGTACGCAGCGGGGTACGCTCTGCCCGGAAGCGGTAATAATCTTTTCGGTACCCGCTGTACAAAGCAAAGTTGAGTTGACTATTGAGCTGGTTGGGCACAGCCCTGCGGGCAAAACGGTATTTGAACAACACCGTACCAAGGTCCAGATCAATGGTTTGTTTAACGAGGGTAAAAGAATGCGTAAAGCTGTCGGTACTTCTTTCGCCTGTTGCAGTTTCAAAAAACGGTTGGGCTGCGGGTGGTCCTTTCCTGGTAACACGCAGGTGCAGGGCCATTTGTTCATCCGTAATGCGGGCATATACGGGCCGGGCAGCAGCTGTATCTGTTTTTAAACTATAGTAACCATCCTGCAGTCCATGACTGCCGGCATGCCGCAGCCCGCTGCAGGAGTAACTGAGCCACACAAAGGAAACAAGTACAAGAAGGGTTCCTGTTTTCACAACAACTTGTTTGAGCAGCAGAAAGCTAAAACAACCTGTGCTTACAAAACAGTGCAGTCATCAGGTGTTGAGTTGTTGTTCATCAGGATGGAGGGCTTACTAACGAACTAAATGAAGCGTACCGGTTCGTTGTTCTTTAGGTGCGCCTTTGAGTTGAAAACTGCATTTCCAGGTAAAAGTGCCGGGGTCCTGGGGTATTCCTTTGTGCAATCCATTCCAACCGGTACCGGGCTGTTTGGTGAAAAACACCACCGTTCCAAAGCGGTTGTATACCGCAAATTCATAGTCCAGCACATCGCCAAACAATAACGGATGAATATCATCATTCGTTCCATCACCATTGGGAGTAAACGCATTAGGCATGTAAAAGCCGGTAAGACATTGTTTCAAGGCCACATTCACCGTATCGGCTCCGGTGCAGTTATACCCGTCCGTTACTGTTAATACGTATTGGCCCGGTTTGCTGATATTCAGTTTTGGTGTGGTGGCGCCGTTACTCCATAAATAGGTTTTATACCCTGCAGTGGCTTGCAGCTCCAGGGTACCGTAACTGCAAATGCTCGTATCCTTTCCTAAAAAACGGGAGGGCAAAGGAAGCAGTCTTGTAATCACAGTGGTGTCACGCCCCTTGCAACCATTGGCATCGGTAACGGTTACACTGTAAGTACCCGTATTGGCAACGGTGATCGTACCTGTTTGCTGCCCCGTGCTCCATACATAGCTTGCATAACTGCCCGCATCGAGTGTACGTGTGCTCTGGCTGCAGAGCAAACTGTCTTTATTCAAACGCACTACCGGGTTGGCATATACCTGCAGCACCTGCATGGTATCTGTTGAACTGCAGCCCTGTGCGGTGGTGGCCTTTACGGAATAAGTGCCTTGTGCTTTTACAATCAGTTGTGCGGTGGTGGCTCCGTTGCTCCATGTATAATTGGTAAAACCGTTACCTGCACGCAGTACAATACTGTCGCCGTTGCAAAAACGTACATCAGCACCCAGGTCAATGGGTGGTGAGCTGTTTACTTTTACAAACACCGTATCAAAACCAAAACAGCCCGGTGTTTTTTCTGCTTTCACATAATAGATGGTGTCTTTGGAGGGGTTCACCACCACCTGCTGGGTATTGGTGCTGTTAATATTGTACACAGGACCCCAACTGTAATTCATAAAACCGGCAGGTGCAGTTAACCGTAAGGTGTCATTATTGCACTTGGTCCGGTCTGCACCAATGCTTAGGGGCACGGGTGGTGCGGCGGTAACATGAATAGTATCGGTCAGTATGTT
The DNA here is from genome assembly GCA_050916065.1 of Lacibacter sp. Classification (GTDB taxonomy): domain Bacteria; phylum Bacteroidota; class Bacteroidia; order Chitinophagales; family Chitinophagaceae; genus Lacibacter. Next base: position 3,387,272 of record CP051137.1, read on the forward strand.
TTTACAGGAATCGGTTGCCCGTACCCAATACGTACCTGCTGCATTAATAACAATGGTTGAATCATTACTGCCATTGCTCCAGAAGTAGTTGAGAAATTTGTTGCCCGCCCGTAGTGTTATAGAGTTGCCGGAGCATAAGGTGGTATCTGCTCCCAGGTTTAAAACAAGATTTCCTTTGGGCTTGATGGCTGTTACCATGGAATCCTTTACCGGTGTGCATGAAAACTCCAGTGATGCTCCTATTTGTGCAGATTGAAAAGAATTGAACGTTACTACAAGAGACGTATCTGTTTGCCTGATAACAGAAACACCCGTAGAAGGATAACTCCATGTTACAGGCATGGAACATCCTTTGTTGCGTCTCAATTTATATTCTACCGGTGTGTTTAATGCGCAGATCTCATCGGGTCCGTAGAGTTTAATGTAAGAACAGGAATCAATAAAGTCTGTAGGGCAGGCAAAAAACACATCGGCATATTTGGTATTGATGCTCAGCGGGTCGGGTTTTAAAACCCCTGCGGCTGTTGTTTCATTGTCCCATATAAAAAGGTTATTACCGGCCGTTTGGTTGGTAAAAAAAATATCAATATCAGTGATGTCACAATACACACCGTTGGGATCGTTGCCTGATGAATCCATTTTCAAAAGCGTGAGTTTGCTGGATGCAGAGATATAGGCCTCTATACCAAATCCAAACTCTTTACCCAATCCTGTAATGGCATCTTTGGCACCCACAGTGGTATAAGGCAGGGGCGAATTGAAATATTTGCTGTACTCTTTCGCCCATTTGAGATTGAACAGGGCATCCGTTTTTATAAAAAAGGAATAGGCAAACGAATAAGGTTGCAGGTTCAGCGGTTGGGCGCCAAAGGAGCTAATGTACCAGTCGCCGTTTTTTAAAGGGTGCAGTTTGGTATTGCTGGTAAGAACATAGAAAAAAGGTGGGGTTGAAAGGGTTTTGGCCCATCGGGGTGTACCCGAAGTGTCAAGATGAATGAGCGTAGTAACCGGATTTACAACACCTGTGGTGGCAAAAGCATTCATTACAAGACCATCATTATAAAAAGCAAGATCCCTCGGGTTTACGAAACTGTTATTGACCAGAATACTTTTGGTCCATCGTGTGGCACCTGTTGTGTAATCCAGCTTCATGAGGTTGCCGTAAATATTTTGTTGAGAGGAAGGTCCGGTATATACAACAGTTTCACAGGCTACATAAACATCATTTCCCTTCACTAAAATCTTTGAAGGATAGTACGACGTAAAGGGGTTGCTGAATTTAAAATATTGTTTCACCCATTTTACCGTACCGTCAGCATGTATTTTCGCAATGGACAATCCTTCAGATGCCAGGTTTCCGAGTGTGCCTGCTACCAGAAAATGATCGTCCTCCGTTTCGGTTATGGCTACCGGTTCCAGCAACAACCCGTTGATTTCAAAAGAGCGGCACCAGCGTTGATTTCCTTTTGGATCGATGTTTAAATAAAACGGACGGTTATCTGAAACACCGGTTACAAGAAATCCACTGTCTTTAAGCGCAATCATTGGGCCTACCCTTGTATAAAAATCCCGGCGCAGTGTTTTTGTCCATTCGGCACATCCTGATTCTTTGATCTTGATGAGCATACCACTTTCAAAATAAGCTGCACCGTTGGGGGCAAGCACATCAGATACATAACCGCCTGCCAGGTAACCCCCGCCGTTACCCGCTACCAGGGAAGTAGCATTGTTCTCAAGGAAGGGGAATCCGTAGTTTACTTTGATATTGTCTCTGTTAGGAGGTTGGTTGCCGGTTAAAACATAAATAGCAATGGAGGTATCACTGCAGGAGCCGTTACTTGCAATGAGCATGATTTCATAAAGTCCGGAAATATTGAAAGCGTAATTAAATGCCTGCGTTTCTGTAATCAGAAAACCGTTCATATACCACTTCAAAGAAGTAGCATTTGTGCTGGTGCTTTCAAACCATACAAGCATTTCATCTGTAAATATGGAATCTTTTGCGGCCGGAGTAAAACTGGCACGAACACCACAGGGCGCAGTACTCTGTGCTTTAATTGAAAAAGAGAGTGTGGCCAAAAAGAATGTTAGAATACAAAAAGTACTTTTCATAAAAAGCAATAACTAAGAGCTGATTAGGTTATAAAAATAAACCTTTTAAATCTTATTTCACAGCAACCACTCCGGTAAGGCAAATTGCGTAAAATAAATCATTCATCTTTTTTTCGCCTTTTAATGGTGTTATCACCAACAAACAGTTTTATCCTTTGCGCCTCCGTATCCTTTGCTCCTTTGTGTGATGCCTTTCTTATATATTCCTTTCCCCTCCGGGAAAATCATCTATCAACCGGCGTTCATCCTCCATTTTTTACGGGTGCTGATCGAACCATCTTTGTGCTGTTAATCAAACACACAAATTTTAAAAACAAATAACAATGAAACAGTTTACAGTTCCCACAAGAAATGAAGTAGCTCCTGCTAACCAGGAAATTTTTGACAATCTCAACAAAGCCCTTGGTTTTGTGCCCAATCTGTACGCCACCATTGGTTTATCATCCAACGGGCTGGGCCGTTACCTGGCGTATCAAAATGCAAAAACAAGCTTGAGCAACAAAGAAAAAGAAGCCGTGAATCTGATTGTGAGCCAGATCAATGGATGTATCTATTGTCAAAGCGCTCACACGGTGATTGGTAAAATGAATGGCTTTACTGATGAGCAGGTGCTGGATCTTCGTCGGGGTTCTTCCGCTGATGCAAAACTCAAAGCACTGGTGCAACTGGCAGCTTCCATTACCAACAACAAAGGCCGTGCTGATGCTGCTGTGGTAGATGCTTTTTTTGCAGCAGGTTATACCAATGAACACCTGGTAGACCTGGTATTGCAGGTAAGTGAAAAAATAGCCATGAACTATTTGCACAACCTCACACAAGTTCCTGTTGATTTCCCGGTAGCTCCTTCATTAGAACTTGCTGCCAACGTGAACTAAACAAAAAACAAAATGAAGCAAAGCCGGGCAAGTTCCCGGCTTTTTTGTCCATCAGGGGAAAATTGTCCATTACAGTGCGTTCTTCCTCCATTTGTAACCATTGTAATCCGAACGAACTTTGTGCAACAAAAGAAAAGCTATGACAACAACAACTACAGCAAGGCTTACAAAAGGGGATTATCAAAACTATCTTCAACAGGGCATCAGCTATGAGCAATACAAACAAAACATGGCAAAAGACCTGGCGCTGAACGAGGATCTGAAAACAAAAGAATACATTCATCTTAACCAACGTCGCATGATTCGTGTAGAAAAAACCTATACTCCTTCTTTAGAAATCATCAACCAATTAAAAAAGCTGACGCATAAAACATACTGGCTGGTGTTAACCGAGCATTGGTGTGGTGATGCATCCCAAACGTTGCCGGTGTTCCATGCTCTTGCTGCACTAAGCGCAGGAACTATTGAACTGAAGCTGGCGTACCGTGACCTGAATGATGAACTCATGAATGCCTACCTTACCAATGGAACCCGGTCCATTCCCAAACTGGTTCAATTGGATACACATTTAAATGTAACAGGAATATGGGGACCAAGACCAACCATTGCGCAAAAATTGGTAAAAGAATTAAAAGCAAATCCTGCTACGGCAGCTACATATGGCAACTTGCTGCATGCATGGTATGCCAAAAATAAAAACGAAGAGCTGGAAAAAGAGATTGCACAATTACTGTACAGGGCTACTCTTTTTTGTGCAGATTGTTTATCATAAATCAAAATGGCCGCAAAGAACACAAAGCTGTTTAATAAGTTTTTCTTAGCGCCCTTTGCGTCTTTGCGTGAAAAATTAATAGATATGGAACAACGTCATCCCCTTCCACCGTTTACAGAAGAAACCGCTAAACAAAAAATTCAGATGGCCGAAGATGCCTGGAACAGTAAAGACCCCGAGCGTGTTTCAAAAGCATATACAATCGATAGCGAATGGAGAAACCGCAACATCTTTATAAAGGGCAGAGATGAGATTGTACAATTTCTTAGCGGCAAATGGCAAAAGGAATTACACTACAAACTCAAAAAGGAATACTGGGCACATACAGGTAACCGCATTGCCGTTCGTTTTGAATATGAATATCAGAATGCAGCAGGTCAATGGTTTCGTGCTTATGGCAATGAAAACTGGGAGTTTGATGAAAACGGATACATGGCCAAACGTTTTGCAAGTATTAATGATTTGGAAATTGAAGAGAGTGAAAGAAAATTCAAATAAAAATGAACAGTTATGATACAGAAATTAACAGATGCAACACCCGGGAACGAAGTGGTTGTGATTCCTGATGAATGTGGTGATACACTTTGGGATGAGGTACTGGCAGCAGCTGAACAAAACTAAATTGTAGCTTTAACCACTTTCAACAAAAAAACAATTATGCTTATCGCTATACTGCAAGCGCTGTTTGAGCGTGATCTTTTAAAACTGAAAACAGAAATAGAACTCTATCATGATGAAAAAAAATTATGGTACATTGAAAAAGGCATCAGCAATTCAGCCGGTAATCTTTGTCTGCACTTAATCGGCAACCTCAATGCGTTTATAGGTGCGGAGCTGGGAAAAACAGGTTATGTACGCAACAGGGAGCTGGAGTTTTCATTAAAGGATGTTCCCCAAAAAGAATTGCTTGAAAAGATTGAAGCAACAGCTGAAATGGTGAAGCAATCACTCGCAAAAATAACAGAGGAACAACTGCAGGCAGACTATCCGCTGATGGTATTGAAAGAAAAACTAAGCACCGGAATGTTTTTGACACATTTGGCCACACACCTAAGCTATCATTTAGGACAAATAAATTATCACCGGCGCTTGCTGGATGCTCAAAAATAAGCTCATACAATGATGAATCAATCAGCCTTTACATTGGTTAATCCGCAAAATGGAAATTTGGCTTTCAAATTATTTTCATTTGAAGACAATCATTTTTTTGACCATCTGCAACGCAACAATTATTTCTCCCTTATTTGGGTAAAAGAAGGTAAGGGAATCTTGAAAGCTGATTTTGCGGAATATGATTTTAATGCCAATACACTGTTTGCGTTTTCGCCTTATCAACCATATATGATAGCAACAGATGAACCGCTAAAAGGGATAGCTGTTTATTTTCATTCTGAATTTTTCTGTATTTATAAACACCACAAAGAAGTAAGCTGCAATGGTGTGTTGTATAATAATATTTACAATCCCCCCTTTGTAGTTGTAGATGATCCATCTGCTTCTGTTTTTGAAATGTTGTGCACTCAAATAAAAACTGAAATGCAGAACCCGGACCTGGCACAGTATGAATTGCTGGTGTCTTATTTAAAAATATTTTTAATCACGGCAGCCCGTTTAAAAACACAGCAGCAGCCGGAAGCCGCAACAGTGCTCAGCGATAATAAAGAGCCGTTTATTCTTCAAAAACTCAAAGATGCCATTGAAGAAAATTTTAAACGCAAACATTCCCCTTCAGATTATGCTGAGCTGCTTTACATCACGCCCAAAGCATTGGGCAAAATCACCAAATCCTATTTTAATAAAACGCTCAGCAGTTTAATTAATGAACGCATTATCATTGAAGCAAAGCGTGAATTGTATCTCACAAATAAAACAGTTAAAGAAATTGCTTACGAACTGGGTTATGAGGATGAATATTATTTCAGTCGCTTTTTTAAAGTGAATGCTGATGTATCACCCCAGATGTACAGAGAAACGGTAGGTGCAGGAAAGATGATGGCTTGAGAAGATCAACATGAATGATTACAGGTTGCATTTTCGCCTTTGTTGGTGTAATCACCAACAAACAGTTTTACTCTTTGCGCCTCCGTATCCTTTGTTCCTTTGCGTGATGCCTTTCTTATGGATTCTTAAAAGCCTCGGGTGGTTAAATACAACTGCTCCGTATTTCTATACTTGCATCACCCACCAACCCTTTTCCACCAGCGGTTCGTTTTTCACAAACATTGTTTCTACCTTAATCAAAATTCTGCAACATGAATACCCGTTCCATCACGCTTTTACTGCTGGCAGTCGTATGCACTACACAAGCGTTCAGCCAGGCACTTCGCATTCCGCAAACCACCAACATCACCAACACCGCAGGCCGTAGGGTAGGCGTTACCGATATACAAATTCATTACAACAGCCCCGGCGTTAAAGGCCGTGAAGGAAAAATTTATGGTACAGATATCGTGCCCTTTGGCTACACCGTACTGGGCTTTGGTTCCGATGTTCCATCACCATGGCGTGCAGGTGCCGATGAATGCACCGTTATGTCCTTCTCTACAGATGTCACCATCAACGGCAAAAAATTGCCCGCCGGTAAATATGCATTCTTCATAGAAGTACAGCCGGATAGCAGCATCCTCATCTTCAACAAAAACACAGAATCATGGGGCAGCTACTTCTACCGCAAAGAGTTGGATGTATTACATGTAACAACCGTGCAGCAGAAAAACCAACCAGTATTGCAGGAACGTTTGGAATATACCTTCTCCAACCAAACAGATCATTCCGTACGCATCAACCTCAACTGGGAGCGCTGGAGCTTTCCCATTCAGGTGGAGGTAGATTTGAAAGCAACCGTGCTGGAAGATATACGCCGGCAAATGAGCGGCGCCATCGGCTTTGATCCCGCCAGCCTCGAAGCAGCCGCACAATGGTGTGTGGAGAATGATATCAATTATGAAGAAGCGCTCAACTGGATCAACTCTGCCACCAATCCGCAACTGGGCGGCAGAACAACTTTTGCGGCCCTCTCCACCAAAGCACGTATCTTAAAAAAACTGGGAAAAGAAAAAGAAGCAGCAGACATGATGAACGCAGCTATAGATAATGCCACAGCACTGGAACTGCATGGCTATGGCCGCCAGCTCCTTAACGAAAAGAAACTAACGGAGGCGCTCACCGTATTTCAAAAGAACTATGATAAAAACAAAGGCGCATGGCCCACCAATGCAGGTATGATGCGTATCTATTCCGCTATAGGCGATTATAAAAAAGCACTCCAGTTTGCCAAAGCAGCTTTACCTCAATCCCCTGATGAACAGACAAAGAAGTTTCTGGAATCAGCCATTAAAAACTTAAGTGAGGGCAAGCCTTTGTAAGTATTTGCTTTTTGACAGCGAATCTTCATCCTTCTGTGAAATCTGTGAGACGCCTTCTTTGCGCCTCTGCTACTTTGCGTCTTTGCGTGTTGCCTTTCTTTTTCTAAGATGCTCTTAAGTGCCTCAGGTGGTTTTATTGTTTTTACTTCTTCTTTTCGCCTTCGTATTCTTTGTTCTTTTGTGTGATGTTTTTCCCTCTCTCTTGTTAAAACCAATTTAAGGCTAAACCTATACGCTTCAGTTCAGTCTTACAACCCGAACAACATCCGGTTGAAATACGAACAAAGTCCTGTAGCAACAGATACTTAGATGTTGATATAACTTTAATAAAAAAAACAGCGATGCAAAACACAACACTTCTCTTGTCTGTTTTGCTGTGGTTGCTGCCAGGTAACACAGAAAACACCGGCACCGTAAAGCAAACACTTCATCATTCACAACAAAATATTTTTACCATTTACCTCAGCTTTGATGATGGCCCTCTTAATGGCAGTGAGCATATTGACAGTGTGGTGCTGGCAGAAAAAATAAAGGTGAGCGTATTCCTCGTAGGCCGTCATGTACAAATGAGCCGCAACATGGAAAATTATGTAAAGTATTACAATGCCAATCCGTTCATTGACGAATACAACCACAGTTTTACACATGCCAAAAACCTCTATCGTAAGTATTATGCTGATACAAAAACCGTTGTGGATGATTTTCTGAAGAATGAAACGTTTTTACACCTCAAATACCGCATAGCACGCCTGCCCGGTCGTAATATGTGGCGTATAGGTAACCGCAGCCGCAATGATGTAAAAAGCGGGGCTGCTGCTGCCGATTCATTGGCCCGATTGGGCTTCCGTATCATCGGCTGGGACCTGGAGTGGCAGCACAATCCCAAAACAGGTGCACCCCTCCAAACAGCAGAACAGATGGCAACGGCTGTAAATGAATACCTCATCAACCACCGCACCTTTACAAACAACCATCTCGTGCTGCTCCTGCACGATGAAATGTTTCAAACCAATTGGGAAGAAAGTGAACTCAAAAAATTTATGGATCTTCTCCGCCACACACCGGGCTACCGGTTTGAACATTTACAATCTTATCCGGCAAATTAATCTACAGATCTTTTATTGAACAGTTTCTTTATTTCAGTTCTTTTGTAACCGGCGATAGATAAACCGTTTCACCAGCTCAGCACAAAACAGGTAAACTATAACCAGTGCAATAATTACACCCAGCACTTTTGGCGGTAATGCCTCAAACCCGATCAAGTTGGCCACAGGTAAATAAGGAAGCAGCCAACCGATACCCAAACATACCAGTACACTCAGCACCAGGTATTTGCCGGGGCGGCTCTGTATAAAAGGCAACTGTGCCGTGCGGATGATGAAGACCACCAGGATCTGTGTGGCCAATGATTCCATAAACCAACCCGTACGGAACTGGGCTTCACTCACATGAAACACTTTGTATAATGTATAAAAAGTGGCAAAGTCAAATACTGAACTGGTTAAACCAAAAATGAGCATGTAATGATAGATCATCCGCAGGTTCCAGCGTTGCGGCCGTTGGGTGTATTGTTCATCCACGGCATCAGTGGGGATGGTTACCTGCGATGTATCATACAAAAAATTATTGATAAGGATCTGTGAAGGCAGCATGGGCAGAAACGGGAGAAACAGTGTAGCTGCAGCTACAGAAAACATATTACCAAAATTGCTGCTCAGGCCCATGAGAATATACTTCATGGTATTGCCGAAAGTTTTCCGCCCTTCCAGGATACCGTCTTTTAAAATGAGCAGGTCTTTTTGCGTTAGGATGATATCGGCAGCATCTTTTGCCACATCAGTAGCACTGTTCACGGAAATGCCTACATCCGCTGTTTTAAGTGAAGGGGCATCATTAATCCCGTCACCCATATAACCCACTGCATGATGAAACTGCTTCAATGCCAGTAATACCCTGTTCTTCTGATCGGGTGAAAACTGGCTGAAGATAGTGGTGTTGATGGCACGGGTACGCAACGCATCATCCGTCATGTGCTCCAGTTCAGATCCCTGCATGATTCCTTTTACATTCAAACCAATTTCTTTGCAGATCTTTTGTGTGACCAAATGATTATCACCGGTAATGATTTTCACTTCCACGCCTATTTCATGTAGAGCTGCAATGGTTTCATCAGCATCCTCCTTGGGTGGGTCAAGAAAAGCAATAAACCCTTCTAATTGCAATTGGGCTTCATCAGCTTTTGTATAACGCTCCTGTTGCATAACAGTCTTCGTAGCTACTGCCAGCACACGGTATCCATCAGCACTTAATGATTCATACAACCGGTTGGCCTTATGCAGCAGTTCTTCATTGGTAAAACAGGCTTTGAGAATTTCTTCCGGTGCACCTTTGCAGATAAGTAAGAGATGTTGCTTCGTTTGCACCACCACACTCATGCGCTTACGTACAAAATCAAAAGGTATTTCATCTGCCTTTTGATAAGAACCTACATCAGGTTGCTGATAATTAAGAATGGCATCATCCAACGGGTTCTGAATACCGGTTTGAAAATAACTGTTGAGATAAGCATACAAAAACAACTGATCTGAATGTACACCTTCCACAGTAAGACATTGAATAAGCCGGATCTTATCTTCAGTGAGTGTGCCAGTTTTATCTGTACACAACACATCCATACTTCCGAAATTGGGAATAGCAGAAAGTTTTTTCACTACAGCACCCTTCTTCGCCATGCGTAAGGAACCACGGGCCATGGTTACACTCATCACCATCGGCAACAATTCAGGCGTTAAACCAACGGCCACGGCCAGGCTAAACATAAAACTCTCCAGCAGATGGTGTTTTAAAAAAGCATTGATCAGGAAAATAAACAGTACCAGTATAATGGTTACCCGCATGATGAGGTAGCCGAATGAACGGATGCCTTTGCTGAAATCCGTTTCTTCTTCCTGTACTACCAGCCGTGCTGCAATTTTTCCAAACTCTGTATCTCTTCCTGTTGCTAACACCAGCATTGTCGCTGAGCCGGTGATCACACTTGAGCCCATAAAGAGCATATTGTCCATTGCAGTAAGGTCATTACTTGCGTCAGGAATCGCTTCACTGTATTTTTCACAGGGAAACGATTCACCGGTGAGGGAAGATTGGTTCACAAAAAAATCACGGGCCTCCAGCACCCTTCCATCAGCCGGCACAATACGTCCGGAACTGAGTAACACCACATCACCGGGCACCAGTTCTTCAGGAAGTAAATCTGTGGCAACGCCGTTACGCAGCACACTTACTTTGTTCTTCACCGTTTCCTTCAGCCGCTCTGCTGCATTGCGGGCATCCCGTTCCTGGAAATAGTCAATCACCACACTCACCAACACCATTACAATAATAATACTGGCATTAATCGTTTCACCCACACTAAAAGAAATGGTGGCTGCCACCAGCAGAATAATCATAAGCGGACTGCGGAAATGATACAACAGTTCCACCAGCTCGTTCCGTTTCTTATGTACTTCAATGGAATTAGGGCCCAATTGCTGCAATCGTTGCTGAGCCTGACCCGTTAACAGTCCTTCCCTGCCCGATTGCATAGAGGGTAGTACTTCTTCAACTGGCAACCGGCTGTATACAGAAAGAGGAGTGTTTGTAAAAACAGCCATGGTGGTAAGAATCATAAAGGTAGAGCAAGGCTCTCCGTATTACAAGTGATCGCTGTCAGGTAGTTTATTTCAAACCTAAGCTATAGTGTTTTACACTCTTACTTTTTTATCACTTTTGCCTCACCGTCAGTTCGCTTATGAAATCATTGAAATGCACAGCACATGTTCTGCTTGTATCTTCCGATTAAATTGTTTAGCTTAGGAGGCGCATCGCTCAAAACCAATACCTTCTCAAAAAATTCTCGCCTCTTTCAAACACCTGCCATTATTTTATGGAACCCCCTTTGCTCAGCTGTTAACCACAGATTGAATACGCTATTTTTTAACCCCAAAACCAATCAAACATGGCAACCATTACTATTTATGTAAGCCGGAACGGTAACTCCTTTAACCTAAAACTGAGAGACAGCCTGGGCAACAACCCCGGCAATGATGATTTAACCACCAATGTAAGCCCCGGCGACCAGCTCGTCTGGAGTCTCGATCCCAATGGCAGCAATCTCACCTCATTGAACGGTGTAAACAAAACCGTACCCGGTGATCCATCTTATAATGCCAATTCTATGGATCTTATAGCGCCTCCGGGCACTTATTCTCAAAACGGGAGTTACTATGGAACCGTTATTTCTCCTTCCCCGGGCAATGGAAAATTTGAAAAGTACAAAATCGGTTTTATGGTACCCGGCGATACTAACGTTTATTGGGATGATCCTAAACTGCAGATGCAATAAATGAATACCACGCATTTCAAAAAGCAATTGAAAAAAGCCTGTTTGCTTACAGGCTTTTTTCTTACAGCAATGCTGCAGCTTCCGGCACAGGATCAACAGGTTGCCGACAGTCTTGCAAAAATCTACAGGGAACAGAACCTGGCAGATACGGCAAAGCTGCGGGTACTTACAGCGCTTGCATTTTACGAAGCACGCAACATTGACCTTGCCCTGCAGTATGCACAGGAAGCGATTACGCTGGCCACACAACTTAAAGATTACATCAGCCTGCACAAAGGTTATTTTCAAACAGGAAACAAGAAACGTCTTAAAGGAGATTTAACCGAAGCCGTTACCGCTTATTTTAAGAGTATTGAAGCCGCCGAAAAAGTAAACTATCTTATAGGTATGGGTAAATGCTACAGCGCCATTGCTGATGTTTATTCTATTTCCAACAATCATAAAAATGCCATGCTCTATTACCGGCGTGGTATGGAGGTATTGCTCAAAGCCAATGATTCATTGCTCTATGCTACGGCTGTTTTTAATGCCGGCGATGAACTGCTCAAACGTAATTACTTTGATTCTGCACTGGTGTATTTTAAAAAAGCAGGTACCATCTTCAGCCGCATCAACTACCTGCCCGGTATTGCTTACAATATGGGTAATCTCGGCATGGTGTATGCACAACTCGGTAATTCCAAACTGGCAGAACAAACCATCAATACCTCTATTAAAATGCTGGAAGAGCAGGAAGATTATTCCCCGGTTTGTACCTACCTCTTATCCATGAGCAGCATTTATGAACAAAAGAAAGTGTTTCCGGCTGCCTTCAGCTATGCACAACGCAGCCTGCAACTGGCATTGGCATATAATCTTAAAGAAGAACGCAGCAAGGCCAATGAACAGCTTTCTATCCTCTATGAAAAAACAGGCAACAAGGAGCAGGCGCTCATGTACTACAAAGAGTTTATCCGCTACCGGGATAGTGTAAACAACCTTAATGCCGTGCAGCAAATGGCCGATCTGCGTACGGATTATGAAGTGTCTAAAAAACAGGTGGAGGTGGATTTACTGCATCAACAAAAAAAGAACCAAAGGAATATTTTGATTTCACTTGTGGTTATCTTATTTCTCACCATCGTTATCTTAACAGCGTTGTTCCGGTTTTATAAAATCATCTCCCGTGAAAAACAACGTTCAGAGAAATTATTGCTCAACATTCTCCCTGCAGCAACAGCGGCGGAGCTGAAAGCCAAGGGCAGCGTGGAAGCTGTAAAGTTTGATGAAGTAACGGTACTCTTTACTGATTTTGTACAGTTCTCCAAACGGGCCGAACATATTGCTCCGGAAGTTTTGGTAAAAAGTATTGATGCTTATTTCAGAAAGTTTGATGAAATAACCACGGCTTTCGGACTTGAAAAAATTAAAACCGTGGGCGATGCCTACATGTGTGCCGGCGGTTTGCCCACCATCAATCAAACCCATGCAACAGATGTAGTGGCAGCAGCCTTGCAGATGAATGCATTTGTACAGGAGTCATTAAGCAGAGAAGATGGACTGGCGCATTTTGAAATACGCATCGGTATTCATAGCGGGCCTGTTATTGCCGGAATTGTAGGTATCAAAAAATGGCAATACGATATCTGGGGCGATACGGTGAATATTGCCTCCCGTATGGAATCAGCAGGAGTGCCGGGTAAAGTCAACTGTTCTGAATCCACCATGCAACTCATTCAGCAACATTACACCTGTGAGTACCGTGGCGAAATTGAAGTGAAGAACAGGGGTTCTTTACAGATGTATTTTATTACAGGTACAAGGCAGGCATAACACTTTACAAGAACATCTTTTCCAGAAGATAATACAGTATCAAAAACGACTGCCTCCACAACGTTCCTCATTTAGAAACGCCGGGAGGCAGTGTATTTATTTATTGTCGTGTTAAGCTTAAGGCTTTAAAATAATTTTCCGCAGTTCTGTTTCTTTACCCGGCTTCACTTCTATGCCGGTAAGTACAGTGTCACGGTAGTTGCCGGAAGGGTTGAACCGCAAACTATAGGTACCGGGTTTTAAGCCATGGATCTCAAACTCACCATCTCTGTCAGGCATAGCATAACCGGTGTCGGTAGCGTTGTAAGCCATCGGCATGGCATTGGCTTCAAGGGGCCACACTTCACCTTCAATGGAACCGGTTCTGTTTTTAGAATAAGCCTTGATATAAGGCTGCAGGCAATAGCGGCTGTTGCGGTAACTGATGGAGCGTGCAATATCAAAGTCAAGCTGTATACGCACTTCACCATTTACAATTTCAGTATGCTCTTTGTCTTTCAGCTTTACATATACATAAGGCTTGCGGTTGCAGATGCTGAGCGGAATGCGTGTAACACCGCTGTCTTTAGATACTTCATTGCGGTTACCCAGTGTAATACGCACTTTGTGAATGGTGCCGGAGCTTACAAAACCTGTAGCCAGCATGGTGTCAAGTCCGTTGCGGAAACGGAGTATGTCATAAATACCGGGTGTTACTTTAAGCGTATCCCAGGTACCGTAACGGTCGCAATCTTTGTCATCGTCGTCATCATCATCGTCGTCATCATAATCACCACGGCGGGTGGTGGTATCTACTTTCACTTCTACGTATTGAATATCCACCCACACATTGGTAAGCTCACGAACAGGGTTATCATTAATGCGGATAGTAACCCGTTGTTTGGCTTCAGTATTGGATGATTTTTCTTTGGTACAGGAAGCAATAAATAAAAGCGAAAACAGCAGCATAAGCACCAGCAGGGCCGATGTGCTCCTGCGCAGCAGAGGCAATAATTCTTTGATCATATAAGAAGGATTTTCAGAGTATTAAGTTTGCAAAAATCATGCCAGAGGCGGCAGTTGCCCGGGTATTGTCTTTTTAAAAGACGCATCAGGCTACAGACAAGCCTTTATCGTAAGAAAGTTGTTCTACTGCTTTGAGTACACCGGTCCACAACTCACGGCGCAGGCTAAGAGCAGTAACACAGGCATCAGTGGCCTGCATCCATTTTTCCGGATCATTGCCGCATAATTCTTCTACCATTTGTAAAGCCAGCGTACTGTGATGGTCCCCATCTACTTCAATATGCCGCTCCAGGTAGTAACGGAAAGTGGCGAGCTGCTCAGGATATTGTGCTGATAAACGGATCACCAATTCATGAAACATATCGGGAATGAGGTCTTCCCTTCCAAAGGTGAAAACAGCAGCCTGTACATGCACGGGTGCTTTTTCAATCATATCAAATGTAAAACCGCAGAAATTCCGAACTGTTTCAGGCAAATGCAGTTTTTCGCTTACATCTTTGAAATGTCCGCCCTTCTGCAGGTGCAGCACTACCAGTTCAATAGCTTCTGTGGAAGCCCCCATTTGCTGCATGGCGCTGAGGTACAGTTCAAAATGGCTGGTACGGTTGCCCTGTGCATCCACATCACTTTCTTCACCGGTTACAATTTCATTGATCAGGTAACGGGTATTGGCACTGCCCACCGGCACCCACGGATGGGTAACACAGGTGAGTTGGCGTTGCAGACTTTTCAACAGGCTCATAAAATCCCACACCGCAAATACATGGTATTGGGTAAACACCTGCAGTTGTTGAATCGTTTGCAGTTGTTCATACAAAGGGTGGTTAATAATATCCTTACGTACGGAGTCTGTTTGTTGTTTCAGGTAAGACAGATGCATAATTTTTTTGAAGAAACAATATTTGCTGAAAGAAGTTTTGATTACACAGTGAACTTTAAAATTTTTACAGTAAACAAACAGTTCTTTTTATTAACTGTTTTTTTGTACGAGCTGAAAACAGTGATAAAGGTTCGAAAATTAAACAAGCTGATTGTACTTACTTTAGCGAAGCTTCCAGTAATGGCCCTAACCGTTCTGCCCATTTCCTGTATTCTAATCCGGAGGGATGTAACCCATCTGTTGCAATTAATGCAGGATTCGTTCTGGCATCACGGGTTGAAGGAGTAATATCCAGGTAACTGATCCGGTGGCTGAGCGTTACTTCTTTATTAATGGCATTAAATAAATCAAGCTCTCTGCGTATGCGGGCTGTATCATTAAAAGAAGCGAAAGGAGTTACACTGTAATCAGGAATAGACAACACTACTACATTTTCTTTCTTTCCTCTTGCCAGTTCAATGCTTCGTTGAAGCAGCACGGTAAATCGTTGTCTGTACCCGGTAGTATCTCTTGTTTGATATTGATCATTCACGCCAATCAATAAAGTAACCACATCATGCGGTGCGGGGTTTTGGTTATTAAGGGCGTTTTGAAGATTGGTGGTGGTCCACCCTGTAGTGGCAATATAAGTGAGGGTACCGATGATGATTCCCCTTTGTTGCAGCCATTGCGCCGTTTGTGCCGGAAAGCGTTCTGTTGCACTCACCCCTTGACCTATGGTATAGGAATCGCCCAATGCTAAATAGCTTTTGGGGGTGATTGCAGTAGCCGGAGTTGGTATCATTTCTGTTTGCTGAGGCTGGCAGGCACAAATAGTAAAAATTAATGCCAACAGGCAAGTTGTGTGTAAAGAAAAGGTGTAATGAAGTTTGGCTTGTTTCACAATACAATGTTTACAAATAAAAACAGGGATTGTTGAAAAGGAAAACTGTATTCATTCCTGACTTTATCAGGAAACTCAAGCATTTCTTTTTAATAATCCAGCATCATGGCTCTTGCCTGCGGCAGTGCAGCCCGTTGCAAGGATGCCTGCAGGTACTTCCTTGCTTCCTCACGCTGGCCTTTACGTTCAAACAAAACGGCACAGTTATAATTTGCCATGGACATTGTTTTATCATCAGTTTCCCTGGTACGCTTCATACTTTCTATAAGAGCCGCTTCATAATCGCCCCGTTTAATGGCAGCACCTGTGCTTTCAAACCCTTTGCCGGTAAATAAGGGGCGGAAATGTTTTTGCTGGCCGGGGAAATAACGGTTGAGGTAATCATGCACACATTCAAAAACGATATCATAAGCATCGTTCCGTTGCACGACGATGTTGGGTCCGGCGGCCAGTAATCCGCTGGCTACATTGCGGGAAGAATGATATTTCTGCCGCACAGCATCATCTGTACGTACCAATCCATCTTTACGTAATAGGGCAAAAGCCAGTCCTGCTCTTATATCATAAAACGCTTCTCTTGATTTGGAGCCACTGCTTTCCTTCGTTACATCCACACGTGTTTGTATAAACTCCACATCAAAACCGGTAACTACAAAGGCATAACCGGCGCCGTACTGTTGCAATAGTTTGTTGATAGCGGGCGTATCGTTTCTGTTGATAGGGGTATAACCGCTGATCACTTCGGCAGTAATACCGGTGGTGTTACGGATACGTAGGGCACTCTCCTCCAGCAAACTGTCAATCATCTGAATGAATAGCGCTTCTTTATTATCCCTGTATTTCTGTGCCTGTAAGGAGTAGCTGTTGAGCAGTATAACTTTTTGAGGCTTCGGTTCCAGCGGATACAAAGGAAAGGTTGGCGTGGTATAGCTGATCATAGCCTGTTGACTGGCACAACTGCCGAGTAACAGCACGATAAAGAAAATTTGAAACAGCTTCATGATGATGGTTTTATAAATGCAAAGATAAACGGAGCTAAAGGAAGAGTATCTGAAAATTTACACGCCTGTATTTTGAAGCAGGGCTTTGTACAACAGTTCTACAGTTACAAAAACAAATGGATTGCATCAATACAACGAAGCGGGTATGTTCATAATTTATTTTTGCGTGATGGTAATTTCACTATTGACATTGCAGGAATGAATTTGCAATTTGTTGTTTGAAATACATTTTAATTCCTTTCCCTTTGAAGAGTACTGATTTCTGTTCCAATGTTGAATGAGCTGTGGAAGACGTATTGCATTGATTTTTCTACCAAGATGTAAACATTAAAATAAAAAACCGGAATGCCGAAAACGGGATTAAAGAGTAGGCATAAAAAAGAATATTATGGCATGGACAACAGATAAAAGGGCTTGTAAAGCTTTATATTTTTCATTGCAAAGGGCCAATCAGATTGATTTGCTTACCGAATTTGATGCTGCAGGCAAACTGAAAATGAAAGACCTGCTTTTTTATAATACACATGCAAGTGAAGACCTGAGGAGACAGGAAGCTATTATTCTTTCGTTCCGGCTTAATAATGAATTTGTAAAAATTTATAAAGCCAAATTTGAAAAAAACCAAACAGAGCCACTAAGTATTTCAAAAATGAGTGAACAACTTCAAAAAAAAGATAAAACTGTTGAAGACTTATGTGATGTTGTTGACGCTTGCTACAAGTTTAAAGACGAACAAAAAAACACATAACAAATGAAAGCAAAATTATTTTTTATAGCTGCCTTTATACTAAGCTTTAACGTAGTACAATCGCAGGATACAAATATCAAAAAATTTCTGAATGAGTTGTTTGCCAGGATTGATCCTTCCGGTAACAGCGACAGCATTACAAAGGAAACCATGAAGGAGATGTTTAAACTGGATGCACTTAATAATGATCTTGTATTTAAAAACCTTCAAAATCTTATTCAACCTGATTCAAAAACATACAAGTTCCTGCGGGATTTAAATCTTAAACCCAAAATGTTCCAGGTAGATAGTTCGGCAGCTTCTCTTGGTTTTGAATACAAATATGAAAACAGCTGGTCTAAATTTAAAAAAACAGGGGAGGCTCTTTTTATCCAGGACTATGCGGTTTCTTTTGCGGGTAATATAGCTTTCAGAAAAAATCTGAATCCTAATAACTTTTCTGAATCATTTGCAGGTTATACTGCATCGTTTAACTGGGGTGGTATGCCCATGGAAATTGACGATGCTACTTCAGATAAAATACAGGCTTTGGAGGATTCCATACTGGAAAGACGAAAGCGTAAACAACCTTATATGGATTTATACAAACAGGTCAATAGCCTCATCAAAGTATCAGATCAATTCTATGCAGGAGTAAAAGCAAAATTTGCGTTAGAAAACAACCAGGATTTTTCAAAAATGCAATTTGCGCCGGGAGTTATTTTGGGCTTCGGTGCAAAAGGCTGGAATGAAAACGAAGCGTTGCGTTATTTTAATATTCTTGACTACCCTTTTGCATTGATCAGAATGCTCACGGGAACAGATGAGCAATTTACTGTTTACGGATCTTCCTTTCCTTCGTTCTTAATAGGTTGGGATTATATAATTCCGCAAAAAGATACAGTTCGTAAAAAAATTACCGGAGATGATAAGCCATTTAACAGATTGCGTTTTGAAGCAGCTTTTAAAACAAGAATTGCAAGGATAGGTAAAGAAGTTTTTAATTTTAGTGCAGATTACAGATGGTACCAGGAAATCAATGCAAGCCAATCTATAAGGTTGAATCAACTGGCTTTTTCCAATTTCTTTGTAGCAGCAATAGAATCAAATACCGGCCTTTTTGTTAGCTATACCACCGGTAAACTGCCTTTTGATAGAAAAAATGACCAGGTCTATTCTTTGGGATTTAAGTATGATTTAGGTAACTCAAAATAGTAGTAATCTTTACTTTAAACGCAAGGCAGATTGATATGAGTTTTTCACATCACGTCTGTTTAATCAGAATTGTTCGTTTATTCATACCTCTTTTATAAAATTATGTGTTAACGTTTTCTCCAAACCCAAGGGGCTATTGCATTACCAACAGCCCACAAACCTCTTTTAGTTGCTCTTGCTTCTGTTTCTGCTTTTGCCAAACGCACATCGGTTGAATACTTTTTAAAATGCCAGGCATAACCTTGCTGTACCAGTAACAGGTTGATGTATTGATTACCTGCATACACATCACCTAATAATCTTCCATTACGGTCTTTACTGCGGTAGGTTACGGTAATAGTTCTGTTATTGCAAAAGTTACCCAGTGCAGCTTTTGCTTCCCTGTAATAGGGTTGTCCACGTTCCGGACAATCAATGCCATTCAAACGCACCCGGTACAAGCTGCCGTTACTTAGTATATCAAAAGTGTCTCCGTCAATGATTTTTACGGCTTTACCACTCAGCGTATTGGTTTGAAGTGATAGGTACAGTAGTATAAAAGCAATCATAAAATCTGAAATGAAACATTCACAATTTAGGAGCAGTTACTGAAAGTTTTTTAGTTACGTACGGGTATGGCACAGGCATAGCACAAGCATAGAGAGAGCATACCGAGAGCATGGTGAAAGCATGAAGTAAATACTTACCCGCTGCTTCTTACAAGCTTGGAGAGAACACAGCAACAACTGCCATTAATGCATTTTCCCCAGCACTTTATTACGGGCAATCAAACAACCACCCATCACGCCGGCTTTTTCGCCCAGCTTGGAGAGTTTTACCTGTGTGTCATTATTTACCAGTGATAGCGAATATTTATTCAGTGCACTGCGTGCCGGTAAACGTAAATAATCACCTGTTTCAGCAAGGGTGCCACCCAAGATTACCAGCTCCGGGTTAAACAGGTTTATCAATACCGCTAATGCCCGGCCCAGCTTTTCGCCCATCTCTGCCAGCAGTTCAATCATCAGTACATCTTCCTGTTTGGCTGCTTCAATTAAATCCTCCAGTTTCAGTTCGTTTTTGTTTTTGCTAAGGATGGTTGCTGCACCGGCCTCCATTTTCTCTTTTACCTTCCGCAACAGGGCCTGGCCACTCACTTCTGTTTCCAAACAACCTTTTTTACCACACCCGCAAATGATTTCATTGTCATAAAAAGGAATATGACCAAACTCTCCGCTGAAACCACTCTTGCCGTAATAGACTTTACCATCTACAATAATGCCGCTGCCCGTACCATAATCTAAGTTGATAAAGAGTACATTTTTTTCATTGGTAACCACACCATGGGCAAACTCACCGTAAGCCATAGCGTTGGAATCATTTTCGAGAAAGGTTTTAATACCCAGTTCCTGCTCAATGGTGGCTACCAGCGGTTCTTCATGAAAGTGAAAATAACTGTAGCTGTAACCTGTAATGTTATTAACCCGTCCGCTCAGATTAATACCGATGCCGAGAATTTTATCTTTGGCTATACCCTGTTCTTTAATAAAGTTGCGTATGGTATCAATAAGTGCGGCAAGGGATTGCTGTGTATTCTCCAGCGGGTAGGGAATCTTTTCGTGCACACTCACCAGGTGCTTTTTAAAATCCAGCAGACCTATATTAATATAATAACGTTTTACATCCACACCTATAAAATAACAGGCATCATTCACTAATCCGTAAATGCTGGCACGGCGGCCCCCGGTACTATCAATCTTGCCCAAGTCCTGTAACAGACCTTCATCTATCAGTTCATTTACAAGACTGGTGATTTTGGGTGTACTGATGTTGAGTTCACGGGAGAGATCGGCAATGGTAAGATCACCATCCTCATCCAACTGGTTGATTATGTCTTTTTTAAGGCTCTTGTTCTTCAGTGCCACCCCGCTGCCGGTTACGTCCTCTCCAAAAACCTCCATTAAAGAATGTGTACTGCTCATGCGCTAAAGTTATTAAAACTATTTACCCCGCAAGGATGATTTAAAGAGAAGTGCCTTCATTTATCTTTACTAAATAAAAAAAATTAAAAAGAATTTTGTATTTAATAAAAAAGATAAATAACTTCACCCTTCTTATTAATATTCCTTTTTATGGAAGTGTCTTCCGTAACAACCAAAACTGCTGCCATTCAAAACGGAACGCTTGCCGCCCTGGCGGAGCAATACCGTACCGAACTGGTCAACCACATTCTTCCCTTCTGGCTAAAGCATAGTAAAGATGAACTGAACGGTGGTTATTTCACCTGCCTGGACCGCTTCGGCAAGGTATATGATACGGATAAATTCATGTGGCTGCAGGGGCGTGAAGTATGGTGCTTCAGTTATATGTATAACAACGTGGAGCAAAAACAGGAATGGCTGGACATGGCCTTGCACGGTGCCAACTTTATGGAAAAACACGGCAGAGATCAAGAAGGTAATTGGTATTTCTCTCTGACAGCTGAAGGCAAACCCCTCGTACAGCCTTATAACATCTTCAGCGATTGTTTTGCCACGATGGCCTTTGCATCACTTGACAAAGCAAGCCCTAACGATCGATACAAGCAATTAGCGGTTGACACATTTGAAAATATTCTGCGCCGTCGCCATAACTGGAAAGGTAGTTACAATAAAGCGGTGCCCGGCACACGTTCGCTCAAAAACTTTTCATTACCCATGATTTTGTGCAACCTCTCTTTAGAGCTGGAGCATGTGATAGGTAAGGAACGGGTAGACAGCTTTATTCCGGAAGTGATTCATGAAGTGATGGATGTGTTTTATCAACCGCAATTGGGTTTGATTTTAGAAAATGTAAACGAAGACGGAAGTTTTAATGATTGCTTTGAAGGAAGAGTATTGAACCCGGGACATGCCATAGAAGCTATGTGGTTTATTATGGACCTGGGCAAACGTTTGAATGATGAAGCACTCATCCGCAAAGCCTGCAACATTATGCTGGATACGCTGGAATACGGATGGGATAAAGAATATGAAGGCATCTTTTATTTCATGGATGTGCAGGGGCACCCCACACAGCAACTGGAGTGGGATCAGAAACTCTGGTGGGTGCATGTGGAGGCATTGGTAGCATTGGCAAAAGGATATGCATTAACAGGTGATGAGCGTTGTGCCCAATGGTTTTTGAAAGTACATGATTATACCTGGAAACATTTTAAGGATAAAGCATACGATGAATGGTTTGGTTATCTCAACCGCCGTGGCGAAGTGTTGCTGGACTTGAAAGGCGGTAAATGGAAAGGATGTTTTCATATACCAAGGTCCTTATACCAGGTTTGGAAAACATTGGATGGTTTGAAAGTACAATAAAGTTTAAGATAAAGTTTTCTCATGTTTTGGTAGATGTTGTTCACTTGTGATGTAACACCTTTTTAAACAATCACCAACGAAATGGCTTTGAAACAAATCCTGCTGCTGCTGTTCATTACTGCAACTGTTCATGCACAAACGGTGTTGCGTACAGATGTATTGGTGATTGGCGGCGGCACCGGTGGTTGTGCAGCAGGTATTCAAAGTGCACGCATGGGTGTGAACACCATCATTGCTGAACCAACGGTGTGGCTGGGTGGTATGTTCAGTTCGGCAGGTGTTGCAGCATTTGATGGTAATCATAATATGCCTTCCGGTATCTGGGGAGAGTTCAGAGAACAATTGTATAAAGTATATGGAGGTCCCAACGCTGTTGCAACAGGATGGGTAAGCAATACACAGTTTGAACCGCATGTAGGCGACAGTATCATTAAATCATTTGCAGCTGCTTTGCCCCATTTAAAAGTGTTGTATCAAACAGAGTTTGTAAAAGCAATTGTAACCGGTAACACCGTTACAGGCGCTATGTTTACAAACACGAAAACAAAAAAGCAAATCACCATTTATGCGAAACAGGTGATTGATGCAACCGAATTAGGTGATGTACTGGCAAGTGCCAACATTCCTTTTGATATGGGAATGGAAGCCAGCAGTATTACCGGCGAAAATGTGAATGTGCCTGAAACGAATGATATCATCCAGGATATGACTTATGCAGCGATCCTCAAAGACTATGGCAAAGGTGTTGACAGAACCTTACCGAAGCCTGCTAACTATGACCCCCTGGAGTTTGACGGATGCAACAATGAATTCAGCAGCACACCTGAAAAAATTACAAGCAATGTAACGGCACAGAAAATGCTGGACTACGGAAAGTTGCCCAACGGTAAATACATGATCAACTGGCCGGGCAAGGGTAATGATATTTACATCAACATGATTCCTATGAATGCGCAGCAACGCAAAGCTGCAATTGTACAGGCCAAAGCAAAAACAATTCGGTTCATTTACTTTTTGCAAACACAATTTGGATTTAAACATCTGGACCTGGCAGATGATGAATTTCCAACAGCCGATAAACTTCCGTTAATACCTTATCACCGTGAAAGCAGAAGAGTAAAGGGATTGGTGCGGTTTAAAATTCAGCATATCTCTCAGCCATTTGCTCAAGCAGAGGCTTTATACAGAACAGGTATTGCAGTAGGTGATTATCCCATTGATCATCATCACCGTGAAAATCCAAAAGCGCCGCAGCATCTGGGTTTCTATCCTGTTCCTTCATTCAACGTACCACTCGGTGCTTTAATTCCTCAAACACATAATGGTATTATCATCGCCGAAAAAAGCATCAGCGTAAGTAATGTAGTGAATGGTACCACCCGTTTACAACCATGTGTAATGATGACGGGTCAGGCCGCCGGTGTACTGGCAGCTTTGGCTGTACAGCAAAACACAACTGCAAGAGACATTAACGTAAGAACTGTACAACAAGAGTTGCTGAACAGCAAAGCCTACATCATGCCTTATTATGATGTAAAACTTTCGCATCCGCATTTTACAAGCATTCAACGGATTGGTGCTACCGGAATATTGAAAGGGAAGGGAGAGCCTTATCAATGGGCTAACCGTACCTGGTTTTACCCGGATAGTACAGTAAAGACTTCAGTGTTTCTTACAGATGTTGCTCCCTTCATCAAACTGCAACATTACGATCGTTCCTTTCTAACCATTGATGATGCAGTGCGGATCGTTCGTCAGCTGGGATTTATTTATCAACTGCAAAATGAATTTGATTATAAAAGTTACAGCAACATCAAACAACAGATTCAGCAAAAGTGGAGCAGTTGGGGATTGAAAACATTTGACGAAAAAAGAAACATAACAAGAGGAGAATTGGCCGTGTTGCTGGATCAAACCATCAATCCGTTTCAGTTAAAACCAGTGAATCATACCGGACAATTTAAGTAAACAACCATTTTTAATAACGATCAAAACTATGATTATGAAAAAGCAATTGCTTATGCTGCTTTTGGTTCTAACGTCAGCTTTGGCGGCAGTTGCACAGCAAATTACTGTAAAAGGTAGTGTGCGTAGTGCAGCAACCGGTAATGTGGCGGAAGGAATTTCAATTAAGGTGAAGGGAACCAACCGAGGCACCATCACCAACGGTAAAGGTGAATTTACCATTAATGCCAGTAAAGGCGAAACGCTCGTTTTTTCCGGTATTGGTTTTAGTACTACAGAAGTTCAGGTTAATGATGAAACCATTGAAGTTTCATTGCCTGCTGTTGCAGGAGACCTTGGCGAAGTTGTAGTAGTAGGTTATGGTACACAACGTAAGGCAAATCTCACCGGTTCGTTAGTGCAGTTGAACAACGCTGCTTTAACTAAACGCCAGGTATCCAGCTCTACACAAGTGCTTCAGGGTTTGGCTCCGGGGGTAACTGTACAACAACAAAGCGGTCGTCCCGGCGCTGATGGTGCAGGCATACGCATTCGGGGTGAAAGTTCAATCTTGGGAAATAGTAATCCGCTGGTTGTTATTGATGGATTACAATTACCCACCGGTACAGGATTAGATGCGTTGAATCAACTTGATCCAAATGCTATTGAGAGCATTACCGTTTTAAAAGATGCTGCTTCTACTTCTATTTATGGAAACAGGGCCAGTGGTGGTGTTATTCTTGTTAAAACAAAACGTGCTACCAAAAAGGGATTGCAGGTTAGTTATAACAACTTTGTCACCAAGCAGGATTTTACTTCAATCCCTGACCGTGTATCAGCTTTAGATCATATGTTATTAAGTAATGTAGCAGAGCAAAACCGTACCGGTAATCCTAATGCAACGGTATTTCCTCAATCATTAATTGATCGTTACAGAACAAATCCTGCCAATAATCTTGACATTATTGATACTGACTGGCTTAAAGAAGTTTTAACCAACAATGGTTTAATGCACAATCACAATGTTCAGTTAATGAGCGGCGGTGAGCGTGTAAATGTATTCACATCCATTACCTTCTTTAACCAGCAGGGTTTGATTCAGAATAACAGTTTCAGAAAATATGATATCCGTTTTAACCCTGAGTTTAAGTTAAATGATAAATTAACCTTCTCAGCTGTTATTGCTTATAACAACAACTTTACGGTTAATCCATCCACCGGTTCTCCTGAGTTTATTATTCGCCAGGCTATTGGTTTACCGGCCATTGGTGGAGGTAAATATGGTCCCGGTATGTATGGTACAGCCGCACAGAGTAATAACCGTAACCCTATTGCCATGGCAGAAGGAGCCGGCACCAGCGAAACAGAAGGGAATACACTCTTAACAAGATTTGCGCTTAATTTTCAACCCATCAAAGGCCTCGATATTGAAGCTGCATGGGGTCGTGAAAAAAGAAATCCTTACACTAAAACATTTACAAAGAATGTTGACATTTATCAACCCAACTTAACTACGCAGAGTTATGACCGGATTGGTACATGGCCGGGTACTACTTCATTAAGTGAAAGCTGGAGAAACGATCGTTACAATATTTTCAGCGGGCAGGCTACCTATAGCTTCCGTGTAAAAGATGAACATTCTTTTAAAGTGTTGGGTGGTGCACAAAGTGAGTTGTATGAAAACTATTTCTTTGGTGCGTCACGTACCGGATTTATTAATCCCAATCAACCTTACTTAAACCTTGGTACAGGTCAGAGAGATAATAATGCCGGCGTAAGTGAGTTGGCTATTGCCGGTTTTTACGGACGTATTAATTATGCTTTCCGTGATAAGTATCTTGTTGAATTAAACGGACGCAGGGATGCTACCAGCCGCTTTTCACAGGAGCGGAATAAACAATGGGGCACTTTTGCATCAGCTTCAGCAGGATGGATTTTCTCTAAAGAAAAATTCTTTGATAATCTTTCAAAGATCATCAGCTTTGGTAAGTTGCGTGTTTCAACAGGTGGTGGCGGTAATCAGAATTTTGCCTCTAACTATTCGTTTGATGCATTTTATGGTCAGGCCAATTATTCAAATCCCACAAACGGAACCAACACATATTTCAATAATATTACCACAGTGGGTGTTGCATTATTACAGTTCCCCAACCCGGATATTCAATGGGAAACATCACAGCAAACCAATGTGGGTTTAGATCTTACTATTAAAAACCGCTTGACCATTACGGCTGATTATTATGTACGTACGTTGAAAGATATGATTCTGCAGCGTGCATTACCTCCATCAGGTGGTGGTTTAACCAATCCGTTTTATAATGCCGGTAACATGACCAATCGTGGTTGGGAGTTTTCTGCCAATTATAAAACAAGAATCAAGAAACTTTCTATTGATGTTACTGCAATGATCAGTGATGTGAAGAACAAAGTTGATCAGTTGATTGCAGGGTTGCCTTTTCTTGATGGCGGTTCAACCAGAACACAACCAGGCTACGCACTCAACTCCTTCTTCGGTTACCAGGCACTTGGATATTTCAGCGATTCCAATGATGTTAAAAACTCACCGGTTCAATTTGGTATACCCTGGAGTTCAAGTCCTACAACAGGCCCTAAACCCGGCGACGTAAAGTATGCTGATATTAGCGGGCCTGATGGTAAGCCTGATGGAAGAGTTGATGCATTTGACCGTACGTTCTTAGGCAATGCGTTTCTACGTTATGAATACAGTATCAATATCAACCTTGCTTATGCAGGATTTGATTTGAACCTGTTTGGACAAGGTGTAGGAAAGCGTAACAACTATTACAGTGGTACAGGTGCCGTGCCGTTTGCAAGTAATGATTTTGCTGCTTCTTTACTGGAACAACATAAAGATTACTGGAGACCGGATAACCAGAATGCACGCTTCCCCCGTTTATTGCCTTCCGGTTTTGGAGGCAACAACTACCTCGTTTCAGATTTATGGATCAGAAGTGCATCATTCTTCCGCTTAAAGAATGTGAACCTGGGATATGCACTTCCTGCTTCTCTGGTAAAGAAAATGCGCATCTCCTCATTCCGTGTATTTGTAAGCGGACAAAACCTGTTCACTATTACCAAAGCATGGAAAGGATTTGATCCTGAGATTAATAATGCGAACGCAGAGTTTTATCCTGTGATGCGTACGTTCACTGCAGGGGTAAACGTAAACTTTTAATAAACCGTAAAAGATTAAGTACATGAAAAAGTTAATATATATACCAATGCTGTTGTTACTCATTACAGCAGGCGGTTGTAAAAAGTTTCTCGACCGCAAACCACTTAATGAATCATCGGCCAATAACTTCCCGGCCAATGAAGCAGAAATGCAATTGAGTATTAATGGTGTTTATGCTTCTGCATTCTGGGTGTTTCCGAATAACACGCCTTTATTATTTGCTGTAGAAGCTTCCACGGATCTTGCTATGAAACGGGGCGGTAATGCAGAAGATGCTGTTGCTATGGGCGATGGCGGTCCTTTCCTCGTAAACAACCAGCTTGTTAATACCTGCTGGAACCAGGCATGGCGATTGATTCAGCGTTCCAACCAACATTTAAAAGGGATGGAAAATGGCCGTAACAATGTAACAGCACAAGTGTTTGGCCGTTACAAAGCAGAGGCCTTAGTATTAAGAGCCTGGGGTTATTTTCACCTGATGTATATGTTTGGTGATGTGCCTTTTTATAAAGCACCACCCACTGTTGATGAATTACTTAAAGCGCAACGTACTCCGGTAGCTACCATTGTTGCAGAACTTTATAAAGATTTGGATGAAGCTGCTGCTGCTTTTGATGCAGCAAGTATACAGCCTGTTCAGGAAATGGGAAGAGTGAATAAAGGAGTTGCTCTTGGTTTAAAAGCAAAGCTGGCATTATTAATTAAAGATTACCGTACAGCTGCCAATGCAACAAAAACAATTATTGATGGCGGACAATACAGTTTGAACCCAAGCTTTCCGAATTTGTTTTTATTGGCAGGACAGCGTGCTAATGCCGGCCGTGAGTTAATGTTTGTACAAACCTATCCAACAGATGTGTTGGATCCTCAAAACTGGTTAACTGTAATTACTATTCCACGCCAGGTTACCAATTCACAGAGCAGTCATTTCCCTTCACAGGCATTAGTGGATCGTTTTGAAGCGATTGACGGCCAGCGTATTGACCAATCCCTGGTTTACAATCCCGCAGCACCAAGAGAAAACCGTGATCGTCGTATGCGCTGGACATTAGCCATGCAGGGTGATACCATTGCTTATCAAAATAACACATCCATTGCACCTTACGTAAATCCGAGAGAGCGCACCATATTTAATATTTACAGTAATGTGCGCCGTCGTTTTAACTGGACAACAGGAGTATTTGATAATGTAACCGGAAATAATGATTGGATCGGAGCACAGGCTGCAGGTATTCAATGGCAGGTAAGTGCTACCGGTAATATTGGTGGTGTTGGTTATGTATGGAGAAAATTTGTTGACTCTACTCAGTATTCATGGGAAAATAAAACCGGTTATACTTTGATGCGTTATGCTGATATTTTGTTGATGTATGCAGAGGCTAAAATTGAGTTGAATGAAATAGATGCAACTGTTACCAATGCTATTAACCTCGTTCGCAGCAGAGGAGGATTGCCTAACGCAACTGTAAATGACCAGGCAACGCTTCGTCGGATTGTTCGTAATGAACGTGTGGTTGAGTTTGCCGGTGAGGGTATTCGTTTGTTCGATTTAAGAAGATGGGATATTTATGAAAAAGCTAACAGCGGTCCTGTTGTAGGTGCAGCATCAGATCCATTAGTGCCGCCTGCAACACCGGTATTTGATGCCAACGGAATTCCTGATTATACAGCCAGTGTGAATCAGCGTATCCGTTTCCGCAATCAAACCCGTAATAACAATAACCCCAAGTATAAATTGTGGCCTATACCGCAATTTGAAATTGACGCCAATACGAATATCAAGCAAAACAACGGATGGCAATAACAAGTATTTTATTGGGTCATAATCAATAGTTCCGGCCCCGGTGTTTACCGGGGCTTTTTAAATCTATAATTTTAAGCATATGAACAGGAATGAAAGCTTAGATGCACTCCGTGGGTTTGCCATATTAACGATGGTGCTCAGCGGTACCATTGCATTCGGAAATGTATTACCTGCCTGGATGTTTCATGCGCAGGTACCGCCACCGCTGCACAAGTTTGATCCATCGATACCCGGCATTACCTGGGTGGACCTGGTGTTTCCTTTCTTTCTCTTCAGTATGGGGGCTGCCATTCCTCTATCGTTGAAAAAGCATATTGAAAACAAAAAAGGATTTCTGTTTGTGTTATGGATGGCGTTGAAGCGATTTCTGTTGCTGGCATTCTTTGCATTGTTCACCCAACATATGAAAGCGTGGGTGATTGCAGAAACACCAACAACAACCGAACACCTGCTTTCACTACTAGCTTTTGTATTGCTATTCTTTCAGTTTTATGAAAACAAAAATGAAAAACTGAAAATAGTTTTCCTGATTACCAAACTTGTTTCATTTGCTACTGCTTTGTTTTTGCTATGGAAACTTCCTTTTTGGAGCGGAAAGGGTTTTGATTTTTATAAAAGCGACATTATTATTTTGGTGCTGGCCAATATGGCTTTGTTCGGTACGGTGATCTATTATTTTACTGCCGAAAAAACTTTATTGCGAATCGGATTATTACCTTTTATGATGGCGGTTTTTTTAGCAGCCAAGGAACCGGCAAACGGATGGGCGAAAGAGTTATTCAACTTTAACCACAAAGGTGCTTTTCAGTTTGATTGGCTGTATAAGTTTTACTTTCTGAAATATCTGTTCATCATTATTCCCGGAACACTGGCGGGAGAGATGATGATGAAGGAAATGAAGAATGATAAATTAGAAATGAAAAATGAAAAAGTAAATGCATCAACTGAAAATTTACTATTACTTATTTCTGTGGTTTTGGTAATAGTGAATCTGTATGGATTATTTACGAGAATACTGTTTGCGAATTTAATGATCAGTGCTGCTTTGTGTGTTACAACTTTGTATTTGCTGAGACAGACAGTTAAAGAAAATTTATATAAACAATTGTCTAATGCAGGAATGTATTTGCTTTTGCTGGGTTTGTTTTTTGAAGCTTATGAAGGTGGTATTAAAAAAGATTCATCTACCTACAGCTATTATTTTGTAACCAGCGGACTTGCTTTTTTTACACTGATTGCTTTTAGTGTAATGGCCAAGCGAAGTTTTCTCTCATCTGTTTCAACTTATCTTTCCTTGAATGGTAAAAATCCGATGGTGGCTTATGTGGCAGGAAATTTAGTATTGTTGCCACTGCTGCAACTCACTCAAACCAAAACCTATTGGGATGCCATGAATCAAAACTTTTTTATAGGATTGATGAAAGGAGTGCTGTTTACGGGAGTTGTTTCCCTCATCACAATTTTTTTTGTGAAGCGAAAATGGTTTTGGAAAACGTAGGCTTTTATCGGTACGGCCCTAAGGCCGTCAGACCAACATCAAAATATCAATTTATTTTATCAGCATTAAGTCTTCCACCTTCATCCCGCTTGCAGGATGGAGGTTTTTAATTTCAATTGCTGTAATGTTTAACTGTTTTTGAAAGAACTCATATAATGTTTGTTTCTCTTTCCCTTTTGTATGTGCAAAGATCATGCGTGCATCGTTTGTACTTCTCACATCTACACCATAACGTAATTGTTTTTTAAACACGATCTGATCGTTGTTGTAAAAGCTGATCTCAGCAACAAGGGCACCTTCCTGTAAAATGGTTTCCGTTCTGGCTTTCACTGCAAAACCAGATGAGGCTTTTGTACTAAAATTAAATTTGTAAGATGCAGGCAGGTCTTTTTGTGCAATGGAACTGATGTTTTGAAACTGCATCGGTTCATGAATACGCCATCCGTTTTTATTCTGTACCGGTTTGGCCTGCGAATAAAATCGTGTTACCCATTCTGCAATGGGATCGTAAGGTAACTGTTCAGGTAATTCTTTTCTTCCGCTCCATGCATAATCCATCGCTAAAATATAAGCGCCAAACTGTTCAATGTTGAGCAGCATATTTTTTTCACTGCTTTCAAAATCGGCCCAGGTGGTTTGCAGCACACCGGCTCCTTCATCAATGGATGCATGCACAAAACCACGCACATTGTTGGGCCAGAGCCATGGTGATGCTAATGGCATATTGTTGTTTTGCTTCCATAGCTGCAGGTTGGTTTTATAAATCTCCGGATTGGGATTGTTGATATAATGCCAATCAGCTACATAACTCCCATTGGGAATAAAACTTCTGATCGTTGCTGCACGTTCTTTGGTGTGACCATTCAATGCATCCGGTCCTTCGCCGGGACCAAGGCCCATATCACCCCACAGCATTAACTTTGCTTTTTTCTCTTGTGCATATTTGTGCAGAAAGTTGATTTGTGTTTTGAAGTAGTCCACTTCTTTTTCTCTTGGTTGATGAAAACCAATCATACCTATTTCATCAAAGCCAATATGCATGATCTGCGGCTTGAGTAACGCAAATGTTTCATCCCATAACTGCTTTACTGCTTTTTGTGACTGTGGCAAATCGGGATTGAGTGTGTAAGGATACTCAGGATTCACTGCCATGAACCGGTTTTGTTTGGGTTTAAAGAACCATTCCATGTGACCGAGACTTTGAATCAGCGGAATTGGCTCGTTGTAATGCCTACGCAAATAATCAAATTCAGCTTTTAAATGATTCATCGGCATGGAAATTTTGTTGTGCAGTTCAGGACGGCTTTTCCATTGTGCCTGCTCACATTGCAGTACCACTTTATTCATCTTTAATGGAAACAGAATACGATCGTACATTCTTTTATGGAGTTGCCAGCTGGTGGGGCCTGTGAACATATGAATACCACGCCAGGCCACATATGGTTCGTCTTTGATGATGCCTTGTGGAATAATCAATTGCCCGTTTTCATTTTTTGTAAGCTGAACTAATGTGTAAACTGCATGCTGCAATCCTTGTGGTGTTTTATATTGAATTGAAATCAGCTTCTCTTTGATTTCTATTCGATAACCCTCATCGGTCAGTTGATCGTTTTGCTGTGTTTGAATGTTGGGGAAATAATTGTTGCCGATTTGCCAATGAAGCCTGAGATTGGCCCTGTATTGTTGTACAGCAGGAGCAACAGATACAGGTTTTGACATCGGGATGATGTACTGTTCGTTGCTGAGTTCCATCAACTTTGGCTGGGGAAGTACAATCTGTTGCGAAACAGCATTGGTCCAGCTGTTAGTTGCATTTTCGGGCTGAATTGTTGTAACGATACTTCTTTTTGTTGCGGCAGGTATTGATTGTACTTCAGTAACTGAAAAGCTCCTGTTCAGCTTCATTGATTTATTTACAGGAATATTGTTTTCATATATCACCAGGTATTGAGAATGTGCCGTATAATCTTTTTCACCCGGTTGCAGATTTGTATTCATTTTTATTTTGAAAGGATGATTGGATTGAAATACAAATGTTCCGAAGGGTGTTGTAAGCAGAACTGTTGCGCCTGTATAGTTTTCCAGGTCGCTGATCACCTCATTGGTTGATCCTCTCCATTCAGCATTGGACAGGAAGGGCAGCCATAGTTTCGCATATACAATATCTGCAAGAGCTGAGTCATCCTGGTTCCATTGGCATTGAATAAAAGTTGATATATCATTCTGTTCCTGCAATAAAGAGTAGGTTCCGAATACGGCTGTGTTTTTACTGCCGATTTGCAACGAGGTTCCGTGTTGTTTTCTCACTTCATCCTGTTCCCACCAGGTAAAATAGTAGTGATGATTATTTCGCTTTGGAGTTAAGAAATTAATCTCTGATCCTGTGATCCAGTTCAGGTTGTTCGTTGTCACAAACAAGCCTTTCTTGGGAATGAGTTGTGAAGTTGTTTGTGCGGATGCAGTAATAGTAAAAATTGCCAGCGATATAAAAGCCAGTAGAGTTTTCAACACAGTAATTTATTTTGATACTTAATTAATCGTTCACGATCATTTCCAATACACCACCCTGCACTAGTTGCTGATGTGTGATTGAGCGAACAGGAATTTCTTTTCCATTGAATCTTACCCTTTCTATACCACTTCCTTTTTTAACGGAACGGCGAATGACTTTCACCTGCAATTGTTTTTTATTGGGCAGTTGAATCACCGCATGATCAATCAATGGATACCCAAAGACATATTCACCGCTTGCCGGGTTCATGGGATAAAAACCAAGACAGCTCCAGATATACCAGGCACTCATTTGCCCGCAATCGTCATTGCCAATCAAACCATCAGGCCCTGTTTTGTACATACTATCGGCCACTACTTTGATCCATTTCGCCGCTTTTTGCGGAGCACCCAATGCTGTGTACATGTAAATGATGTGATGGCTTGGTTCATTACCATGTGCGTACTGACCAATCAAACCGGTAACATCAGCACTTGTATTTTCACCATGCAATACGGAGGGAGCTGCAAATAATTCATCCAACTTTGCAATTAATTTTTCTTTGCCGCCAAACAATGACGCAAATCCATTCACATCATGCGGTACAAAAAAACTGTGCTGCCAGGCAGTACCTTCAATATACTGTCCTTCAAAGCCGTGTTCACTTAACAATGGGTCAAAGGGCTCAATAAATTTTCCATCACTAGTTTTACTCCTCATAAAACCTGTTTGTGCATCAAAGAGATTTTTATAACTCATGGCACGTTTCATAAACAGGTTGTAATCGTCCATTTTATCAAGTTTCTTTGCCACCTGTGCAATGCACCAGTCATCAAATGCATATTCCAGTGTAATAGTTACACTCCAGCCATGTTTATCCTGCAGCAAATAACCATATTGAATATACTCAGGTGTACCTCTTTGATTTTGAAAAGCGCTCTTGCGCATAGCCTCGTATGCTTTGTTGTAATCAAAGCCTTTGCTATTTTTTAAAATGGCATCCGCAATAATGGGTACGCTGTGATAACCCGTCATGGTATTGGTTTCCCATGTACTTAGATCCCATACGGGCAGCAAACCATTATCCTCATACAACTGCAACATACTGTTGATCATGTCGGGCAATCGTTCTGTTTGAGTGATGGTAAACAGCGGATTCAATGCACGAAACACATCCCATTGGCTAAAGACGGTGTATTTATTTTTTCCTTTTGTGAATTTTAATTGCTTGTTGTCATGAGTTTGATAAGCACCATCGTCATCGCTGCTGATGAGGGGTGCTAAACAGGTTCTGTAAAGTGATGTATAAAATTTTGTTGCGAGTTCTTTGTTATTCGTGTTGATTTTTATCTTTTGTAATTCCCGTTCCCATTTATTTTCTGCAGCTTTACCGGTGGCATCAAAACGGGCAGCATTATTCTTATTCAATTCGAGCAATGCTTTTTCAGTACTCACACTACTGAGAGAAACTTTTACCAACAGCGGATTCGCAGTTGCAAATTGTAAGGCCACTTTCACCAATTTACCATCGGCTCTGTTTCCTGTTCTTGCAGTATCATCAATGAATAAATGTTTTTTTACTGCCGATGAAAAACGTGCTGCAAAATATACTTTCTGTCCTTTGGCCCAACCGGTGCTGTAACGATAACCAACCAACGTAGAATCATTGATCAGTTGCAGCATGCCATTTATGGATTGATCCCAATTGATGCGGAAGCCCATATCAAACCGCAGCCAACCTTCTTTATTCGGGAATGTGTAGCGGTGAAACCCAGTGCGTTCATTGGCTGTTAACTCGCATTTGATATTGTTGTTTAATTGAACAGAATAATAGCCGGGCTTTGCACTTTCGTTGTTATGACTAAACGGAATTTTGATTTTTTCTTTTCTGATGTCAATCGTATCTGTTAACGGCAGTACAGAAATATCACACCAATCACCAATACCTGTACCGCTCAGATGCATATGACTGAAACCAGCAATAGTGTTACTACTGTAATGATAACCGCCACACCAGTCCCATCCTTCATCGCCGTTATCCGGACTTAACTGCACCATTCCAAACGGAACCACTGCGCCGGGGTATACATGGCCGTGACCACCGGTGCCCAAAAAAGGATCCACATATTTAGTGAGCTGTTGCGCAGGGAGTGATAATGTTGAAATGATTGAGAAAATAGAAATGAAATATTTCATTGATTAAAGTTGATAAAAGTTATTAGTGCAAAAGCAATGAAGCACAGAAATATAACTGTGCTTCATTTAATTATTTTGTGATTGCATGCTGAATAAAGAACTTACCGATGAAGTGAGTGACACAACGAAGTTTAATCGCAGCACATCAGCTAAGTACAAAAACTTCTCTTCTTATTGTGTATAAGGATACTGTCCTTCAAACCAGCTCTTTTTATCTTTTACACCTTCGTAATAAAAGAACACTTCACCTTTAAATCCATTTCTTCTGTTGGTTTGTATAAACTGCGTAAGCAATGCATCAGCAGGTGCTGCACTGCTGCCTGTTCTTAATAACACGCCGGGATAAAACGGAACGTTTGTGTTTTTGTAATATGTTTTTTGTTGTGCTATCGTTGCATTGTAGTCTGTGATGTTGTAGCGATAGCATTGTGGTATTACTGCATCAACCCATCCACTGTCAACCCATGTAGGCCAGTCCTGTAAGTATTCTGTTTTACCCCATGGAAACGGACTGGGGCTCATGGTAAATTGAATGGTTGGTTTTAAAGTTTTTACTTCTGTACGGAGACGTTTTAAAAAGGCATTGAGTTTTTTAGCCCGCCAGTCAACCCAGTTGGGTTCTGTACTCAGACCGGGCGGTTCTGCACCTGCATGTTCTGTTTTATATAAGTCAACAGTGTACGTATCATATCCTGCAGACGAAGGAAGTGCCGGCAGGCGATCATCACCCTGCACACCATCAATGGTGGGATATTTGGTGATCACTTCTTTAAACAAGTCAATCATGTACTGCTGAACTTCCGGGTGAAATGCATTCAACCAATCAAAGCCATTTTTTACTGTTAAATTACCACCAGCATCACGTGCTGCCCAGTTAGGCTTAGCAGCAACAATGGGTCCGCCATTTTGTGAATAAGAAGATGAAAAACCATATTCAAACCAGGCATGTACTTTTAATCCCACAGCCTGTGCTTCTTCAATCATTTCCTTCAACGGGTCACGACCGGCAAATTTTTCCTGGATGGAAATCCCGATAAGGTTTTGCATTACCGTACTTGGGTATGTAGTGCGTGCATTATTATACACTACCATAAAAATGTTATTGATGCCGGCAGCTTTACAGTTTTGAACACATGTTCTGATATTTTCTCTCGAGTCCAATGCATTGCTTGCTACATTCGTAACCCACACGCCACGGAGTGCATTGGGATCCCATACAGGAGCGGGCGGATTAATGGGCGGCGTTACCGGGGGATTGGTAGTTCCTCCCCCCTTCTTAGAACAAGCTCCTGCACACAGAATCAGTAAGGCAAATGCAAGAAAAAAACAAGCTCTTTTCATATGACTCAATTTCGTTGAACGAACTTAATTAAAAATATTCATCTAATACAATTAGTTTTTAATTTTTTTAATTATCTTTCGTTTTCATTCTATACTAAACCAATATTGCTTGTGACAGAACAGTCGTCTCCGAAACGAAATCCCATTTACTGGATACCCAGCACCTGGTTTGCCATGGGTTTGCCCTTTGTGGCCCTCGCCGCCGCCAGTTCCATTATGTATAAAAACCTGGGTATTTCAGATTCACAGATTGCTTTCTGGACATCGTTGATTATGCTGCCCTGGACTTTGAAGCCTTTGTGGGGTCCGTTCCTGGAGATGTTTAAAACCAAGAAATTCTATGTTTATACTTCACAAATATTCACCGGGGTATTGTTTGGTCTTGTAGCTCTTTCGTTACAGGCCAATGCTTTTTTCAGTATCTCGATTGCCGTGCTGGCCATCATCGCTATCAGTGGCGCCACCCATGATACGGCGGCTGACGGTGTGTATTTAAATGAACTCACTCCCAAGCTCCAGGCAAAGTATGTGGGCTGGCAAGGTGCTTTCTATAACATCGCTAAAGTTATGAGCGGAGGTGTGCTGGTGTACCTGGCGGGTGAATTGGAAAAAAAGATGGGCATTGCAAACGCCTGGAGTATTGTGATGCTTTTATACGGCGTTATTATGATTGCACTTGGTATTTATAATAAGGTAATGCTGCCCAGCGGTGGTGCATCCAAACAAGTGCATTCGTTTCAGGAAGGAATGGATACGCTTAAAGATGTGATTGTTACTTTTTTTCAGAAGCAGTACATCTGGTATGGTTTGATCTTTATTGTGCTGTATCGTTTTGCGGAAGGACAAGCCATCAAAATCACTCCGTTGTTTTTTAAAGCAGCAAGAGAAGATGGCGGTTTGGGATTATCTACATCGCAAATTGGTGTACTGTATGGAGTGTTTGGTGCCATTGCCTTTGTATTGGGATCCATCGCTGCGGGATATTACTCCAGTAACAAAGGTCTTACCAAGCGAACCCTGTTAGTGCTTTGTGCTTTTTTCAATATTCCTTTTGCAGCTTATGCCTACCTGGCCATTGCGTTACCAACGAATGTTTACGTCATTGGTGCTGCCGTAGCAATAGAGTATTTTGGTTATGGCTTTGGGTTTGTAGGTTTGATTTTATTCATTATGCAGCAGATAGCACCGGGTAAATACAAAATGGCCCATTATGCATTTGCCAGCGGATTGATGAACCTTGGTTTTATGATTCCTTCTATGATCAGTGGTTTTGTAAGCGATTATCTGGGATATAAAGAATTTTTTATCTGGGTACTTGTGTCTACCATACCGGCTTTTTTGATTACATGGCTGGTACCGTTAAAACCGGTAGAGGAAGAAGCAAAAGAAGCAACTTTGGAACCCTAAATCATTTTTTTCAACAATGCAGTAATCAGTAATGAAACATTTTTTTTACATACTTGGTTTTATATGTGTTTCTATTGTTACGAAAGCTCAACAGAGTTATGATTCTTCGTTCCGCTTTTATTACTATGATCAAAAGCTGAGTATGTTTGAGCAAATGCCCACGCCTAAAAATTGTATTGTTTGGCTGGGCGACAGCATTACGGATGGTGGAGAGTGGAGTGAATTATTTCCCAACTATAATACAATGAACCGTGGCATCAGTTCGGATAATACATTTGGTATTTTGAACAGGTTGCATGAAGTGATCCGCCGTAAACCAAAAAAGGTCTTTATCCTCATAGGCATTAATGATATCAGTAAAAACATTCCGGATGAAGTGATTCTTCGTAATTACCGAAACATCGTTGACAGTCTGCAATTGCAAACACCTGTTACTAAAATCTATGTGCAAAGTATTTTACCCACCAATAACAAATACACACAATTCAAGAACCATCAGAACAAAACAGAACATATCCTTTACATCAACCAGGCCTTAAAGAAGTTGTGTGAAGAGCGAAATATTCAATATGTAAATCTTTATGATGCTTTTTTAGATACAGAACAAAACTTGAATCCTTTGTACACCAATGATGGTTTGCATTTAACGGGTGAAGGTTATCGCAGATGGAAGGAAGTTTTATTGACACAAAAATATTTATAAGCAAATGCTCATCACAGGAACATTTATTGATGAAATCAGTCACGATATTCCCCATCAGAACTGGAGTGCGAAAGAATGGGATCAGGATTTTCAGCATATGGCAGCGATGGGTATTGATACTGTGATCATGATCCGCAGCGGGTACAGGAAATTTATCACTTATCCATCTGCTTATCTCATCAGGCAAGGATGTTATGCTCCACCGGTAGACCTGGTGGAACTGTTTCTAACACTGGCTGATAAATACGGAATGAACTTTTATTTCGGATTGTATGACAGTGGCAAGTATTGGGATACCGGTGATATGCAACATGAAATCGATCACAACAAATTTGTGATTGATGAAGTGTGGAAGCAATACGGTCATTACAAATCATTCAAGGGTTGGTACCTGAGTATGGAGATCAGCCGCAAAACAAAAGGAGCCATTGAAGCTTTTTCTGCATTGGGAAAACAATGTAAAGATGTGAGCAATGGATTGCCTACGTTTATTTCACCCTGGATCGATGGTAAAAAAGCAGTGCTGGCTGCCAGCGGACAGATTTCCAAATCAGAAGCTGTAAGTGTGGCCGAGCATGAAAAAGAATGGACAGAAATTTTTGATGGTATTAAAGGTGCTGTTGATGCCGTGGCCTTCCAGGATGGTCATATTGATTATAACGAACTGGAAGATTTTTTTACAGTTAACAAGAAAATGGCCGACCAATTCGGCATGCAGTGCTGGACCAATGCTGAAAGTTTTGATCGTGATATGCCCATTAAATTTCTGCCCATCAAATTTGAAAAACTCAAACTGAAACTGGAAGCCGCCAAACGTGCCGGTTATGATAAAGCCATTACGTTTGAGTTCAGTCATTTCATGAGTCCGCAGTCCATGTATACATCAGCTCATCATTTGTACAACAGGTATATGGAATATCAGAAAAGCAGTCAATAACATTCAATTTATTAATACGTATCGAATTATTTAACAATGAAACAAATTTTCACGCTGCTAATCTCGTTTATTGTTTTCTCCTCTTGTGCACAAACAAAAGAGGAACCTGTTCGTGGTACGTGGATCACTAACGTAGCCAGTGAAGCATTACGTTCCGAAAAAAATATTAAAGAAGCAATAACACTGTGCAAACAGAAAGGACTCAATAATATTTATGTGGTGGTTTGGAATGGAGGTGTCACCATGTATCCAAGTAAAGTGGTGGAATCTTATATCGGCATCAAACAACATCCCATCTATAACGGTTTTGATCCTATTAAATCAATTATTGAAGAAGGACACAAACAGGGCATTAAAGTTCATGCCTGGTTTGAGTTTGGTTTTTCGTATGCCTATAAAGACACCACCAAAGTATGGAGTCAGAAATATCCGCATTGGGTGGGTCGCAACAGTAAAGGAGAATTGTTGAATAAAAACGGATTTTACTGGTGGAGTGCCATGCATCCGCAGGTACAGCAATTCATGAAAGAGCTGGTGCTGGAAGTAGTAACAAATTATGATGTAGATGGTGTGCAGGGAGATGATCGTTTACCGGCTATGCCGGCGGAAGGTGGTTATGATTCCGCTACACTTGCTTTATACAAACAGCAAACCGGTAAAGAGGCTCCTGCTGATTATAAAGAACCTACCTGGTTGCAATGGAAGGCTGATCAACTGAGTGCATTTGGCAAAGCCTTGTACACGGAAGTAAAATCTAAGAAACCGACTTGTATTGTTTCCTGGGCACCCAGCATCTATCCATGGAGTAAAGAAAATTATTTGCAGGACTGGCCGACATGGCTCAAAGGTGGATATGCTGATTATGTGATGCCGCAATTGTATCGCTATAACATTGATGCGTATGAAAAAGTATTGAAAGAGTTGAATGAGCAGGTAACACCTGAACAAAAGCAGAAAGTATTCCCCGGTTTGCTTACATCATTAGGTGATGGTTACCTGGTGAAGCCTGAGATGTTACAACAAATGATTCAACTGAACCGAAAGTACGGTTTTGAAGGGGAGTGTCTGTTTTACTTTGAATGTTTGAAAAAGCTGGAAAAAATATATTAAGCAAATGAAGTATAGAATCTTTGCAGCACTTGCGTTAGTACTAACAATCAATGCCTGCTCCAAAAAAAGTAATCCTCCTGCAAATAATCCTCCTGTTGTTACACCGCCCGTAACTGTTACACCCATTATCAGTTTACCTGCCGGCTGGAAAATGGCAAACGGTTTTATGACCGGCTTTCCTGCAGGAATTCAATTGTATTCTTTTGACAGCATTTTCAACACACAAAAAATCAAAGCTTATTGTTTAGCCTATGACAGTAAGATCACAAGCTTTGAATTTAAACCGGTACTTTCAGCCACAGCCAAAACACCTTCGCAGTTTTTTGCAGAGGAGACAGGTATAACACTTGCCTGTATCAACGGTGGTTATTTTGGCGGTAATCAATCCTTCAGCCTGGTGAAGTATAATAATATTGTTACATCACCTAATATTAAATCTGTTACAAGAACCTTTAACGGCAATAACACAGCGTATTATCCAACACGTGGTGCATTTGGTATTTCCTCAACCGGTGCACCATCAGTTGCATGGGTTTATAATGTAGGCGCCGGTAACGATTTGATTTATTCCTATCCTTCACCGAGTCCCAATACTGTAAATTCAGCACCGCAACCGCAACCCACTGAAACATTCCCTGCCGGCGGATCTTTTTGGAATACAACAGCAGCAATCGGAGGTTCACCTGTATTAATCAAGAACAACAATATTCAAATAACAGATACTGAAGAGTTGATTTCCATCAATAATACCACTTCACGTCCACGTTCTGCCATTGGTTATTTGAGTAATGGTATTGTGTTGATTCTTGCAGTTGAAGGTGATAATGCACCCAATTATCCCGGCATTAATTTAACAGACCTTGCTTCCTTGTTAAAAACATTAGGATGCACTGAAGCTTTGAATTTAGATGGTGGTGGTTCGACATCACTGGTAGTGAACAATACAAAAACAGTTCGACCCGGCGATAATGGAGTGGAGCGCCCGGTGGTAAGTGCTGTTTTAATTAAACGAAAATAAGTTGAAACGATTTGCAATTGCGGCAGTAGTGATGATGGTTGTGTTGCAGGCACAATCGCAACCCCGTTTTTTCTTTGCTGCAAAACAATGCAGGGATTCTGTATCGCAACAATTAAAGCAACAGGTTGACCGCACCATTGCTCTTCCTTTACATGACAGTACGTACCAACGCTGGATGGGTGCTTATTGGGCTATGGAACTGATGTTGTATCAACCGGCAGGTTATGAACAATTGATTCCTGTGCAAATAGCCATGTTGCCAAAAACCGGTCCCGGTTTTCAACGTGCTTTTATGGAGATGCTCTATACACTTTATCTCAATAAGTATGACGCTGAATTGAAAGTGATACTGCCGCACTTGAAAAGTGATAAAGTAAAAGCAATGGTGCTGGAATATTTAAGTGCATCCGGTACAACATTGCATCATTCAACTGATCCAACATTTACCCGATCCTCTTATTATCCATTATACCAGTATCAACGAAGCAAAAAAGAACAAGCGCTTCCTTCAAGAAATGATTTTCTGCATTCATCTTTTCTGCCGGGTGAAACAGTGTTGTGCAGCTTTCAATCAACTGACAGAAACAAACCCGGTTACCTGATGATTCGTTTGGCTGATGGCACGTGGATGAAAAATGAACAGGACGAAGAACTCCGTTTTCCGCAACTTGCAAGAAGCATTTCCAATCTTCCGTTTTATCTCACTAACGGAAACACACCTCAGGGTTTGTATAAAGTAACCGGCGTTGATACGTCTGAAAACAATTGGATTGGTCCTACCACCAATCTGCAAATGATACTGCCTTTTGAAAATAATGCTTCGGATTTTTTCGGAACAGATACTGCTTATGAAAAGTATTACAGCCATCTGCTGGGGCATCATTTACAACAGTTCCTTGGTTTAAAAGAAAGTTATTGGGCCGGTAAAATGGGTCGTACTGAAATTATTGCACACGGTACCACAATTGATCCGGAATATTATAAACACCAATTGTATTACCCTAATACTCCAT
Source organism: Lacibacter sp. (assembly GCA_050916065.1). Classification (GTDB taxonomy): domain Bacteria; phylum Bacteroidota; class Bacteroidia; order Chitinophagales; family Chitinophagaceae; genus Lacibacter. The sequence continues at coordinate 3,430,287 of CP051137.1, forward strand.
CGCTTGGTTGTCTTTGCAGTCCTGAACTATGGAATGAAAAGGGAGAGTGTACCTACAGCGCCCAGGCAGCCTGGATCATCTATATTCTCTCAGGTGAAATCAAGCCTCAATGGCTGATAGTAGCCGAAGTGATTGATTTATAATAGGGCACGACCTTTTGCAGGCATCATTTGAACTGATTTACTCCTTACTTTAACAATTCCTCCCCGTTGAGCGGTTTTACCTTTGCAGCATAAAAGAAAACCCTTGAAAAACCCAATCCAAAACCTCTGCGCAGGCAATCTGAATACTAAAACAGAATGGTCATGCGTTTTTTAACAATCTGTAGGCAATTGACGCCTCATATAATAGTATCCATTAAAACCCGAACTATGAAAACCGTTCGTAAACATCCTTTTTTATCTGCAGTATTTTTTCTGTTGTTTTTGCAGGTACCTGTTTTTATATCAGGCGTTGCCGGCTCTAATCACAAAACATTAAAGTTGCCCGTACATACTGTTGCAGTAAGTGAAGAAAAATCTCTGGACGAAAAAATAATGGCAGAAGCAGATAGTATTTATGAACATATGGACTTAAGCGAAACAGGCCTGGCTTCACAGGCATTTCAATTAGCTTTTAAAGGATATAATAAACTTATGCAGAAAGGCTTAGTAAATCTATCCAATATTCTTACCATTGTTGATTTTTCAAAATCTTCTTCTGAAAAAAGGTTATTTGTGATTGATATGGAGGAGCAAAAAGTATTATTTCAAACATTGGTGGCGCATGGACGTAACAGCGGTTTACGTTTTGCCACTAATTTTTCCAATAAACCGGAATCCAACAAAAGCAGTTTAGGTTTTTATCTCACTTTAGATACTTACTATGGCGGTAATGGATATTCTTTAAAGTTGCGAGGACTTGAAAAAGGAATTAATGATAAGGCATATGACAGGGCTATCGTTGTTCATGGTTCTGATTATGTAAATGCAACTTTTGCAGGTTCTAATGGATTTTTGGGGAGAAGTTTCGGATGCCCTGCAGTGCCCCGTAAGTATGCGGCACCTATCATTAATACAATCAAAAACGGATCGGTATTATTTATTTATCATCCATCCAAAAACTACGTTAATCAATCAACCATCCTGAACAGTTAAAGTCATTAACCGTTCAGCATTCAGGTTTTATCCCGCTTTACCGGCGGGATTTTTTATTGAACAATCCACCAGCAAAACAGTTGAATTAGGGCTCCTGCTGTAAAACCAAATCCTATTTCAAAAGGACGATGATCGCTTACAAGAAAACGACTGGTACAAATAATACCGGAAATAAAAACAGCGACTAATAAGGGAAGACTTTCTTCAATTCTCCCGGTGAAGAGCAGTAAAATGAAAAACAGGAATAAACTGCCTGCCCCCATAGCATGCATACTCACTTTCATATAATTATTGATAAGCAAACCGGCGGAGGCAGAAATAAAAAGTGTAAGCAGAAACGCTCTTAACTCAACAGGATCCTGTAGTTTTTTTGATACATAATAACTCCAGAAAAAAAAGGTGATGCAGGCAACATAGGGTATAATGCGTTCTTTTTGTGTGCGCAACTGTATGGATTGAATAAACCCAAGCCCCTTCAGCAGTAAAACAGTAATAAATGGTAATAGTACTGAGGTGCTGATGATGCGCAGAAAAATTTTCATCCGGTCAAACGAATCCATTCCAAGAAAAATCAGATCATTGATGTACAGTAGATAAAAACTGATCCAAACAATAAGCAATAAGGGATGAAAGAGCCAGGAGAAAAAAGTTCCTGCAGCACGCAGCAGCAAGGTGGAGGTTGTTTTTTCCTGTAGTTCGCCTTCAGGAGTAATTTCCATTTCAGCCATAATTAAAGTTGTTTGCGAAGCCTTGCCACAGGTATGTTCAATTGCTCCCTGTACTTGGCCACCGTTCTGCGGGCAATGTTATAACCTTTTTGTTGTAAAAGTTCTGTCAACAGTTCATCGCTCAGCGGTTTTTTCTTTTCTTCTGCTTCAATGAGGTCCGACAAAATCTTTTTTACCTCACGGGTGCTTACTTCTTCCCCGCTTTCTGTACTCAATGATTCACTGAAGAAAAACTTGAGGCGATAGGTTCCGAATTCTGTTTGCACAAATTTACTGTTGGCTACACGGCTAACAGTAGAAATATCCAATCCTGTTTTTTCAGCAATATCTTTCAGGATCATGGGTCGCAGTTCTGTTTCATCACCGGTAAGAAAAAAGTTTCTTTGATGGTTCATGATAGCATTCATGGTATGCAACAAGGTATTCTGCCGTTGCTTGATAGCATCAATAAACCATTTTGCTGAATCAATTTTTTGTTTGATGAAGAGTACTGCTTCTTTCTGGCGTTTATCTTTTTTGCTCCCACGCTCATAATCCCGCAACATATCCCTGTATCCTTCGCTGATGCGTAAGTCAGGAGCGTTGCGGCCGTTCAGGGTTAATTCCAGCACGCCGGCATTATTAGTAATAAAAAAGTCAGGAACTATATAGGTTTCAGCTTTGTTTACTTCGCCCATGTTGCCACCGGGTTTGGGGTTCAGGCGAAGAATCTGTTGCATGGCTTCTTTCAGTAGATCATCAGAAATGCCCATACTCCGCTGTATCTTTTCGTAATGCTTTTTTGTAAATTCTTCAAAGTACCGATCCAGTATGGTATGAGCAATACGGATATCTTCCGCATCTGTTTGCTTCAATTTGAATTTAATCTGAATGAGCAGGCACTCCTGTAAATTCCTGGCACCTATGCCTGCCGGTTCAAATTGCTGAATAAGCTGAATCAATTCTTCTACCTGCTGATCAGTTGTTTCAATATTCTGGCGAAACGCAAGATCATTTACAATGGCACTGGTTTCTCTTCGTAAATAACCATCATCATCAATGCTTCCTACAATCTGCTCAGCAATTACCTGTTGCTTGGCTTCCAGTTTTAGCATGCCAAGTTGCTGCAGCAGCAATTCATAAAAGCTTGTTTCAAGACGAACAGGATTTGATTTTTTTTCTTCGGCATCAGGATAGTTATCATCACGCATCCGGTAATCAGCAATATCATCATCACTGTCACTTACGTATTCACTTAAATCAAGATTATCATATTCATCTTCACTTCCATCCAGTTCAAAATCTTCTTCTTCTGAACTGTCAAACTCATCTTTGATTTCTTCATTGTGCAGATCTTCTCCCTCTTCATTCCCCTGTTCAAGCGCCGGGTTTTCTTCCATCTCTTCCTTGATTCGCTCTTCCAGGTTAGCCGTAGGCACCTGCAGCAACTTCATGAGCTGAATTTGCTGGGGTGAAAGTTTTTGTAAAAGTTTTTGATGTAGTCCCTGACTGAGTGCCATTTGCGGATACTGGTTTATCTTTACACAATGCCGTTAAACGGGTGCAAAATAACAAGAAAAAAAGTTTGTTCTGAAAATTGGAACAATTTTTGTGTATTGGCCCTGCTTTTCTTAACAATTTCCCAGTCTGTAGCGGCGCAACAGATTGATTCCTTGCCGGTTAAGAAGAATCCGTCCATTTTACTTTTTAAGAGTAATCCCGCATTTCATTTCAGCTTAAATGCTTTTCCGGCACCTGCTCCTATAAAAATCAGCCCAATGCAGCATTGGGGTATTATGTGCATCGGCGAATACAGGTTAGAGCAAAAAACAGGAATCCCGCTGCGGCTTCGTTTGGGTTCTTTAGAATATGTAAATAAACTGGAAGGAAAGCGTTAATGCATTTAGCCTGATGCTTACAACTCCTGCTTTTGCAAATGCTGTACTACTGCCCTGATGGCACTAAAACTCACCTCATCACCCAAAATGGCTTTTAACTCGCTGAGTGATTTATCAGGGTTAGCAGTTAATTTTTTTTCAAGGCTGGCCAATACATTTTCTGAAACAAAATCGGTCACACTCACTTCACCGGTTTTAATAAATGAAATCAGATGATTTTCAATGGTACCGGCAGAGAGATTTCGTTCTGCAGCAATTTGAGCAATGTTCTTTCCCTCTCGGTACAGTTGAAGACTGATAGAAGCTGATGGAATCTTATCGTCTTTCGGTGTTGCATTTTTTTCTTTACGAATACGCTTAGGACTGGCGCCTTTTGCTTCAATGTTTGTTTCCAGTCCATACTGGTTACAGTAGCGCTCTACCATATCCAGAATTTCATCACCATATTTCTCAACCTTGGCTTTTCCAAAACCGCTGAGCAACAACAAATGCTGTTTCGTTAATGGCAGGTACAAACAAATTTCCCTCAATGTGTCAGAATTGGCGACTAAATACACTGGCATGTTTTCTTCATTACAAATACGATCTCTCCAGGTTCGCAGTGTAGCGTAGAGTTCAGGATTAGGAATATCACCGGAAACCACGATTTGCTTTTTATTGGCAGCATAGGAGGTAATTTGTATCCGGGGTATTGCTAACTTGAGTTTGTGGTTTAAAAAACCTGCTACTTCAAATGGCTGTAACGCATACTGCAGGTAATACGATGTTTTAATGAAGGCATGCATTAACTCCTGTAAGGACTCATCCAATACAGCTGCTACTTCTTTGTGCTCTGTAATTATTTCGTGATGCTGCAACTCATCTTTTAAACGATTGATCGCAGGTATAAAATAACCCGCCGCATCATTGATTCTTTTTTGAAGGACAGGATTGTTTTCAATAACGGCGTCATCTTTCATCAACTCATAGGCACGGATGGCAAACTTATCAGCCACTGATTTCTGCTCATTATATTTTTCAGTAAATGACCGCAGCCATTCAATAGAAGCATCACTCAGTTTTGTTGCCTGCAGTTGTACCTGTTTGTTAAGTATGGTGAGTGGCTGCTGCATTTCATTCAATGAAAAAATTTCTTCGATCAACTGCAATGTAAACACATGCCGGGCGCCTGCAAACCGATCAGCCAGTGAACCTTTTGGCACTAATGAACTCTGTGCATTCACCACATGCGTATTTGTATAAATAGCTGATGGAGGAATAGGAGTGAGCAGTACAATTCCATCCAGGCTGGTACAACGGCTCAGCGCTACATATACTTGTCCGCTGCTGAAGGAGGCTGCTGCATCAATCATCACCCTGTCAAATGTTAAACCCTGGCTTTTGTGAATGGTGATGGCCCATGCCAAACGCAATGGGTATTGGGAAAAGGTACCCAATACTTCCTGCTGCAATTTTTCATCAGAACGGTTAATGGTATAACGGGTGTTCTCCCATACTTCATGTTTTACCTCAATCTCAACGCCATCACTGTTCACCACAATTTTATCTTTTCCCAGTCTTACAACAGTGCCGATCTTTCCATTGAAGTACTTTTTGCTTTCTGTATCGTTTTTCAGGAACATCACCTGTGCGCCTTCTTTCAATACTAACTCGTTTTCTGCGGGGTATAAATGTTCAGGGAAATCACTTTCTATTTTGGCAGAGTAAGTGAATGCCGGTGCTGATAATGATTGCAGTTTGGATTGATTGATCTGATCTGCCTGGTTGTTGTGTGAAGAGAGGGTGATGTATTTTTCATCAGCCGCCGGACGAAAACCGGGTACATATCGTTTGTTCAGCTGCTCAAAATCCTCCCGTTCCATATAGTTGTTACGAACCTTATTGAGCAGTTGTACAAAGCTTTCTTCTTTTTGACGATAGATCTTGGTGAGTTCTATCAATAAAGGTTGCTGATCCCTGATAGCCAAGCTGTCAAAGAAAAATGTAGAGTTGTAATAATCTTTCAAGAGGTTCCACTCATCGTTCTTAGCAACAGGCGGCAGTTGGTACAAATCACCAATGAGCAATAATTGTACTCCACCAAACGGCACCTGATGTTGATGACGAACTGATCTTAAAATAGCGTCTATAGCATCCATCACATCAGCCCTTACCATACTAACTTCATCAATCACCAGTAATTCCATTTTACGCAGCAAGGTGAGACGTTGCTTTTGGTAACGGATATTTTTTAATAATTCCAGCCGGTTGTTTTCTGTGGGCAGAAAGGGATGAAAGGGCAGCTGAAACAAACTATGCAGTGTAACGCCCCAGGCATTAATAGCAGCCACACCTGTGGGAGCAGCTACCACCGTATTTTTGGCGCAATGGTTTTGCAGATATTTGAGAAACGTTGTTTTGCCGGTGCCTGCTTTCCCGGTAAGAAAAATACTTTCCTGGGTTTCGGTTACAAAACGAAACGCCAGGTCAAACAACTCGTTGCGTTCAACACTCATGCGGTGAAATTAAGAGGAATTGAATTCTTTTTTTGAGAAGAAAAGGATGGAGCAGGAAAGAAGGGTTTGTTGTTCCTGCCCCATCACTGTTTTCAGCCTTGCAAAAATTGCTTTCAGCTTTTATTTTTATCACCCAGCATCAGTAATTCATTTAACTGAACTTCTGTGATGTATTTTTTGGAACCATCTTTATCAGTATAGCTTCTGTTGACCAGCTTACCTTCAATGGCTATTTCAGAACCCTTGGATAAATATTTTTCCGCCAGCTCAGCTACCTTACCCCAGGCTACGATATTGTGCCATTGTGTTTCCGTAACTTTTTCACCCTTGGCGTTGCGGTAGGTTTCATTGGTGGCCATGCTGAAGCGGGCCATTTTTTTACCACCTGTGATGCTTTTGATTTCAGGAGCATTACCAAGATTACCAATGAGCTGAACTTTGTTTTTGAGTGCGTACATGACTTTAAAATTTAAATGTTTTGAATTTTGTTATCTCAGCCAACCGAACCAGACGTCATTGCCGATTGACAACACAAAGATGATAGCCCTCAAAAGCCATAGTCGGTTTTTACCCGTTTCTTCCCGAAGCTAAACGTGTAGAAACGTTTGCACACGGATAATTTTTAACTATCTTGATGGCTCAAACCCTTGCTATGACTGCATTACAAAGCACCCAGCCCAAAACCTGCGCTGCCTGCGGCAAACCGCTCAAAGGACGAATTGATAAAAAGTTTTGCGACGATTACTGCCGCAATAATTACAATAACCAGCAAAAAGCGAAGGGTAATTACAGCACTTTTGTACGAAACATCAACAATACATTGCTCAAGAACCGGAAAGTTTTAGAGAGTATTCTTCCACCCGGTGATGAAACAGCCAAGGCCAGCAGGGATAAGATGCAGCGGCTGGGATTCCATTTTAACTACATCACTCATATTTATACTACCAAGGCAGGCAAGCAATATTTTTACTGTTATGATTATGGGTATTTGCCTTTGGAAGGTGATTGGTTTCTGATCGTAAAGAAGAAAGAAGAATAATCAAACTTAGCTGGACAGGTTCCTGCAATTTGCATCACTTCAATGACTACATCCATAACTACCACCATCTCTAATAAAGCCATTGTACTGGGCATCGTTGTTTCTGCACTTGGCTTTTTTGTTGATCTCTATGATATCATGGCCCTGGCTGCTATTGGCGAACCAAGTTTAAAAGCCATTGGTGTGAGTGCGGATGCTATGAAGGGAGCGCTGAATTTTTTACAAAGCATGCAAATGTTCGGTATGTTACTGGGAGGTTTTCTGTGGGGTGTGATCGGTGATAAATATGGACGATTGAAAGTGTTGTTCGGAAGTATCATTCTTTATTCGCTGTTTACACTGTTGAATGCCTTTGTGGAAACACCCGGTCAATATGCTGCCTGCCGTTTCCTTGCAGGATTGGGTTTGGCCGGTGAATTGGGTGCCGGTATTACTTTGGTGAGTGAACAAATGAAAAAAGAGTACAGAGGTTTGGGTCCGGCCATTCTTGCGGGCTTCGGCGTATTGGGAGCCATTGTAGCGGTGATCATTGGTAAAAACTATGATTGGAAAACGGTGTACCTGGTAGGAGGTATCCTTGGATTTTTATTGTTGTTCTTACGGATTGGTGTGGTGGAAAGCGGATTGTTCAAAGTTTCACAGCATAGTAAAGTGTCCAAAGGAAATTTTATGATCATTCTCCGCAACAAAACCCATCTCAAAAAATTCATCTTCATTTTATTGGCAGGTATCCCTGCCTGGTTTGTGAATGGAGTGATGATGCAGTTCTCCAATTACATTTCTGCAAGTATGGGCATGTATCCTTTGCCGGATAAAGGAGTGGTGATCGTTTACTTTTTTATTGCCTTATCGTTGGGAGATGTGTTTGCTGGTTTTGTAAGCCAATGGCTGAAAAGCCGCAAAAAGTCTATTTATATTTTTCTGAGTGTGCATCTGTTATCGCTGGTTTTGTTTTTTACTCTTGCACAAAAATCTGTTACACTCTATTACATTGCTTTTGCCGGTTTCGGTTTGAGTGTTGGCTTTGTGATCCAGTTGTTTACACTGGCAGCAGAAAATTTTGGCACCAATATCAGAACATTGGTGACGGGCAGTGGTTTGAATTTGGTGCGTGGATGGGTCATTCCTTTCGGGGCTTTGTTTACGTGGATGAGTTCCTCCTTACACATCGTAGAATGGAAAGCTGCAGCAGCCATTGCATTTGCGGTATGTATTTTAGCGATGTGGTCCATCAGCCAATTAGAGGAAACCTTTCATAAGGACCTGGATTTTGAAAGCACTTAGTAGATGTTGGAAAGGAGTGCGTATGTGTTACATTTGAGTTTTGATTAAACAATTAAATAAAGCTTGCTGATGCGTTTAATTATTTCCGTATGTTTTCTGCTGGTAAGTATTCTTTCCATTGGGCAGAAAAAGTCAATCAATGATGAATCTGCCACCGAACAGTTTGTGCTGCGGTTGCATGAAAAGAAGTTTCAGTGGATGGTGAAAAAGCAACTGGATTCTCTCAGTAATATACTGGATGAAAGAGCAGTGTATGTGCACAGCAATGGCTGGCAGCAAAATAAAAAAGAAGTAATAGAAGATTTAAAGAACGGTAAGCTCATCATGAACAGTGTTACAGTAACAGAAGCCAAAGCACGAGTGTACAAAGGAGCGGTGATCATAAATGGTAAGGGAAAATTTGATGTAGTAGTTGAAGGGAAGTCAGTTGTAATTGAATTGCTTTATACGGAAGTGTATGTTCGTAAAAAGGAGGGCTGGTTATTGGTGACACGTCATGCCAACAGATTTAACTAATAATACATAGAACCATGAATCTTGAAATCAACAATCATCTTTTTATTGTAAGCGGTGCTACCTCAGGTTTTGGGAAAGCCATTGCACAGGCTTTGTTACAGGAAGGTGCCCAGGTTATTGTAATAGCCAGAGGTGAAGATAAACTCAGAGAGCTCTATGGAGGTAATGAAAAAGCTGAGACGCTTTCAGGTGATATTACTGATTACGGAACTATTGATCAACTGGAATACATGGTGGGTGAACGGCAACTGCATGGCATGGTAGTAAATGCAGGAGGCCCGCCTGCAAAAATGGTTTTGGAAACAACGCTGCAGGATTGGGATGATGCTTATCAAAAAATACTGAAATGGAAGGTTGCCATTACCCAAACATTTGTACCCAAGATGATAAAAGCGGGTTATGGACGTATTGTGTACATAGAAAGTTCATCCGTAAAACAACCGATTGAAAATTTAGTGTTGAGCAATTCGCTACGCTTAGCAGTAGTGGGTTTGGTTAAAACCCTGAGCCAGGAAATTGCCAGAAGTGGTGTTACATTAAATATTATTGGTCCTGGTAGCCATAACACACCTGCCATTGACCGGCTTTATATTAAGAAAGCAGAACAAACAGGATTAGCTTTTGAAGAAGTTAAAAAGAATGCGGTCAATCTGATTCCTGTTGGTAAGTTGGGTGAAGCCGAAGACTTTGCCAGTCTTGCATTGTGGCTGTTGAGCCCGCACAGCAGGTATGTGACCGGGCAAACGATGATTGCAGATGGAGGAATGGTGAAAGCTACACTTTAAAGAAATAAAAAAAGGGACGTCGTAGCGTCCCTTTTCTTTAACAGCATCCCCAATCGGTAATGCCACCACAGCATTCGCTGCCACTTCCGCAGCAACCCGGATCATTTTGATTTGTGTTCATGCTTGTACATTTTAAGTGTTAATAAAAAAAGTCTTTAACAGCATTTGGCTTTTAGCTTGTCAAATAACGTTTCAAATTCAGTTTTAAATTTTTCAAATGCTTTCCAGTTGATGCAATAGCAGCTGCGGGGGCCATCTGTTTCGCCATCGATCAGCCCGGCATTCTTTAATTCTTTTAAATGTTGTGATACAGTTGATTGTGCCAATGGCAGCACTTCCACTATTTCACCACAAATACACTCGTTCTTTTGTGCCAGTACTTTTAAAATCGCAATACGTGCAGGATGGCTCATCGCTTTGGCAAAGGCTGCCAGTTCCTGCTCTTTTTGTGTGAATTCTTCTTTTTTATGAACCGCCATTATTAATCGTTTTTTTACGATGAATCTGAGTTAAAAAAGAGACGGATAAACCTGTCTTTTAATTATATATCGCAAATATACGATTAAGATATTCAGATTTCCAAACAAAAAGCCGGAAAAATTTTTCCGGCTTTAAACTTTATGAATTTTCAGAAATACATTTTAAGTGTGAGATAACACACTTCCGTTATCTAAACCCATCGCCATCCAGTAAATTACCTATACCTCCCAGTAAGCTTCCTTCTTCTTTACGGTTGGTAGTTCCGTATGATAGGATGCGGCTGGCCAATCTTGATACAGGCAGTGTTTGAATCCAAACCTTACCCGGACCACGTAATGTAGCAAAGAACAAACCTTCACCACCAAAAATGGTATTCTTGATACCACCTACAAACTGGATGTCAAAATCAATCTGATGTGTATAAGCTACCACGCAACCTGTATCGATCTTGATCAATTCACCCGGTTGTAATTCACGTTCAAAAACATGTCCGCCTGCATGCACAAAGGCCATTCCATCTCCTTCCAGCTTTTGCATAATGAAACCTTCACCACCAAATAAACCGGTACCCAACTTGCGTTGTAAGGCAATACCAACACTTACACCTTTGGCAGCACAGAGGAATGCATCTTTTTGACACACTACCGGTCCGCCTAAACGTAATAAATCCAGCGGAATAATTTTACCGGGATAGGGTGATGCAAAGCTTACACGTTTCTTTCCCTGGCCCACATTGGTATAGGCTGTCATGAACAAACTTTCACCGGTGAGCAAACGTTTACCGGCTGAAAACAGTTTGCCTAATACACCTGTAGGAGCATTGGCACTTCCATCACCAAAAATGGTTTGCATTTGAACGCCTTCATCCATCAGCATAAAACTTCCGGCTTCAGCGATTGCGGTTTCATTGGGGTCGAGTTCAATTTCTACATACTGCATTTCTTCCCCTACAATGCGGTAATCAATTTCATGAGACTGTGGCATGATGATAATTTTTAAGTGAAGTTAACGGAGAGTTTAAAATTTTAAACGGGTATTTTGTTAAACGGAAAAGAAAATCCCGCCACAAGTGCGGGACTTCTTCTAATCAAAACCAACTGTATTATTTTATGCTTTTGCCGGTACCTTCCGTTGCTGGCCCAGCCATACTTTCTTGCCTTGAATGGCTCTAACCAGGTACATGATACCTACAAAGATGAAGAAGAAAGGACCAAGGAAACCAAACAATGCCACGTACTTGGTGCCATAGAATTTTTCCATGGGTCGCTTTAATCGTTCAGCAATGATGTACATGCTTGGTACCATCATCAACGTTAAGAAAAAGGCGAAGATGAGACCATAGATAATGGTCCAGCTCAGCGGTCCCCAGAACACAACGCTATCTCCTCCAAAGAAAATTTTAGGATCGAGATGCTGGAACAATGAAACGAAATCAATATTAAAACCAACAGCCAGCGGTAACAAACCAAGCATGGTTGCTAATGCGGTTAACAATACAGGTATGATACGGATCTTACCTGCCTGTATGGTGGCTTCCCTGATTTTATAACCACGGCCTCTCAACTCATCTGTAAATTCAATTAAGAGAATACCATTTTTAATTACAATACCTGCCAAACCAACAATACCAACCAGGAACATGATGGTAGCAATGGTTTGCCCTGTAATTACATACCCGATCAATACACCAATTACACTGAAGAAAATTTCTGTAGTAACAATAAACGGTTTGCTCAAACTGTTAAACTGCAGTACAAGAATCAGGAAGATCAAACCAATGGCGATCGCTAATGCCATACCAAGGAACCGTGAAGTTTCTGCTTCCTGCTCACTTTGACCACTCTGGCGAATGGTTACACCTTCCGGCAAACGGGTAGCCGCCTTAAACGCATCAATCTTCTCTTTCAGTGCAGCATTAATCGGTGCTGCCTGTGTAGGATCTGCTACATTGGATTGTAACTGAATGGTACGTTTAAAGTTTTTGCGTTTTACACCTCCACTCGTACTGGTATAATCAAACTTTGCTACTGCACCTACCGGTACCTGTTTAATCTGACCAGTTGTGAAATCACGGAAAGTGATTTTCATATTCATCAGATCATTAATGTTGTTACGTTGCAAATCAGAGTAACGTAATTGGATTTTGTATTCATCATCACCCTGCTTCAATTTACTTACCTCACTTCCAAATAGAGCAGTACGTATTTCCATTCCTATCTGGCCGGTACTTACCCCTTCAATCAAGGCACGCTCTCTGTCAATGGTTACCGTAATCTCAGGATTATTTAAATCCACATCCAGTTGCAGGTTTTCAATTCCTTGCACACGGTTGGTGTCAAGATAATTGAAAAGATTAGTAGCCACTTTAGCTATCTGCTCAAAGTCTTCACCTACTACCTCAATATTTACAGGAGGCTCGGTGGGAGGGCCACCATTTTCCTGTTCCACACTGATAGAAGCGCCGGGAATATTTTTAATACTGTTTCTTATCTGTGTAAGGTATGGAGCAGAAGATTTACCATGACGTTTTTCAAATTCAACAAATGAAATCTGAATACGACCCAGGTTGCTTTGCGTACTTCTGTTATTATCCATCGGGTTATTGGCACTCACGGCTACGTTGGCAATAACACTTTCTACAATGGAACCTTCTGCACCCGGTTTTTCATCTTTCAAAATTTCATACACTTTCTTTTCCAGTGATCGTGTTACAGAATCTGTAGTACGTACATCAGTACCAACCGGCATTTTTAAGTACACATAAATAAAGTTCGGATCACCGCTGGGGAAGAAGGTTGATTTGGTTCTGCCCGATGAAACGCTCATAAACAGCAATACTGCAGAAATCAGGAACAGAACAAATAAAGATACAAATGCCCATACAGGCCTGGTTCCTTTTAAAATCCAGCTTAGTAATTTTTCATAGCTCCTCATTAAGTAAGGCAATACTCTTTCCTGGAAAAAGTAAATGGAATCTCGAAGTACATAGCGGTTAAGTACACCGGCCAGTGCCATGAAGAACAACAGGTTTCCGGTACCATGATTGCCCATTACATGCATTAGGATGCCAATACCCCAGAAAGCCCACCAATAAGGTTTGCGGAAGATAGCTTTCTTAGGTTCATCATAAGCCCTTCCTTCCGGCTTCATAAAACTCACGGCAAACACAGGGTTGATGATAAAGGCAACGATTAATGAAGCAGCTAATGTTAAGATGAGCATAGTAGGTAAGTAAATCATAAACTTACCAATGATGCCCTTCCAGAACAGAAGCGGAAAGAACGGAGCCAGTGTAGTGGCTGTACCTGCTAATACCGGAATAAATACTTCTCCTGCTGCTTCTTTCGCACTTCGTACAATGGGTACTTTACCGTTATGATAAATACGATGTGTGTTTTCAATAACCACAATGGCATCATCCACAATAATACCCAGACCAAAGAGCAATGCAAACAATACAATAAAGTTGAGTGTAACTGTAGTGCCGATGATTCCATCTGCAATAGGTAAAAACAGGAAGGCAACAAATACACTTAAAGGCACACTGAGGGCAACAAAGAACGCATTGGTAACACCCATGAAAAACATAAGGATGAGTAATACCAGTATAAAACCGATGATGATGGTGTTTACCAGCTCATTAAAGGAGGTCTTGGTTTGCTTACTCTGGTCACCTGTAATGGTTACTTTCAGATCTTTAGGTATTTCATCATTATCCTGCATTTCTTTTACCGTAGCCTTTATTTTATCGGCGGCATTGATGAGGTTTTCTCCACTGCGTTTAACAATGTTGAGGGTGATTACATTCTTACCATCCAATCTTGCAAAACTTTCTAAAGTTTTTACAGTGTCTTTTAAGGAGGCAATATCTTTCAGATATACAGGGGCACCGTTAATATTTTTTACAACAATATTCTCCAGGTCAAAAGCAGTTTTAAACTGACCACGTATACGAACGGTGCGTTTCATATCTCCGCTTTCAATTAAGCCGGCACTGATATCATTGTTTTCTCTTTGTACGGCTGCTTCAATATCATTAAAGCTTACTCTTGCACCGGCCATGCGGTATGGGTCAACATTAATCTGTATTTCACGCTCAGGAGCACCCACAATATCAGCACGGGTGATTTCCCGGAGGTCTTCAAAATGATCCTGCAGCTTATCAGCATATTGTTTCAGCTTTACGGCATCATAATCACCGCTGATGTTTACATACATGATGGGCATTTCACTAAAAGCAAACTCCTGCACATCTGGCTGCACCGTTAAGTTTTGTGGTAAGTCAGTTTTAGCTTTATCTACCGCATCTTTTACTTTCTGTTTGGCAAGGTCTGTTTTAACATCTGTGTCAAACTCAACAATGATGAGTGAAAAATCCTGCTGCGATGTAGACTGCACTTTTACTACACGTGCTCCGCTGATGCTTTTAACCTGTTTTTCAATGGGTCTTGTAACCAGGTTTTCAATATCAGCAGGTGAGTTGCCCACGTACACTGTTGCTACAGAAATGGTGGGTACTACAATATCAGGAAACTGTTCCTTGGGCATCGTGTTGAATTTGTATAAGCCATACAGTGTTACAAGAATCGTAACAATGTAAATGGCTGTACGGTTATCAACACTCCAGCTGGTTGGTTTAAATTCCTTAAACTTTTTGCTGATGCCTTCTATAAAATTTGATTGCATAATTTCTTGTTTTGGTGGTCTTCTTTAGAATGAATATTCCGCTGTCATACTTTCTCTTTAGTTGGCTGCAGTTGTTTGTCCATCTATCTGCACCACCTGTTTGTCATATACGCTTTGATAACCGGCAGTAACCAGTTGCATACCCGCCTGTAAGCCTGCTTTGATTTCAATCATATTATTGTAAGACTCACCAACCTGTACCGGTATCTTTTTAACCACATTCCTGTTTTTACTGTCTTTCTCAACGGTATAAACATATTTTCCGTTTTCGTCTGTTTGTACAAGGTTTACAGGTATAACCACAGCAGCAGGAGCACTGTAATCTTTGATGCGTAAAGCAGCAATAGTATTTGGACGAACCGTGCCGCCAGGTATAGAAGCTTCAATGGCAAATGTTCTGCTGTTAGGATCAATAAGCTGTGAGGCCAGATTTATTTTTGATGAATAGGTCTTTCCTGCATCCGGCAAAGAAATTTCAACCTGGCTGCCTACACGTACACGGCTCATATAGTTTTCAGGAATATTAGCCTTTACTTTCAATATACTGTTATTTACAATTTGAATCTGTGGGCCACGGGCACCTGCTCCTGTAAACATTTCACCCACTTTTACGTCCACTACATCAGCAATACCGTTTACAGATGAAGTAACGGTGTACAGCCTGATTTGCTCATTGAGTGTTATCAATTGTTTTTCGAGTGCCTCAACATTGTTTTTAGCAGTTATGAGTTGCACTTCACTACCAATATTCTGCTCCCACAAGTTCTTTTGACGGTTATAAATATTCTTTGCAAAATCAAGTTGCACCTGCAACTGCTGTAATTGTGTGCGCAACACTTTATCATCCATCTTTAAAATGAGCTGTCCTTTTTTTACATACTGACCTTCTTTTATATAGATAGCAGTTACTACACCACCCATACCATTTGAAGGAGCTATGTAGGAGATATCTTCAGCGGTTACGGTTCCCTGTATATCAATGTAATGGCTGAAATCCTGTATGGTTACAGGTGCTGCAGCAATGAGTTTAGCTTTGTTCAGCAGTGCAGCTGCAGTATCAAGCTTGGCTATTTCCTCTTCCAGTTTTTTGATTTCTGTAACGGTTACAGCCATTTCTTTTTTCAGTTTTTCCAACTGTGCTTTTTTATCGCCTAAACTTCCTTTTTTCTCTTTAGCGCCTTCACCGCAGGCGATTACAAGTAATGCAAATGTGGCGGTGAGTGTGTATTGAATAATCTGTTTCATAATCTGTTTTTTCGGTTGTGATATTATTGGAGTTTTCCGGTTGCTTTTAAATAAGAAATCTTTGCTACTACCGCCTGGTATAAGGCATCGAAATAATTTCCCTGTGCCCGTTGCAACTCAGTGTCTGCAGTTAATACTTCAAAACTGCTGCCTACACCCTGCTCATATTTCTTTTTGGTAGTGTTATAAACCTGTTCTGCAAGCTCCAGATTTTTTTGCTGAGCATCCATATTGATGATAGCATTACGCAGGTTAATCTGTGCTGCATGTTTTTCAAAGTCAATTGCCTTCCTGGTATTATCGAGAATGTTATTTGTCTTATCCAGTGTGTATTGTGCCTGCTGGATTTTATTCTTCTTTACCCCAAAATCAAAAATGGGAACGCTCAGGTTTAATCCTACAAGATTGGAGTTGAACCAAAACCAATTGCTTCCTGTAAACGCAGAAAAGTTTTTATTAAGTACTCCCTGTTGTTGAAACTGGTAAAAGAAAGAAAGTGTAGGCAGATAGCCGAGTTTATTACGACGTACATCTAACTGCTGCAGTTTTTGTACGTTGTTGAGCAGGCGCACTTCGCTGCGGCTGTTATAATCAAACGTGCCATCATCCAGTGTGTTTTGTTTCACTAATTCCGGAGTAAGCTTATCTGTTAAAGACAGTTTATCTGTTTGTGCGAGACCGAGTGTAAACTTTAAAGAAGCGTAACCCAGTTCAATAATATTCTTTAACTGTGTTTCTGTTGCTTTGGTATTGTTGAAGGTTACGGTTGTTTTATCCAGGTCCAGCTTTTCAATAAAACCGTTTTTAAATAACTGTTCCTGATCAGCCCGTAATTTTTCCAGCCGCTGTAATGTTTGCTGCAGTACTTTTAATTGCTCTTCGCCTATGAGTACCTGGTAGTATGCCTTCTGTACTTGCTCACGAATCTTATCTTCTGCTACAGCTATGTTTTCTTTTGCATATTCAATCGATGTTTTGCGGGCAATGAGTCCTACAAACACGTCCGGCTGAAACAGCAACTGATTCAGGCTTACACCCGCAGAGGCATTCCATGGTTGCACAAAGGAAAATTGGTTTAAGGCAAATTCCTGTTTGGGTTGAATTACATTGCCACTTCCGTCTTTTACACCTTCCTGGTTCAGCACACGGTAAATATCTGTTGCTCCTGAACTGGGGAAAAGAATAAGAGGTAATGTAAGGTAGTGTGTTAATTGAGCGCTGCCTGTAATCTGGGGAAGTGCTGATCCTACGATTTCACGGTTCTGCGCAAGCTGCTTGAGTGAATCAATACGCAGGTTTTTTACTTCAGCTACATTCTTTAATGCAAGGTTTACAGCATCCTGTACACTCAATTTATAGTCTGTTTGAGCATAGGCGCTGATAGTGTTTAGCAAAACAAGTAATGCAACTAACCATTTACTTTTTGTTAGTCTTGTCATAGCTTCTTTTTTTGATTTGTTCTTCTTTGTATTTGGTGATTAACTTAAATCCTTTGAGTGTGGCCAAACCGTACAAAAAATGCTCCATGGTTTCCTGTGTAACGGTGGCAAGATTATATTTAGCAGGTGCCGAAGCAGCCATAGCAAATGCTACCATCATGGTTTCTACCCGGAAACGGCTCATGGTTTCCACATTAATATCCGGACGGTAGAGTTCTTCTTTGATGCCTCTTCTAATATTGTTGGCCACTACCTGTTGCAGGAATTCATCCTTCATTGCTCTGAATTTTGAATAAGCTTTAGGATGAAACTTTTCAATATCATATAAAACCATCGGATTGAGCTGCGAAAACTGCTCATGAATCTGCTCCATGGTGAGGAAGATTTCATCAATTGCATCCCTGGCGTTTTTCTTGCAGAACTCACAATCCGAGTGTGTCTGACTTACTTCATCATCCATCACTGCATCAACCAGTTCATCTTTGTCGGAAAAATACTGATAGATGGTTTTTTTGCTCATGCCCAGCTGCGAGGCGATATCATCCATGCTTACAGAGCGTACTCCATACCGCATGAATAATTCATGCGCTTTTGCCTGTATTCTGTTTTTTACTTCCATAATTTGAAAAACGGGAGCAAAACTATGGAAACTTTTATCGTTGCCAAAGTTTCCGTCATGATTTTTTTCCGTTCGTAACAAAAAATTAAAATCCAAACATGCGTTTGTAAAACAGTATTTTTGATTCAAGAAAACGTTTTTCTATGTTCAAATCCTTCAATTTCAGAAAGTTGTTTCAATACTTTCTGCAGGGTTTACTCGTAACTGCACCATTGGCAATTACCGTATTTGCCATTTACTGGATCGTAACCAGTATTGATGAACTCATCCCCATCTTTACAACTGTAGAGGATGGCAGGGTTAAGGTTCGGAATTTTGGTTTGGGTTTTCTCATCATCATTGCCTCCATTTGCATCATTGGTTATTTAAGTACGTTTTTTATTCAAAGCCGTATTTTCAACCTGTTTGATCACTGGCTGGAAAAAGCGCCCGGTATCAAATTCATTTACACCACTGTTAAAGATTTCTTTGAAGCCTTTGCGGGTGAAAAGAAAAAATTCAATCGCCCTGTACTGGCTAATATTGATGACAACGATGTGTGGCGTGTTGGTTTTTTAACCAATGATGATGTGAGTGATTTAGGGTTGCAGAAATATGTAGCTGTCTATGTTCCCATGAGCTACTCCATTGCAGGTAATGTTTATTTAATACCTTCCAACCGTATTAAATCACTGGATTCACATCTGTCGCCAACGGAAGCCATGAAATTTGCCATTAGTGGCGGTGTTACCAAAGTGGACGAATAAATCAGCGAATTACTTTTAAGCTTTGTGTTTTTTTACAATCAGATGTGACAAAAAGGTATTTTAATGCCTTGCTTTGAAACAAATGCGAGCACAAACATCAAAATGAGTACATGAAAAAAATTTTCTTAAGTCTTCTCCTGCTCTGTTGCTGGCAGCAGGTTTTTTGCTGGGGTTTTTTTGGTCATCGTAAAATCAATTACCTGGCGGTTTTTTTGTTGCCGCCGGAGATGATTTCTTTTTATAAAACACATATCGATTTTTTATCAGAACATTCAGTTGACCCTGATAAACGACGATATGCTATTCCTGAGGAAGGCCCCAGGCATTATATCGATATTGATCATTATGGTATATATCCTTATCCTCAACTACCTCGTTCTTATGACAGTGCCGTAGCAAAGTTTACAGAAGATACCATCCAGGCTTATGGCGTTGTACCCTGGTGGGTGCAAACGATGCTCAGCCGTTTAACCTTTGCCTTTAAAGAACGAAATCAGGCACGCATTTTAAAACTCAGCGCTGAAATCGGTCATTATATTTCAGATGCACATGTTCCGTTGCATGCCAGTCATAATCATAACGGGCAATTTACCGGGCAAAATGGTATTCATGGTTTTTGGGAAAGCCGCATTCCGGAGCTGCTGGCAGACAGGGAGTTTGATTTCTGGATTGGTAAAGCAGAGTACATCAAAAAGCCGGGTGAGTTTATTTGGGCACGTGTGCTGGAGAGCGGCGCTGCTTCAGATACAGTACTTCGTTTTGAAAAAGAACTTACGAATGCTTATGCCAGCGATGCAAAATATTCATTTGAAAACAGAAACGGTGTTACGGTGCGTACTTACTCAGCAGGATTTACCAGAGCTTATAATGAAAAACTGCAGGGTATGGTGGAACGAAGGATGCGGCAAAGCATTTATGCCGTTGCCAGTTTCTGGTATACTGCATGGGTGAATGCAGGTCAGCCGGATTTGAAAAATCTTTTGAATAAAGAATTCACTGCAGAAGACTTGAAAGAGTTTGAAGAGCTTAATAATACATGGCGTAAAGGAAAGATACAGGGTAGGGAGCATGAATAACTTAACGGAGTAATGTATGCAGTATTTAAAATGGTGGTTATTGAGAACCGGCATGTTCCGATTGTTATACCCGTTACAATGGCTACATCCCAAAATAAAATGGTTTGTACGCATGTGTACATGGCTGAAACAACAGCCGTTTGTACAAAATGATTTTTATAACCGCCATGCATCTCATAAGGATCATTACCGCTTGTTTGAATTAACTATTCAGCAACAGGCACATGAGCCGTTAGATTACTTTGAGTTTGGTGTGGATGATGGTCAATCATTTCAATGGTGGGTTGAGCATTTGATACATCCGCAATCCCGTTTTTTTGGATTTGATTCTTTTGAAGGGTTGCCGGAAGATTGGGGACATTTAAAAAAAGGAACTTTTAACCGTTCCGGTCAATTACCTGAAATGAACAATGAACGGGTTGCGTTTGTAAAAGGTTTTTTTGCTGATACAGTTCCTGATTTTACGGTATCGTTTCAGTTACGTAATAAAAAAATTCTCTTCCTTGATGCAGACTTGTACAGCAGTACCGTTACGGTGCTGCATGCATTTGCTCCTTTATTACGTAAAGGTGATCTTCTTTTATTTGATGAATTTTTTGCAGCTCAGCATGAATTCAAGGCCTTTGTTGAGTTTCTGGAACAATACCCCGATATTAAAGTAAAGCCCGTTGGTGCATTCGGTAATTACCAGTTTACTTCATTTGAAATCATCAGCACAGATAAGGATGGCCTGTAAAATTATCCTTCAATTCTTGTAATATCAGCACCCAGTTTTCTTAATCGTTCATCAATGTATTGATAGCCCCTGTCAATCTGCTCAATGTTCTGAATAATGCTTTTTCCTTCTGCACTTAATGCAGCAATGAGTAATGCCTGGCCAGCTCTTATATCCGGACTACTCATGGTAATGCCTCTCAACTTTTGTTCCCGTTCCAGTCCGATTACTACGGCACGGTGCGGGTCACACAAAATAATCTGTGCACCCATATCAATAAGCTTATCTACAAAGAACAAACGGCTTTCAAACATTTTCTGATGAATGAGCACACTGCCTTTTGCCTGTATAGCAGTTACCAGTACAATGCTTAAGAGATCCGGTGTAAAGCCGGGCCATGGATGATCATAAATCGTAAGCACGCCTCCATCAAAGTAGCGTTGTATTTCATAAAGCTCCTGCTCAGGAATATGAATATCATTGCCTTTAATGTCCAGTTGAATGCCCAGTTGACGGAATTTATCCGGAATAATTCCGAGATGCTCTACGCCTGCGTCTTTAATAACGATGTTGCTCTGTGTCATTGCTGCAAGACCGATGAAGGAACCAACTTCTATCATATCCGGTAAAATGCGGTGGGCAGTTCCATTTAAGGTGTCTACACCTTCGATAGTAAGCAGGTTGCTGCCAACGCCACTGATGCGTGCACCCATACGGTTAAGCATAGCACATAGCTGCTGAATGTAAGGCTCACAGGCAGCATTATAAATTTGTGTGGTGCCGCTTGCCATACAGGCAGCCATTATAATATTGGCAGTACCGGTTACAGATGGTTCATCCAGCAGCATGGTAACGCCTAGCAGTTGCGGAGCTGTTAAATGAAAAAAGCCATCTTCCGGGTGATAATCAAAACGGGCGCCTAATTTTTCAAAACCAATGATATGTGTATCTAATCTGCGACGACCTATTTTGTCACCACCGGGTTTTGGAATAAAAGCTTTTTTGTAACGGGCCAGCATAGGACCGGCCAGCATAACACTTCCTCTTAAACGTCCGCTTTTCTTTTTATACGTTTCACTATGCAGGTAATCAATATTTACATCGTCTGCCTGAAAGATGCAGGTATCTCTTTGCGGCCTTTCAATTTTCACATTCATTTCACCCAACAACTCAATCAAGAGATTTACATCAATGATATCGGGAATATTGGTGATGGTTACTTTTTCTGCAGTAAGCAAAACAGCACTGATGATTTGTAAGGCTTCGTTTTTGGCACCCTGCGGAATGATTTCACCTTTTAATTTATTGCCGCCTCTTACCTGGAATGAATGCATGTGACTGTATTTAAAAATCAATAAGAAATCTTTGATGTTGGAGCGAATGTAAATAAAAAGGGGACGTTTTTGCAAACATCCCCTTTCAAACAAATGATCAGATTAATATCTCTTTTTAAACTTTCCGCCACGGTTATCTCTTCCTCCTCCGCCATTATTACGGCCGCCGCCACCACCACGTTGTTGAAAATGTTTATGACGCTTGCCACCACCGCCACGGTTATCACGGTAGTCATCACTGGGTCTGTACTGTCTCACAAAAGGTTTGTTATTGAACTCCAGCTCACCTTTGGTAATTGCCTGCAGTTCTGCCTGTATCGTATCGTCCTGTACATTTTCTTTATGCCAGTTGTTGTAGGATAGCTTCATGTAATAAGCAATGGCATTGGCAAATCCCTGTTTCTTTTCCGGGTTTTCTTCGCTCAGTGCTTTATTAATTACCAGTTCAATATTTTTTCCGAGGTGATTGTACCTGGGGTAACGCTTGGGATAGTGCAGGCGCTGGGGTTTTGCTTTGAGTGTTTCTTTTGTAGGAATGGGATATGGGCTGTCTACATCCAGTTTAAAATCTGAAATTACAAACAGATGATCCCATAACTTATGACGGAAATCTTCAACATTTTTGAGATGCGGATTGAGAAATCCCATCAGCTCAATTACCACATGTGCCTGCTCCTGGCGTTTCTTTTTATCTTCAATGGTTAAGATGTAGTCAACCATCTTTTGTATATGTCGTCCGTATTCACGAATGCTTAAACCGGACCGGGTAGTATTATATTCCATACATTATTTAAAGGACAAATGTAAGCATACGGCTGTAAATAAAAGAACTGCCCTTTTCAGGGCAGTTTTAGTTTAAGAACAGGTAAGCAAAAAGAAGGTGATTTATTTTTTGATGATTTTTTCAGTAGTAATTTCTGACCCGTCGATGATTTGCAGCAAATACATGCCACTGCTCATAAAGCCGGCTTCAATACGGTTATAGCCGGTAGTCATACGTCCTGTGCCCAGCTGGCGTCCGTTCATATCTACCAGTCTCCACTGGTAAGAACCGTTGCTGTTTACCACAACACTGTTTTGGTTAACAACATTGGTAAGCAGGTTGTATTTGTTGCTGTTCTTAACAGGGCGAAGGGAAACAATATTGGAATAGTACTTTAACTGTGAAGCGGTAACCACATGTAAGCGATAATACAACGTTGTTTTTTCAAGCGGCTGATATACAAATTTGCGGAGTGTTCCATTGATTGTTTGCAGATTCGTAAAGGTTTTACCATCAGATGAAACCTCAACGGCAATGGATTCAATCGGCTCATCAGCAATGATATTCCAATCCAGTTCATGCTTTTCATTGTTAATGCGGGCACCTAACTGCAGGTCATATACCGGCAATACACCACCTGCCATATAGGAGCCACTCAGTGAATAATTGCCGAGCATTCCGTAGTTAGTGGTGTTTACATTGCTCACATTGGTAACACGAATGAAGTAAGTTCCTGCATTTAAAACAGAATCAAGGATAGCCTGTACAGCAGTAGAAGGGTTATAGGTATTGATAACAGAGCCGTTAGATGCCAGTAAAGAAATCTGCAGATCAATATTAGCTGATTGTGTTCCGTTTCCTACGTTATTTGGGGTGCCGTTTAAAACAAACCGGCCTCTTTCAACCAGGTTAAAACGAAACATGTCAACATCATTAGTTGAATTGATGAAGGCATTGGTTGCAAAAGTTGAACCATTGATTGTGATAGTAGCTGCCTGGGCTGTATTGCTTCCCACATCATCTGTGCGGTAGCCAAAACCATTTTGGTTGCTGGCAATAATGCTCAGATCATCCTGCAGCGTACTGCAGCTGGTAGAAGTACCGTTGTGCCATAAAGTGAGATTACGGGAGTAGCTGTTGCCCATGATAGGCGCCCAGCTGATTTCACCACTGCCAATACCGGGATTATATTCTGACTGAAGTCCACAGGTAGCGTTGTACAATTTCTGATGTTCCAGTCCTAATGTATGACCTGTTTCATGTGAGCAGGCTTCTGCTATCGCCTTCGGGTTCCAATTGAGTAAATTACTGAAAACAAAACCAGGTACATCCTGTGTCCAGCGGAAAGACGGATTGTAAGCAACACCGCCGGCATTGCCGTACCATGAGCTATAAGAGGTAACAATGATTCTTTGTCTCCTGCCGGGTGTGGCGGCAAGGAATACAGTTGAGTCAGTTGTAATGTTCAGATTAAATGGCCTGAAATCTTCTGACACCTGGTTAAATACACGTGTAATCTGGTCGTTTGTTAAACCGGAAGGTGTAGCATAAAACGGTGTAACCGTCCAGAAAGGTGAAGAAACTGTTTGGCCATCAAAATCAAGGAAAATAGTTGCTGATGCTTGCGGGAAGCTGTTTAAAACAGGCACCTGTGCTTTTGCAACTGCTGCGGTTAATAGTAACGCCTTCAGACTCAGGGCAACGATGAAGCGTTTCATGGGATTGGGATTTAGTTTGGATTATTGGTTATATCTTCTTCAGGGTATACGGATAAAAAACGGGCTAATCTGCGATCATTTGCGAAAGGTTTTTTCGGGTCCACATATAATTACCAGTTACAATATCTTTCTCCAGCATAATCATGTCGCTTATTTCCCGGCTGGTAATAAGACCCATGTAATCAATACTTCCATCTGCTTTTGTAAATTTTGAAACAGAAAGTATCAATCCTTTTTTCTGTTGACTTTCAACGGTAACGATTTCAAGGCCATTGCTTTCACGGGTTTTAGTGATCACTTTACCGCTAAAGGCAAAACCATCAGCTAACTGAAAACTAACCTGCTCGTCAAGACGGGCGCTCAGAATTTCATTAAGAAATCCGGGCTTAACTGAAAATTTAGAGGAAAGATTTTTGAATTGCTGAGGCTTACCATCATGCTTTTCTTTGCCGGAAGTAAAATGAAAGTCTTCCTGGGAAAAGGCGGCGGATACGGATAAGCTCATTACAAGAATGAATGCAAGCTTCTTCATAAGAATTGGTTTTAACTTGGATACAGAATTAAATCTCCTTACAAACTTATAATCAAAAAACGAATAGTAAAACAGTCAATTTTCAAAACTAAATGGAAGACCCCGCTGGAAAGCGGGGTCGTTTACCCAAAATCCACATTGTAAAACCATCAACTTCCTCCCGTTGCACCATCAGATGGCTGCCTCGGGAAATTCGTTTTTTTCCTTTATCCTCAATGCTTTATGAAGAATTTTATGTAGTGTTAAGTGTTTCATTCTCTTGGAAGCAATTATTATTCCAAAATCGGTTCAGCGGTTGTTTTTTTTACAGGCAGAAGGCAGATGAATTTTCAAAATCTAAGTGTATTTTCTTAAAGTGACTGATAGTATTTTTTACATGATTTTATTCTTCATTAAAGTTACAATAACTATTTGAGCCCTGCAATCGTAACAGCAATGATTTTGTGCTACGCAAAAAACCAATTGTTTTGCAAAAAATACGGTAATTACGGTGATATAAGGCTCTTCAAGTATAAAATCTTCCTTGCAGCTTACTTTTGCAGCTATGAATGTGGTGATTGATCTTTCTCTCAGAAAACAAGGAACAGATGCTTCGTTCTTTTTTTCCGATGAATTACTTGCGATTCTGCAGGAACTTTACCCGGAACATCGCTTTACTTTTATTAATAATGCGAATAGAAGGTTTAACTTTTCTGAAAGTGACAAGGTAAAGGAAATTTTGTTTAATCCATCAATCAATCCACTACGCAAAATAGTTCAACAAAAATCTTTACAAAAGGAAACAGAGCTGCTTCGTCCTGATGTTTACATAGGAATTCCGGGCTCTATCTTCTCCGCACAAAAAAAATTCTGCTTGTTTATTTCCGGTGCATATGAATTAAAAACAGCCCTGAAAAAAAACAGAAAAAGTAAAGCAGTGTTTTGTACAGATGCATTCAGCTTTGATCAGTTTCAGGCGCATTCTCTAGTGAACAATAGCAAGTTGTTTTATGCACCGCCGCCGCCATGTCCCTTTTATAAAAAAATTGAATGGCAGGAGAGAGAACAAATCAAAAACGAACTAAGCGGAGGTTCTGAGTATTTTTTATTACTTAACCCGGTATTGCAGGAAACAGAACTGGTGAACCTGCTCAAAGCATTTTCATTTTTTAAAAAACGATTGCAAACCTCCATCAAATTAGTGATTGCTGCCCGGCAGGAGGAGTTTGCGGTATCTTTGTTACAGTTGCTGGCTACTTATAAATACAAGACTGATGTTGTTTTTGCCGGAGATCTTTCAAACAATAACAAACGGGCATCTCTTGCTGCTGCCTGTTATGCAGCATTGCAAATAGCATCACCTTATAAAACGTATATTTTACCACAGGATGCTTTAGTCTCTGCTGTTCCCGTTGTGTTATGCGGTCATCCATTGCATTCTTCTTATGAAAATACGTTTATACAGGCAGGCACAACTCCTGAAGATATTGCCCGTATTATGATGCTTCTTTATAAAGATGAACAATACCGAAAACAGGTGATTGAGAACGGGCAACAGGGGTTGCACAATTTTTCACACAGGGTAAATGCTGCTTTATTAGCAGAATGCATTGAGTACACAGCCGGGGAGGCAAGCTCTTTTTCTTGAGCAGGAACGGTTGAAAACCTACCTTTGCGCTTCAATTTTTACTATGATACATAAGAGTACAATTACAATTAATGTAGCGCTGGATGAAGCACGTGTGCCCGAACAGATTTCCTGGAAAGCTACAGACAGTACAGCGGATATGGAGCAGCAGGCAAAAGCCATGATGGTTTCTTTTTGGGATGGCGCTGATAAAAGTGCTTTACGCATTGATCTCTGGACAAAAGATATGATGGTGGATGAAATGGCCGATTTTTATTATCAAACTTTTATGACGATGGCCGATTCTTTTCAACGTGCAACCAACCAGCCTGAACTGAGTGCAGAGTTGAAAACATTTGCACAAGGGTTTATCAAAAAATTCAAACAGGAACAGTTGAAACAAAATCAATAAAACTATGAGTCTGGAAACAAGTATCATGGCCGAAATGAAAGAAGCCATGAAGTCAAAAGATGAAGCTACACTTCGAGGATTGCGTGCTATTAAAGCAGCATTGTTGTTATTGAAAACATCCGGTTCAGAAGTAACAGAAGATGCAGAGTTGAAAATGCTGCAAAAACTGGTAAAGCAGCGTAAAGATTCGCTGGAAATATTTCAGCAACAAAACAGAACTGATCTTGCTCAGAAGGAGGAAGAAGAAATAAAAGTGATTGAAAAATTTTTACCGCAACCTTTAAGTGAAGAAGAGTTGAAACTGGCCGTACAAAAAATAATCATTGATACAGGAGCCTCTTCACCTGCTGATATGGGTAAAGTAATGGGAGCAGCTACCAAACAACTGGCAGGCAAAGCAGATGGTAAAGCCATCAGTGCTGCAGTTAAGGAACTTCTTAAATAAACCTGATGATAATTGATGTGGTTGTTGCTGCTATTTTGCTGATGGCAATCGTCAAAGGCTATCAGAGAGGGGTCATTATTGCACTCTTTTCTGTATTGGCATTTATTGCCGGTATTGCAGCCGCATTAAAGTTGAGCAGTACAGTAGCAGTATGGTTGGGCCAATCAACCAACCTGGGCGCCCGCTGGCTTCCTTTTGTGAGTTTCTGTGTTGTTTTTCTGGGAGTAGTGGTATTAGTGCGGCTAGGTGCTTCCTTTATTAAAAAAGCAGTTCAGTTGGTATTGCTCGGTTGGCTTAATAAAATGCTGGGTATACTGCTCTATCTTTTTTTATATGCAGTTATCCTGAGTGTTTTTTTGTTTTATGCTCAAAAGCTGCACGTGTTTTCTGATATCACCATTAACGAATCTGTCACATTCAATCATATTGCCCCCTGGGGACCGGGTATTATTAATGGCTTGGGCGTATTGCTTCCCTTGTTTAAAAATATGTTTGAAGAATTAGGAACATTTTTCAGCAATATGCAAAGCTCGGCGCAGATGCCATACTGATAACTTTCTTGCTATTAGAAGTATCATCAATTATTTCTTCAACAGTTGTATCCTTTATAACCTTTTCATATTGAATTTTATTGGCACATTTGGAACAAATCATTTACTTTAGCAAATAACAATTGCTTATCAAAGCTTCATGAACTACGAAATAAAACAGCTTGATAAATTCAGATACATTGAAGAAGGAAGCGGAGAGCCGTTGGTCCTTCTGCATGGGCTATTTGGTGCATTGAGTAATTTTAAAGATTTGATTGAATATTTCCGGCATCACAATACAGTGGTTGTTCCCATGCTGCCGTTATTTGAGTTAGACTTACTGCATACAACGGTTGGAGGGCTTGAAAAATTCGTTCATAAGTTTATTGAAGCTAAAGGTTATACCAATATTCATTTACTGGGTAATTCACTGGGTGGTCATGTTGCACTGGTACATGTGCTGAAGCATCCGCAACGGATTAAATCACTTACTTTAACAGGCAGCAGTGGCCTGTTTGAAAACGGCATGGGTGATACTTATCCCAAGCGTGGTGATTATGAATATATCAAACGCAAAACAGAATTAACCTTTTACGACCCATCTGTTGCCACCAAAGAGTTGGTTGACGAAGTGTATGATATTGTAAACCAACGATTGAAAGTAATAAAAGTGATTGCACTGGCAAAAAGTGCTATACGCAACAACCTGGGCGATGAGTTGAAAGAAATAAAAACCCCAACACTTTTGATCTGGGGAAACAATGATACCATCACTCCGCCGTTTGTAGGAAAGGAATTCAACCGGCTCATACCTAATTCTGAGCTGCATTTCATTGATCTTTGCGGGCATGCTCCTATGATGGAACGGCCCCGTGAGTTTAACGAAATATTACATGGGTTCCTTACCAAACTTAGTCGCCCTGTACCCGTCTGATTCAAAAAACAAACTATGACCGCCGCCGAACTTCTTATTAACTCCATCCCCTCTCTGCAAGCAACAGACAATGTTCAGCACGCTCTTGAGTTAATGAAAGAATTTCGTGTAACTGAATTGCCGGTGGTGGAGAATCACCTGGCAGCCGGTTTGTTGTACGAAGAAGATGTAGAGGATATTGATGCTGCTGATTCCATTGCGCCTTATATCCGCACTGATGCACAGGTACAGGTTCATGCATCCGATTTTTTTCTTTCCGTATTAAAAATGATGCATCAGCGCAAACTGAGTCTTGTGCCGGTTGTAAAAGAAGATGGTGAGTACCTTGGAGTGATTACTGCAGAAGACTTATTGTACGCAGCTTCGCACTATAACAGTGCTGCAGAGCCCGGAGCCATCCTTATATTACAAATGGCACCTAACAATTTTTCCATTTCTGAGTTGGGCCGAATTGTTGAATCGAATGATGCACGCATCATACACCTTAACACCTGGATAGATAAGAATAACGGCCAATTGATGGTAGCTATCAAAATCAATAAACCGGATTTACAGGATATACTGGCTACACTTGAACGATATGAGTACAACGTAATCCAGTATTTTGGTGAAAACCTTACAGAAGAAGAGTTGAGGCTTAATTATGATCACCTCATGAATTACCTCAACATTTAACGAAAAATCCATCCTTCAAAAAGGGCATTTTCCTTCATATCCATTACATTTACCAATGGCTTACCGTGTGTATTGGATGAGAAAATTTGTTATTACATATTCGCTGCTTGCAGTTCTGTTATTCCCTTTCGTAGAACTTATGGGACAAGCGTCTGTGTCTTATGATTCCGTTAAGCGGAAAATAGAAGAAACGGTGAATCAATTACCCCAAGAAGCTTCAGTTCGTATTAATGATATTCAACTCTCCGGCCATAAAGTAACCAAAGATTACATCGTACTAAGGGAAGTTTCATTTACAAAAGGCACCGTGCTTGCGGTTAAAGACTTACTTAAAACCATTGAAAAGGCAAGGCTGGATATCATCAACACTCAATTGTTTTTAGAAGTGCTTCCCGGTTTACGCATTATTAATGAGCAGGAGGTAGAAGTGTTTTTTGTTTTGAAAGAACGCTGGTATATTTTTCCCATTCCTTACTTTAAAACGGTTGACCGTAACCTCAATCAATGGATTGTTGAGCAAAATGCAAGTCTGGAGCGGGTGAATTACGGTCTTAAGTTTAACTGGGAAAACGTATCCGGTCGAAGAGACAAACTTTTTTTCCGCTACATAAACGGCTATAACCGTCAATACCTGCTTTCATATGAGCAACCATTTGCAGATAAGAAACTGGAAAAAGGATTCTTATTTTCCATCAACTATACCAGCACCCGCCAGGCTTCATTTGCCACTGATAGTAATAAGCAGGTATTTTATCCTGTAAACAATAATCAAATCAATGATTTTGTAAGAACTACTTTTAAAGCTGAAGCAGGATTTTCTTACAGGAAGGGTGTAAAGCATCGTCATTACTTCAGGATCGGTTATGTAAATGAGCGAATGGCTGATACTATTGCTCATATCATTCAGCAAAATGCCTCAAAGGGCTTTCTTCCTTTTTTTACAGATAACAAAACCCGCCAGGCTTTTGGCGAAATAAGTTATAACTACCAATATTACGATCTTGATAACATTCCCTACCCTTTGAAGGGATTTGCATTCAACGGAACTTTTTTACAGCGAGGGTTAGGTTCAAAAGGAATGAACCTCTGGCAATTTAACGGTAAAGCAGGCAGGTACATTCCTCTTGGTAAAACCACATACACATCTTTTTATGGAGTAGGTACATTAAAGTTGCCGTTCAATCAACCTATGTACAATATGCCGGCAATGGGTTATGGCGATTTGTATATGCAGGGGCTGGAGTACTATGTTATTGATGGTGTTATGGCAGGAATGCTCAGAACTACAATAGCACAGGAACTCTTCAGGGTGAATGTGCCCACGCTTTTTATTAAAGATGAGAAGTATCGGAAAATTCCGTTTCGTGTTCTGGCAAAAGTGTATGCTAATATCGGCGGTGCCTACACGCCTTTTTACGCAACAGGTTTTTTAAATAACCGTTTATTGTATACTTACGGTGCCGGACTTGATATCCTGAGTTATTATGATTTTACAGCCCGTATTGACTATTCATTCAACCAGTTGGGCGAAAAGGGTTTATTTTTACATGTACGAAAAGATTTTTAAACCCATCAATGACTGCTGGTTTTAAATTTCAGCAAATCAAATTCAAATGAAGGTAGCTTTATACAGTCGTGTTTTTGAACAGGAACAAAAAGAGGAAATACAGCGGCTGTTGCAACAACTGCACAACAACAATATTCAACCTGTTTTATACCGTGATTTTTTTATGCAGGTAAAAGACGTGTTGCATTTCAGCAATATGCCTTTGTTGTTTAACGAACCCCATGAGCTGGATGATTCTTTTGAATGTATGATCAGTCTTGGAGGTGATGGCACCCTGCTGGATACGGTTACTATGGTGCAGAATAAAAAGATTCCATTGCTCGGTATCAATTTCGGAAGACTGGGCTTCCTCGCCAGCATTGGCCGTGAAGAGTTGGATTCAGCCGTGGCAGCATTAGTGAATCATACGTTTGTCAAAGATGAACGTACATTAATTCATCTTGACAGTAATACATCTCTTTTCGGATCCACACCTTATGGGTTGAATGAATTTGCCATCCACAAACTCGACACATCCTCCATGATTAAAATTCATACCTATCTCAACGGAGAGTTTTTGAATACCTATTGGGCTGATGGGTTAATCGTGGCTACACCTACAGGCTCCACAGGTTATTCATTAAGCTGTAATGGACCGGTTGTGTTTCCGGAAAGCGGCAGTTTTGTTATAACTCCGGTTGCGCCGCATAATTTAAATGTAAGACCCCTTGTAGTGCCGGATAACAATATTATTTCGTTTGAAATTGAAGGAAGAACAGACAGCTTCCTTTGTACACTCGACTCAAGAAAAGCCATCGTTCAAAAAGATGTGCAGGTGGCCGTTAAAAAAGAAGATTTCAGCATTAACCTGCTGCGGCTGAACGAAACCAATTTCCTTCAAACCCTGCGTAATAAATTATCATGGGGACTGGACCGCCGAAATTAAAAAGGTCCTTTGTAAATGAAAAAGCAAAAATTGACGTTATAAACACATTGAATTAAAAAGAACCGAATGAAACAATTCTTGCGCCGTACAGTAACTGCTTTTCTTTGTACGATTTCCCTCCCAGTATTAGCACAATATGAAGGATTCAGACATGAAGGGGAATTTGGTATTCAACTGGGAGCCGCTCATTATTTTGGCGATTTAAACCCTACTACCCGTTTAAACAGACCTAAAATAGCAGGAGGTGTGTTTTTCAGAAAACAGGTAAATGATTATGTGGCTTTGCGCATAGGTGCCAACTTTGCACAACTCGGGTACAGCGACGTATATGAAAAAGACAATGAGTTCCGCCGCCGCCGTAATCTCAGCTTCAATACCAATATTTGGGAACTGATGGTGCAGGGTGATTTTAACTTTTTCCGGTTTAACCCCACTAACCCCAACGAACGGTTTACGCCCTATCTCACCTTTGGTGCCGGGGTGTTTGGATTTAATCCTTATGCCTACCTGGGAGACACCAAATACTTTTTACAGCCTTTGGGAACAGAAGGGCAAGGCTCGGCTGTTTACCCTGATCGCACGCCTTATTCTACCACCGCCATTGCATTCCCTGTTGGCTTAGGTGTAAAATATGCCTTTAATGACCGCTGGAATCTCAACATTGAAGTGGCTCATCGCTTTACAACGACGGATTATCTGGATGATGTATCCTCAACTTATGCCGGTATCGGTGCTTTTAAAGCCGGTTCACCGGCCTCTTTTTTACAGGATCGCAGCTACGAAACCGGGGCCATCATTGGTGCCCAGGGAAACCAGCGTGGTTTTGGCAAGCAAAAAGATCAGTATGTAATGGCTACCGTGGGTATTACCTTCAGTTTCTCCTCCTATCGTTGCCCAACAAGCCGATAAACTGATTTTATTACTTAGGGCTAAAGACTAAATTCGCCTTCTCTCAACCTGTTTTGGTTGCTGTTTTAGATGATGATTAAAATTTTTGTGCAAAATTTTAATTGAAAATCAATTATTTGTAAAAGCACCTTCAAAAATACTTCCACAATTCTTTGGTTGATTGGTTACGGCACCGCTACCTTTGCGACCCGTTCTTAAAAACGGGAAATTTTTCAACAAACTCCACGGGATGGCGTGGGTCCGCAGCCGCTAAAAGCTAAAGCGGATAAATAAAAACAAAAAACAATGAGTAAACTACATTTCACTACCAAACATGCGAACGAGGCTACCGTGCAGCGTAACTGGTACGTTGTGGACGGCACCAATCAAACCGTAGGTCGTATGTGTTCTAAAATTGCTGCTGTATTACGTGGCAAAAACAAAGCTTATTACACTCCACATGTTGATTGTGGCGATTATGTAATAGTAATTAATGCTGACAAGGTAAAATTTACAGGTAACAAAGAAGAGTACAAAGAGTATCACAACTTCAGCGGTTATCCCGGTGGTCAGCGCATTGAAATTGCAAAAGACCTGATGCGTCGTCGTCCGGAAGTGGTGATTGAACGTGCCGTAAAAGGGATGCTTCCTAAAAACCGCCTGGGCCGCAAAATGTACAAGAAGTTATTTGTATATACAGGTGCCGAACATAATCAAAAAGCACAGCAACCTAAAGAACTGAAATTCTAATTCATAAACTCATTCACAAATTCCCATAAATGGAAAAGCAAAAAAACGCAGTTGGTCGCCGTAAAGAAGCCATCACCCGTGTGTTCATCAGCAAGGGTAACGGTAACATTACAATTAACGACAAAAACTATAAAGAATATTTCAGCCTGGTGTATTTACAAAACCAGGTAGAAGCTCCTTTAAAGAGCGTTGATGGTTTAGACAAGTTTGATGTAAAAATCAATGCAAGCGGTGGTGGTATTAAAGGTCAGGCTGAAGCAGTAAAGCTGGGTATTGCCCGTGCACTGTTGGAAGTAAATGCTGAGTTACGTCCTGTCTTAAAAGCAGCCGGTATGCTCAAACGTGATCCACGTGGTGTAGAACGTAAGAAGTTTGGTAAGAAGAAAGCCCGCAGAAGCTTCCAGTTCTCTAAACGTTAATGGCATTTTCAAATTTTCAAACAATCAAATTTTCAAATTCATAAAATGGAAAATAACACTTCATTACAACAGCAGTTACTGGAAGCAGGTGTACACTTTGGTCACCTTAAAAAGAAGTGGAACCCCAAGATGTTGCCTTACATCTTTGCTGAAAAAAAAGGCATCCACATTATTGACCTGAACAAAACCGTAGAAGGTTTGCAGGAAGCTGCAGCAGCAATGAAACAAATTGCACGCAGCGGTAAAAAAATCATGTTTGTGGCTACTAAAAAGCAGGCAAAAGAAATCGTTACTGAATGTGCACAAAAAGTAAACATGCCGTATGTAACTGACCGTTGGTTGGGTGGTATGTTAACCAACTTCAATACCGTTCGTAAAAGCGTAAAGAAAATGCAAAGCATTGAAAAAATGCTGAACGATGGCACATTTGATAATATCACCAAGAAGGAGCGTTTGCAACTGAGCCGTGATAAAGACAAAATGGAAAAAGTATTGGGCGGTATTGCCAATATGGGCCGTATTCCTGCTGCTTTGTTCCTGGTGGATATTGGTCATGAGCATATTGCTTTGGCTGAAGCAAAACGCTTAGGTGTAACTACTTTCGGTTTAGTAGATACCAACTGCGACCCTAACAAAGTTGATTTCTCTATCCCCGGTAATGATGATGCTACGAAATCTGTTGCTATTATCACTCAGTATATCACAGCTGCAATTGCTGAAGGTTTAGCAGAGCGCCAGACTGAAAAAGAAGAAGAAGAAACAGAAGAAGTAACAGACCGTGGTCCTAAGTTTGACGAAGGTGGTGAAGAAGGCAGAGAGCGTGGTGGTCGTGGCCGTGGTGGTAACCGTGGCGGTAATACAGGTGGTGGAGCAGGTGCCCCCAAGCGTCGTGTTCCCAGCACACAAAAACGTACTTCTGCAAGATAATTGAGCGGTAGGAAGTAAAGAGAAGTAAGAGGTACGAACTACGAAGTACAAAAAATAAATGCTTTCTGCCTGAGTTAGTAAAACAACTTAAGCAGGAAGCATTTTCAAATTATTTAATTACAAATTTTCAAATTGAAATTATGTCTACAGTAACAATCAGTGCACAGGATATTAATAAACTTCGCCAGGCTACAGGTGCCGGTATGATGGATTGCCGTAAAGCTTTAACTGAAACTAACGGTGATTTTGAAGCAGCAATTGACTGGTTACGTAAGCAAGGCCAGAAAGTTGCTGCAAAACGCAGCGACCGTGAAGCAAAAGAAGGTGTGATCATTGCGCAAACAAGTGCTGATAAGAAAACAGGTTTTGTTGTATGCATCAGCTGCGAAACTGACTTTGTAAGTAAGAATGCTGATTTCGTAGCATTTGCAAAATCAATTGCTGATGCCGCAGTTGCAAACAATGTAAAGAGTGTTGAAGAATTGAATGAAGTTGTGGTAAACGGTGCGAAGGTTTCTGATCTGATTAATGATAAACTGGCTGCTATTGGTGAAAAAATCGGTATCAGCCGTTTTGAGCGTATTGAAGCTCCTTATGTATCTTCTTATATCCACGGTGCTTACCGTATGGGTGTTTTAGTAGGATTAAATAAAGAAGCTGAAGAAGCAGGTAAAGATGTAGCGATGCAGATTGCTGCTATGAATCCTGTTGCAGTTGATGCTGCCAGTGTTCCTGCTGATGTAGTAGCACGTGAAAAAGATATCATTATGGACCTGATGAAACAGGATCCTAAAATGGCAGGTAAGCCGGAAGAAATGATTACTAAAATTGCAGAAGGTAAAATGAATGCCTTTTTTAAAGAGCAAACATTAACAGCGCAGGCTTTTGTAAAAGATGGTGCTAAGAGTGTAGGTGATTACCTCAAGAGTGCAGGTGACGTAACGGTTACTGAATTCAAGCGTGTTGCTTTAGGTTAATCAAATGATTTATAACTAGAGAAAAGGAGCAGTTAAACCTGTTCCTTTTTTTATTGTGAAAAATCCCGGCACATGATTTTTTATGCGGGGGGTATATTTCATCAAAAGCATTTATCTTGTAACTATGATTGATACTCAAAAATCAGATTTCATACGATCAAAATTCTCAGAGTTGATCCGTAATAATCCTGCTGCAGTAGCAAAATGGGGAAAAATGAACCTGCAACAGATGGCAGAGCATGTAACGGACTTTTTCAATGTGTCAAACGGAAAAATTCAATTGCCCTTTGTTTCGCCTGATGAACATCTGCCCAAACTCAAAGCATTTTTATTAAGTGATAAAGAGTTTCGGGAAAACACAAAAGCACCTGGGCAAATTTTGGGCGAAGAGCCGGCGCCTGTACGTAATGAATCGATGGAGGTGGCTCTGATCAAACTTCAAAAAAGTATTGAACGTTTCTTCACTTATTTTGAAGAAAATCCTTCAGCCATTACATCACACCCGGTATTTGGTCCTTTGAATTTTGAGGAATGGATATTGCTGCATTACAAGCATGTAACACACCATGCACGACAGTTTGGATTGATGAACTGATTTTTTTACAGCATCATTTCAGTTTACCTTCGCAGTATAACGATTTTGCTGTATGAATAAACTGGAAAATTATATCACTGGTCACTGGATCACTGGTGATGGCGACGGACAATTATTGTACAATGCGGTAACAGGTGAGGCCATTGCTTCAGCTTCTACTAAAGGATTAGACTTTGCTTCGATATTAACGTATGCAAGAACTACAGGTAATCCTGCTTTAAGAAAAATGACGTTTCATGAGCGTGGTAATATGCTTAAAGCATTGGCGTTGCATTTAAGAAAACATCTCCCCAAATTTTATGAAATAAGTTATAAAACAGGAGCTACCAAGGCAGATAGCTGGGTGGATATTGAAGGAGGTATCGGTAACTTATTTGCTAATGCATCACTTCGCAGAAAATTTCCCGATGATGTGATTTGTGTAGATGGTGAAAGTCATAACCTCAGTAAGAATAACACATTTATGGGTACACATATACTTGTACCAAAAGAAGGAGTGGCGGTTCATATAAATGCATTCAATTTTCCGGTGTGGGGCATGCTCGAAAAAATTGCTGTGAATTTATTGGCAGGGGTACCTGCTGTTGTAAAACCGGCAACCGTTACTTCTTATGTAACAGAAGCGGTAGTAAAAGAAATTATTGCTTCCGGTATTTTACCTGAAGGTGCTCTGCAATTGATCTGCGGCAGTGCCGGTGACATGCTTCATCATGTTACGTCACAAGACGTAGTAACTTTTACCGGGAGTGCATCTACAGGATTGTTGTTGAAATCAAATGAAACAATCCTGCGTGAAAACGTTCCGTTTAATATGGAAGCAGATTCACTCAACTGTATTGTATTAGGAAATGATGTGCAGCCGGGTATGCCGGAGTGGGACATTTTTGTAAAAGAGGTGCGCAAAGAAATGACCTTAAAAGCAGGTCAGCGATGCACGGGCATCCGCAGAATATTTGTACCGGAAAACAAGATGGAAAATGTGTGGAAGGCCATTTCAACTTCTTTATCACAAACAGTAATAGGTAATCCGCTCAATG
Organism: Lacibacter sp.; assembly: GCA_050916065.1. GTDB lineage: Bacteria > Bacteroidota > Bacteroidia > Chitinophagales > Chitinophagaceae > Lacibacter. Next base: position 3,468,187 of record CP051137.1, read on the forward strand.
AAAAAGTGAGAATGGGATCACTGGCAGGTGAAACCCAAAGACAAGAAGTGAAAGAACAGGTGCACAAACTGTTATCGTCCTCACAACTCATTTACGGTTCTCTGGATAGTGTTGAAGTAGTAGATGCTGATGCAACAAAAGGTGCGTTTATGAGTCCGTTATTGTTGATGAATGAAAAGCCCTTTGCCACCAAAGAAGTACATGAAATAGAAGCTTTTGGTCCTGTGAGTACAATTATGCCCTATAAAACAGATGAAGAAGCGATCGCTTTAAGTAAGCTGGGTAAAGGCAGCCTTGTAACAACGATTGTAACGGCTGATTATAAAACAGCCCGGAATTATGTAATTGGTGCGGCAACACATCACGGCAGAATATTAGTATTGAATAATGAATGTGCTAAAGAAAATACAGGTCATGGTTCTCCGTTGCCTTTATTGGTTCATGGTGGCCCGGGTCGTGCCGGTGGCGGTGAAGAGATGGGTGGAATTCGTGGCGTAAAGCATTACCTGCAACGTACTGCCTTGCAAGGTTCACCCACAACCATTACTGAAATTACCAACGTATACCAACCGCATGCTAAAGGGAAAGACCCCGGCAAACATCCCTTTCAGAAATACTTTGAAGAACTGCAGGTTGGCGATCAATTGATAACGGAGAAACGTTTGATTACAAGCGAAGACATCGATGCTTTTGCTGACTTAAGCGGGGATCATTTTTATGCACATATCAAAACAACTGATTTTACAGGAACGATGTTTGAACGTCAGGTGGCACACGGTTATTTTATCATGAGTATAGCTGCCGGTTTGTTTGTGGATGATTACGAAATCAATCCTGTGTTATTGAATTATGGAATTGATGAATTGCGGTTTACAAAGCCGGTATATCCCGGTGCTGAAATTCATATCCGCTTTACCTGTAAAGAAAAATTGCCCAATGATAAACGTATTGTAGAAAAACCTGAAGACTTTAAAAGAGGGGATGATATTGATAAGGGTATTGTAAAATGGCTGGTGGAAATGATTGATGAAACCGATGAAGTAACAGGTGTAGCAACAATCTTAACGATGGTGAAAAAGAAAAAACAAACTTCTTAATCCTTAAAATAGTTTTTATGATACATGAAATAGCAGGGGGCTCGGTAAAATTTGAACTCCACAATCATATCGGAACCATTGAGTTTTTTCATCCGCAAAGTAATTCGCTGCCCGGAAAATTGCTGGAAGAACTGGCACAAGTCATTCATGGTGCAGGTAATGATGAACGTGTAAAAGTGATTATCCTCCGCTCAGCCGGTGAAAAAGCATTTTGCGCCGGTGCCAGTTTTGATGAACTGGTGGCTATAAAAAACGAAGCAGAGGGTTTGCAATTCTTCAGTGGCTTTGCAAAAGTGATCAATGCCATGCGTACCTGTCCCAAGTTTATCATTGGCCGTATTCATGGCAAGTGTGTGGGTGGCGGAGTTGGTGTGGCAGCTGCCGTTGATTATGCCATTGCTACTGATAAAGCAGATGTAAAATTAAGTGAGCTGGCAGTAGGTATAGGTCCATTTGTAGTGGGACCGGCAGTAGAACGTAAGTTAGGCACTTCGGCCTTCAGTACATTATCCATTGATGCCGCATCGTTCCGTAATGCAGAATGGGCTCGCAGAAAAGGCTTGTTTGCTGAAGTGCACGAATCACTTGAAAATATGGATGAAGCAATCAATAAGTTAGTAACAACTCTTTCTCACTCTTCTCCGGAAGCTATGGCTGAAATGAAAAAAATATTCTGGAAGGGAACCGAACACTGGGATGAATTGTTACAACAACGGGCAGCCATCAGCGGAAGGTTGGTATTGAGCGATTTTACTAAAACTGCCATTGCAAAGTTTAAAGCAAAATGATTTCAACTTTTTCAAACGACAACTTTCAATCGTTCTGTAACCATCTTTCCAAAAAAGACAAACATCTAAAGAGTATCATTCAGCAGCATGGCTATCCGCCTATGTGGACCCGTAAACAGGGCTTTGAAACACTCATCCTTACGATACTTGAGCAACAGGTTTCACTTGCGGCAGCATTTGCCGCTTACAAAAAATTAAAAGAGAGAATCGGCACAGTTACTCCAGCAAAAATTTTACGCATGAGTAATGAAGAGTTGCGGGAATGCTATTTTACACGGCAAAAACAAGGTTATGCTAAGAACTTGGCGGAAGCATTTATAAGCAAAACACTGCCGTGGAAACAATTTCCTGATATGACGGATGATGAAGTGCGTCAGCACCTCACTTCTATTAAAGGCATTGGTAACTGGACGGCTGATGTGTATCTGATGCACGCATTGCAACGAACAGATTTGTTTCCGTTGGGTGATATTGCATTAGTCAACTCCCTGAAAGAAACCAAGCAGCTGCACCCGCACACAAGCAAAGAAGAAATGTTGCTAATAGCAGAACCATGGAAACCGTACAGAACTATTGCATCAATGATTTTATGGCATGCTTATATCAAAAAGCGAAATATCAGGATTGATGCATAAACAACTGCCCGTTTGCTTTCAATCCATTAGTTTTGCGTTGTGCAACAATCTTCATGAATACAGAAATTCTCATCAGTAATCTTACCAATCCCACACTGCTGTTTTTTTTGCTTGGGGTTATTGCAGCTATTGTAAAAAGTGATTTGGAGATTCCGCCGGGTTCTGTAAAATTTATTTCGCTGTATTTGTTATTTTCCATAGGGTTTAAAGGGGGGCAGGAATTAGCACACAGCGGACTTACTGCGGAAATCATCATCACATTAATTCTGGCATTGGCATTAGCGGCCTTTGTACCCCTGTATTCATTTTTTATTCTCAAACGAAAACTTAATGTGTACGATGCCGGTGCAGTAGCTGCTGCTTACGGCAGTGTGAGTGCTGTAACATTTGTTGCTGCAAGTGCATTTCTTGAGGCTGAACAGGTGCACTACGGAGGTCACATGGTAGCTGCTATGGCATTAATGGAAGCGCCGGCTATTATTATCGGCGTTATGCTTATCAGAAAATTTGATGAACACAAAGAACAACATCACAAACTGCGTTATATCGTTCATGATGCCCTTACGAACGGGAGTGTTCTCATGATTATGGGCAGTTTAATTATCGGTATTGTGGCAGATAGTAAACAGGCCGAAGGTATCAAGCCATTTACATCAGATATTTTTAAAGGGTTTCTGGCTGTGTTTTTATTAGAGATGGGTATGGTGGCAGCCAAACGTTTCAAAGCCTTTCGCAGTTACGGGTGGTTTGTTACCTTGTTTGGATTGTTGTTACCACCCATTAATGGTACACTTGCTATTTTCATTACATCTTTTTTTGAAATGGAAAGCGGCAATCGTTTTCTGCTTGCTATACTTGCCGCCAGTGCATCATATATTGCCGTGCCGGCTGCAATGCGTTTAGCAGCACCCAAAGCTGATCCGGGTTTATACATTCCTATGACGTTGGGCGTAACGTTTCCGTTTAATATTACAGTAGGTATTCCGTTATATTGGTGGCTGGCTAATAACTTTTAACCTACAAATCATCATACTCATATATATGATCCATATGTGTACCAGGAGCAATGTCAAAAACAGGTTTCAGCAAACCGTTACTTAAACCATAAACCCATCCATGCAGATGAGGACGGTTTTCATACTTCCATGCTTTTTGTACGATAGAAGTTTTGGCGAGATTCATAACCTGTTCCTGCACATTCAGTTCCACCATACGGTTTACCTTTTCTTCCTCGTCATTTATGGTATCAATTTCGTCTTCATGAAAGCGATACACATCTTTTATATTACGTAACCACTTATTAATGATGCCCATGTTGTGATGCGATAAAGCAGCTTTAACACCACCGCATCCATAATGACCGCATACGATAATATGTTTTACATGCAATACTTCAACAGCATAATCAAGTACACTCAGTAAATTGAGATCTGTATGTACCACCATATTAGCAATATTCCGGTGTACAAAAATTTCACCCGGCTCAGTACCTGTTATTTCGTTCGCCGGCACACGGCTATCACTACATCCAATCCATAGAAACTCAGGTTTCTGAATGTTAGCAAGACGTTTAAAGTATTCAGGATCACCCTGTACCTTTTCACGTGCCCATGCTTTGTTTTCAAGCAATAATTTTTCAAATGATTTCATATCAAAAATTTATTCAATAGTTCGGTTAGTGATATCGTTAAAAAATTGTTTAGCATCTCCCGGGTTACGCTTTATATAAACTCTTATGCCACGGGCTGAAGCATTTACAATGAAATCATTCATAACTTCAACGATGTCTTTATCTATAAACTCAGATCGGGTTGCATCTATCAGAACAGCTGTATCATCAGGAATTCTTTCAAGCGTACTTTTTACTAACGCTTTATTCAAAAACGATACCTCTTTTCTGAAACGTATCAAATAACGATGTTCATCTTTTACCACAAATACTGCTGTCTTAAAGTTACTGCGAATTACAAAAAATAAGCCAGCCAGTAAGCCCACAGCAATGCCTCTTAATAAGTCAGAGCCAATGATGGCTACTACAGTTACAATAAAGGGTATAAACTGATCCCATCCTTTGGAGTACATATCCTTAAATAAGGAAACCTTAGCCAACTTGTAACCTGTAAACAATAAAATGGCTGCTAAGGCGGCCAGTGGAATCATATTAAGCACTCCCGGAAAAAACAAAACACTTATAAGCAGTAAACAGCCATGAATGATTGTACTTGCTTTTGATTTGGCACCTGCCATTACATTAGCACTACTTCTTACAATTACACTTGTTACAGGTAAGCCACCTAATAAACCGGAAACAATATTACCGGTCCCTTGTGCCATCAATTCCTTGTTGCCGGGAGTAATGGCCTTTTCCGGATCCAGTTTATCTACTGCTTCAATACTCAATAACGATTCCAGGGAGGCTACAATAGCAAGGGTTACAGCAGTAAACCACATTTGTGAATTCAGTAACCCGTTAATATCAGGGTTTGGCAAGCTGCTAAAAAAACCACCAATGGTATTAAACATAGGAATGATCACCAAATGATCCCCGTTTAATCCGAGATTCAGCGAGGATGCGTTAAAAAATCGGTTCATTAAAACGCAAACAACAACAACAACGAGGGGCCCGGGTATATAGGTAAACAACTTTTGTTTTTTGATTTGCCTGGATTCAAACAATAATAAAATAGCCAGCGCCGTAAGCCCGATGATAATTGCTCCTGTTGTGGGATGTTGTACAGCTTCAATAATTTCGCTAAACGTATTTTTTTTATCCTTTTGCAAAAAGGATTCGTCGCCTAAAGGATCTGCATCATAGCCAAGAAAATGGGGAATCTGCTTGAGAATTAAAATAATGCCAATGGCTGCCAGCATTCCTTTAATTACTGAGTTGGGAATGAAATCACCGATAATGCCTGCTTTTAAAAGGCCTAGAATAATTTGAAATACACCTGCCAGAACAACGCTTAACAGGAATACTTCATAGGATGGTAGTTTACCCAGGGCTCCTGATACGATTGCGGTTAAACCTGCTGCCGGTCCGCTCACACTTAAATGCGATTTGCTTAAAAAACCTGTAACAATACCTCCTGCAATACCGGCGATTATTCCAGTTATTGGTAATGCATCACTTGCAACCGCCACGCCCAAACAAAGTGGCAGTGCAACAAGAAATACAACAATTGAAGCGGGGATATCAGCAAGAGAGAATTTATATTGATGAAAATGCTTCATATAAGGGTTAAAAAAACGGATGATGGCTCATCCGTTTGTTGAAAGTACTCTTTTTTCAGATATTCAACCCGCCACAGGCGCTGATCGTTTGGCCTGTTACATAACTGCTTAAATCACTGGCTAAAAACAGCGTAACATTTGCAATATCTTCTGCGCTTGCAAAACGCCCGAGTGGTATGCCTGCTTTATATTTATCAGCTGCTTCGCCTTCTTTAAGATACGAAGTCATATCGGTTTCTACAAAACCGGGAGCTATGGCATTACAACGGATATTACGGCTGCCCAACTCTTTTGCAACGCTTTTGGTAAAGCCAATGACGCCTGCTTTACTGGCAGCGTAACTGCTTTGACCAGCGTTACCCATTTCGCCAATTACAGAACTCATGTTAATGATGCTTCCGCTTTTAGCTTTCATCATGGGCCTGATCACCTGCTTGGTCATATAAAAAACGGAGTTGAGGTTTACACGTATCACATCTTCCCACTGATCCGGGCTCATACGTAACAATAAGTTGTCTTTTGAGATGCCGGCATTGTTTACACAGATATCAACAGTACCGAATTCTTTCAATACATCATTTACAAAAGTTTCGCAGGCCGCAAATTCACCCGCATTGCTTTGGTAAGCTTTTGCTTTTACATCCATGCCCTGCAGTTTAGCTTCTAAAGCACTTGCTTTTTCTTTACTGCTGTCGCTCACAAATGTAAAAGCTACATGAGCACCATGTTCAGCAAATTTGATGGCTACGGCTTCGCCAATGCCACGGGCAGCGCCCGTAACAATAGCAACTTTTCCTTCGAGTAATTTCATGGAATTATATTTTTAAATCAGGGCTAAAGTAACAACTAAAACCAATAAACGGTATAAATAAATGACTCCCAAAAGGAACACCGTAAGGTAAATTGCAGCCTTAGGAATTGTCCAAATCCATTTTTGCACGTAAAACCTTCGAAAGGCCACGGACACAATTATCCAGTCAACCGCAGTCATAAAATATGTCAGCCAATGATTGCTATCCCAAAAAAATCGCATCCAGTCCTTATTGATTAACTCGGCAATAAAGGATATAAATGGTATTAGTAAAAAGTGAAGACCAATATAAATAGAGCTTAACTCCAGGGCCAGTATGAAATGATCAAAGAAAAGCTTCTTTTTAGTAAAAAACAAGAGAAGTAAAACAGTAGCTGTAAAAGGAAGAATAAAAAATAACCCAACTTTTGAAACAGAAGATGATTTGGAATCATAGAGCACTGCCAGTTGTTCGAATTTAATATTCTTTGTATTCAATTTTGATTTTATCAGCGGAGCGGAAATCCATGCAAAATCGTATTGTTCAGCAGCATACGTGTTCAGCTTCATATTTAATCCGGCAAATCGGGGAAACAATAAATACAGAACAACCAAAAGCAGAAAAAGCGATACAGGTTTAAAATATTTCTTTCGTAAACCGTTACAATAATCAAGTGAAAACTTACCGGGTTTAAAAAAAACAGTTTTAAGTGTTGTTAAAAAGCTTCCTTCAAAATGGGTAAGAAAATGCAGCGCCTCTTCAAATAAATGAGAGATGGATTTATCGTGCTGTGTATAAACTTTTTCGCCGCAATTGTTGCAGTAATGACCTTCAAAACTTGTGTTGCAGTTTTTACAGGTGTAGATTCTACCGTTCATGTCTTAAAAGTAACAAAGAAGTTTTATTCCTCCATTAAAGAAGGCCGCTCTGTTATTTCATGGTATTTCACCACATCTTTTGCATAGTAATGAATCACCATGCTTTTACGGGTAAGATCGGGATTAGCAACAGGTATACCACCATGGATAAGATTTGCATGCCAGATAAGAACGTCTCCCTTCTTCGGAAGAAAAATCTTTTTTTCCAATGGATTTTTCGAAAGAATATCTTCTACCAGGTCTTCGTAGTCAGTATATTCTTTTTTGCCCAGTTTAAAACGGGTGCTGTAGTTTTCAAAATCATCATTAAGCAGGTAAGGAAGTTTATGGCTGCCCGGGTAGTAGAAAAGCGGACCGCTATCTGGATGAATATCTTCCAGTGCAATCCATGCAGCAATAAGATAACCGAGCGGATAGGTAGTCATATGAATGCTGTCACTATGTGCCCGCTGACCACTTCCTTTTACAAAATTGAGCGTTTGAAAGGGTTGTACTTCTTTACCAAGAATAAAGGATAACAGATCAATCAGCCCCTTATCATCCATCATTTCTTTGATCACCGGAGAATGCCTGTAACCAAACATTACTTTATTATCATGTGTAACAGGTAAATGTTTTTGATGTATGAGGGATGCAACCGCATTGTTTACGCCATCTGCCTGCTCGGCAGTAAAATAATTTTTTATGTGCAGGTAGCCATCCCTGCTCCAGTTCTTTAATTGCTGCTGTACATCTGCACTGAAAGCAGAAAAGCCGGGTTGCTGTTCTATTATGTTTGCTGCATCATTTACATCCAGCCAGGCACTGGATGTTTTATCTGGAAAATCTTTGCTGGAGATGGAATTGTAAATTGTTTTTTTTACGCCGTATTGCCGGTACGCTTTTTTATTATGTTGCAACTGGTGGTAGTGCAACAGGTTGTTGATCCAGTGCACCAGTTTATATTCCTTTAATTTATTTCTTACGTTCATGAACAAAGGGTTAATCGCAAAGGTAGCAGTTAAGCTTTTGTAATGTTTTAGTGTGCCAGATGATTGGTGTCAGCCAGTTTATTATTTCTGAAAAGATAATCGTAGTACTGTATAAAACTTTTTGCTTTTTTTAAAGTTACAGCAGTGTCAACGACAGTGCTGGTAGTAAGCTTTATTCCGCTTATTTTATCAGCTGTCACATCATAGTACAATTCACTATCAGCTGTTGTAAAAAGTAAAAGACCGGGCCATTGCTTTACAGCAACGGTCCACTGTTGCTCCTTTTGCAGGCTTAGTACACTGCTGCCAAATGAATTGAATTTATGAGCATAGCCGGTGAGATGCATTAGTGTAGGAAAGATGGATAGCTGATCTGTTACACCGCTAATTGATTGTTTGAGACTGCCGTCCGGTTTGTAAATAAATAAAGGAATCTGGTAAATACCGCTGCCATCTGCTTTTAAAGTAGGATCTTCTTTGTTCCAGTGATCGGCTGTAAAAACAAACAGGGTATTGTTGTACCAGCTGCTTTTCTTTGCTTCTTCAAAAAACAACTGCAGGGAACGATCCATAAAGCTTACCGATTGTGCAGCAGCTGTATTACCCTTCGGAAAAACAGAGCGGTATCGTTCCGGTATCACATAGGGGTAATGAGTGGAGATATTAAAAACAGTTGTAAAGAATGGTTGCGGTTGTTTAGCTATCTGTTCTGCAGTAAAACGAAAAAAAGCAGAATCATTAATCCCCCAGTAACCATTATGTTCTGCTTTGTTGCCATAGGCTTCTTCTGATATGTAATGATCCACCCCAAAACGGCGGGATAGTTTTTCCAAACCGAAATGATCTTTGCCGGCACCATAATAAAAGTAAGTTCCATAACCACGTTCTTTAAAAACAGCCGGCATGGCTCTTGTAAAATTGAGATAGTAAGGTGAGTTGTCAATATTATAATCGTACAAGGCAGGAATACCGCTCAGGATTGCCTGAATACCGTTCACAGACATCGATCCGTTTGCAAACGCATTGGTACATACAAGACTGTTAGCCATGAGCGTATCCAAAAAAGGAGTCGATGCTTTTTGCGGATTATCTTTATCCAGGTAAGCCCTTGATACACTTTCCATGATAAACAAAACCACATTGTACTTTTTTTCTTCCGTTGCGGGTAATTGCTGTACAAACGGAACTGTTTTAACTACTGAATCAAAAGGATAATACTTTTTTGGAGCACCCCAATTATTTCCCGGCGATTTAAATGCCGAGTATAATAGAGTTTGTAATGTATTGGTTACAATGCTGGAATAGTTGGCATTGGTATATAATGAAACCGACAAAGGTGAAAGTGGTCTTACATTCAATCCACGGATGCAGATAATCAAGAATAGAAAGACAGGAATAAAGAGTATTGTATGCTTAACAGGAAAACCCGATGAAACTTTAAAATGAGCAACAAATCGCCTGACCAGGAAGTGGATACCCGTCATCAGGAATAAAGCTATCACAAAAAGACCAGTATAAGCAAGCGGGGCTGTTTTAAAAACACGCAGACTATCTGATGTAAACTGCAGCATTTCAACGGAGCTTCTTTGAAAACTGAATGCATAATAACCGGTATCAAATAAGCTGAGGGCTACCAAAGTAAAAAGAAGGACTTTCAAAAGCAACAACATCAACTGCAACCATCTTTTGTTGGCTGTAACAAGATATATCGTATAAAGAAGTAAACAGGGAAACAAAATAAGGCCCACAGATGAGGCATCAAACCGGGTGCCTGCTATGAATATACTCAGTTTGTCTTTGAGGGTTGCCGCAGGAAAAAAGCGCCGGTTGTACATCCAGAAAATAATACGCAATATCAACATTAAGCCCATGCACAATGTAAAAACTATAATAAATGTGTAGAGCAGCTTTTTTTTCATAGTGTTGATAGTTTTAGAAAATAATCTGCATCTACCAGGAATACTTTAATTGATGAAGGTGCTTGGGTTTCTTTTTTAATGATTGTTGCAGGAGCATCAAATAAATAAAGCGGCAAACCACTGAATCGTTCTCTGAAATCATCGTCGTACATTGAATAACCGGTAGTGAAGCCATTAAAATTACTGCAGGCAATGAGTGTTTTAATATATAAGAGCTTGAGCCATTTAGCAGGAAAGCTGCGGTTGTACTGAATCCAGTACAATGTTTGAACGGCTCCTTTTTTAAACTTTCGTAGCGCCCATCCGTTTCCACTTTCTACAAATAGTTTTTGACCGAGGTTATATTGCTCTGCCATCTGTAATAAAGCCTGTTCAGCCTGTTCCTGGTTAGCGTTGGTAAGATTTTTGAAATCAATCCAGTAAGAAACTGAATCTTTAAACCGGCTCAGTAGTTCCTCTAATTTTAAAACAGAATCTTTCTTATTCACCGGTGCATCATGTGTTACTATAAAACATTGCTGTTGTTCCTGCCAGTAAACATCCGTTTCAATGCCTGTAACACCATTACGGATTACTTGTTCAAATGCAGCAATACTATTTTCAGGCAATGCAAGATTATTAAATCCCCGGTGACTCCAGTATTCAGTGGTATAAACCTGTCTGCTCTTTTTATTGGCAAACAGCCATTCAATTACACTCGCATAAATTGCCAACAATACAGCTGCCATCAATACAAAGCGTGTAATTTTTTTTACAATCAATAACAATGGGTTTGTTGCTGCCATTCCTCAACAAAAATACCGGGTAAACAGGTTGACTGTTGCAGGTTGATTAAGAAGTATTATTTAGAAGTGATGTTTTGCAGAATTTCTTCGAGTATCTTACGGTCATTACTAAGGCGGGGAATTTTATGCTGACCTCCCAATTTTCCTTTTTGCTGCAGCCATGCATTAAAGGTGCCTCTGGGTACCGGTTTTACAAATGGCAAACGAAGCGCCATGTTTTTATGACGTTTGGCTTCATAATCACTGTTCAGGTTTTTAAGTGCCGTATCCAGTTCATACACAAAATCATTTAACCCCACCGGGTCTTTTTCAAATTCAATGAGCCATTCATGAGCACCCGTGCTGTCGTGGTTAAAATAAACAGGAGCGGCTGTGTAATCATTCACTACAGCGCCTGTTTGCTCGCAAGCAATAGCAATGGCACGATCTGAATTATCTATAATTACTTCTTCACCAAATGCATTGATGTAATGCTTTAAGCGTCCACTCACTTTTATGCGATATGGATTTACAGAAGTAAACTGAACGGTATCGCCAACAATATAACGCCACAAACCACCATTGGTGCTGATGATGAGTGCATAGTTTTTTCCAATTTCAACTTTGTTTAACCCAATTGTATGCGGAAATTGCTTGCCATATTCTTCAATGGGCATAAACTCGTAAAAAATACCATGGTCTGTAAACAGTAACATGCCATCGGCATCTGGTTCATCCTGTGCAGCAAAGAAACCTTCACTGGCATTATACATTTCCAGGTAGTTGATGGGTTTGCCGATGATTTGTTCAAACTGCTCACGGTAGGGTACAAAAGAAACACCGCCGTGCAGATACAGTTCCATCTGCGGCCATACTTCGCTGATGGATTGCTTGCCGGTAAGTTCCAGTATTTTTCTGAAGAGCACCAGTGTCCATGTGGGCACTCCGGAAATGGAAGTAACGGGATCTTTGATCGTATTTTCGGCAAGCATCTGGATCTTAGTTTCCCACTCATCCATGAGGGCAATATTTAAACCGGGTGTGCGGATCCAGTTACTCCAGAAAGGAGCATTTTGCATTAATACCGCACTCAAATCACCAAACTGTATGGTTTCATTTACCTGGCTGATGGTGTGACTGCCACCAATAACCAATCCTTTGCCGGTTAACAAATCGCTGGAGGGGAAATTGTTGTAATAAAGGGTTAGTACATCTTTGGCCGCTTTATAATGACCATCCTGCATGCTTTCCTCACTCACCGGTATGAATTTACTTTTATCGCTGGTAGTACCGCTGCTTTTAGCAAACCAGTTAATGGGAGTGGGCCAGAGTACATTTTCTTCGCCCTGCATCATCCTTTCAATGAAAGGTTTCAGGTCTTCATATTCGCTTACCGGAATTGTATTTTTAAAATCCCTAACACTAAAGAGTTTTGAAAATTGATGTTGATGCCCAAACTGTGTGTATTGTGCCGTTGTAACAATATCCTGCAATACTTCCCGCTGGGCAGCAACCGGATTTTGAATCCAGCTTTCAATGCGCCACATTCGTAAACGGGCCAGTCTTGATATGGCAGGGCTCAGCAGTTTCATGTTGAAGACTACGGCAAGATAAAAGAAAGCCGCAAAAAGGCAAAACATGCCTGCTATTTAAACGGTAATATCTACCTCCGGGCTGTTTCCGGCGCCTGAAGCGGCTTTGTTAACGCTTTCAATCGCTTCTTCATGGAGGTAATCTTTGCGCTTCAATTCAAAGTTGCGGCCGAGGTATAAGCGACGCACCTGTTCATCCTGCGCCAGTTCTTCTGCCGTTCCATGTTTAAAGATTTTACCTTCAATGAGTAAGTAAGCACGGTCGCAAATGGAAAGGGTTTCCGTTACATTATGATCGGTGATAAGAATGCCGATGTTTTTATACTTGAGACGGGCCACCACACTTTGAATATCTTCAACCGCAATGGGATCTACCCCTGCAAAAGGTTCATCCAGCAGGATAAATTTAGGATCCACGGCCAGGGCACGGGCAATTTCTGTACGGCGGCGTTCACCACCACTCAAACTATCACCTATATTTTTCCGAACATGGTGGAGACGGAATTCTGTGAGCAGTTCTTCCAGTTTCTGCTGCTGTTCTTCTTTACTCAGCTTGGTCATTTCCAGTACTGCAGCAATATTTTCTTCAACCGTGAGTTTACGGAATACACTGGCTTCCTGGGGCAGGTAACCGATACCCATCTGGGCCCTTTTATACATCGGTAGCTTGGTAATGTTTTCATCGTCCAGGAAAACTTCACCTTCATCCGGCTTAATAAAGCCAACCACCATGTAAAAAGTGGTGGTTTTACCGGCACCATTGGGTCCCAATAATCCCACAATCTCTCCCTGCTTTACGGATATACTTACCTGGTTAGCTACCGTACGGTTGCGGTAGCGTTTTACTAAACTGTTTGTATGAATGGTTAAACTCAAAGCCAAAGGTTTGGTTGCGAAAATACCGTATTCCTGTTCAAGAGTTGCTGTAAAAATGTGAAAGAAGAAGTAATATTCCTTTGTTTACCGCTCCTGCTTTTTTAAGTTTGCAGGCATTGGTAAAACAAACGGGGTTAACCCGGGCTTACCGGTTGCAGACCTCTCCTCTTCAGTTACGGGAAATGCGTACCGCAGACAGAAACAAAAAGAAAGGGGCTGAAACAATCAAAACAAACAGCAAACATGAAGGTTACGGAACACATTGCCCAGGCGAAAGACACACTTGTATCATTTGAAATTCTTCCCCCGCTCAAGGGGAAAACCATCAATTCTATTTATGATCACCTGGATCCTTTAATGGAATTTAAACCCTCGTTCATTAACGTTACCTATCACCGTGCGGAGCAGGTATTCAAGAAAAAACAGGATGGCACCTTTCAAAAAGTGGAAGTACGTAAGCGGCCGGGTACGGTTGGTATATGTGCAGCTATTCAAAACCATTATAATGTAGATGCGGTTCCGCACCTGATCTGCGGTGGCTTTTCAAAACGGGAAACAGAAGATGCGTTGATTGATCTCAATTTCATCGGTGTGCAGAATGTTTTGGTGCTGAGAGGGGACGCTGCTAAAAACGAAGCCAATTTTGAACCACATTCTGAAGGTAACAGGCTGGCCATAGAACTGCTGCAGCAAACGATCAATCTGAACCATGGTATTTACCTGGAAGATGATATCCGTGATGGCTTCCGAACTGATTTTTGTGCCGGTGTGGCGGGTTATCCGGAAAAACATTTTGAGTGTCCTAATATGGAAATAGAAATGCAGCGGCTCAAACAAAAAGTAGATGCCGGTGCTGAATTCATTATGACGCAGATGTTTTTTGATAATCAAAAATTCTTTGCATTTGTAAAGGAGTGCCGTGAAATGGGAATTGAAGTGCCGATCATTCCGGGTTTAAAACCTCTAACGACCAAGAAGCAACTCTCTGTAATTCCCAGGACCTTTCATGTAGATATCCCTACTGAGCTCAGTAATGAAATTATGAGGGCTAAAACAGATGATGATTGCAAAAAGATAGGAACGGAGTGGCTGATTCAGCAATCAAAAGAACTTAAAGAATTTGGGGTGCCTGTATTGCATTACTATACATTGGGCAGTCCCAAGATCATTTATAATGTGGTGAAGGAAGTGTTGTAATTGATTAAATTAAGATGGCGATGAATACTCATCGCCATCTTAATTATTCTACAGTTTACTTTAAACTTTTAATCAGTATCTCATTCACTTTTACAGGATATTTCTTTTTTAATTGGTTGATCCATTTTTCTTCCAGCAATAACTGGTAATCATTAATCACCAATCCTCTCGCCTCATCAAAGCTTCGTTGTTCTTCTCCGGGATATTTTTTAAGAATATAGCAGAAAGAAGCCGAACCATCATTTTCATTGGTTTCAACAGGTGTAAATAAACCGGGCACTAAATCTGTTCCTGCTTTAACAGGCAGTTGTGCATATTCATAACGGCCACTGTCTGCCAGGGCACGACCGCTCATATTATCCATAATTTCTTTCCAGCGCTCCGGGTGTTGCTGCATCATACGCAAGGCTTCATGTGCTACCGTTGTATCAGCACAGTTAAAAAGTACCGCATTCACACTGGGCATCCATTTGTATTTTGATTTATTGTTATTGTAATAGGTAATTAAACCGGCACTGTCAGCAGGAGCTTTGCTCCAGATGGTACGTTCCATTACTTCAAACAATAAACTTCCTTCAGCAAATTCTTTTACCTGGTAATTAAAATCCTCATTCATTTGCTCCAGCCGGTCCTTGTAATACTGTTCTACGGTTTCGTTTACAAACTGTTTGTACAGGTTGCTGAAGTTCTGGTTACTTTGATTAACCGGCAAGTTGCGTTGCTGACTTTTAGCATATTGCAGCCAGTCTGCAATAGTGATGGTTTTTCCTTTCAGCTGAAATAATGGTTTGCTCCGGTTGGTATTAAAGAAGGCCACATAATTTTTTGACTTCAGCATCGTATCGGTCAGCTTCCATAAATCCTGTTCCTTGAAGGGGAGGGCTTTATAACCGCAAATTGTTTGCAGACGTTGTTTGAGCAGTTCTCTTGCAACATTGATACGGGTATCGGTACTTACTTTGGCATTCCATTCTTCAAAAGCCTGTATGTCATTCAGGTCCACTTTGAAGGGAGTAAGAGCAATGCGTTGTACAATATGCCAGCCTAAAGAAGTAAGAAAAGGACGGCTGATATCACCATCTTTTTTTAATCCGAAAGCAACGGAGCTGAAGGCAGGATCATAACTGGTGTACATAAACTCAGGCAATACACCACCGGTGTTGTAGGAAAACTTATCCGTACTGTATGCAAGCGCCGCATCAGCAAACTTTAATCCGTTTTGCAAAAGTTGATAAACAGAATCAGCTTGTTTTTTGATCGCTTCTTTCTCTGCTGCACCGGCGCCTGCAGGAACTGCAAACAGAATTTGTGCTGCTTTCAGTTTGCCGGCAGTGGTTCTCCGGCTGATTAATTTAAAAATATGCCAGCCATTAGCACCCGCTACCGGTTTTGATATATTGCCGGTTTTTAAATTGTAAACAATGTTTTCAAGTTCATAAGGCATTGAAAATGCAGAGATGTAACCGATGTAACCTGCATTTTTCCTGATAGCTTCATTGGTTGTGTAAGCAGCAACTGTTTTATTAAAATCAGCACCGCCGGTTAAGTCTTTATATGCTTTTTCAATCTGGGCTTTTGCAGCCGAGCTGTCTGCACCATAGCCCACAAACACATGCGCTATTTCAAGCTCTTCAGCTGAACGTTGTACAGCTTCCTGCACCAGGTCTCTGCTGGAAGTTTGCTGCCGCATATATTGTTCTACCAGTTGAGCTCTGAAGCCGGCTACATCTCCCTTTAATGTAGGCAAAGTGTCCAGCTTGCTGTCTTTAGCTGCCTGCACTTTGAGTTTAAAACGGATGTAGAGTTCCAGGTAATCACGAATGGAAGTTTCTGATACAGCACCTGTATTGTTTTTGGTATAAGCCCGCCAGAATTCATTTTTATTGACACTGTGCGGACCATAGGTAAAAACAGTTTGTGCAAATGTGCTCACACTGCCAAGCAGTAGTAATGAAAGAAAAAGGTTTCTCATATTTTTTATTTAAGGATGTTTGGGTTGCGTTTGTTGTTGCCTGTAGTTTAAAAACTCTGTTACCTGTTCAGGGTTTATTTTTTTGGCAAGAATACGTTTGTCTTTATCCAGCAAATATATTGTGGGTGTTTGATAAACATCATAGGTTTGGCGGAAGCCGGGAATACTCTTCACCCGTTCTTCTTCTCTTGCTTCAAAGCCCTGGTACCAATGGCTCCAGCCGGTTAGTTTCTTTTCTTTGATAAAATTCATCCAATGCTGTTTTACTTCAGGCAGTTTGCTTTTCATGGTTCGCACAGAATCAACCAGCACACCTACCACCCTGATGCCTGATTTTTTCCAGGCGATTTTATACAAACTGTCAATCACCGGAACGGTTTCTTTACAATGGCCACAGTCCGGGTCCCAAAATACCAATAACGTGTAAGGCGCTTTGATGTTGTACAGCGTTTGTTTGGCATCCAGTGTATCCAGCATCACCAGCTCTGCTGCCGGCTCACCCACAATATTGCCCATAATACTATAAGCCCGGTTAAACACCATTTCTTTATCCTTGGGTTCCAGCCAGGTTACCTGGTTGGTTACATAATATTTCTCAAACAGATGAAGAAACACCACATCCAGTCCCATGTATTTGGGATTCATGTATTCATTGGTAAATCGGTTGAGGTAATAGCGAAACATGGTGGTGCTGGTGCGGCTGTAAAGGATAAATCGGTCCACTTCGTTTTTAATACTGTCCGGATGGCGGTACACTACATTTTCAAAATAACGGGTGAGCCGCTGTTCAAACATGGGTGTACGGAGCAGGCGCTCATCGCCCGGTGCTATATCAGCCCAGTATTGTTTTTTGTATTGATACCAGGCAGCAACAGAATCTGCTTTGGAGCTGCCCTTTACCCTGTACTCCGGTTCTTTCATTAAGCGGAATAACAAAGCCAGGTAACTATCCGGGTGACGCACGGTAAAACTATCTCTCCATTGCTGTGCAGCTGCTACCGAGCCATTGATTTTTTGCTGAACGGCAGCGCTGTCTTTTTTGGTTTTGGCCTGTGCCAGTTCCTGCTGCCATTGCTGAAAATTGTTGAAGAACTTTGCGGTTGCTTCTTTGTAATTCTCCAGGTAAGCATTTTCAACAGAGCCGGTGATGGATTGAATGGTAAAGGCTGAAGTATCCAACTGCACCTCGAAGTTTTGTTCCTGGTCAATCAGTAAATCTGTAAATCGTTGTTTCTGATCATCCACCAGTATGTATAAGCCGCCGGTAAGCAGCTTGTCGCCCCGGAAGGTAACAGTTCCATCAGGCTGCAGCGCTGCTGAGTCCTGCAGGTACTTTTTATCACCGTAATAATAACCAAGGTAGAGATATCCATTCTTTACGGGTCGGTATTGCACCTTAATATGGTACCCCTGGCCGTAGCTAAACACAAACAGGATAATGGCAAAAAGAAACAGGATTGTCTTTTTCATACAAAAGGCTAAGTTATTTAAAAATTACAGTGTGGTTGTTAATGAATTACTTATTCCATGACGTAACTAAGTGCAAAACGGTTTCAACTACCTTTGCGCCGTGAAAAAGAAAAAACAAATACGCATACTGCCACAGGTATTGGTGCAGGATTATGCAGCGGAAGGACGTTCACTGGCAAGGGTTGACGGAAAAGTGATTTTCATTGAAGGTGCTGTACCGGGCGATGTGGTAGATGTGCAGTTAGGCAAAAGCAAAAAAGACTGGGCCGAAGGCAAAGCCATTCACTTTCATAGTTTATCTGCAGCAAGGGTGCAACCGTTCTGCAGTCATTTTGGATTATGTGGCGGCTGTAAATGGCAAATGCTGCCCTATGCTGAGCAGATAAAATACAAACAAAGAGAAGTAGAACAGAATTTAAAACGCATTGGCGGTATTGAACTGCCGCCACTTAAACCCATTGTGGGTGCTGATGCTACTAAGTATTACCGCAATAAGCTGGAATTCACCTTCAGCAGCAAACGTTATTTAACAAGGGAAGAACTGCAAAAGCAGGATGAAGAAAAGGAAAAGCATATTGCTTCCGGTGCCGACATGCCTTTCACCCCTTCAGGAGATGGGGGCGCTCTTGGGTTTCATGTGCCTAAAATTTTTGATAAGGCTATTGACATTGAAACCTGCTACCTGCAACCGGAGCCGAGTAATGCCATCCGCAACTTTGTAAGGCAGTTTGCAAAAGATCATCAGTTTAACTTTTATAATATCAAAGAACATACGGGCTGGTTACGTACCATGATCATCTGTACTTTTTCTACCGGTGAAGTAATGGTAAACATCACATTCGGTTATGATGATGTGCCCAACCGCACTTTATTGTTTGATGCGCTCATTCATGCGTTTCCCGAAATAAGCACCCTGTTGTACACCATTAATCCAAAATGGAACGACAGCATCTATGATCTTACACCGCAGGTTTACTCCGGCAAAGGATTTATCACGGAACGGCTGGATGAGTTTGTTTTTAAAATCAGCCCCAAGTCTTTTTTTCAAACCAATACCCGCCAGGCCGAGCAATTGTACCGAATTACACGGGATTTTGCACAGCTCAACGGTACGCAAACGGTTTATGATCTGTATTGCGGCACGGGCAGCATTGGTATTTTTTGCAGTAAAGGAGCCAGTACAATCATTGGTGTGGAAACCATTGCCGAAGCTATTGAAGATGCCAAAGAAAATGCAGCACTCAACGGGTTAACACATACACAATTTTATGCAGGTGATGTGATTGATATCTGTAATGATGATTTTTTTGCTGCCCATGGCCGGCCGGATGTAATTATTACAGATCCGCCCCGTGCCGGTATGCATGAAAAGCTGGTGAAGAAACTACTGGATATAGAGGCGCCCCGCATTGTATATGTAAGCTGTAATGTAGCCACACAGGCCCGTGATTTACAGATGCTCAATGAAAAGTATGTGGTAGAGCAGTTGCAGCCGGTTGATTTATTTCCGCATACACATCATATTGAAAATGTGGCGGCATTGGTTTTAAGAAAATAAAAACGGGTCGCATCAGGTAGTCTTACAAGAAAAATTAAATTTGTGTATGTCGTATTTCAATTCAGGCAATCGTGTTCAAGGTAATACACCTATTGTCACGAATCTTATCATTATTAATGTTTTGGTCTATCTGGCACAATTGTTCTTTAAACAAATTGATGTAACAGAACTCGGGTCGCTGCATTATTATAAATCAGAAAAGTTCTATCCCATTCAAATTGTTTCAGCAATGTTTTTGCATTCGCCGCAAACAATTATGCATATCGTTTTTAACATGTTCGGCCTTTATATATTCGGTTCTATTCTTGAGCGGTTTTGGGGTAGCAAAAGATTTCTTTTTTTCTACCTGATATGTGGAGTAGGTGCTTCAATTTTAGAACAGTTTACTATTCCTTATACAGTTGAGCGTATCGTTCGCTCTTTAGACATCCATGAACAGGGTTTCAGTATCGCTCAAATAACAGAAGCATATTTACAAGAGTATAGTTCTCTTGGAGCATCAGGTGCACTTATGGGCGTAATGGCTGCATTTGCCTATTTGTTCCCTAATACTGAATTAATGATCTTATTCATTCCTTTTCCTGTAAAAGCTAAATACCTTATTCCTTTTTTTGTTTTGGTTGATTTGTTTGGCGGTATTTATGGAATACCTGGTCTGAACATTGCCCACTTTGCTCATCTCGGCGGGGCTCTCATCGGCTTTTTATTGGTGTTGTACTGGAACAAAAAGAACCGCAGAACGTTTTATTGATATTAAAATTGATAAGTGCTATGGCGTATCCTCAAACACAAAAAAAATCAACTTCTATACTGGGCGACAGCAGTAATCCCCTGCTCATGCTCATTGTGTTCAATGTGCTGGTATTTATTATTCTCAACTTCATCAGCATTGTGTATGTGCTCAGCAACAGTACCCCGGGTACTTTTGAAACACAGATCATGCAGTGGTTTGTGCTTCCTGCTTCACTGGAAACGCTGGTAACAAGACCGTGGGTGATCCTTTCGCACATGTTTTCACAAGTCAGTGTGTGGGCCTTGATCGGCAATTTGTTTTTTCTGTGGGCTTTTGGCTACCTGCTGCAGGATTTAACGGGCAGCCGTCATGTAGTTCCGCTTTATATCTATGGAGCGCTGGCAGGTGCTGTGTTGTTTATTGCCAGTGCCAATATCTTTCCCCGGTTTTATGCCGTTGTGGATACGTTTTCTTTTACAGGTGCGGGAGCAGCAGTAATGGCTATTGCCGTTGCGGCTACTACATTGGCTCCCGATTACAGGGTGTTTCCCATGATTAACGGCGGCATACCACTCTGGGTTATTACGCTTATTTATGTGATCATTGATTTTGCAGGTCTTGCTTCTGTAGCATTTCCGCATCACCTGGCACATTTAGGCGGAGCAGTTATTGGCTATGTGTACATACAACAGGTACGTGGTGGAAAAGATCCCGGCAACTGGATGCATCGTTTGTACCATTGGTTCAATCATTTATTTGATCCGTCCAAACGAAAGCTGAAACCTGTGGTAAAAGAGCAGGTGTTTTATAATACCAAAGGCAAAAAACCTTTCACTAAAACACCAACAATAAACGAACGGAAGATTGATGAAATCCTGGATAAAATCAGTGAGCACGGTGTAGATGCACTTACGCCTGAAGAAAAAGAAATTCTAAAAAAAGCAAGCGAAAACGACACTCTTTAATGGCCGGCTTTTTCAGAAAGTTTACCAAACAGTTGATCATAGGCAGCAATTTGCTGGTGAGCGTGGCTATGTTGCTCCTTTACCTGTTGCCGGTAGCTGATCCCAACCGTTTCTGGTTTCTGAACCTGCTGGCACTTGCATTTCCATTGCTGGTGGTGGTACAATTAGGATTTCTTGTATTCTGGTTATTTGCAAAGCGAAAACTGGCATGGATTCCTTTACTGAGCTTAGTACTCTGTTATCCCTTACTTCGCTCCACCATCGGCACTGCATTTTCCTCAAAGCAAGAATCGGCTGCAGGTTTTACAACTGTTACGTGGAATGTGCACCTGCTTGATTTTTATGAGCACAACGGGCATCACAGCAGCGGGATGCTGCAAAGCATCAGGGATTTGCAAGCCGATGTACTGGCCATACAGGAACTGGTGTTTTCGCTGGACAGTAATTCTGAAATGAGCCTTGATAACCTGAAACAAAAATTAGGGTATGCCTATGCCGTGGCAGGTAACGATCGTAAATTTGGTGTACACACAAATGGCGGCACCAAAAATGAACGCTATTTTCCTTTTTGTGTGGGCATTTTTTCAAAGTATCCCATTCTGCAGTGGCAAAAAGTACAAACCCTGCGGGAGTACAATCACACATTTATCTGGGCTGATATTAAAGTAGGAACGGATACGATCCGTTTTTTCAATATTCATCTGCAAAGCATGCATTTTGCCCGCAGGGATTATGATTTTATTGAAAATATTGACAACCAAGGCATGCAGCAGGTAAAAAGTACCGGTAAAAGCATCATCCGCAAAATGAAACAGGCCAATGTGCTGCGGGCCCTGCAGATTAAAAGTGTAGAAGAAGAAATTGCTAAAAGTCCGTACCCTGTGATTCTTTGCGGCGACTTTAATGATGTGCCCAATTCCTATGCCTACCAAACCATGCAGTCAAAATTGAATGATACACATGCGGAAAAAGGTTTTGGCATCGGTCGTACGTTTCTTAAACTTTCACCCACATTGCGGATTGATTATATTTTTTGCAGCAAGAGTCTTAAACCATTAAGTAACACTACAGTATCCGGCGGTGAAAGTGATCATAAGGCTGTAAAAGTTAGTTTCGCCCTGCCTGTTACTGAATAGCAGGAAATGCTATCTTTGTTTTAATGAAGAATTATTTTCAATCCTGTTGTTGCTGTTGTTGTATTTGCTGTTAATGCAAATGCCTGCTTTCTCTTTTCAACAACATTTCTTCATTTCCAATTCACATTTATATGTCTCAGTTAAAAGTTTATAATTCGCTCACCCGTCAAAAAGAAATATTTGAGTCGATAACACCCGGTCATGTGGGTATGTATGTGTGCGGACCCACGGTAAGCGGTGAAAGTCATCTGGGTCATGCCCGTCCTTATATTACGTTTGATGTATTGTACC
Source organism: Lacibacter sp. (assembly GCA_050916065.1). Lineage (GTDB taxonomy): Bacteria > Bacteroidota > Bacteroidia > Chitinophagales > Chitinophagaceae > Lacibacter. The sequence continues at coordinate 3,491,051 of CP051137.1, forward strand.
GCTACTTAACACACCTGGGTTATAAGGTTCGCTATGTACGAAATATTACAGATGCCGGCCACTTTGAAGAAGAAGGGCGTGAAGCAGAAGATAAGATCTCTAAAAAAGCGGTGCTGGAAAAACTGGAGCCGATGGAACTGGTGCAGAAGTACACCAATTTGTTTCATTGGGCCATGGAGCAGTTCAACACCGTTCCTCCCAGCATTGAACCAACAGCCACAGGACATATTGTAGAACAGATCGGTATGATTGAAGAAATCATCAAAGCAGGTTATGGGTATGTGGTGAATGGCTCCGTTTATTTTGATGTAAAAAAATATGCAGCTTCACATGATTACGGAAAGTTGAGCGGCAGAGTAATGGATGATTTATTAGAAACAACAAGAGAACTTGAAGGCCAGGAAGAAAAACGTGACCGTGCCGATTTTGCACTATGGAAAAATGCAGCGCCGGAGCATATCATGCGTTGGAAAAGTCCCTGGGGTGTTGGCTTTCCCGGCTGGCATATTGAATGCTCAGCCATGGCCACCAAATACCTGGGAGCACAGTTTGATATTCATGGCGGCGGTATGGATCTGCAGTTTCCCCATCACGAAAGTGAAATTGCACAAAGCACCATCTGCAATCATACAGCACCTGTTCGTTACTGGATGCATAATAACATGATCACCATCAACGGTAAGAAGATGGGGAAGAGTTATAATAATGTGATCAAGTTGACAGAACTGTTCAGTGGCGATCATCCATTGCTGGAGAAAGCCTTTCACCCCATGACCATCCGCTTCTTTATTCTGCAAACACAGTACAGAAGCACGCTTGATTTCAGTAATGATGCGTTGCTGGCGGCAGAAAAAGGATTGAAGCGTTTATGGGAAGCATACGAATGGATACAGAAGTATGAAGTTGGAAGTACAAAGTACGAAGCAACAGATGCAGCACTGGATAAAAAGGTAAATGATTTGGTTGCTGAGTTTAGCGAGTTTATGAATGATGACCTGAACACCGCTAAAGTGCTGGCCAATATGTTTGAACTGGTGCCGGTGATCAATGGAATTAAAGACAAACATATTACGGCAGATGCCATCAGCAGTTCAACCATGGGGCACCTGCAACAACAATTGAAATTGTTTACAGAAGATATTTTTGGTCTGAAAGCAGTTAGCGGGGCAGAAGATAATAAATTCAAAGCAGTGATGGAACTGCTCATACAAATACGAAAAGAAGCAAAAAGCCGTAAAGATTTTGTAACCAGCGATAAGATACGAAATGAACTTTCTGCCATCGGCATCCAGTTGAAGGACGAAAAAGACGGCGGTATGAGCTATAGCTTCTGATCATTCACCTGAAAGCATTGCAAAGCGGGATAATCGTCCCGCTTTTTTACTATCCGCACTTTACAGTTCACTCCTTTTATTCTACAGTTCACTCCCGGAGCGGCTCCTTGCCGTTGCTTCTGCTGTTGTTAAAAGAAAAAAGGTTATGAAAAAAACATTCTTGTTCCGTTTTGCAACGGCTGGCTTACTCACTGTTGCACTCTCTGCTTTAGTTATCAGTTGTAAAAAGAAAGAAGATCCTCCTGCACCTAATACGGTTGTAAATGTGGTGGTGAACAATGGCTATTCTACATTGGCTACATTAGTAACCAATGCCGGATTAGTGCCTACTTTAAATGGTACCGGTCCCTTTACCGTTTTTGCTCCCTCTAACGCTGCCTTTACCGGTGTAACCGCACCTACCGGCGCTGCTCTTACAAATCTATTAACGTATCATGTTATTTCCGGACAGGGTTTAACTGCTGCCCAGGTAATTGGTTTAAGTAATGGTAACCTTATTAAGGTAACTATGGCCAACGGAGATTCAGTGTTTGTAAAAGCAAGTAATGCCGGTGGCGTATTTGTAAACGGTATACAGGTTACAACTCCTAATCTTACAGGTACAAATGGTGTAGTTCATGGTATCGGAAGAATTTTGGTGCCACCAGCCGGTAATATTGTACAAACAGCTCAGTCAGTAACCGGTGGTCCTGCTGCGTTTGATTCATTAGTAAAAGCAGTAGTTCGTGTAAGTACAGGTGCGACAGGTGCTGATAATATCCTGGAGGTGCTTTCTAACACCAATGCGCTCACGGTGTTTGCTCCTACTAACCAGGCATTTGCAGATTTGTTTGCAAACGCCGGTTTCCCTTTCCGCCAGATCAATGATATACCTGTTGCTACTTTGCGTACAGTACTCCGTCACCATGTAGTTACAGCACGTGCCTTTTCCAATGATTTGGCAAACGGTAACCTTAGTATGGCCAATGGTTCCAATGCCACCGTTGCAGGTGTAGGTACTGCCACCATTACCATCGATGGCTCCGGTACGGTGTTTAATGAGGCAGCCGCAGGCATTGTAGGTACTAATATCATGGCCCGTAACGGTGTGGTACACGTCATTAATAAAGTATTGATACCATAAGATACCTTATGTAAAAACCACCAGCCCTGAACCTTAGGGCTGGTTTTTTTGTTATGAACTATTCAGTGTTTTTTCAAAACAAATACCGCTATTGGTTTATCCTGGCATTGGCTACATATACGTATGTAAATACAGCCGTATGCCGGGTATATGATTATTTCCAGATGCCGATTGAGTGGTACCAGGCTTATCTCAGTATCATTCTGATTACACTGATTACCTGGGAGTGGAGCCGCATTAACCAGCCTTTTTTTGAACGTTGGTTTGAAGGAGAAAAAAATATTATCAAACGCCTTGGATTGTTTTTTGTATTCGGCTTACTGGGCAGTATCATTTTCACCTGTATGATTGTTGTAGCGTTTGAACACTGGGTGCTGCACATACCGATGAGCCTGGATAATCCTTTAAAACTAACACTTACTTACACTTCTCTCATCAACCTTCTTTTTCACCTGGTGAATGCGGTAGTATTTTTTATGGGTAAGTATAAAAGCAAGCAGCTGGAAGCGGAAGAATTGTTGCGGATGAACACACAGGCGCAGCTGCAAAGCATCCGGTCACAGATCAATCCGCATTTTCTTTTCAACAATCTCAACGTTTTATCTTCTTTGGTGTTAAAGGACAAAGAGGAAGCCAATTCATTTATCGAAGCCTTTTCTAAAGTGTATCATTACATTTTAAGAAACCAGGATAAAGAGTTGATTGAATTACAGAAAGAAATTGAATTCTTACAGCCTTATGTGTATTTGCTGCAGCAGCGTTTTCCGCATAGTGTGGAGTTGAAAACTGAAATTGATGAGCGATGGAAAAATACCTATGTAGTGCCTGTGGCTTTGCAAATGCTCGTGGAAAATGCTATTAAGCATAATGTACTTTCATCCAACAGACCATTGGAAATAAAAATCAAAGCCAATGGTACCAATGAACTGGAAATAACCAATAATCTGCAACCTAAGTTAACAAAGGAACCCTCTTCCAACATCGGACTGAGTAACATCAGTCAGCGTTACGAACTTATTACCGGAAAACAAATTAAAGTAAACAGTAACGAAAAGGAGTTTAAAGTTTCTTTACCATTAATTGAAGTAAATGCCTATGAAAGTAGTAATCATTGAAGATGAGCAACTGGCGGCCGAACGGTTAGTGTACCTGCTCAACCAGTGTGAGCTTAAAGTGGAAATTGTGAAGCATCTTTTTTCCATTGAAGAAAGTGTACAGTGGTTGCGGCAGCATCCGCATCCTGATCTGTTGTTCCTCGATATTCAACTGGCAGATGGTTTTTGTTTTGAAATTTTCAAACAGGTGGAATACACCAACCCTGTCATCTTTACCACTGCCTACAATCAATATGCATTGGATGCTTTTCAGTTGTTTAGTATTGATTACCTGCTCAAGCCGGTAACAACAACTGCTTTGCAGGCTGCCTTGCAAAAGTTAAAACAGATCCAAACACCTGCTGCAGTTAATTACCTGCAGCTGACAAATGTGTTTGAAGAAGCTTCTTTTAAATCACGTTTCCTGGCACGTGCCGGACAAAAAATGTTCTTTGTAGAGTCCAACGAAGTGCAGTATTTCCAGGCAGATGATAAAATTGTGTTTTTGGTAGATAAAGAAGGTAATCGTTTGGTGGTGGATTATACCCTTGAGAAACTACAGGAACTTTTAAACCCAAAAGAATTTTTCCGGTTGAACCGGCAGGTAATTGCACGCTACACGTCTATTGCACAAATCAAACCTTATGTTAACAGCCGTTTGAAATTATTACTACGTAACGGCTCTAAAACTGAAGAAGTCATCCTGAGTCGTGAACGGGTGCACGATTTTAAACAATGGGCGGAGGCTTAACCATGACCCGGTTGTGGTGCAGTGCCCGGTAAAAAATCAGAAAGCTGAAAGAACGGTTGTTTTGTTTCCTCTTCTTCCATGGGCTGATGTAAAACATCACTCAACACACCCAGCAATAATTTTTTAGTGGTTAAGGCCCATGCAGCAAATTCCTTGTTAACCTGATGATGTGGTAGATAGTTGAGCAATGCACTTAGATCAAATCCATCAGCATAAATACCGGCTCCTGCTTTGGCGCCATCTCTTGCATTACACCATTGTTCAAAATGACCTTGCACCGGCACCATCAATGCAGGTTTGCCCATATACAGCGCTTCGCATACGGTTTCAAAACCGGCAGTAGTTACCAATGCTTTGGCGCCTGCCATATAGCGGAGAAACTTCTGATCATCTAATGAGTGAAAGCAAAGCGAATCGTTATATTGCCATTTTCCTTTTACAGTTGCACTGTCAGTAAAGCAATGAATGGTTGTTTCAGGATTGGCTTTATTCCAGTTGATGATATCCTGCATATAACCGCTGTTGAGTAAATAAACCAGCAAGTGCTCACCTTCATATAATTCCTGTGCAGCTACTTCTTTGCGGAGCAATGGAGGTGATACAATGATGTTTTTATACACTTGTTGTTGCAAAGGATAAAATGAAAGTGCAACCAGTTTAGAAGAACCTTTGGCTGTAAGTTTTGTGTATTGTTGAATGGCCAACCTGTCGCTGGCATTACCACCTCCAGGAAATTGAAACTCCTGATGCAGGTATAAAAACTGGTGGGCAATGGAAACAATATTAGGATGCATGGGTTTGAACATAGAACCCAAACCAATCAGTGGTTCATAAAAATTCAACACAATATCCGGTTGATGTTGCTGCAACACTTCTTTGATCAACGCAATGCTTTTACGAAACTGCTTCCATTGAAACAGGTTATGCCGGATGGTTTTTCCGATACGGATGGATTTATTTTCTTTATCCGTAACAAAGTTGGGACTGGGGTAAGTGATGATGGGCGCTTTGATCCGTTCTTTTACAAACGCCGGAATTTCCCTTCGGCTGCTGCTGCCTATTAATACAGCTTTTACCTGGTGACCTCTTTGTGTGAGCATTTCATACACTGCAATCGCCTGTGTTAAATGACCTCTTCCTTCGCCCTGTACAGCAAATACAAATGTGTTGTTCATAGTATCAGAATTGTGGAGTTAAAGATTCAAGCAATTGAGCAGGTGTTGCATAAAGGTCCAGTTCCTCTTGCTGCACAGTAGCTTTAGGTTGTTGTAGTTGAGACCATTCGTTATAATATAGAATCTTCCATTCGCCTTCCTGTGTTTCTACTAAAGCACTCATGGTCTCCACCCAATCCCCACTGTTGAGGTAATGAATATGGTTGATTTGTTTATCAGCCGCCTGGTGAATATGACCGCAAATGACACCTTCGCAGTCATTGGCCTTTGCCACTTCGCACAATTGTTCTTCATAATCGCTTATGAAAGAAACCGCCGATTTCACTTTTGCTTTCACTACCTGTGAAAGAGAATAATAGGGCAATCCTTTTTTGGTGCGGTATTGATTGTAATGCCGGTTTACCCAAAGCAGAAACGTATAACCAACATCTCCCAGCTTGGCCAGCCATTTTAAGTTGGTGGTGATGCTGTCAAAAATATCACCATGTACCACGTAATATTTTTTAGTGCCGCTTTGCAGAATATGATGACGCTTGATAATAAATTGTCCGAATGAAAAGGGAAGAATTTCATCCAGGAAATCATCATGATTGCCACGCAGGTAAATCACCTTTGTGTTGTACTTGTGCATATACTTCATGATGATACGGAAGAAAGAAGTGTGTTTCTTTTTCCACTCGCCTGATTTTTTCAATTGCCAACCGTCAATGATATCGCCGTTGAGAATGAGCGTATCACATTTGTGAGCATTTAAAAATTCTACGGCTTCTTTAACCCTGGAATTGCGGATACCAAGATGGATATCGGACAGGATGATTGTTTTGTAGTGTGGCTTCACCGGAAAGAGGTTTTACAAAGGTTTGTTTTGGATGTTAACTCATTATTGACAGAACTTTACCACAGAATGAATAAATTGTAAAGCCAATGTTAACAGGTGTCAGGACGTCGCAGACGTCAGACACCTTGATCAATCAAACTCAAAAAATCAAACCCTTTCCCATCAACCATCAGTCATGCACTATATTCCTCATCTTTCTAAAGACAAAAAATTAAAAAGGGTACTGGATGCACAGGAGCCGCATACGCTGGTGAAGCGAAAAAAAATTTATTTATATCTCTGTGCCAGCATCATGAGCCAGCAATTGAGTACGAAAGTGGCGGATGTAATTTATAACCGCTTCCTGGCCCTGTACGGAAAGAAAGAACCAACGGCGCAGCAAATACTGGATACACCGTTTGAAACCCTTCGTGGTATCGGGTTGAGTAATGCCAAAGCCAACTATGTGCAGAATGTTTGCCGGTTCTTTCTTGAACACCAGTTAACAGACGCCCGTTTGTATAAAATGAAAGATGAGGAGGTGATTGCATTGCTCACACAGATCAAAGGTGTTGGTAAATGGACGGGGGAGATGATTCTCATGTTTGCCCTGCAGCATGAAGATGTATTACCGGTAGATGACCTGGGTATTCAAAAAGCCATGACCAAATTGTATAAGCTGGATGATTCCAATAAAAAACAATTGTACGAACAGATGCAGCAGGTAGCTGAAAAATGGCGCCCCTACCGAACCTATGCCTGTGTACATTTGTGGAGGTGGAAGGACGGGGCGTGATTAATAATTAATGATCGATGATTAATAATTTGAAAACTGCATTACTGATATACTTCTTGCTTATTTCGTTTTCGTTAAAGGCGCAGGATGAGTATGTGCCTACGGTGGGTGCCAAACTTCGCACACTATCGGGACAGGACATGATAACAGGAAAAGTAATTGATATTGAATTTGCCAATTCACCGGCTTACACGTTATTTCATTTCTGGAAAAGCAACTCAGATTCTTCCATCAAAACCTTTGGGTTCTTGCAGCAGTTTGTAACAAAGAACAAAAATAAGATGGTGGCATTTGGTTTTCCCTATGAATACCGGAAAGATATTCCGCTGGCAAAGGAACTGATCCGGAAACATCAACTCAACTGGCCGCAGCTGGTACAGTACCGTCAGCCGAACGGTGCTGCAGTGGTGGATGTATTGGTGATCAAAGAATTTCCCACTTATATTTTAATTGACCGGGAAGGGATCATTATTGTACGCTCCAATGATTTGAATGATGTGGATGCGTTATTGAAGAAGTTACAGTGAGTTAAAGTACTTCTCTTTTGAATCTGTCTATCAGCCTTCTTGCATTAAATCTTTCAATAAAATAAAAAACAATTACAATTGCGGGGAATGCAAGAAATTTTAAATCTGTAATCAGATTAAAGTTGCCGGCAAATAAATTATAAAGTATTGAAAATAAGATTATAGGTCCAAAAATCCACAAAGCTGCACCTGTTCTTGGTTTAACAGTAAATATTGATCCTGCAGTTGTTTTTTCAATTTTTACATCGATCCTTGTCTTCCACGAGTCATGCATTCGATTATTCGGAAATGCGTGACTTATAAAGCGATACTCCAAAGGCTCTACTCTCAGCAGTTCGCCATCTAATACTGAGCCAATAAAGAAAGATTTACTTTCGATTATATCATTGATGATTTTAAAATAGCTGTAAGGGTCTTTATTACCATAAAACTGAAGATCTTCTTCAGGTATTTGTAAAAAATTGTTTTTAATATCTATCAACTTCATATCACCACCTTTTCACTTTTCTCCAGATAACTTTCATCAATCCTTGCGCCAATACCAAATGATTCATCGATCTCAACTACACCATTCTCTTTAAATACCATTCCTCCAATTACCGGGTCTTCTTTTAACAATAACGGTGTATCAAGATCATAATGTACAATCAAATCGCTGCTGTACGCAAAATGCACAAGGGCAGTAATGGCCAGACGGCTTTCCATAAAACATCCCACCTGTAATTTGATGTGATTGGCTTTGGCTGTTTCAATAATTTTTAATGCATTAAGAATGCCACCACTCTTGCCCAGTTTAATGTTGAAATAATCAACAGCATTGATCCTTGCAAGATTTGCAGCGTCATGATGATCGAAACAACTTTCATCGGCCATAATTTTTATGGGGCTGTTTGTACGTACCTGCGGCAGTTCCATAAAATTCCAACGTGCGATGGGTTCTTCACAATGTTCAATATTGTAATTACCCAATGCCTGTAAAGTTGCAATAGCTGTTTCTACAGTCCAGCCCTGGTTGGCATCTATACGCAAAGGATGTTCATGGCCAATGGCAGCACGAATCGCTTTGATCCTTTTTACATCTTCTTCAGTAGTTGTGCCCAGCTTTACTTTAATAGATGGGAATCCGGCTTCTTTGTATTCCAATGCTTCTTTCGCCATTTTCTCAGGACTGCCAAGCCCCACGGTCATATCCGTTGAGATCACTTTGTTTTTACTGCCGCCTAAAAATTGATACAATGGTTGGTTGGCCTGTTGTGCTGCTATATCATACAGCGCCATATCAAAAGCACTCTTGATGTTTTCATTTCTGGTGATGATGCTATCCATTATTTTGGTACAGGCTTCAATATCCACGGCGTCTTTACCTTTTAATGCTTTCGCTAAATATTGCCCAACAATAAAACAGGTGTCCATACTCTCACCATTGATACTCATGTACGGACTGCATTCACCCCAACCTGTAATTCCTTCTTTCGTATGAATCACTACAATGATATTATCGGCATCATACTGCGGCCCCAACGAAATCACAAAAGGTTGCTTAAGCGGAATGGAGAGCTTATAAATTTCAATGGATGTAATTGGCAGCATAAAAAGTGTATTAAAAAAGCCCTGCTAATGTACAGGGCTTTTGAGAGATTTGAATATTTACTTCACCAGCTTCAATTCTTTAATCAAATGTCCGGCACCACCCAGTTTATCAATACACCACAACACATAACGGATGTCTACACAAATGGTGCGGTTGAGATCTTTATCAAATGCCAGTTTATGACTTAAGGCTTCATAGTTGCCATCAAAAGCAAGTCCCAGTAAATTACCATTGGCATCAATTACCGGCGAGCCGCTGTTACCTCCGGTAATATCATTGGTGGTAATAAAGGCAATCACCAGGTCTTTGCGGAGCGGATCAGCATATTGTCCGAAGTCACGCTTCTTCAGCAACTCAATTTGCTTGCCGGGCAAATCGAATTCGTAATCACCTGCTTTGTATTTTTCCAGCAGCCCTTTACTGGTGGTAACAAAATCATACTTCACGGCATCACGGGGCACATAGCTTTTTACATTCCCATAGCTCACCCGCATGGTAAACGTAGCATCAGGATACATTTTCTTTGCCTTGGCGGGATTCATTTCCATAATGCCTTTTAAGTATAACCTGCCGAGATCGTTATTCTTGATCGTAAACTCCTGGAAGCGGGGTAAAAACTTCGTATTCCAGTTTTTGAAGAACGAACTGGCTATGTTGAACGCTAAATCTTCCTGCAACTTTACGGCATCCGGATTGGCAACAAAAGCATTCCACTTATCTTCATTTAAAATCATTGTATTACCAAACACAGCCGCCGCATACTTTTTCCAGGTAGTTTCATCTTTCAAATCACCAAAGTTGGATTTAACGGTTTCAAAGAAACTGATGGGATGTTGCTCTTTGGGCACATCTGCATAATACATCATCAATACACTTCCAACAATGTTCTGATCACTCATGCGGTCATGACTTGCTAAAAAACTCTTACGTGATGCAACAATGGCGTCCATAGCTTTTTTTACATCCTCTTTAGTGGCATTTGTTTTTACCAACGCTGCTTCCAGTTGAATGAGTGATGCGGCAAAGGATAAAAGTGGTGAACCAAAAACACCTTCATTCATATATACCCGGTGTAATGCATACGGCTGCCAGGCATTGTACACTTTTTCCCACTCCGGAAAAATGGCGGCGTACTCCGGTTTGTCTTTAGCCCATGATTTGAATTCCTGCTCCGCTTTTTGTTTCTGGCCAAACACATCATATTTCAGCAACTGCTTTGTTTCCCCGTCATAAAACTTCCAGTAGTTGGCAATGCTTGCATAATCACTGGCCAGCTTGAGTTTAGTGCCTGCATCTTTCTGCATTTCTGCAAACATGTACTTCAAACGCATGTCACGCAACTTCACCAATGTAGGGTTGTTGACATCAGTTGAAAGTTTAATACCAAATGAAGATTCATAACGATTGGTGCTGCCGGGATAACCCCAGGTCATTGCAAAATCGCCATCTTTAATCCCTTTGATGCTTACAGGTAAAAAGTATTTCGGTTTCAATGGTACATTCTCAGCACTGTATTCAGAAGGTTTTCCGTCTTTGGACGCATACACACGAAACACACTGAAATCACCGGTATGACGTGGCCATTCCCAGTTATCTGTATCGCCACCAAACTTGCCAACACTTTCAGGTGGTGTACCTACTAAACGAATGTCTTTATAACGTTGGTAAACAAAAGCCAAAAACTGGTTGCCTTTGAACAGCGGGCTTACCCTGCATTCAATGAATGCATCAGCATTGCTCAGGCGTTTATTAATAGCTGCCAGCACCGCAGCCTGTTTATCAGCTCTTGCTTTGCCCAGCAAGGTGCCGAGTGAGTCATTCACTTCTTTGGTTACATCATCAATACGTACCAGGAACTGAACACTTAGATTGGTTTTAATTTCTTCTTTATTACTCTTTGCATAGAAACCATCACGCAGGTAATTATTCTCCACACTGGAGGCAGCAGCAATGGCGCCATATCCACAATGGTGATTGGTAAAGATCAATCCCTGGCTGCTCACAATTTCACCCGTACAACCACCACCGAAGATGATGATAGCATCTTTGAGTGATGCTTTGTTGATACTGTACAATTGTTCCTTGGTAAGCTTCAAACCCTTTTTCTGCATTTCTGCATATACCTGCTCTCCCAGCAGTAAAGGCAACCACATGCCTTCATCTGCATACGTACGAAGCAGTGAAAACATCAGTGCAATTGAAATAAAAAACTTCTTCATAGTTCAAATTTTAGAGTGACAAACCTAAGGGAAAAGCAGAAGAGAAAGAAGGATTTTTGTCAGCAGGATTGGGCGCTGCCATTGGTTTTAGTTGCGTTGCTCACTTCTGCGACCTGAACAACTGGGAGGTTATAACCTGCCTTTATTTCATCCTTCAGCAGCAAATTTGTATGGCAGTTATCTCCATCACAACAGGGTAATGCATTGGTGGTGCAAACCGGGCATTGATAATGACCATGAACATGCACGAGTGTAACAATATGACCACAGAATAAGCACTGTTGCATAGGCTAAAAATAAAACCCTGTTCTTAAATAACAGGGTTTCATTTTTCACAAACTGTGCATATTGTTACCGGTAACCTACCCAGCGTCTTTTGTTTTTATCAAAAACAAAGTAAGTGCTGTTGGCAAATCCGAAGTTGAATTTTTCAGTGAGTATAACATCTTTAGGTAGTTTCAGTTTCTGATACAGTAACCCATCCTGCCGGCTGTATAACTCAATTTCTTTGGTGGCAATATTCAACAAACCAAACTCTGCATTGGTCATTCCGGTGAAGATGACGGTGGTAGTATTGTAATTGGCAGGCACTTTGGTACTGTCTGCTTTATAATCAGCCGGGGCGGGATTCTTTTTGGTATAACCGATTTTTAAAGCATATGTTTTTTCAGGCACAGGTTTGCCGGTACCCACATCAACGGTAACTACCGTTGATCCTTTTAAAAAGTACACCACATTTTCTCTTTGATTGTAAACGGCCACACTGTTTGGAATAGGTTGAGGTACGCTGTTAAATACAGTTTTTACATCATAGGGAATGCCGGCATCATCAATTACGTAATTCACCCAGTTGCCGCCAAACGTATTTGCCTGGAATGATTTAAGCACAGGATTGTACCAAAGCCCACGGATATCTGCCAGTAAAGCCAGGTCGGGTGGTGAAACCATTTCGCCTACGTTATTAAAAAAAGCCATGCTGTAGGTTTTATTCCCAACGATGGTGGCATAGATATTCCTGTTTTTGAGATTCACGGCTACTGTGCCACCGTTATCACCATTGCCCTTGGGCATGATCAGTTCTATGGATTTTCGTAACTCTCTTGCGGATTGTGCATGAGCCGTACCTGATACGATAATAAACAGCAAGCTGAAACGAAATATGAATTTCATGTGATACTTTTTTATTTTTTGAAATTTGCAACATAGTATAATCATTAAAAATTATCATCCTGATTGGGATAAAGTTGGGCTGCTAATTTTTAATGATTATTTCATAAAAAGATTTAGATGCTAAATTTAACGAACAACATTGCATGATGTTGTTAAAAAACAAAGGCCAGTAATTCCATGAGCAATGCAATACCGCAGTGTACCAGCCATCCTCCCCAGATGCTTTTGGTTTCATAACTCACGGCTCCCAGTATCAATCCGCCAAAAAAACTGCTGATGGCTTCCTGCATGGGTTTGCCTAAATGAATGGAAAAATAAAAGAGCGCTACAGGTATAATACTATGCACACCTAATACACGGCTTAATACGGCAATCAACAAGCCTCTGAAAAATAATTCAATCGTAATAAAGTCTAAGGCATAGCTCAGCTCAAACAAACTATAATATTTGAATGAAGCAGAACTGCCCAAAGCTATTGTTACATCTTTTGCCCTTGGATACACTTCCTGAAAAGCCGGTTGTACTGCAGCAGCCACCAGCAACGGCAGCATGCTGAGTAATAAAATGAAATAGGGTTGAAAGGTGTTAGACTTTTTTATAAAATACAGCCCTTGCTTTTTTTCAAAAAAGAAATGCAGTAGGCCAATAGCAGGAGTCATAAAGAGCAAAGCTCCCAGCCAACCTGCAGGTTTTTGAAAAGCCTTTTGAAAAACAGGTGAAGTGTTTTGCAGCAATGCTTCGTCAAATGGTAATGCTACTTTTAAGGAAAACAACAGTGGCGCTAAAAGCAGGAGCCATTTATAATTACCGGTGAAGTTGATTGGAGCCTTACGTTGCAGCGCTGTAAATAAAAACCCAAGCAGGAAAAAAATAAAAAACAGCAAGAATAAAAACAGTAAGGAATGATAGAACGAAGATTCTTCAGGCCATAAGGAAAATACACCGCTGTAATTGAGCCAGCAGGCAATACTTATTACAAGAAAACATAACCCATAAGTTAGGATGGAAAAACTTTGCCTGATGTGCTGCCATGAAGCAGTGAATAATTCTTTCAAAGTGGTGTTGTCGGTTTCAAAAAATTACTGATGCTAACCATTCAACTCTTTCCACAATAAATCTTTCAGCTCCGTTAATCCCTGTTGTGTTACAGACGAAATAAAAAGATGCGGAATGTTTTTCGGCAGTTCTTTGCTGATGGCTTCCCGCAACTCTTCATCCAGCATATCACTTTTACTGATAGCAATCAGGAATTGCTTTTGTAACATTTCAGGATTGTATTCCTTTAGTTCAGTATACAGGATCTCAAATTCCTTGCGGTGGTCTTTACTATCTGCAGGAATTAGAAACAACAAAACTGAGTTGCGTTCAATATGTCGTAAGAAACGATGACCCAAGCCTTTTCCTTCTGCAGCGCCCTCAATGATTCCCGGCAAATCGGCAATACAAAAACTTCGTCCGTCTCTGTATTCCACCATGCCTAATTGCGGTGTTAATGTGGTAAATGCATAATCAGCCACTTTAGGTCTGGCAGCTGTAATACTGGAAAGCAAGGTTGATTTTCCTGCATTGGGAAAGCCCACCAATCCTACATCGGCCAGTACTTTTAATTCTAAAATTTTCGTGCTTTCAATACCGGGTTCTCCGGGTTGTGCATGCTCCGGTGCCTGGTTGGTAGGTGTGGCAAAACGTGCATTGCCCAAACCGCCACGCCCACCTTTGATCCAAATCACTTCCTGACCATCTTCCAATATTTCTGCTTCCACGGCACCTGTTTCTTCATCTTTTGCAACAGTGCCCAATGGTACTTCAATAAAATAATCCTTACCACTGCGACCTGTACAATTATCACCACTTCCATTCTCCCCGTTTTCAGCAAATACATTTTTTACATAACGCAGGTGCAACAGGGTCCACAGGTTCTTATTACCACGAAGAATGATGTGACCACCACGGCCGCCATCACCACCATCCGGACCGGCCTTGGGATTAAACTTGGTGCGTGCAAAGTGTTTGCTGCCGGCACCACCATGACCGCTTTTGCAGAAGATGCGTATGTAATCAATAAAATTCTTTTCCATGTATTGCGGCAAAGATAACCGTATATGTTCATTTAGTGGGAAGCAACGGTAATTGTAGTTGATTAAAAATAAAACCCCTCCCGCTTGCGCAGGAAGGGTTTTAGCAGGCTGAATTATTCTTTACCTGTCTTTTAGTACTTCGAAAATCTGGTGCTGGTAACTTCTCCGTTGCCTGTGATCATTTGTAAAATATATACGCCCGGTTGTAAACGGTTGATGTTTTGGATCTGTACCGCATTTACACCCACTGAAAGTTTATTCCATTGTTGCATTACAATGCTTCCGCCTGCATCAACTACACGAAGCATTACATTGCCTGCTGTTTCAGCTTCAATACGCACATTGGCGGTTGCTCCCTGTACAGGGTTGGGAGTGAGCAGCAGGTTTTTAATTTGCTTACTGTCACTACGCAGCATGATCACATTACTATATTCAAAGCGGCCGTCTTTATCAACCATTTTCAAACGATAGTACACCACCTTGCTGCTCAGGCTGCTGATGTCGTCTGTTAACTGGTAATAAGCAGTTTTGTTAGTAGTACCTGACGGTGCTTTACTGGCAATCTTTGTAAATTGGGAAGGATTAGTAGCACGTTCTATTTCATACGACTCAAAGTTTTCCTCATACTCGCTTTCCCAATTCAGCGTAGCGATATTATTCTTCAACACACCTGAAAAGCTTTTCAGTTTTACTGGTAAAGGGGAGCCTTGAGGGAAAGCATTAGTTGCCAGATCTTGTATGCCTGTTGCGCTTAGTACGAGCGTTGTTTGTACGGTACCACTACCGGAAGTGTTAATGGTTCCTGCATTTACGTAATAAATACCATTACTTGCGGACAGATACATAGAACCGAATATATCAAAAGCCACACCATTAACACCTACTGTAAAAGGATTGCCATCAGGTTGTACAAGATCCCATGCCTTGGTCATAACTGTGGAGTTGCCGTTTGGTTTACCTACAAACATTTTTGTAGCGCCACCGGTTACGTTCGCTAAAGCATAAATTTTTACACCACCTTGTTGCGGATCAGCTAATACTGCCAGGTCACCATTCTGAAAATCAGCAGCGGAAACGCCGGTACCTGCAATGGTAACATCTGCATCAATTACCTGTAAGCGGTCAGCCACAGGTAAGTTAGCATTGGTTGTAACACCATTGGGTTTGAAGCTGGCTAAATAAATCGTTGTACTTCCGTCACCTGCAATCATATAACATACTCCATCAGGACCCATACCCAGACGTACAAAGCCAAGACTTGTTGTAGAAGCTCCGTTAAGATCGAGTGTACCAATAAGTGTTTGATTGGCTCCGCTGATGGTAGCGCCATATACTTCAACCACACCGCTATTATTAGATGTGTTCGGTAACCAATAAAAATAGGGTGTAAACGGATCACCGGGATTCACACCGGGTTGCATGGCACTCATCGCCAATGCAGCGGTGCTGGTACCTGTTCCTGTATTAGGAGTGAAAATGTTTTGAGGTCCTGCAAAATAGTTGCCTGAACTAACACTGAAAGAAGAAATTCTTGTTCCGCTGTTAGAGGTAGCCCAGAGGCTTGGGTTAAATACATTAATGTTAATGGTTGATGAAGTGGCACTGCCCGAACCATTTTGTGTACGTTCTACAAAAACAGTTACAGTGTAAGCCCCTGCTTCTGTAAAAGTGAGGTTATGTACTTCAGTATTACAACCGGAAGTACAATTAAAAATGGCCGGTGATGCAGGAATTACAGGTGCCGGGCCGGTAATGGTGTACGTAAAAGTGCGGTTGTCATTATTTGCCCATCCGGGACCGTCTGTATTAACAGTGAAACTTACAGAGCCTCCGCTTACAACTGAAGTGGAAGAAGGTGTTACAGAAATGGTTTGAGCAAAAAGAGCACCGGTTAAAGGGAGCAGCATCATAAAGCTGAACAACCCTTTCAAGGAAAGCGTAAAAGTTTTCATGATTTCAATTTGAGGTAAAGAAATAATGGCCTCAAGGCATAAAGGATGTTGCGGTTAACGCAGGAATTGAAATCAATGAAATTTTTACAAAGGAAATGGTACGGAAATCAGGTTAAAAAGGGAGGTTCTTGTACGGATATTCGGGTCTCTTTCAGTTGTAAAACTAAATGCAATATTTTAGAATTGCAAGTTTTTTTTCTTTTTACTGAAATTCAGGGGATTAGAGTTTGCCTGTTTCGGTTACTGCTTTTGTTCTGTATTTATTGTTTTCCAGGTTTCGTAAAGAATATCCTGGTGAGGCCGATCGGATTCAACTTCATGTAAAGGTTCACATGGCTTCCATTCGGTTTTCATTGCTGCAGGTAGTTGTTGGTAGAGTTGTGTGCCTTTGGTTTTCCATGCAATCATTTCATCACTTACTTCTTTGATTATTTTTGCCGGGTTACCCAGTATTAAACTTCTTGTTGCAAATACATCTCCTTCTTTTATAAAGCTCAACGCACCTACAATACATTCATCGCCCAGTATAACATGATCCATGATTACACTGTTCATACCAACGAGGCAGTTTTTTCCTATGGTTGCACCGTGTATAATGGCACCATGACCAATATGACTGGCTTCTTTCAACAAGACAGTAGTGCCGGGAAACATGTGAATGGTACAGTTTTCCTGTATGTTGCAGCCATCTTCAATAATGATAGCACCCCAATCACCCCTTAAGGCAGCACCCGGACCGATATAACAATACTTGCCAATAATAACATTGCCTGTTACCGCAGCCTGCGGATGTACAAAAGAAGTTTCATGAATAACAGGTACAAACCCTTTAAATGAATAGATCACGCATATGTTATTTCAGCAAACTTAAGAAGGGAATTCTTTTTTATTTGAACTATTGGTTTGTTTTCCTTTTTTGATGCTCCTTAACGTCAGCACCAAAAGGAATATGACCAGTGCTGTTCCTAAAACAGCAACTGCAACCGCTGCTCCATCATTGCCATTACAACTCAAGGTACAGGAGAGTGAACCAACACCAGACAAGGCAGCAATAGCAATAACAATTGTAAGAATAATGAGGCCTGCTTTCCCTGCTTCGTCTTTCTGCCCGGCATGTTTTGCGGCAGTATAACGCTTCACCTGGTATTTGAATTCACTTCGAAGAAGTTTGCGCTCTGTCTTTGAAAGGTTTTTGATTTCTCGGTTTTTAATCTGTAGTAACAGTTTTTCTGCTTCTGCATGTTTATAATTGCTTCCGGAAACGGGATCAATCAAAGATGCAGCCATCAAATGATTAGCAGCAACCGGTTTGTTGAGAGTGGTTGCATACAGGAACACTAACAAAAAGCTTACAACTGCCATAATTGTATGCATCAAGGTTCTGTACCAATACAGCGTTTTCCATTGCTTCCTGGTTTGATAGATAAGAAATAATATGCCATAGATACCAATCAAACAATAAAGCAAATTAACAGAAACGTTCCATCCGTTTTCCGTTACAAGAAAGGCCCAGTAAAAAGCAATTGCTATTAGTACCATGTGTAAGAGGATGATCAGCAGGCGTGCCGGCCATACATGCTGTCTTCCCCATTTTGAAAGTAATTTCATAGCAGGAGTTTGGGGGTTAAAAAGACGGAAAGAAAGTTACTTTCTTTTCTCCTTATCTGCAACCTGATTCTCGTCAATAAGCGTCTTGCTTGTTCTGTAACAAAGCCCTTTGAATTGAGCAATGAGATGATTATGCTGATTAATGATTTCAATTTGATAAAGTCCGGTTGATTTGCCATTGTGCACTTCTGTTGCAACTGCAGTAAGTTCATCGCCCACCTGTACGGGTTTTATGAAGTTGATAGAAGTATCTAAAGCTACAGACAATTGGTTCCTGTTATTGCAGGCAAAGGCAAACGCACTATCTGCTAATGAAAAGGTAATGCCACCATGAACAATGCCAAAACCATTTACCATTTCTTCACGGACCGTCATTTTAATTTTGCTGAAACCTTCCTTAACATCCAGTACTTCAATGCCCAGCCATTGACTGAAACGATCCTGCTGCATCATGTGGGTTACTACTTTTATAGGGGTACTCATAATTATTCGCCTTTAAAATTTGCAGTTCTTTTTTGCAGAAAAGCAGTAATGCCTTCATTGTAATCATGCGTTTGTGCTGCTTTTTGCTGAAACTCATCTTCCAGAAGCAATTGTTCTTCCCAGTTATTCGTAAAGGAATGATTGAGTGCATGTTTGGTATACGCTAATCCTTTGGTAGGCATCTGTGCTAATGTATCTGCTATCTTTTTACTTTCTTCTTCGAAGGTAACATCAGGAAAAACTTTGTACAACATACCCAGCTTTTCTGCTTCTGATGCTGAAACTTTATCACCTGTCATCATCAAAGCACTTGCTTTTTGCCAGCCAATTAAACGGGGTAATGTAAATGTGCCGCCGCTATCAGGAATCAACCCGATTTTTGAAAATGCCTGAATGAACGATGCCGATTCAGCAGCCACCACAATATCACAACACAATGCAATATTGGCACCGGCGCCTGCGGCCACACCATTTACTGCAGCTACAACAGGTTTAGGCAGATTACGAATGCGTTTTACAATAGGATTATAATGTTCGCTGAGAATTTGTTTGATTTCAATTTTATCATCACCTACGAGTTCACTGATATCCTGACCGGCACTGAACGCCTTTCCGTTACCTGAAATGTATACACATCGTACTTCGTGCAGCGATGCACATTCATCCAATCGGTTTTGAAGCAGCAACGCCATTTCACGGTTAAAGCTGTTGAACTTTTCCGGACGGTTGAGATGGATATAAGCCACCGCATTTTTGATTTCAAATTGAATAGGGGTCATAATAAATGTTTTTGGCGCAGAGAAAGAAGAAGCGGAGGTTTCGCAAAGGTTTTTCTCTGCCTTCAGCTTTGCGTTCTCATTTCTCTGCGTCTATAAAAAATATCTTTAAAGTTTTATCACTCTCATATAATCAATCATCGCTCTGTTTACATCTACATTCATATTCTTATTCCACTCTTCTAAAACCAAACGAAATTGATTGTTTCCTTTTTTCAGGTTTACTTTATAACTGTTGCTCCAGCCCCAATCACTCCATTCATCTGTACCTCGCTGGGGAAAAACATAAGAGCCAATGTAAGTTGAACTGTTGTACAAACTGCGGATGGCGCATTTATTATCTGTATTCCACGGTCCGCTTCCATTGGAATAACGAAAGTCAATTAAATACATTCCATCTGCCTCCACATTTATATTGATGGTAATTGATTTATTTGATGCAGTTGAGGTTTCAATAAATCCAATACCCGAGTAATTGACAAACGGCAGAGATGATTTCGCTGTCATGGTTTCCATTTCAACAACCTGCATTTTGTTTGCATCATAAACAGTAATGGGTTCGCTCATAAACGATTCAACTCCTGTTTCGTTTACAGCGCTTACACTGTATTCTGCAAACAAACTATCAGCTTTTAATACATAACTTGTTTCTCTTGTATTATCAATAAGTTTTCCGTTTTTATAAATGAGATAACCGGCGGCTCCGTCAATCAGCTTCCATTCTAATTTATTGCCATTAAGTTTTACCTGCGGGTCAGGTAATGAAAATGAATTCTCAACCAGGTTGATGTTATTGCTGCTGAATGCTTTATTGTTCATTTCAATCTCAATGGTATGTGTACCTGTTGTTGCGGCAGAAAGCAAGGCATCAGGCATTTCTTTTCCATCCATTTTAATCGAAACAATTTGATTGCCGGTTCCTTTTACGGTAATATTCAGAACAGCATTTCTGTATTTAAAATTGGCAAGTGTTTTTGTGCCTGTGTAATTGGATGGAATAGCAGGTGCAAAACGAATGCCGTTTGTTTCAAAATTGATACCCATAAATACACGGTGTACCATCGCAATGTTTCCCGCCATGCTCCACAACATACGGTCGCTGTTAATTTCTGTACCATTAAAATCACCTGTTGCCGCTACCATATTTTCATAATTAGTAAGAAACAATGCAGCAGCACGATAAATAGATGCCAGCCCATGATTTAATGCTGCTTCATTCCCAGCTTTTGCAGCAGCAAGATTCCAATAGGATTGTACAAAAGGCCAGATGCCATTGTTATGATAAGGAGGAATGCCCGGTATTTGCGGATAGATGCAGGTAACTCCAAACGCTGTTAAAGGTGATTGTTCAAAAATGGATTTAGCCTGTCGTTCACTAGCAACATCAAACAATACACTTAATGCTTCGCCCAATGCTTCATAGCGTGGTGATACTGTCAGGTGATTTCTGCCATAGATGTATTGTGCATAATAACCTTTATCACCCATCCATAATTGTTTGTTGATAGCTGTTTTGATGTTGTTGGCAGTTTGTTCATATACTTCAAATGGCTGAGCAAGTTCTTTTGCCATCATTGCTAAAATCTTATGTGCCTGGTAATGCACAACGTTTGTTCCCAAATTTTGAGATACATAAATGTCCATATTGCTCATCCATTTAGGATAGGTTTGTTCACGCCAATCTAAAAAAGAGGATTCGCCTTTGTACAAACCTGTTTCACTGTTCAATAAAACTTTTGCATCATCATCTAATGTGTTTTTGATGATTTCATAAGCTAATTGCAACCAATCTTTATCACCCGTTGCTTTATAAATTTCCCATGCTGCCAACACCCATGTAGTTCGGTCGCTGCTTACGGGCCATGCACCACCACTGCCCGTATCCTGTATAATGCGTTTGCGTTTTACTTTTTTCAACAATGAAATTTTTGCTACATCAGGCTGATGATAAGCAAAGGCGAGAAGAATACTGTAGCTGATATCTCTCGTCCACACACCGCCCCATTTAGCACCGGTGCGGAAGGTGCTGTCTGCTTCTATATTTTTCAATGCTTCTTCTAATGATAAATTGAACAACGCATCTACAATGGGTTGTTCTGATTTATAAGAAGGTTTTTGTGAAAGATCTTTACTCAGCTTCCATTCTTTTTCTTTATTCTCATCTTCATTGTATGGATTGAATTTGAGTGTGATGGTATAGATGCCATCTTTATCATCATCTTTCAACTGCAGCCCTTTGTTACCAAGGTTTACAAAATCCCATGAAAGCGGTTCAGATGCTCCTGCAATGTAAAATCCTTTGAAATCAGCTTTGGCTACTTTACTCCCATCGTATGCTTCATAAAAACCTTTTTCATCAAACTGTTTTAAAACAGGATTCATATTAACCCGAAATGTGTAATCATAATTCACAGGCAAATAAGTTGCAGGCGCATCAGGAGCAACTTCAGGAAGTTGACCAAATACAACAATGGGCGATTCTTTTTCATTTTTGATAACTACCCAGTGGTCATTGCCCGGTGCCAATTCATTATCTTTTTCATTGATACTGAATTTGAATTTGATGAGTCTTGAAAACGTAGCACTTGCCGGGCTTTTGTAATTGGATGTAATATGTGCAGGTGAAACTACTGTAGCTGTGTTGCTGCCCTGTACTACTTTGTCTTTGTACAGCGTAAAGGCATCAGACTGATATAATATGTTTTTATCTTTTGTATTGCATGAAACAAACATGATAATGATAACAGGAATGAATAATGATTTCATAAAATGTATTCTGGAATAATTACATATCAAAACTAATAACACTGTGATGCTGTAATAAAAATCTATTGACAATATCATAATCAAACTTTGGAGCGCCGATGCGGTAGATATAAACAGCCTCATTGTTTTCCTTAATCAACTTCATACAACGGAATGTGATACCTTTTTGCTTAAAATACGCTTCCATCTCCTCTTTGAAAACCATCTCTGTATCATTCGCTCTTATTTTATAGTCCTTTACTTTATGTACTTTATTGATGAATTGCTGTACCGGCTCCAATACAAACAGTGCTACCACCACCATACTGCTTACTACAAAAGCAAGTGGATAATTGTGATAGCCGATAGACATGCCCAGGGCTGCTGTTATCCAGATGAGTGCTGCTGTGGTTAAGCCGTTTACTGTTATCCCTTCTTTAAAAATAACACCGGCACCAATAAAGCCCACACCGGTTACAATGTTACTTGCAATACGGTCCGGACTGATGGTATTGCTTTCTTTGGAAAGAATGGTGTACAAACAGGAGCCCACACAAATAAAAATCATGGTGCGGAAGCCGGCAGGTTTACTGCGAAACTCCCGTTCAATACCAATGGCAGCGCCAATGACGAAAGCGATAGAAACCTGTGCGGCTTCTTCCAGGTAGAGGGAAAAATCCATAGCAAGTAGCTTATAAGATGAAGGTAGGAAGAAAAGTTTATCCGTTTGGCCGCCCGGAGCGGCATGGCATTAGTCTAATGACATTTAAAATAATCAAACGGTTCTTTGCAATCATCACATTGATACAATGCTTTGCAGGCGGTGCTTCCAAATTCACTGATGAGTTTTGTGTGAATTGAATTGCAATGCGGACATTCCACTCCATCATCAGCAATCTGAAAGCGCTTATCAGGAGCAGCGATGCCGTAGGCTTTGAGTTTACGCTTGCCTTCCTCACTCATCCAGTCTGTAGTCCATGCCGGAGAAAGAATTTGTGTGACCTTATATTTTTTAAAACCTAAAGTAGCCAGCATGATGCGGATATTGGTAGCAATCATATCCATGGCAGGGCAACCGTTATACGTGGAGGTGATTTTTACTTCCACTTCATCATCTTCATGCATCACTACATCTCTTACGATACCCAAATCGATAATAGACAAAACAGGTACTTCCGGGTCTTTGATTTCTTCCAGGTATGCATAAATAGCTTTTTTATCGATTGTGTGAAATGTCATGTTTACCATTCACTGTTGGGATATGCTCTTTGCATATACTGCAAATCAGACAAAATATAACCGAGATGTTCTGTATGTGTTCCTGTTTTACCACCATTTTGCATAAATGTTTTTTCAGGAATCGCTAAGCCCGCCTCTTCAAACACGGCGCTTACTTTTTCATGCCATTGCTGTTGAATATTATTGAAATCAACATTAGTAATAGTTTCATACTCTACCGGCAGAAACATTTCACCTGTATAACGCCACAGTTCATTTACAGCGTGATGCATGCGCTGTTTACTTTCATCCGTACCATCGCCCAAACGAATCACCCACTCGCTGCTCCAGCGTACATGATAGTTGGTTTCTTTTAATGACTTGGTGGCAATGGCAGCTAAATGCTCATCGCTATGCTGTTGTAATTGCTGAAATAATAATTGCTGAAACTGACTGTATAAGTATTGACGAAGAATAGTTTGTCCCCAATCACCATTGGGTTGTTCAACGAGCAACAGATTTTTATATGCACGTTCTGTTCTTAAGTAGGCTAATTTATCCTCATCAGTATTTCCAATAAGTTCCGCTGCATATTGATAAAACAATCTTGATTGTCCCAGTAAATCCAACGAAATATTGGTGAGTGCAATATCCTGCTCTAAGATTGGTCCATGGCCGCACCATTCACTGTTACGGTGAGAAAGAATCAGCGTCGTATCTGCAAGATGAAGAAGGTAATTTATTTTGAGATCGTTCATTTCTTAATTATTCATATTACATATAATTCACTTCATCAGGCAACTGATAAAAAGTAGGATGACGATACACTTTATCAACAGCAGGTTCATACAATTCTCCTGCTTCTTCAGGATTACTTGCAGTAATGTATTTACTTTCCACTACCCAAATACTTACACCTTCCATTCTTCTTGTATAAACATCTCTTGCATTTTCGATGGCCATTTGCGCATCAGCTGCATGCAGGCTGCCTACGTGTTTATGATCCAAGCCCTGTTTGCTTCTGATAAATACTTCCCATAATGGCCAAGCCGCTTTATCTCCTTCTGTTTGATAATTGCTGCCGCCTCCTTTTTCTTCAGGAATATCTCCGTAATAGAATTTTCTGATGTTGAAGTTCATATCAGGCTGCTTTTTGTTGTGATTTGTTTTTTTGTTTTGCTGCGTGTGCCATTGCTGCTTCTCTTACCCATTTACCATTTTCGTGTGCTTTACGTCTTGCTTCTAAACGTTGTTTGTTACAGGGCCCGTTTCCTTTTACCACATTCCAGAATTCATCCCAGTTAATGTCACCAAAATCATAATGACCACGTTGCTCGTTCCACTTTAAATCTTTATCAGGAAGTGTCATGCCTAATACTTTCACCTGCTCGGCAATCATGTCCACAAAATTCTGACGCAGTTCATCATTGGTTTTGCGTTTGATTTTCCATTTCATGCTTTGGTCACTGTTGGTGCTTTCTGAATCTTTCGGACCAAACATCATCAGGGATGGCCACCACCAGCGATTGATGGCATCCTGGCACATTGCTTTTTGTTCAGGAGTTCCTTTGCTCAACACGAGCAAACTTTCAAAACCCTGACGTTGATGAAAACTTTCTTCTTTACAAATACGAACCATGGCTCTTGCATAAGGACCATATGATGTTCGGGTGAGCATTACCTGGTTCATGATGGCAGCCCCATCTACCAGCCAGCCGATGGCTCCCATATCAGCCCATGTTAACGTAGGATAATTAAAGATAGAAGAATACTTGGCTTTGCCGCTGTGCAGATCAGCAATCATTTCATCCCGGCTTTGCCCCAATGTTTCTGCAGCAGAATATAAGTACAAACCATGCCCGGCTTCATCCTGCACCTTAGCTAAAAGAATGGCTTTTCGTTTGAGTGAGGGGGCACGGGTAATCCAGTTACCTTCGGGCAACATACCTACAATTTCACTGTGTGCATGCTGTGAAATCTGGCGTATGTTGGTTTTTCTGTATGCATCGGGCATCCAGTCTTTGGGTTCAATCTTAACTTCCGCTTCAATCTTTTGCTGAAACTGCTTTTCTAAATCATGAATGGACATAGCAAACAAGTTTGTTCACAAAATTAAGTGAAACAAACGCCTGTTTGTTGCTCTTGTTGAAAGTATTATTCACCGAAAGCGGCTGATTTCAATCATTATTTCACGTCAAAATCCACTACTACTTTTTCAGTAGTGGGGTGTGCCTGGCAGGTGAGGATAAAACCCTGCTCGATTTCTTCGTGGTCCAGGCCCCAGTGCACATCCATTGCCACTTCACCTTCCACCAGTTTGGCTTTGCAGGTGCAGCACACGCCCCCTTTGCAGGCATACGGTACATCAGCTCCCTGTTGCATGGCGGCATCAAGAATGGTAGCGTCGCTGTTTAAAGGAATATCAAACAGAAAGGTTCTGCCGTCCAGTTTCATTTCAATTTTACTGGATGGAATGTTTTCACTTGCAGCTTGCAGCGTGTTGCTTGCAGCTTTCTTCTTTTTCTCTGTTGTAAATAACTCGAAATGAATCTTCTTTTCATTTACACCATTGGCTTCTAAAAATTCCTGCACATCCATAATCATTTCCTGCGGGCCGCAGAGGAAGAATTCATCTGCATGTTGCAGGTCCACCAGCTTTTCAAACAAGTGTGTGCATTTGTCTTTGGTGATTCGTCCGAAGTTAATAGCAGCATCTGTTTTCTCCCGGCTCAGGATATGAATCAGGGTGAAGCGCTGCATGTATTTATTCTTTAACCCTTCCAACTCTTCAAAAAAGATAATAGACGAACGACTTCGGTTGCCATATACCAACGTGAAACTGCTGTCGGGTTCAGTAGCTAAAGTTGCTTTAATAAGGGAGATGATGGGTGTAATACCGCTGCCGGCTGCAAAGGCTACATAATTTTTTTTATTTCCGGGCTCCAGGGGCGTATTGAATTTGCCAAGGGGTGTCATTACTTCCAGTACATCACCCTTTTTCAATTGCTCATTCGCATAAGTACTAAACACGCCACCGTTTACTTTTTTGATGGCCACTTTGAGTTTGTTTTCCTGCGGACTGGTACAAAGCGAATACGTACGCCGGATTTCTTCCCCGTTCAATGTGGTTTTGATGTTGATGTTTTGACCCTGGGTATATTGAAAATCCTGTTTCAGATTTTCAGGAACCTCAAATTCAACAGAAACACAATCACCCGTTTCTTTAATGATATTTTTTACAGCAAGCTTGTGAAAATGTACGGCCATTCTTCAGTTTATTTCCTCAATCCATCAATCAATATAATCACCATGTTATCTTCCAGTTCTTTGGCTGAAATTTTTGAAGTAGAACGGTGCCAGCTTTCAATACCACTTACCGCATGCAGCATGGTAATGATAGCCGTAGGTGCATCAATGGGTTTTATCTCACCTTTTTTAATACCTTCTTCAATTAATGCAGTAAACCGTTTCCGGTAGTTGCGGCGCTGGTTATGAAAATTAGATAAGTAAGGTTCATCCAGGTGCTTCCACTCCCGGTCGCTCACAATCACCTCTTCATGATTTTCAATCATCTGCTGAATGTGAAAACGCAGGATGGTTTGTACTTTTTCAAGGGCAGAACCACCGCCTGTTTCCACCTCATCAAAATAAGTGTTGAAACGGTTGGCCACTGCAAAGCAAATGCTCTCGAGGATTTCATTCTTTGAACGGATATGATTGTAAAGGCTGGCAGCTTCAATGCCTATGTTTTCTGCCAGGTCACGCATACTGGCGGCGCCAAACCCTTTTTCCCTGAACAAGGCCGCACCGGCTTTTACTATAATGTCTTTACGGCTTTCGTTTTTAGCCACTTTTAGCTTTCCCATATAACAAATGTAATTTGTTTCAACAGTATGGCATCAAAGCTATGATTTTGAATGATGTAAATACTGCTTCTTTTTTAAAAATACCATCTGCACGGTATTGTGCCCGCCCTGCCTTAATGTACCTTCATATTCTTAAAACTGAAAACATGAAACAGAAACTCTTCTTACTTGGGTTTATTTGTGCTGCTTTTTTACTGGCTGCACCGGTTACTGTAAAAGCCCAGACTGACCCTTTTTATTACGAATCTATTTCTAACCCCGGCAAAACAATCAACTTCATCATTGGTGTGTACCATACCAAAAATGAGTTTATCACCCGGGATGATGGTACCGGCTATACCAAAATGCGGATAGCTGTTATTAATAAAGAAGGCGCTAACCCCCTCACCTGGAGCGATTATAAAATTTACATCATGCTCAAAAACGGCGACCTGTTTTATAACTACACCACCAAGGCACAGGACGGCGACCTGGCCTGTAACTGGACTGTTCAGCCCGGTCAAAACCATATTCAATACGTATGTTTTGACAAGGCCTTTGATGTAAACCAGATTGAGCGGGTGTGGCTGGGTATGAGCGATAACAAATTTTTTGACCTGGTAAAAAGCGATAAATAAGCAGAGTTTTCGTTCTCATGAAAGCGCCCCTCACTATGGGGGCGCTTTTTTTTATGCATGCAGTTTTGAAAGTCCGTTCCCATTACCTTTGCCCCGTTTCAAAATATAATATAATATGAGTTTAATTGTGGTAGGCTCCATGGCCTTTGATGCAATCGAAACACCCTTTGGTAAAAGTGATAAAATAGTAGGTGGCGCTGCTACCTATATTGCCTGGAGTGCTTCCAATTTTACAAAACCCTTACAGCAGGTGAGTGTGGTGGGCGGTGATTTTCCGCAGGAAGAATTAGATGCACTTACTGCAAGAGGGGTACAACTGGAAGGCGTGCAGATTAAAAAAGATGAAAAATCATTTTTCTGGAGCGGTAAGTATCATATGGATATGAACAGCCGTGATACGCTGGATACACAATTAAACGTACTGGCTGATTTTGATCCGGTGATACCTGATAGTTACCAGGGTTGCGAATTTTTAATGCTGGGCAACCTGCTGCCCTCTGTTCAGATGCGGGTGATTGAGCAACTCAAAGTACGACCCAAACTCATAGCCATGGACACCATGAATTTCTGGATGGACACAGCTATGGAAGACCTGGCTAAAGTGATTGCCAAAGTGGATCTTTTGTTTGTGAATGATAGCGAAGCAAGACAGCTGAGCGGACAGTTTTCACTGGTAAAAGCGGCAAGGGAGATTATGAAGATGGGTCCTAAATACCTGGTGATTAAAAAAGGTGAGCACGGTGCCTTGCTGTTTCATGATGATAAAGTATTTTTTGCACCGGCTCTTCCCCTGGAAGATGTATTTGACCCCACCGGTGCGGGTGATACATTTGCCGGCGGTTTTATCGGTCATGTAGCCAAAACAAATGACATCAGCTTCAACAACATGAAAACCGCCATTATTGTAGGAAGTGCCATGGCCAGTTTTTGTGTAGAGAAATTTGGCACCACCCGTTTAAAAGAAATTTCAAAAACGGATATTGATGATCGTATTCAGCAGTTTGTACAACTGGTGAACTTTGATATTGAACTGGTGTGAGTTGAAACGACTTAACAGATTGAAAGCAGCAGTGATGCTGCTTTTTTCTTACATATTACTCTGCTTCACATGCGTTGTTACCAATACTCTTTTCAAACTTCGGTCAATTAACTCACCCATGCTGGTGCAGCGTTCAAAAACATTGTCTTCATAATATTCTGCCAGTTCAAAACCGAGTTGTTTAATTTTTTCGCTTGTAGAAATTTCATCTGCTACTAAAATATCTCTTAAATCCCGAAGGCGGTAGCGTTCTTCTTTAATACGCCGGGCTATCAGGGCACGTTCTTCCTGCTGGTACTGCATCATCACATCTTTATTGAAATGTTTAAGTGCCATATCCACATACGGATAATTTTCTTTGAAGTATTGAGGCAGGTAAATTTTTAAACTGCCTTCAAAAAACTGCTGGTCAAAATCAATGGCACGGATGCGAAACTGGAAATCGTCAAAGTCCGGCGTAATATCAAATACAAAATTATAAGCACGCATATCTCCCAGCAACCGTACAAAACATCGCTCATTGAATTTTACAAACTCTTTGCCGATGCGTTTAGGATTAAACTCAGGTCTTTCACTGTACAAAGGAAGAAATACATCGCCCGGTATGCCGGCAATATGCTCCTCAACCAATGTATTTTCATGCACCAGGTAATTAAGCTGGTTGGGGGAGAGAATATGTTCCAGCTCCAACCCATACACCCGGCTGGCATCTGCAATCTTTACATAGAAGTAATCATGCACATCATTATAGCTGTTTACAATCTTGATGCGGAAGGGGTGTGTATTGCCAAAGGTGCAGAAATCAATCCTTTCAATATATAAATGCCTTTGTACTTTTTCATCACCACCGGCTTTGAGCATAGCATAGATTTTCTTGAGCCCGTTATGAATTTCGTTCTGCTGTTCATGCGGGTAGAGAACTGATTCCCACAAGGTATCTTTTCCCCTTGCATCAATAACGGGAATGGTTTCCAGAAAATCCCGCAGCTGCGTATAAGTTACCGGCAGTTTTTTTTCACGCTGGTACAAACGTAAATACCGGCGCAGGGCTTCGTTAACGGGATAAATGATTTTTTTGCGGGTGATCATATAACTAAACTTCAGCTTAAAGATAACTGAAGCCTGTTATTGCCGGATGATGGAAATCAAGATTAATACTGATTCAGGAAGCAACAGCAGCTGTTACAATCTCCTTGCAAGCACCACCTGGTTTTTAAATCGTTTTACTTTTCCTTCGAGGTTAAAAATCTCTGTAAAGATGACGTAAGGCCCTAGTGGCAATTGACCAAATTTATCATTGAGCCCATCCCAGCGAAAGGAACCTGTTTGTCCGCATAAGGCGTTACGTTGCAAAGCACGCACCGGTCTTCCGTTGGCATCAAATACGGTTACATTCATCACATAACCCGCCTGCGGAAAACGATAGCTGATGTTGAGAAAATCATCAAAGCCATCATTATCGGGTGAGAATATTTCAGGAGTAACGGATACTTCGCCTTGTACCTGTAAATCCTGGCGGAACTGTGAGTTTTGTGAAGTTGGCGTGCCATAACCGGCATCTTTAGCAGCACTGGTCCAGTTGTCTTTGTTTTTGGTAGCAGCATTGGGGTTAATGCGTTCCAGCGCTACACCTTCACGGTTATCAAGCAACGCAAAATGCCACTTTTCATCATAAGGCAAATCATCCACCATGGCGCCTGTATTGTTCAGCAGCAAAACACTTCCTTTATCATCGCTATAGGAAGGCATGGAAGAAAGATTAATAAATGCTATTGGATTTTTTGCAGTGTACTGACGCTTCACCAATAATTCATCTTCACTTATAACGATATATTCAGAAGGAAACAAAGCCACATCCACGAGGCTTATTTGTTTGAGATTAGCAACAGCTCCTGTGCTGCTTCTGTTAGCTAAGAATAAATTTTTAAGATTAAGCACCTTATTGCTTCGGTTATACAACTCTACATAATCGGTTCCGTCACTTTTAGGGTTGAACAATACTTCATTAATCACCATGTCCAAACTATCAGCCTGTGAACTCAGGCCCAGCTTTGCCGTATTAAAACCACCAATCGTATTACCGCTGCAATCACCCACATTGGTCGCTGTAATAGTGTAAGTAGTGTTGCGGACAATGGGTACATTCAATCGCAGTTGAACCGTATTAAACAGCTGCGGATTAGTAATGGCAGACTGTGGCGTGCCAATGCCATTGCTGATGGAATAATTAGCAGCTGTAGCGCCTCGCAAACTATCTAACGGTTCATTAAACGTAAGTACTACTGTTACACTATCGGTTGCAAATGCACGAATGAGTTGTGGTGGTGTTTGATCTCTGTTGGTTCCGTCCACTGAATTTTTTATGCCCGGCGTTCCGCCTCTCACATCTACACTTCCACGCCAGTTGCTGGCGCCGCTGCAGGGGTTTTTTGTATCAACCATTTCCAGGGTCCATCCACCATCACTTTTTACGGCATTGTTAAACCATGCAGGTGTGTATTCCACCGCATGAATGGTTACACCTGCTGCATTACGTATAAAGATCAATTCTCCTTCATTGGCCAATGATGGAAACGAAGTAACACCAAAGGTTCTGCCAAACTGTTGCATGGTAATGGCGGCGGTAGTGCCGCAGATGATAGCTATGCTGTCGGGCTGTAAAATAAAATTGGGAAGCAGACCGCTCACACCACCGGCATCACCCACCCGCCAGTTCTGGATATTGATTGGATTGGGAGATGTATTCCTGATTTCAATCCATTCAAAATTAGGCAAACCTACTTGTGGTGTTGGGTCGCTCATGATTTCCGTGATGACAATATCATAACGGTTTTGTGCCTGAGCGAAATGTATAGAAAAGCAAGCGAGTGTTATAAGCAGTAGTCGTTGAAACATGCTTAAATGTAAAACATATCAATAAAAAGCTATCAACTGTTCTGTAAAATTTCAAAAAACAATTTGGCAAACTAAGCAAGGCAGTTTATTTTTGAAGCCATGATGATGACCAAACATACAAAACGCACAAAGAAACAGTTTCCGCAGGGAAGGTGAACTTGTACGTTGTTGTATTAAACATACGAAGACCTTCCCTCAAATGGAAGGTCTTATTTTTTGTCCTCGTCTGACGCCCCCGTCTGACGAGATCATTTAATAACAAATAAATCAACTGTCAGACGGGGGCGTCAGACAGTTTCAAACAAAATGAAAGTAGCAGTCGTTGGCGCCACCGGACTTGTAGGAACAAAAATGTTGCAGGTACTGGCCGAAAGAAATTTTCCCGTAACCGAATTATTACCCGTTGCATCTGAAAGATCAGTAGGTAAGGAAGTGGAGTTTAAAGGAACGAAATACAAAGTAGTGAGCATCACCGATGCAATTGCAGCCAAACCTGCGGTGGCTATTTTCAGTGCAGGCGGCAGCACTTCATTAGAGTGGGCTCCCCAATTTGCAGCAGCCGGCATTACGGTGATTGATAACAGCAGTGCCTGGCGTATGGATCCTTCTAAAAAATTAGTGGTACCCGAAGTGAATGCTGAAGTATTGACTGCTGCTGATAAAATTATTGCGAACCCCAACTGCTCTACCATTCAGATGGTGGTGGCTTTGCAGCCTCTGCATAAAAAATATCAAATCAAACGGGTAGTGGTATCAACCTATCAAAGCGTTACGGGAACCGGTAAAAAAGCAGTGGATCAACTGATGGGAGAGCGTAATAAAGCAGTAGCCGGAAAGAATGAAGAATATCCGATGGCCTATAAATATCCGATTGATCTGAACGTAATTCCGCAGATTGATGTGTTCCTCGAAAACGGTTACACCAAAGAAGAAATGAAAATGGTGAAAGAAACCTGTAAGATTATGGGTGACGATTCCATTCGTGTAACCGCTACTACCGTACGCATACCGGTAATGGGTGGTCATAGTGAAAGTGTGAATGTGGAATTTGCCAATGACTTTGATCTGAATGAAGTGAAGAATCTGCTCGCCGAGGCGCCCGGACTTGTTGTAGTTGATGATAATGCTACTCAGCAATATCCTATGCCTATGGATGCACATGAAAAAGATGAAGTGTTTGTGGGAAGATTACGCAGAGATGAAACACAAGCCAATACACTCAACATGTGGATCGTTAGCGATAACCTGCGCAAAGGTGCTGCTACCAATGCGGTACAGATAGCAGAGTATTTAGTTAGTAAAGGACTTTTATGATGGAAAAGAGAACGGCAGCAATTAATTGCTGCCGTTTTTTTATTCAGTGGTACTCACCGCTTCGTTTAAGAATTCATTCAACGGTTGCAGCGCTTCAAACGCAGTAAGGATTTGTTTTTTATAAGCAGGAGAAGTCACATCTGCATCTTTTATTTTAATGACGGCTACAAAACTTTTCAGTTTTAAATAATCAGCTGCTGCGTTATCAGGTTCATAGCCTTTGGGTACACGGCTCAGCAGGTATTCTGCACTGCGGTCAAGGTCGCCATAAACAGTTTTGAACTTTTTTGATTGGATGATTTTTTTAAAATCAGCAAAGTTGTAATCAATTTCCTGTCTCACTTTCTTCAACTCATCCGGCATGGGCATGTACATGCCGCCACCGGCAAAACATTGTCCCGGTTCAATGTGCAGATAGTAACCTGCCGTTGTTGCTTTTTTACCTCCGGGATTAATGAATGCTCCTATATTGGTTTTATAAGGGCTTTTGTCTTTACTGAAACGAACATCCCGGTTGATCCGGAACATACAATCTTTGGCCTGCAGGTGTGCAATAGACGGATCTTTTTTAGCATGGGCCTCAATAATGCTTTGTACAAAAGCTGCTACATCTGCTTTGGCTGCTTCGTATCTTTTACGATTGGCATCAAACCAGGGTTTATTGTTATTCTTCTTTAAGTCTTTTAAAAATTGAAGTGTTGCTGATTGAAGCATGGTGGTGAATGGTGAATCATCAATGGTGAATAGTGTTAAGAATGTACAAGTGTGCGACGCAACAGAAGCTTAATAGCATTGCATGTGCCGGTTACAAAAAACAGATTAACTCTTTACTGCACCCCAGTTCTCGCCGCTGCGTATTCTGTATAAAGTCATTTCACTTACATTGTATTTTTTTGCTAACTGTTTATAAGTGATGGAGCGCTTGGGATCATGAATAATTTTTTTGATCGTTTTCACCTGTGTGGGTGTAAGCTTTAATCCTTTTTGAGTGGCGCTTCTTTCTTTCTGTAATTTTTTATAGGCAATCTTGAGCGGACTTTGTTGCTGATGGGCAGCCATGTCTTCCAGTGTAGCCCATTTTAAATTGGCAGCACGGTTATCTGTTTTATTGTGGTTGATATGAATCACAAACTTCTGCCGTGGCGATCCTTTTTTACAAAAGAGTTTTGCAATTTCACGATGCAGATAGATGGTTCCTTTGTTACCAGGGCGGTGCAGGTTTAATGTTTTATAACCGGTGGTAAGAGAACCATCCAGTAATTTTCCATCATCCATTATGTCTTTGGTATAACTGCAACAACGTCCCTGGGTGGAAACTGCATACCGGCGCTTCAATAACCTCCAACCAGTAAATTGCATTTGTTTCCATTGTTCACCGGCAAGTTTCTTGATCATATAAAACGATTGGTTGATAAATATACAAAACTGATAACTGTAATGTCAAGTATATCTATTAATTTTTAAGCATGTTCAAAAATTCTTCTTCTGTAATAATCTTTACCGTGTTGAGCTTCTTTGCTTTTTCCAGTTTACTGCCGGCATCTGCTCCTACTACCAGGTAATTGAGTTTGGCACTAACGCCGCTTAGTATACTTCCTCCGTTTGTCTCTACCATCTGCTCTGCATCACTTCGCTTGAGTGTGGGTAAGGTGCCGGTGAACAAAAAGGTGAGCCCGTTTAAATTACCGCTGCTGTGAATTTCTTTATGCTCATTCTTCAATACCACACCCAGTGCTTCTAATTGCTGCAGCAGTTCAATGTTTTCTTTGTTCTGGAAAAAATCATAAATAGCTGTTGCAACTTTTGGACCAACATCTTCCAGTTGCTGTAATTCTTCCAATGATTTCTGTTGCAGATCGGGCAGGTAGCTCACAGCATTCGCCAATGTTTTTGCAGTGGCTTCACCAACAAAACGAATACCCAGCGCATAAATTAAACGGTAGAGAGGTTGGCTTTTGGAGTTTTCAATGGCAGCTTTGAGGTTGTCAATACTTTTGGCACCAAAGCCTTCCATCTCTTTGATTTTTTCAAAAGGCAGTTGATAAAGCGATGGGATATCTTTTAAAAATCCAAGTTCATAAAATTTCCGCACATTGGCTTCACCCATACCACGTATATCCATGGCATCTTTACTGTTAAAATGAATAATGCGCTCCACCACCTGTGCTTCGCAGTTTATATTGTTGCAACGCCACACCGCTTCGCCTTCCGGCTTTACTAACAGATGCTTACACACAGGGCAATGTGTTGGAAAGACAATGATTTCTTCTGTGCCGTTCCGTAACTCAGGAAATGATTTTACAATATAGGGTATCACATCTCCGGCACGTTCCACCAAAACACTATCGCCCAGCCGTAAATCTTTTTCAGCAATAAAATCAGCATTGTGCAGTGAAATACTTGCCACCGTAACACCGCCAATAGGCACGGGATCAATTTTTGCAACAGGAGTAACAGCGCCGGTACGTCCAACCTGGTATTCCACGACTCTCAGTTTGCTGGTAGCCTGTCTTGCTTTAAACTTATAAGCAATAGCCCAGCGTGGATGATGGCTTGTCATGCCCATTTTCTCCTGCAGTTCCAGGTCGTTCACTTTTATTACCATGCCGTCAATTTCATAAGGAAGTGTATCTCTCATTGCTTCATACTCCTTACAAAAAGCAATCACACCGTCAATACCCTTAATGATTTTCTTTTCGTTCTCCGGACTTCTGAAACCTAAGTCCCATAACATTTTTAAAGCTTCACTGTGTGAATGCGGCACTTCGTGTTTCGTACTTCGTACTTCCGATTTCATTACATATCCCACATGATAGAGAAACGCTTCGAGATTTCTCTTCGCTACTTCTTTTGCATCTTTAATACGCAGACTTCCGCTGGCAGCATTTCGTGGATTGGCTAAAGGGGGTAAATTTTCTTCAGCCAGTTTATCATTGTAGGCCTTGAAATTCTTTTTCGTCATCAGCACTTCGCCCCGTATTTCAATTTGCTGAATACCGTACTCGCTGAAAGCTGCTGAAAGTGGAATAGAGCGGATCTGTTTGATATTGGTAGTAATATCTTCTCCTTCTGTACCATCACCACGTGTGGCGCCACGCACCAGCAAATCGTTTTCATAGATGAGCGAAATACCGGCCCCGTCAAACTTCGGTTCAGCACAATACTCAACCTCTTCTTTACCGGTTAATTCTTTTGCTTTGCGGTCCCAATCAATTAAATCTTCTGCATTGTAGGAGTTTTCTAAGCTCAGCATCGGAACGAGGTGTGTTACCTTCTGAAAATCGGTGCCCAATCCTTTTGCCACACGTTGTGTAGGTGAATCCGGTGTGATCAATGCAGAATCAGCAGTTTCCAGTTGCTCTAATGCTTTATAAAGGGTATCATATTCAAAATCGCTGATGAGCGGATCATTCAAAACATAATAGCGGTATTCATGAAAGCGAAGCACATTCTTTAATTCATTAATGACAGAAGAAACGGGAGGATCTTGTTTGATTTGCTGCAGCAGTTCATTGGTTTGTTGCTGCCGTATTTTGGTAACCGATGCTGAATACATAAATAGAAATGAGAAAGTAAAATTAGTATTGTTGCAACCAAAACAAATTAAATTCGTTTTCAATTTTTAAAGTATGAGAAATTATATTGCTTTTTTCTGCATGATTTGCCTGCTCATGAGTTGCTCCCGTAACAACGAAGCAGACCTGCTTTTATATAATGGAACTATTTATACGGTTGACAGTGCTTTCAGTACAGCAGAAGCAGTAGCGGTGAAAGACGGAAAGATTATTGCAACGGGTAACAGGGAAGCATTGCAAAAAGAATTCAATGCCAAACAACTGATAGATCTGGAAGGTAAATTTTTATATCCCGGCTTTATTGATGCGCACGCTCATTTTTACCGTTATGGATTAGGGTTAAGAGAATGTGATTTGGTGGGCACAGAAAGCTGGAGCGAAATTTTACAACGGTTAGATGTTTATGCAAAATCCATACCTGCAGGGGAGTGGATCATTGGCCGTGGTTGGGATCAGAATGATTGGCAGGAAAAAGAATTTCCGTTGAACGACTCGTTGAATACCCGTTTCCCTGACAACCCGGTGATATTAACAAGAGTAGATGGTCATGCTGCTATTGTAAATAATTACGCACTCCAAAAAGCAGGTATTACTGCTGCTACAAAGTTGGTGGGTGGTGATGTGATTTTGAAAAACGGTAACCCAACCGGCGTATTAATTGATAATGCGATTGACCTGGTGGGCAGTATTATTCCCAATGCGAATGAAGCCCAGGCAAAAGAAGCATTACTTAAAGCCCAGGCGAATTGTTTTGCTGCAGGGTTAACCACTATTGATGATTGCGGATTGGATTTTGACCAGGTAGAACATATTGAAGCTGCTTATAAAAGCGGTGAGCTGAAAATGCGCTTGTATGTAATGCTCAGCGATGCAGAAAAGAACTATGATTACATTTTCAAGCGGGGTATGATTAAAACTGATCGGTTAAATGTGCGGAGCTTTAAAGTATATGCGGATGGCGCTTTGGGTTCAAGAGGTGCCTGTTTGTTACAGCCTTATAGTGACAGGGCAAATCACCATGGGTTCTTATTGAGTAATCCTGCACATTTTGATTCAGTGGCTGCTGTTATTTATCAAAATAAATTTCAGATGTGTACGCATGCTATCGGCGATAGCGGCAACAGAACCATTCTGAATATTTACGGTAAATATTTAAAAGAGAAGAATGATTTGCGTTGGCGTATTGAACATGCACAGGTGGTAAATCAAAATGATTTCAATCTCTTCGGTACGTACAGCATTGTGCCCAGCGTACAGCCTACACATGCCACCAGTGATATGTACTGGGCAGAACAGCGGCTTGGCAAAGAACGGGTGAAAGGCGCTTATGCATTTAATGATTTGATGAAGCAAAACAACTGGATTCCGCTGGGCACTGATTTTCCGGTAGAAGATATTGACCCTATTAAAACATTCTATGCGGCCGTGTTTCGTAAAGATGCCAAAGGATGGCCTGCAGATGGATACCAGATGGAAAATGCATTGAGCCGGAAAGATGCTTTGCGTGGCATGACGATATGGGCTGCCCGTTCCAATTTCGAAGAACAGGAAAAAGGAAGTATTGAAAAAGGAAAGCTGGCTGATTTTGTTTTACTTGATACTGATTTAATGAACGCCGGCTTTGAAGAAATTCTCAAAACCAAAGTTCTCAAAACAATTTGTGGTGGTGAAGTTGTGTATGAAAGAAAGAAATAGGAGGTGAGAAGTAAGAAGTAATTCTATCTTATGAGCCATTAACTATAAACTTGAAACCATAAACCGGAAATTTTTTTATGCAGCTTCACTCCTGAACTCCCTTGGTGTGCTGTTTTTCTTTTTATAAAAAACCCGGTTGAAATAAGATACTGAATCAAAACCGGCACTGCGTGCAATACCGGCAATGGGTTTATCTGTTTCCAGCAGTTGATAGCAGGCATAGCCAATCCTTATTTCATTGAGATAATCAGAAAAGGTTTTGCCTGTGGTACGTTTGAAAAATTTACAAAAAGCACTCTTGGAAATATTAATGATTTTGGCGGCATCTTCTATGCTGATGGGTTTTGAAAAATGCTGCTCCAGGTAATTACACACTTTGTTGATGCGTTGCTCCCTGCCAATAGCCTGTGTAATTTCATAATCAGCTGATGCCAGCTTTCTTCCTTTTTGCCGGGAG
This sequence comes from Lacibacter sp., assembly GCA_050916065.1. Taxonomy (GTDB): domain Bacteria; phylum Bacteroidota; class Bacteroidia; order Chitinophagales; family Chitinophagaceae; genus Lacibacter. The sequence goes on from CP051137.1 coordinate 3,529,966, forward strand.
AGTTGTTCCAGTATCCAGATGAGATCGGTTATTTTTTCAATACCCATTTTTTCAGGAAGCCCCAAAATTTTTTCCTTCAATGCCTTACTGTTTTTAAAGTGCAATCCGTGTTTACTGTTTTGTAAAAGTCTTTTGATACGGTCAAACTCTGCAAGATGTGTAAAACTGTTGAAGAGGTTATTGGAAAACTGTATCACCACAAAATCACAGTTTTTATGTTTCTCCTTCCGGTTGGTTACCCAGGTGTGCGGTAGATCCGGGCCTATTAAAACAAGATCGCCGGGGTGGAAATCTTCGTAACTGTCACCCACAATACGTTTCCCTTTTACATTAATCTTAAACGTTAATTCATATTCCGGGTGATGATGCCAGTAGTACTCCAGGTAGGGCAGGTTCATACGGTAAGCTACCAGAATAGTTTTGCCTTCGCCCGGTACAATTTTCTCCAGTTCTGCTTTCATAAAACGGTAAGTTTTACAACTTGCTAATTTAGGCAAACTTGGAAATATAGTGCAAGAAATTGGAATTATAGTTCAACTTGTAGCGGCAGCTCTTTATTAGTTTTGTTAGCCCAACTGTTCAGGTCTTAAGTAATTATCAGTCAGAATCTTAAACAAGTACAAACGTTATAGTTTTTGAGGCTGATATTTACAGGCGGCAAACAAAATTGATTATGATAAAGCTTCGCTGTATGAAGAAAATTCTACTTACTGTTTTTTCTGTTATAGTTTATGCTGTTTCTTACGCCCAGCTTTTAACATGGACTCCTAACTTTCCAACTGATAACAGCAGCATCACCATTACTGTAGATGCTACCAAAGGAAACAAAGGATTACAGGGGTTTGCAGGGCCTGTATTTCTGCATACAGGAGTTATAACTTCTGCAAGTACCTCTCCTTCTGATTGGAAATATGTTCAGGGTCAATGGGGTACTACTAATGCACCACAGGCAACAGGTTCAACTAATAGCTGGAGTTTTACGATTCCTAATATCCGTGCTTTTTATAATGTTCCTGCCGGAGAGCAGATTCTCCGTATCAGCATCTTATTCCGTAACCAGGCAGGTACATTGGTACAACGTAATATCGATGGCAGTGATATGTACATCCCCGTTTATTCAGCCGGGCAGTTTGCTGTACGCTTTACCTCACCGGCAATGCAGCCGATGTACAATATGATTCCTGAGCCCATCGGCACCAGTGTTACCTCATTACCGGTAACAGCCGTTACCTCTCAGAATGCGGCCATCACACTCCGCTTTAATAATAACCAGATCGGTTCAGCCACTAATGCATCAACGGCCAGTGGTAATGCTAATGTTACCACTACCTGTGAGCAGGCCATTACAGTTGAAGCAAACAATGGTGCAACCACGCTACGTGATACCATTAACTTTTTCATTCCTCCTGCTGCTTACCCGACAGGTGCACGGCCTGCAGGAAGAAAGGATGGTATTACGTTTGAAAATAATAATACCGAAGCTGTTTTCATTCTCTATGCGCCCGGCAAGCAACGTGTATCTGTTATCGGCGATTTCAATAACTGGACACAAACCTGCTCCGGTTTAATGAGCCGGGATGTAGATGGCAACGGAAACTTTTACTATTGGGCGAGAATCACCGGTTTAACACCCGGGCAGCAATACCGTTTTCAATACCTGGTGGATGACAGTATTCGTGTAGCTGACCCATACAGTGAATTAGTGCTTGATCCAAATAACGATCGGTTTATATCATCTGCTACCTTCCCCAATATGCCTGCTTATCCTAGCGGAAAAACCTCGGGTATTGTTGGTGTGATTACACCCGGCGAAGCTCCGTTTGGCTGGACGGACGGATCCTATCAACGTCCCAATAAATACAATCTTGTTATTTATCAATTGCTGGTTCGTGATTTTGTATTCAATCAAAACTGGCAGGCATTAAAAGATACGTTGCCTTATCTCGCAGCGCTTGGTTTCAATGCCATTAAAGTATTGCCGTTTAACGAGTTTGATGGTAATAACAGTTGGGGCTATAATCCCATGTATTATTTTGCTCCGGATAAAGCGTATGGTACCAAGAATGCTTTGAAAGAATTCATCAATGCCGCACATAATAATGGCATGGCGGTGATTATGGATATTGCATTTAATCATGCTACCGGTCAATCTCCTTTAGCAGCCATGTGGTGGAACAGTTCATTAAGCAGACCGGCTGCCAACAGTCCTTATTTTTATGAAACAGCACAGCACGACTTTAACGTGTTTAACGATTTTAATCACAATGTAGCTCCCACCCGTAATCATGTAGAACGCTTTATTGAACACTGGCTCACAGAATATAAACTGGATGGATTCCGTTGGGATTTAAGTAAAGGCTTTACGACTAATAATACAATTGGAAATCTTGGTGCCTGGAATTCCTATAACCAGGGACGGGTTGACATCTGGCAGAACTATTATAACAAAATGCAATCGGTATCCAATGGTTCTTATTGTATTCTGGAGCACTTAGGTGATGATTCAGAAGAAGCCGAATTAGCGAAACGTGGTATGTTGCTTTGGGGTAAAATGAGCGATCAATTTTCAGGTAGTATTACAGGCAAGGCTAATGAAGCCAATATAACCAGAGCTTATTGGAAAAACCGTAGAAACAGTTCTGCAATACCTAATACACAACAAGACTGGTGGGGTGATTTTTTTCTGGATGATAAACCAGGGTTGATTGCTTATGCTGAAAGTCATGATGAAGAACGGATGATGTATCGTGCAATAAACGAAAGCGGCTCCGTTGCATTTGGTACCGGTAATCTTAATTACGCATTGGCACGTGCTGAAGCAATGGCTGCGGTATTGATGGCTATTCCCGGTCCTAAAATGATTTGGCAGTTTGGAGAGTTAGGCTATGATTTCTCCATCAACTCCAATGGTGGCCGTACCAATCCCAAGCCTATCCGCTGGGATTATTTCCAGAATACAAACCGCCGCAGGTTGTATGAAGTGTTTGCAGCCATGGCCAAACTTCGTAAGCAAAAACCGGATGCGTTCAACCGTACTACTATTGCTGCAGGTACTGCTTTTTACGGTACAGATGTTGATCAAAGCAATGAATCACGTCTTTGGAAAGTTGTTGTTATAAATCATACAACATTGAAAATGTTGGTAGTGGCAAATTTCAACAACAATCAGGTTACACGACCCATAACTTTTCCATCTGTAGGAACTTATTATGATTATACAAGAGGCGGAACAATAGCTTCGTTTGGAAGTCCTCAAAACATAACATTAAATGCAGGTGAATACAGAGTATATATTGATCAGAACATTCCAGGTGGTCTTGTTACAAACGTTCGGGATATTATTGCCAATAGCAATGAATTTAAACTGAAAGTATCACCCAATCCTGTGCAGCAGCAGGCAACCATTACGTATGAATTGCCCAAGAGTGGTCAGGTGAGTATTCAGTTAATCAATATGCAGGGCCAGGTAGTGGCTTCAAAAAATATGGGCTTTCAGTTAAAAGGATACCAGGTGCAGCAGTTGAACAGGGGTTTGTTTGGTGGTGTATCTGTAACACCCGGTCAATACCTGCTGCAGGTGAGAGTAGATAATGTAGTGCGTTATGAAAAAATAGTAATGCAGCAATTTTAATCCTGTACTTGTTTATATAAGAGGTACTTGCTGATAACCATTTGGTCAATACCTGTTTTGAATCATATCCTTTGAAGACCGCATAAGCATTGTAAATTTTTTGTTCATTATAAATTGCAGTCTCTTAAAACCTAAACTATTGATTATGTCTCTAAAACGTCTGCTTATCAGAGTGGGGATATTGATTCCGATGCTTCTGATTTTAGCGCAAGTTGGTTTTGCACAAGGTAAAACCGTTACAGGCAAGGTGACTGACAGTAAGGATGGAAGCCCTGTTGCAGGAGCATCCGTTACTGTTAAAGGAACCAACCGTGGTACTACTACAGATGCCACAGGTGCTTTTCGTATTAATGTAGAAAACAATGACGCAGTACTCGTTATTACCTCGGTTGGCTTTACCCGCCAGGAAGTAGCAGTAGGTGCTCAGGCTGATCTCAGCATTAGCCTGGTGGCCTCTCAATCTAACCTCAACGAGGTGGTAGTGGTAGGTTATGGTACACAGCGTAAGAGAGATCTTACCGGTGCTGTAGCTACTGTTACCTCCAAAGATTTTGTAAAAGGGGCCATTCAAACACCGGAACAGCTGATTGCAGGTAAAGTAGCTGGTGTTCAGATTACTCCTAACAGCGGTGCTCCGGGCAGCGGAAGTACCATCCGCATCAGGGGTGGTGCATCATTGAATGCAAGTAATAATCCGCTCATCATTATTGACGGAGTGCCTGTGGATGGAGGTGTTGCCGGGTCTTCAAATCCTTTAAACCTGGTAAACCCTAATGACATTGAAAATTTTTCAATCTTAAAAGATCCATCGGCAGCAGCTATCTATGGTTCAAGAGCTTCTAATGGTGTTATCATTATTACAACCAAGAAAGGTCGTAAAGGAAAGATGGCCTTCAACTTCGGGGCTCAAACATTTGTTTCACAGGCAGCTAAGCAAATTGAAGTTTTATCAGCACAGGAAGTTTCAGATATTGTAAAAGCTGAAGGATCACTTGCAGGTAAATTAGGCAATTCAAATACAAATTGGCAGGACCAGATTTTCCGCACATCATGGTCTCAGGATTTTAACCTCAGTGCAACAGGTGCTATTGCAAATGGTAAGTTACCTGTACGTTTATCGGCAGGTTATCTGAACCAGGATGGTATTTTGCTCAGAAGTAATTTTCAACGTTTAAGCGGCGCCATCAACTTAAGTCCACGTTTGTTGAAAGATAAGCTTAAGGTAGACCTCAACCTGAAAGGTGTACGCACTACCAATAATTTTTCTGATGAAGGGGCAGTAGGTAATGCAGTAACTTTTGATCCTACCAAACCGGTTCGTTCCGGTACTAATCAATGGGGTGGATATTGGGAGTGGCCCGATCCTAGTCAACCAAACCTTCCATTACAGCTTTCTAACCGTAATCCTTTAGGGCTTATCAACCTTAGAGACAATACAAGTGAAGTGTTCAGAAGTATTGGTAACCTTCAATTAGATTACCAGGTACCTTTTTTGAAAGGATTAAGAGCTAATCTGAACCTGGGTTATGATTTTCAGCAAGGCCAGGGGATCAATCAAAACTCTGACAGTGCTGCTTCTGAATACAGACGTAAAGGATCTTACAGGCCTTATTTCAGCCAAACAAGAAACAATCTCTATGAGTTTTACCTCAATTATGTAAAAGATGTAAAATCTATTAACAGCAGATTTGATGTAATGGCAGGTCATGCATTCCAGGAGTTTAAATTTTACTCTTTCAACAATCCTGACCGTCAGTTTAACGGAACAGTAATAGCAGGTTCTCAACCTAATTTTATTTCGCAGGAAGATAAATATGCCATGATCTCTTATTACGGTCGTTTGGTATATACTCTTGCAGGTAAATATATTGTTACGGTAAATGCCCGTACTGATGGAACTTCCAGATTCAGTCCTAATACCCGTTGGGGTTTCTTCCCCTCAGTTGCGGGTGCGTGGAGAATCAGTGAAGAAGCTTTCTTAAAGAACTCTAAAGTAATTTCTGAATTAAAGCTTAGAGGTGGTTGGGGTGTTACCGGACAGCAGGATGGCATTGATTTATATGGTTATATTCCCCGCTACTCAATTGGAGGTAATCAATCTACTTACCAGTTTGGTAATAATTTCAGCCCGATCAATACCGTAACTCCTGCAGCTTATGATCCGGATCTGAAATGGGAAACAACCGAGAACATAAATATTGCTTTGGATTTCGGTTTGTTTGATAATCGTATCAACGGAACTTTTGAAGTGTTCCAGCGTAAAACAAAGGATCTGCTTTCAAGAATTCCGATTGCATCGTTCACTAACTTCAGCAACTTCCTGCTTACAAACGTAGCCAATATCGAAAACAAAGGTTTTGAGGTTACTATCAATACAGTGCCTGTAAGAAACCAGAACCTGCAGTGGGATCTTGGTTTCAACGTTACCTATACCGACCCGATTGTAACCAATCTTACACTCAATCCTGATCCTAAGTTTTTCATTGAAGCAGGGGGTATCCAGGGTGGTACCGGTAATATCATCCAGGTACATCAGTCAGGATATGCACCATTTACGTATCGTGTTTTGAAACAGGTATATGATAAAAACAACAAACCTATTGAAGGATTGTATGAAGATCTGAACAGGGATGGAATAATTAACGATGATGATAACTATCTCTTTCAATCCAGAAACGCAAAAGTGTTCCTGGGTGCAAGTTCATCTATCAGTTATAAGCGTTTAACAGCAGGTTTTGTATTGAGAGGCAGCTTCGGCAACTATAACTATAACAACATCGCATCTAATCTGGGTGTTCGTCGTCAGATCATTAATCCTCTTGGGTTTATACAAAACGCATCACGTGATTATCTGGAAACCGGTTTTGTGAATAACCAATATTCATCTGATTACTACATTCAGAACGCTTCTTTCATCCGCATGGATAATATCAATTTCGGATATGATTTGGGCGAAGTCATCAAGAAAACAAGGTTAAGGCTTTCTGCCAATGTTCAAAATGCTTTCCTCATTACAAAGTATAAAGGAATTGACCCTGAGGTGTTTTCAGGTATTGACAACGTAATTTATCCCAGGCCCAGGGTGTTTGTGTTGGGCGTAAACATGGATTTCTAAAAAAATAAAATCTTAGATATGATACATCAATCATTAAAACTGTTTTCGATTTTATGTTTGGGTGTTTTATTAAACGCCTGTCATAAAAGGCTGGATGTATTGCCCCCTAACACACTCACTTCTGAAGATGTGTTTAAAACTGAAGCGGGCTATACCCAGTTTCTTGCCAAGGCCTATAGCAGCATGGCTTTAACCGGCAGTAACGGACCCGGCAGCAGCGATATCGCCGGTATTGACGCCGGTACTGCTGACTTCCTTCGTCTTTATTGGAAGGCCCAGGAATTAACTACTGATGAGGCGGTAGTGGCATGGAATGATCCCGGTATTCAGGACTTTCATAATATGAACTGGGGTGCACAAAACCCGATGCTCACCGGTTTGTTTGCAAGATGTGTGTATGTGATTTCTATCTGTAACGAGTTTTTAAGAGAAAGCACTCCGGAAAAATTGAGCAGCAGAGGCCTTTCTTCCTTACAGGGAAAAATTACTCAAATGCGTGCAGAAACCAGGTTTCTCCGTGCATTTCAATACTGGGTATTGATGGACTTATGGGGTAATCCACCATTTGCAACAGATGCTGATGGAATTGGTAAAATCAATCCCCCGCAAACAAACAGAACACAACTGTTTGCTTACATTGAAAATGAGTTGAAGGCAATTGATGGTGATCTTGCGGCACCACGTACAAATGAATATGGACGTGCTGATAAAGCAGCTGCATGGGCATTGCTGGCACGTCTTTATCTGAACGCCGGTGTTTATATAGGAACTCCCAAATTCACTGAAGCAATCACTTATTCCAAACGTGTAATTGATGCAGGATATACACTGCTATCCAACTACCGCTGGTTAATGCTGGCCGATAATAATCTGAACAATCCGGAATTTATCTGGACGCTGAACTATGATGGTATTAATACCCGCAATTTCGGCGCTACTACTTTCCTGGTAAACGGATCAGTAGGTGGTGATATGGATCAAACTGTTTCCGGTTTAGGTGGATGGGGCGGTATTCGTACTACCAAAAATCTGCCTTTGCTGTTTCCTGATATTAATGGAAACGGTGATACAAGAGCACAGTTTGTACAAGGCTCTCAAAACCTGGAAATCAATAACATTTCTGATTTTAAAGATGGGCTGGCTGTTATCAAATATCGTAACAGAACCAGAGCTGGCGGATTTGGCAAGGATCCTGAGCGCACTTTTTCAGATGTTGATTTCCCTGTATTTCGTTTGGCAGAAATGTACCTGATTTATGCAGAAGCTGTAAAACGTGGCGGCAGCGGCGGCAGCGATGCACAGGCTGTAGCCTACCTTAATGCATTACGTACACGTGCACAGGTAACTGCGGGAGGTATTGGAACTTATGATTTGAATTATATCCTTGACGAACGTGCCCGTGAATTGTATTGGGAAGGCTTCCGTCGTACTGATTTAATTCGCTTCGGACGCTTTACAGAGGCCTCTTACTTATGGCCCTGGAAGGGTGGAGTAAAAGATGGAACAGGTGTTGATCCTAATCGTAAGCTCTTCCCCATTCCATCAAGGGAACTGGCTACCAACCCTAATTTGAAGCAAAACCCCGGTTATTAAATTAATTAATTGATATAGTATGAAAAAAATAATCAATCTCTCATTCATTCTGGCAGCAGTGCTGCTTGGATCCTGCGAAAAGGTGGAGAACAAAGTGTATTTTGAGGGTGGCACCCCTCCTAATTTAACAGCCTCTACTACTGCTGTACGTCTTGAGGCCGGTGAAGAAAACAACCAGGCTATTCGTTTTAACTGGACCAATCCTGAATATCGTTTCAATACGGGCGTTAATTCGCAAAATGTAAGTTATACTTTGGAAATGGATACAGTTGGCGGCAACTTTAACAGCGGTGCGAAAGTATCACTGGTAATTGCCAGCGATTTATCTGTTGCTTACAACGTAGGTGATTTTAATAAAATCCTTACTACGGGCTTAAACGGTGGAAAGGGTATGAACCTTGTAAATGATCCCCGCCGTGTTTACTCAATTGAAGCAAGAGTTTCCTCGAGCATCGGTAATGCTGTAAAGTTGTTATCTCCCAATAAAGTAACATTTACAGCAAGTCCGTTTCCTCCTCCTCCAAAAACAGCTACACCGTTCAATGATGAAATCTGGTTGGTAGGAGGAGCATCGCCAGGCAATTGGAACTTACCCAGAGACATGAATCCTGGTGTGGCGGCAAGTCAGAAATTTACACGCCGTTCCAGAACGCAGTATGACCTGGTAGTTAACCTTAATGCCAATAATGGTTATTTGATTCTTCCTGCTGCTGGAAGTTGGGATAATAAATATTGTTTGGAAGATGGTTTAACGGATGCTCAAAGGGCTGCTCTTTCTGGAGGTGGAGATTTCATTTACAGGCAAAGTGGAGGTAGTGATTTTATGTCACCCACACCCGGCGGTACTTTTAAAATTTCACTCGATTTCCAATTGGGTAAATTTCAGGTAGTAAGACAATAACACACTTAAATCATTTTGATATGAAACTATTTAATAAAATTTCATCTTTTGCATTGGCTGCTTCGCTGGCTTTTGCATCCTGCGAAAAAGCAGATGACTTAAAAACCTTTGCTGATGGTACGGCCCCGGTGCTCTCTACACCTACAGCAACGGTAGCGCCTAACGCATCCGATTCCAATAAGGTTTCGCTTATCTTAAACTGGACCGATCCAAAGTATGCATCGGCTACTACAACTAAGTATATCCTGGAGATTGATTCTACCAATCGTAATTTTTCAAAAGCATATACGAAAACTTTTTCCGGTAAGCTTACGGACTCTATTATTGCGAAGGATTTGAACGCAGTAATGTTGGCTTGGGGTTTTGAGTTTAACAAAGCTTATGACCTGGATGTACGAGTAACCTCTTCTTATGCCAATAACAATGAGCGTAAGACCTCTAATATTCTCAAAATCAGGGCTACTCCTTATAAGATTCCTCCCAAGATTGCCCTCCCTACAACTTTGCGGTTATTCATTGTGGGAGATGGAACGGAACATGGATGGAGTAATAATGGAGGTACCATTAATCCGGTGAGAGAGTTTACCCGAATTGATGAAACAACCTGGGGCGGAATTTTCAATTATAGTGGCTCAGGTAGTTATAAAATCTGGGAAACCTGGGGTAACTGGGGTACACAGTTTCGTTACCTGAGCGGAGATGCATTTTCAGGTACTTTTGAAAAGCGTGATGCTGATCCGGGATGGAGTAGCCCTACTCCTGCCGGGCCATATAAAATGATCATGGATTTTCAACAGGGAAGATATACGGTTACATCCGTATCCAATGCCGTTCCAACTCAGCTTTGGGTAACAGGTGATGCAACTGCAACGAGCTGGACTAATAATCCCACTTCTAACCCTGCTCAGCAATGTACCCTTCTTTCAAGTGGTTTGTTTGAAATCACACTTTCATTACAGCCCGGAAAGTTGTATAAATTCTTATCAAGCCCGGGTAATTGGCAGCCACAATTTGGTGGATCTTCAGCAACAGGTGGAACCTTAGGAGCAAATTACGGCAGCAGCAGTGATCCGGATGCAATTCCAACCCCATCTACAGCAGGTGACTATAAGATAACTATTAATTTTATTACAAACAAGTATACAGTTGTAAAGCTGTAATTCTCCGTGTTTTACTTATAAATAAGAGCCCCGTAATTGCGGGGCTCTTGTTTTCAGCTTGTTTTACTCAATTTTTTGAACTCAAAAGTGGCAAATGAATGACTGTCAATTTTATCATACGTATACTTTAGCTGAAGTTTTATCCGAAAATAGCTTTAGGATTTATTATAATGAAATCAAGTTTTTTAATCGCTGATTTTACTTATAGCTAAAAACTTATAAAATAAAATGATCTATACTTGGAAGTTTGATTTTTCGTTTGTAGTTTCATTTTAGATAACCTTTAGCGCCAATACTTACTTATGAGAACAAAACGATTGCACCTGTTAACCATTTTAGTATTATTGCTGATTTATACACCTGCTTTCACACAAAATGATAGTAATTTTTTTAACAAAATTCTATCCCTTCCTGATAAAGTATTTGGTAAGATTGATAAGCAAAGTCAAAAGCTTGATCATCAACTTGCTTTAAAAACAGAAAAATATCTAAGTAAACTCGAAAAAAATGAACAAAAGCTTAAACGGAAGCTTTGGAAATCGGATTCTTTAAAGGCAAAAGAAATATTTGGTGATATACAGGGGCGTTACAGTAAACTGCGTCAGCAATTAACTCATGACTCTTTGCAATGTGAAAGTAATGTTTATACAGCTCATACAGATTCATTGTATACGGCACTTAATTTTCTTAATACTGAACATGTAAAAATTCATACCGAATCTTATCAGGAATATGTAAAATCTAATCTAAAAAATATATCAAAGCTTAAGAATAAGTTCAACCAAACAGACGAGATAAAAAAACAATTGAAAGCACGACAAGAATTACTAAAGCAACAATTAAATAATACACCTCTTGCTAATAGTCTGGCAAAATTCAAAAAACAAACATATTATTATCAGGCCCAGTTAAAAGAGTATCGGGAAGCACTGTGTAATCCTAATCTTATGGGGTCAAAATTATTGGAGGTTGTTAGAAAAATGCCTGCTTTTCAAAATTTTTTCAATAGAAACTCTGAACTCGCAAGCCTATTTGCATTGCCTGGTAGTAATTCAAGCGCAGCTTTTTTAAATAATACCGCATTACAGACCCGAGTACAAATATCTCAAATGATTCAAATGCAATTTGCAGGAACGAATATAAATCCTCAACAATTCATACAAAACAATCTTACAAATGCTCAATCACAACTTGATTTAATTAAACAAAGAGCTCAGGATTTTGGTGTTTCTAATAGTGGTGAAGAAATGCCTGATTTTAAGCCAAATGATCAAAAAACAAAATCACTGAAAGAACGGTTGGTGTTAGGCACAAATTTCCAAAGCACTAGCACAAGGGCGTATTTCCCTGTAACAGCAGATTTAGGTTTTTCCTTTGGGTATAAACTAAATAGTAAAAGCATCTTAGGTATTGGAGGTGCTTACAAGTTGGGTTTAGGAACAGGGTTTAGCAATATCCGGTTATCACATCAGGGCATTGGGATTCGTTCTTTTATAGAATGGAAAATAAAAGGAAATTTTTGGATTTGTGGTGGGTATGAACAAAATTATTTAACCAATTTTCAAACTATACAGGATTTAAACAACCGTGCCTTGTGGAAACAGAGCGGTTTATTGGGTATAAGCAGAGTGTTGGATGTGAAAAGCAATTTCTTTAAGAAGATGAAGGTACAATTGCTATATGACTTTTTTTCAAAGCAACAATTACCTCAAACTCAAGCTATATTATTCAGAATCGGTTATAACTTTTAAAATAATAACTATATGAAAGGGGTTTTCCTATCTGTTCTTTTTTTTATTATTGGGACCAATAGTGTGTTGAGCCAGCAACAAAATTATAAGCCAATTTATGATAATATTGTTCCAGTAGCTCCAACGGCTTTTCAGTTTTTGAAATATACGGAAATGCCAGTTAGTGAATATACAGGCATACCGAATTTATCCGTTCCAATCTATACAATTATTGATGATGGCGTGGAAATACCAATTACACTTAGGTATCACGCAGGGGGAAACAGAGTAAATCAGGAGGCCAGTTGGGTGGGGCTTGGCTGGGATTTGACCCTTGGTAGTGTAATTCAGATTATTAACGACAGAGATGATATTGATCAATTAAGTGAAGGCAGTACCATCACTTCTACTTATCCAAAATATTTACCCGATTTTTATTCTAATGCATTGCCAGGTTCATTTCCTTATAGATATAATTATTGGTCATATTGCACAACACCACAATACATTCCTCCTGGCGGTGCATGGCCTCCTGGCCCGATAAATACACCGGTACCAGATTTTGGTTACATGATCATTACTGATGGTCATTTTCCTATGGAAGGTAATTACAATATCAAAAAAGATCAATTTCTTGAGTATGTGGAATATGACTCAGAGCCGGATGTATTTAAGGCCAATTTCTTAGGTCACTCATTAACTTTTGTTCGGCCCTTCACAAATTTCAGTAATGAATACATTGTTTTGAATAAGGCTGGATATAAAATTCGAAGAGAGGGGAATGCTACTGCTGACAAATGGGTTGTAACAATTCCTTCTGGGGAAGTCTATTTTTTTGAAGAACGGATTAATACGATGTCACTTTCAAGTTCAGCAAACTTTATGGGCAGTGGTGGAAGTAATCCATCTGATCCCCCTTCTACAAAAACATGGATGCTTACAAAAATCATTACTCGAAACAAGAAAATAATACAGTTTAACTATACTCGAGATGGTATTGTGAGGCAATTTCCTCTTTTTACTCAGACATATACAAAAATGAGCGGCTATTCTTCTCAAATGAACTCAGCAATTCAACTCGGTTCAGTCAGTGTGGGTACTATCACACCTGGTAACGGCTGTATTGACTGCTATGGAACAACAATAACTAACGTTTCAGAAGATGGAGTTTTTTTATCTTCAATACTATTTACAAACGGGAGACTTGATTTTACAACTTCAAACAGAAATGATTTATCAGGTGGGCGTAAATTAGATAGGATCGAAATAAAAGGCGCAACACTCATTAAATCAGCTCAGTTTTCTTACTCATATTTTGACGCAACATCTGTAAATGGACCTGGCTTTACAGTTATTGACGATAATTTTAATCGATTGCGGTTAAAATTAAATTCAATCGAATTTAATGATGGTTCAAGTTATACGTTTGATTACAATTCTGTTCCGCTACCTAAAAAGAATTCCTTTGCGGTTGATTATTGGGGATATTATAATGGCAATCATTCAAACATTTCTATGGTACCTAACCCTATACAATTTAACAGGAGCGATATAGGGTGGACAAATAATGATAATCATTCAGCTCGTATTGAATTTGCGAAAGCGGCTATTTTGGAGCGCATCACATACCCAACAGGTGGAAGCACAGTTTTAGATTATGGTCTTAATGAATTTGATAATTATTGGGTGCCTGATTATACAACCAGTTCAAATACCGTTTCAAAAGGAAATGGTTTAAGAGTTCAAACGATTAGTTTCTTTACTCATGGAAATGCTTTTGCACAAAAAACTACTTATCAATATGAAGGGGGAAAGGCGTTGCAGCCAAGGCAAATAATACGCAATTTTTCATATAGCACGGTTCAAAATTTTACTACAGAACCTCATGCAACAATTCAAATAAATCATTGGGCAAGTGTAAATGAGATCAGCTCAAATGGCTTCTTTTCTACGAATCCCTTTGGATCAATTAATGGTGTAGGATATACAAAGGTTATAAGCAGGCAGGTGAATGAAGCAAACGAAAGTTTAGGTAGAACTGAAACGGTTTTTGTTAATAATCCCGATAAAACAGCTAGTAGTGCCGTAACAAATATCCATCTAAGTACAATGTTGCCAATGATTAAGCGTACAAATGAACATGAAAATGGAACAGCTAAAGAGATAAATTATTACAATGCAGCCGGAGAAATTTTAAAGAAAATTGTTAACACTTATAGTACAATTGTATCTGATATACGCTACGGGGCACGTGTTTATTTTTATGGTTTATTACTACACCAGAGTTTTCCATACTGTAGTTGGGGTATAAAAAGTCAGTACATGTTTGGTTACTACCCGATTTTTGATATTGAAACCAGACTGAGTCAAACCCAAATAACAGAATATTCAAATGGAATGCAAAAAATCACTAATGAATTCTATGGGTATGACTATTTTGGTTTATTAAGCTCCAAATCAATCGTAGATCCTGTAGATAATACACAAGAAGTGATTTCTTATCAAAGAACTTATGATCCTTCAATTTATACTACAAATCCGGTGCGTTATTCGATGTATGCAAACAATTTTCTTTCAGATATTTGGAAAGTAACCAATCATGTATATCTAAATGGAACATACCCTCCTGTTACAAAGTCTGAGGTTGAAAAAACATATAAGTTTTCAGGATCAGATAAGTATGCAGAAGATATAGTAAAAATTACAGAACGGAAACAGGTAGCTAATAACAGCCCTAAAGAGATTTCTTATGATGTTTATGATGCCTCCAATGGAAATCTTTTACAGTACACATCAAATGGAGCATCTAATTCTTTAATTTGGGGATATAACAACGATTTGGTGGTAGCATCAATAAAAAATGCATCACAGGACCGTGTTGCTTATACAAGCTTTGAAGGTGAAGGTAGCGGCAACTGGAACTTTAATTCTGCCAATCGAGGAGTTGACATTAACGCTCCTGTGGGTGATTGGGTTTACAATTTAAATAGCGCTCCAATCAATAAAAATAACCAACCCGCCGGTAATTATGTTTTATCCTATTGGAGCAACAGTGGTCCAAAAACAGTTACTGGGTCTCTTTCTGTACTTACCGGGCGTACTGTTAATTTTTGGACATTATATGAACATAAAGTTGTATTAAGTGCTGCTACTACAATTTCTTTGTCTGGCACTGGATTTATTGATGATTTGAAACTGTTCCCTGAACGATCTCAAATGACTAGCTATACACATAAACCCTTAGTAGGGATACTTACACAATGTTCACCCAATAATAATATCACCTATTTTGAATATGATTTTGCTGGCAGACTTGTTGTTGAAAAGGATCAGGATAAAAATGTTATAAAAAAATATTGCTATTCCTATTCTGGGCAACAAAATGTATGTGATGACGGCACTTCAAATACTGCACCTGTAATTAACAGTTTAACGCAAACAGCTTCACTTACTATCAATGTTGATTATACATCTATAAGTGGATGTACAGGCGCTACTATAACTTATCTGGATTTAGTAACTAATCAAAGTGCAGGTAGCACAGGTGGGTGTAATACTCCAAGAACTCGAATTGTGCCAACAGCGGGGCGAACCTATAGAATAACTGTTACTTGTTATTCAGCAACCTATCCGGGCGGTATTACTTCTCAACCTGTAGATATTTTTATACCTTATTAACACTTATAAATTATGATCAGAATAATTCCTATCATATTTACATTTTTAGGCATAACGTTTCATGTTGCTTTTTCTCAGCAAACACAGCCATCTTATCCAGCTAATTATAAACTTAATATTGTTAAAACATGGGAAGCTAATGCACCTGGATTTAACAGCAGTACCATAGAAATGCAACCTGTAAGGGATGTAAAGCAAAGTATACAGTTCTTTGACGGATTAGGCAGACCTGTGCAAACAGTTGCCCGGCAAGGCTCCATACCAACAAATGGTGTAGCGGCCGATTTGGTAGTGCCTTTTTTTTACGACGGGTACGGCAGAGAAACGCTCAAGTATCTGCCCTTTGTGGCCAATACTGCAGGAGGCAATAGCTCTGTAAACAATGGGAAGTTCAAGTATAATGCTTTTGAGCAGCAACAGTTTTTTATGCAGGAGCAATACGGCGCTCAAGGTGAAACATGGTTTTATTCAAAAACACAACTAGAAGCTTCTCCTTTACATCGTTTAGAAAAAAAATTAAGTCCGGGAAATAATTGGGTGGGTACCAATAGGGGGGTAGAAGTAAAGAATTGGTTTAATACAATTACAGACGATATTAAAAAATGGACAGTAACAGACCAAAAATATTTTGCAGGGTCATCATTCAATCTAAAGGTTAACATAAGTGTTAACGCATCCAATCAATTAGTTACATATACCTGGGACCCTCTTCCTTCTAATGTGGGAGGTGTAAGTAAGATGTACCGCTCCTTACCTTCGGGTACTTGGCAGTCAAATACAGGAAGCCAGATAAGCCCGGTTTCAATGACTATCCCAACGGGCGATTACGAATATGGTATCAAGTTACATTATACAAACGGTACATCTTCCGATATTTTTTTAGCAAATATTCAAACTGATATAGCTTCTTATACAGCAGGCCAATATCAGCCTGGGCAATTAACAAAAACAGTGCTTATTGACGAACACGGTAAACAGGTAATAGAATTTAAGAATATGCTGGGGCTTACAATTTTGAAAAAAATTCAATTGACAGCACCTGCTGATAATGGGGGAGGCAGTGGTTATGATGGATGGCTTTGTACCTATTATGTTTATGATGTATATGGTACCCTCCGTCTAGTAGTGCAACCAAAGGGAGTGGAACTTTTAAAACAAAATAGCTGGAATATAAATGCTCAAAATGGAGTTG
Source organism: Lacibacter sp. (assembly GCA_050916065.1). GTDB lineage: Bacteria > Bacteroidota > Bacteroidia > Chitinophagales > Chitinophagaceae > Lacibacter. Next base: position 3,546,966 of record CP051137.1, read on the forward strand.
TTCTTAGTGAGCAATGCTTCAGATACGATTATGATAAGCGGGGGAGAATGACTGCAAAAAAAGTTCCCGGCGCCGGTGAGGTTTTTATGGTTTATGACCGGAGAGATCGTTTAGTGCTTACACAGGATGCGAACTTACGAACATCTAATAAATGGATGTTTACAAAATATGACGCCCTTGACCGGCCTGTTGCAACAGGATTTTACACAGATGCTGTAAACACTTCTCAATATAATATGCAATTAGCTGTGGATAACAGTTACAGTACATTAACAGATTATGAAGAAAGGAACCAATCCTATACCCAGGCTTATACTTTAAATAAAACCTTTCCGGTAGTTACTGTTAATGAGGTCATGACATTTACTTATTATGATGATTATGAATGGACAGGATGGTACGGGCCTCAGTATACTGAAAAGGACAATAGTTTTGACGCTCAGTTTTATACACCCTCTAATAGTTATCCTTACCCGCAGCCTTTAACCCAAAGTAAGGAAACCCGTGGTCTTCCTACAGGTGCATGGACAAGGATAATCAATTCACAATCTGGATTAATAAGCGTTCAATATTATGACAGTAAAGGCAGGGTTATTCAAACAAAGTCATATAATTTAACAGGGGAGGTAGACATTACTACCGTTCAGTATAACTATGCCGGGCAGCCTCTAATGAGCTTGCTCAGAAACAAGATAACAAGCAATGGAGGCCAAACACAAGTGCTTATAACAAGATATGATTATGACGATCTTGGTAGAGTAAAAAATATTAAAAAGAAACTGAATACAGATATTGAAAAGACAATTGCCGAAAACGAATATGATAAATTAGGACAACTTAAAAATAAAAAATTAGCTCCCTACTATAATGGCACTGGTATTGAAACGCTCACATATGATTATAATATTAGAGGATGGATGCTGGGGATGAACAGGGGATTTATTAATGACGGAATCACCCGAAAATTTGGATTTGAAATTGCTTATGATAAAACAAGCCATATCATCAGCGGACAATCCTACTTAAATGCACAGTATAACGGAAATATTGGCGGAATGACCTGGAAAAGTATGGGAGATAATGAAAAAAGAAAATATGACTTTTATTATGATGCTGCCAACAGGTTAACTAAAAGTGATTTTACGCAATTTACAGGCGGTAGTTTTAATATAAGTGCAGGTATTGATTTTTCCACGGGTGGCAATCCCGCAACGGGAGGTACAATGAAATATGATGCAAATGGCAATATTACCGAAATGTGGCAAAAAGGATTAAAAGTAAACGCAAGTGACTGGATAGATAAACTGGCCTATAACTATATTGCAAATAGTAATCGATTATTAAATGTAATTGACGGTGCCAATGAAGCCCCAACCCGCCTCGGTGATTTCAGAACATCTTTATTGCATCCGGAGCAAACTAAAACAGCACAAACTGTTGATTATACTTATGATGGTAATGGAAACCTTAAAAAAGATTTAAATAAGGATATTGGCACAGCTACAGTTGATGGTATTACCTATAATTATCTCAACCTTCCGCAGCAAATTTCAATTGAAAGCAAAGGAACAATAAACTATACTTATGATGCGGCAGGTAATAAACTGAGTAAAGAAACATGGGAAAACCCAACCGCTGCCAATAACAATATTTGGGTGTACACAGCTACCTATTACATTGCGGGATTTGTATATGAAACAAGGTCTGACGCCAGCCCTACAACTCCTGATTATAATACACGCTTACAATTTGCAGGGCAGGAAGAGGGGAGAATAAGACCTTTGTATGATAGTTCTTCTCTTCCTGACCAAATAACAGGCTATGCTTATGATTATATGATAAAAGATCATCTGGGTAATGTGCGTATGGTGCTTACAGACGAAGCAAAAACCAGCCCCTACCCGGTAGCCAGCCTTGAAGAAGCAAATCTTGCTATGGAAAAAGCCTATTATAATATACCTGATGCCACAAGTGTACGGGTTTTAAAAAGTACTGTGCCGGGTTATCCCAACGATACTTATACTGCCCCTAATGACTATATACACAAACTGAAAGGTGATGAAACAAAAGTTGGTACCAGTATAGTGATCAAAGTAATGGCAGGCGATAAGTTTCATATTCGTGCAAACAGTTGGTGGAAGAACAGCAAATTTGCACCGCTACCCGACCCGCCCCAAAGCCCATTAAGTGAACTTTTAAATGCACTTATTAACGGAGTGGCAGCTACTGGAAAAGTAACAGCACAACAGCTTAACAGCACTGCTGCATTAACACCTGGGATGACAGGTTTTTTAAACTCCGTTCCCCAGCCTGCTACCCAGCCAAAAGCATACGTAAATTGGGTATTATTTGATGAACAATTTAAGTATGTGGCAGAGGGCAGTGGTTTTGATGCAGTGGGAGCAAGTAACGAGTTTAAAACGCACCTGCTTAATAATATAAACGTACCCAAGAACGGGTATATTTATATTTATGTGAGCAATGAAACGCCCAACATGCCGGTGTATTTTGATAACTTGCAGGTAACCCATGTGAGAGGGCCATTAATTGAGGAAACGCATTATTATCCGTTCGGGCTTACCATGGCGGGTATAAGTTCAAAAGCAATGAATTTTGGAAATCCGGGAAATAAATTTAAATACAATGGCAAGGAAGAACAACGGAAGGAGTTTAGTGATGGTAGTGGGTTGGACTGGGTGGATTATGGTGCAAGGATGTATGATACGCAAATTGGAAGGTGGCATAGTATTGACCCGATGTGCGAAAAAACAACTCGATTTTCTACTTATAATTATTGTTTTGATAATCCATTAAGATTTATTGACCCTGATGGTATGTTTTCCTACTCTCAAGAACAACTTGATGAGTTAGTTCAATGGGGTTTTGCAATTCGAATCATAGATAACCGATATAATCAAATTGATTATCCTGTTACTAATATCTTCGAAACTATGTTTGTTGAAAACGGGAGTGATGAAAATGGAAATATTGTAACAGTTGTCACGGGTCGTTTTTCTATCTTTCAAGGTCAACAAAATGAAAATGTAGAACAAGGAGAATATTATGAAGTTGATATAAACAATGCAACTATTTCTATCTATGATGTTTCTTTTAAAATTGATAAAAATGGAAGTATTGTTTATGCTTCTTTAACGGCCACCAGAAATAGTTCAGGTGTTTACGCAGGAACAGTAAAAGATTGGCCTAAGCATGATAGAGAATGGCCATCAGAACAATACGATAGTGATTCATTTAATTACGGATTTAGTGAAAACGGTCTAATGAAAATGCATACTAATCTTGGGTCGCTAAGTTTAGGATCTAAATTCTCAAACTTATTAAAGGATGTAATGAGTCATAACAAAAATAGTCATACCACATTTCAATATAGTTTAGGCGAGCGTGATTCGAAATTTCAAGGCAATTTAATTGGCCTTGCAACCAGTGAAATCCCATTCACAGGAAGAATGGTAGATTATGCTGAAAAACTAGGGTTCAGTTTAGCTCCTAGTGCCTCACAATTAGCAAACAATAACACTTGGTTAATGGGCAGTTATTTTTATATTAGATGGGGTATAATTAACTCAGGTAGGCCAAATCATAATCATACTATTTTTGAAAAGGAATATGATAAGCAATGATAATTATAAGATATTTTTTTTATTGTTGTTCATTGGTTTTACAACATGTAAAGGCCAGTCAAACAATGATTTTGTTATATCTTATTTGCCAAAGTCGCAATTAGATCTGATACAAAAGGGGTATAAAAATTCAGGGCATGGATTTTCACGAAATATATATAAAAAAGTAATAAATGATACTTCTGTTTGGTATTACTACCCATCAGAACAAAGCAAATATTATAAAGTAGTAAGGATATATTTTTCCGATATGGATTCGTTTAAGTTATCAAAATTTTACGGAATATATAATTATAAAAGCAATAAAGATAGTTTATCAATAGTAGTAGATAACAAAACTATCATTAATTATAAAGTCTATTTTGCTGAAAACAAGAAATACGTAGAACTGCTTTACATACATCCCTCATATAAAAACTATAACACTAATCGAAATAATGATATTGAACCAAGTAATTAAATTTATTCAATTTTTGCCGCTGTTGGTCTTCCTCATGGCCGATAAAAGAGCCAATGAAGAAAAAAAGCACACTGCCCTTGTTGTGTCTTTTGACCAACGAGGAACTTATATGAACATAGATGAGTTTTAATTCTTTATTTGTAGTAATATAAAATTCAATGAAATAACCAGTATCCTGCTACTCAAATTTTTCCAAATAAACCACCAATTGTCCAAGAACCTAAACGTTGCTGCAACAAGAATAAGGCGAAAGCAAGAAGTTATGGTTTCCTGTGTCTGAAAGGTCGATTGCGTAAATCTATATACTTCTTACCATGAGTTGTAATGAAACAAATCATTTGGGCTATAAATGGAAAAATATAAGATTTTTTTAAAAGCGGGGATAGATAATGATTATTTAGATTGTTGTTCACTTTTTGCCGCTGTTGGTGTTCCCCATGGCCGATAAAAGAGCCAATGAAGAAAAAAGCACACCGCCCTCGTTGCGTCTTCTGACCAACGGGGAATTTATATGCACATAGATGAACTTACATATTTATTGGTAGTATTTTAAATCTCAGTGATACAACCAGAATCCAACTACTCAAATTGTTCCAAATACCCCCTCCAATAGCCTAATAATCTAAATGTTGCTGTTTCAAGAATGAGATGCAGGCGAAGAGTAATGGTTTCTTGTGCCTGAAAAATACATTGTATAAATCCATTTACTTCTTGCCATGGTTTGCAATAAAATATACCGTAACACTGTAACTACAAATGAAAAAGAGTTTTTAAAAAAGCAGGAATAGAGAATGATTATTTAGATTGCTGTTCACTTTGTGAAGGCTTCTTTGCAATTAAAACAGCAATACCTAATATAACAGCGGCGCTCCCAAAGATAGTTCCCTGTGTATTTTTGCCTTCACGTATCAGCCAGAAAGCGGCAGCAATACAACCAAAAACCAATACAAAGTATATCAGCAATGCCCAGCGGGCAGTATTGTGTTCACGCCTGTTATGATCGTTGGTAAGTTTAATTCTTTTCTCATAAGCTTTATGCCGGAAGTCCTGTTCTTTTTCGGCTCTGTCTTTCAGCCATTGGAGAATAGTGGGATCAATTGTGCTGAGTTTTTCAATCTCTGAGGCATCGGGCAGTAAATTATCATCAAATACTTCAGTATGCTCAACACGTGCAATTTCTTTATTACCGGCGGCCTTTATTTGTCGGGAATGTTTGCCCATATTCAGTCAGCAAATTCAAGTTTTTTGGTTTCAACAGCCTCCTTTAAATCTTTGGATACTTTCTTTCGGTCGGTGTTAAGATTGGCACGGTCGGCGGCAAAGGTAGCAATCTCAATATCCTCTACATCATACACCAGCTCTTTCAGATCGGTACTGGTAGAGGGAAGATATTGTCCGCTGAACAATAATTTAATGAAGTACAAGTGACTGTTAATATGTGTGATAATTTTTTCCATGGTACATCGGTGTAATTAGTACTGTTCAAACCAGGAAACCATTTTGAAATATAGGCATTTTCATATTTGCTGCAAAGGTAAGCCAATTCCAGTCTAACAAAATGCAAAATTCAAAAACCTCCAACCTTTTGATAATCAGCAAAAAATAACCCTTTTATTGATGACTTGTTAAATTTATTCATTATGGCATCCTTTCCCGTTTAATAAACCCTGCCCTTTGCTAAATCGCTCCATAAAAACGAGAGAAGAGATACATTTATTTCTTCTCAAGCAGTTTTTCTAAAAGAGCTACCTTTTCTTGTTCTGTCTTAAGTAGTCTTTCATATAGTTTTTTATTTTCTTCTAGCATTTCCATCCATTTTTCGACTGGATTTATATTGAATGTACATTGGTGTGCAAATGAGTTATCATGACTGTTAAAGGTATTTGCTATAATATTAATTGCCCCCTCCTCATCAAAATTTTTTATAGCCTCAACTGGAACTTTTAACACAGCGGCTACCTGTTCCAGTAAAGAGTCTTCAATTGCTTCTTTGGCTTCCAGCAAAGAAACTTTCTTCTGGTTCCAGTCATCACCCAGTGCCATTGCAAGGGCTTCCTGTTTCATACCCATCATTTCACGGAAGCGTTTGATGTTTCTCCCTTCATGTATGGTTTTAGTTTCAGCACTCATAGTACAAATATAACATCCTGGGGTTAAAATAAAAGGGGGTAGAAATACACCTTTCCATAACATCTAAAATATCCTGCTGTAAGTATAAACTATCCCTCCCGGGAATTGGATAGGCTTTTTAGTTATAACAATTTTAATACAGGCAAACCGGTATGCTGAAAGTTTGCCTTACAGCATTTGCAGTTAAAAAAATCATTTGTATAAAACAATTTATATGCTCATTACTAAAAGTACAAAGCCAATGCCTTCTAAACCACTTAAACCCAGGTTGAAATGGCAAAAAGGTTACTATGCAGAAATACAGGAATTTCGTTTTCAGATTCCTTATGCTGCATTACTTCTGTGCCATTTGTGGAATATTACACCCAATACGCTAATCAATGATTTTTTAAACAACCTGAGTCATGGTTCCTGGCAGCGGGAGGATAGGGATGAGGCAAAGATGCATTTACGCAGCTACATCCTGCACATGAAGTATGGCAGTGATCTGTATAGTCAACAGCAAATAACGGAGCAGTTTAGTGATTTGGATGCTATAGGTCGCCTGTGGCCGCAAAATGCTAAATCTTCCTTTACAACACGCCACACCAAATGGCGGGATAAATATTACAACTGGTGGTATAAACAACAAGTAAAACAATACAGGCATCCGCATGCAAAAAAATAGCACGTTTATGGAATCCAATCATAACATCAAACCGGTAAATGGTTTTAATGAAGAAGAGTGGATGAAAATCCTTTTTTTACTGGCTGATACAGAACAATGGGTAAAACAGCTATGGGGAAACATCCTGCATGCTGTTCCCGCTCCTAAGGCAGCCAAACTCTTAAGAAGGCACTACTATCTTTCCCCTTCGGCAATGGCACATATTCTTGAGCGCCATTATTATAAAATTCCACGACACCCCGGCACGGGTAAGTTTACGATTCCTATAACAGAAATTCTTCAGTGTATCCAGCTGGCGCGTCAAATCATACCGCAACCTGTTCCCGGGCATCATTGCCAACAACGTATTTGGGAAGCTCCTTTCACTGTAGGTATAAACCGGTTGGGCACACCTACATCCATCTTAACAGTTGTTACAGACGATGGTGATCTTATCATCACCGCCTTTCCCGGCCGGTTAGAGCAAACTGCCATACTGTCCTGAAAAATTATGAAAGTACGCATAAGGGGCAATGAACATGCTGTCCCGTCCTAAAATAACTATACACTAACTTGTATTGTTATGTCAGTTAAAAAAAGGGATTATCTCACTCCAATCAGGAGTAATTCGTCTTCAAGATTTGATCGTCGTTTGATTGATCAGATTGTAAAGGAAGTAGAAGGAGGGCTTCCCCGTAAGGCGGCCTGTAAAATGTACGGTATGGCTTATTGTACGATCAATGAGTGGATGCGGAAGTTCGGATCAGGAGCAAGTCGCCGCAACGTATTTTCTGATCAGCAGCGTAGAAAAATAGTAAGGCAGGTACAGGAGGGGCAACTCACCAAACTACAGGCCCGGCAGTTGTACAAAGTGAGTTCTAAAGCACTGAACACCTGGCTTCGCAATGCTACCCAACAGGAAGCTGCACTTCTGTTTGCAGAAAATGAGAATATCACAACTGCTCTATTCATAGGTTCAACGTCCGATCTTCAGAAGCAATTGCAGGAAGCAACCCTTAAAATCAAAGCGCTGGAAACGATGATTGATATAGCCGAACAGGAATTTAAAATTGCGATCAGAAAAAAGTCTGGAGCCAAACAGTGAGTGAGATGAAGGGAGAAAACGCAGCATGGGGGATAGAACGGTTATGCAAACTGTTTGGCAAAACCAGACATGCCTGGTACGATCATCTTTGGCGTAAGGAAGACGGGATTTTAAAAGAGGAGATAGTTCTTCAGTTAGTTCAAGAGATCAGACAACAGCTGCCAAAGATCGGCACCAGAAAATTACAATACCTGGTTAATCAAAAGCTTTTGGAACATGGGCTGGAAGCAGGCCGTGATTATTTGTTTGATTTACTGGGCAGACAAAAATTATTAATCAGAAACAGACGCAGAACAGTTGTAACAACGGCCTCGAGACACTGGATGCGTAAATACAGCAATCTTACTTTATCCCTGCAGCCAGAGTACCCGGAACAACTGTGGGTGAGTGATATTACTTATATCAGACTCGCTAATGGGTTTTTATACCTGAGTTTAATAACGGATGCCTACTCCCGTAAAATTGTTGGGTACAGTCTGCGAAAAGACCTTCGTTCAGAAGGTTGTTTACAAGCATTGCAAATGGCATTAATGAGCCGTAGTTGCCCCGGGCGGCAGTTGATCCATCATTCTGACAGGGGTTCACAGTATTGTTGCAGAGAATACGTTGATCTGCTCACAGACAACAACATCGCCATCAGCATGACAAACAACGGAGATCCCTATGAGAATGCACTAGCAGAAAGAATCAACGGCATCATAAAGTCAGAATTTAATCTCTACAGCAGTCAAATGGGTTTTGAAGAGACATCAATTGCTGTTGCTGAAAATATCAAAGCCTATAACCAACTGAGGCCACATGCCAGCTGTGATTATCTAACACCTCACCAGGCACATCAACAATCCGGGACGCTTAAAAAACGGTGGAAAAACTATCATCATCCAAAATCTGTGAAACCATAAATTTGATACGAAATGATCCTGTATAGCTTTTTTAGGACCATCTCAAAAAGATGTATAGCCATTACAGGATTAATTACTTCACCTGTATAGCTATTTTAGGACTAGACACCCCGCTTTGTTACTCCGTAGCAACTCCCACTCAAAGCCCACTCAAAGCCCACCATAAAGCCACTCTGGTATGTTACCCCTCTTTTTCTGAATCTTACTGTCATTGTAACAGTATTTTTTAAGTAATCGAAAGGTAAATGGATTCTTGATCTGATTTTGTTGTAAATTAAGTTGCTGCTTCCCTAAAGAATTAGTTTTAAAATTACCTGTATCAACAATTTGCTATAAAAAACAATCTCATAGGTATCAAACCCTCGCCCACCCTAAATTTCCTTACCTTCGTGCCCTTAAATTTTCAGGGTATGACCTCCCTTAAAGAACAATTGGACCTGAGCCGCCTGCCGCAGCATATTGCCATCATTATGGATGGTAACGGGCGTTGGGCAAAGGAGCAGGGCCAGGATCGTTTGTATGGTCATTTTCATGGAGTAGAAAGTGTTCGCAATATTGTTGAGGGATGTGCAGAGTTGGGTGTGAAGTTTTTAACCCTTTACGCTTTCAGTACAGAAAACTGGGACCGCCCGGTTGAAGAAGTAACAGGTCTCATGGAACTGTTGGTAGATTCTATCCGGAAAGAAACAGGAACCCTCAAAAAAAACAATATCCGTTTGCATGTAATCGGCGACATTAATATGCTGCCCGATTATGCAAGAAAAGAATTGCAGGAAAGTTTAAGAGAGTTAAAAGATAACACAGGGTTGAATGTAATTATGGCACTCAGTTACAGCAGCCGTTGGGAAATTGTAAATGCCATTAAAAGCATAGCAGCCGATGTAAAAAGCGGTAAACTGGAGCCTTTTGAAATTGACCAGGATACCATCAAGGATTATTTAACTACCCGTGAGTTTCCTGATCCGGAACTGATGATACGCACCAGTGGTGAATACCGCATCAGCAACTTTCTTTTATACCAGTTAGCGTATGCCGAACTCTATTTCACCAATGTTCGCTGGCCCGATTTCAGAAAAGAAAATCTGTACGAGGCCATCCTGGACTATCAGAAAAGAGAACGCCGCTTTGGAAAAACAGGGGAGCAATTAAAAACACAGGCTCCTGTAACATCTTCTTAATTCTCAAAGAACATGGTTGTTTTAACAAAGAGTTTCAGCAAAACCAATTATTTTGCCGCCCGGCCAAAGGCAGAATAAGCAAACCCATAAACAGGCCACTTGAATTGAATGTATTTAAAGCGCATTATACCTCTACTCAGCATCTGCTTATTGTTCTTTGTATCTCTGGCTACCGCACAGGTGCGAGACACTACGCCGGGTGTATCGGTTGACCCTGAACTGGAAGCCATTTTTAATTCCAAAACACCAAAAGAATACATCATTGCAGGTATTGAAATAACCGGCTCCAAAACATTTGACTCTTCGTTGCTGGTATCTATTTCCGGCCTAGCTGTAGGTGATCGTGTTTTTCTGCCGGGTGGAGATCTGTTCAGCAAAGCTATCAACAATATCTGGCGCCAGCAGTATTTTGAAGATGTGGCTATTTACATTACAAGAGTGGATGGAAGAGATATTTACATTGAGATTAATGTAAAAGAACGTGCCCGTCTTGGCTCTTACTTTATCAAGGGTATCCGTAAAGGCGAAGAAGATGAATTGAAAGAAAAAATCAATCTCACTCCTAATAAAGTTATTACAGAAAACCTCAGACGTACATCCGTAGAGCGAATTGAGAAATTTTATATTGAGAAAGGGTATCGTACAGTATCAGTAAAAATTGATGAGTCCAAAAATTCTATCAACCCCAACTTTATTGATCTTACATTTAATGTTACTAAGGGCAGTAAAGTAAAGATTGAAGATATCTACATTGCCGGTAATGAAACGGTTAGCGATCTTAAACTGAAAAAGCAGTTAAAAGGAACCAAGGAAAAAGCCCGCATTACCTTAAAGCCTGACGAAGAACAACCGGTTTTCGGCAGGAAAGACAGTACTACATTCAAACAGTTTCTTTCCAGGAAAGACTTTTTACACGTAAGCCGTATCAAGGATTTTATTGATCCCTGGTTCCGCTTTAAATTATCATCTGCTAAATTCAATCAAAAGAAGTACGAAGAAGACAAAGAAAAACTGCTGGAGTATTTTAACTCACTTGGTTACCGTGATGCTGTGATTGAAAAAGATACCAGCTATTACAATAAAAAGGGCAACCTGGTAGTAGAACTGAAAGTAAACGAAGGAAAAAGGTGTTATTTTGGTGATATTGCCTGGAGGGGAAATACAAAATACAGTGATTCAGTCTTAACCAGCCTGCTCGGCATCCGTAAAGGAGATATCTACAACCTGGAAACACTCAACAAAAGATTGGGTAAGCAACTTTCACAAGAGGGTGGCGATATCAGCGGATTGTATATGGATGATGGCTATCTGTTTTTCCGCATTGAACCCATTGAAACAAGAGTATACAACGATACCATTGATTATGAGGTTCGTATCTCAGAAGGTCCGCAGGCTACTATCCGTTCTGTGAACATAGCAGGTAACGACAAAACAAAAGAGCATGTTATCCGTCGTGAAATACGTACCATACCGGGTGAAAAATTCAGCCGTAGTGATCTTATCCGCTCCCAGCGTGAACTTTCTGCATTGAATTATTTTAACCAGGAAAAAATCGGTATCAACCCGGTACCTAATCCTGATGATGGTACGGTGGATATTAACTATTCATTGGAAGAAAAATCCAGTGATCAATTAGAGTTGAGCGCCGGCTGGGGTGGTATTATTGGTTTAACTGGTACACTGGGTATTACCTTTAATAACTTCTCTACTAAAAAACTGTTCAAACCAAAACAGTGGGACGGTATTCCCAGTGGTGATGGTCAACGTTTATCATTGCGTGTACAATCAAACGGTCCATCCTTCAGCACACAAAACTTTTCATTTACGGAGCCTTGGTTAGGAGGTAAAAAAAGAAATAACCTTACGGTTAGTTTATTCCGCACCCGTTTAAGTAATGCATTTGATCCGATTACAGGGTTGCCACTTCGTTCCCGTTCCAATGATAACAGTTATTTGCGTACCATGGGAGCAACATTGTCTTTCGGTAAGCAATTAAAATGGCCGGATGATTATTTTACACTCATTACTTCTGTGAGCTACACACAGTATAAATTAAAACAATATCGTTTGTTTCCGGAATTGGATAGCGGTTTGAGCAATAACCTGAATATCCGTTTCCAGTTACTTCGCTCCAGTGTGGATCAACCAACATTCCCACGCAGCGGTTCAAACTTTTCATTAACGGCTACTTTTACGCCGCCATGGAGTTTGTTCAGGGATGTAACAAAGTACTCTGATCCGGCTGAGAAATTCCGTTTAGTAGAGTATCATAAATGGCGTTTGAATTATGAATGGTTTATTCCTATCGGTAAACCAATGGGTGCCGAAAAGAACCGCCAGTTTGTACTCCGTGCAGCAGCTAAATTTGGGTTCCTTGGCCGATATAACAAAGATCTGCCGCTTTCACCATTTGAACGTTTCCAGGTGGGTGATGCCGGTTTGCAGAACAACTTTGGTATTATCGGTTTTGATATCATTGCTCACCGTGGTTACCCGGTGTATGATAACAGTAACCCACGTATTAATAATACAGGTCAAACATCAGCCAACCAGTTCTTCACTATTTTTAACAAGTATAGTCTTGAAATGCGTTATCCGCTCAGTACTAATCCAAGCAGCACCATATTTGGTCTTGCGTTTTTTGAAGCTGCGAACGGTTGGTATGAATTTAAAGACTACAATCCCTTCAAACTGCGCCGCAGTACCGGTTTAGGTATGCGTTTCTTCCTGCCGATGTTTGGATTGCTTGGCTTTGATTATGGTATCGGGTTGGATCGTTATTTCCCCAATGCCAAATTGAGGGATGTAACCCGCTTTACCTTTATGCTTGGCTTTGAACCGGAATAATGCATAAGATAAAAGTTAAAAAAGTGAATGGTACAAGGTGAAAGAAGCAACTAAAAAATAAGTTCAACTCATCTCACTTAAAAAATAAAACTATGAAGAAGTATTTATTGCTGCCGTTGTTTTTGCTGTTGGCGGGTGTTGCTGCCAACGCTCAGCGGTATGCTATTATTGATACCAAGTATATACTGGGAAAAATTCCGGAATATAAAGAAGCCAATACCAAACTGGAAGAAATGGCCGATGCCTGGCAAAAAGAAATTGACCTGATGCAGAGTGAGCTGGATAAAATGTACCGCCAGTTAGACGGCGAGCGGGCCATGCTTACACCGGAGTTGCTCAAGAAAAGAGAAGATGAAATTTTTAATAAAGAAAAAGCTGTGCGTGATTTACAACGCCGCCGCTTTGGTTTTGAAGGCGACTACTTCCGCAAAAAACAGGAACTGGTGAAACCTATACAGGATAAGGTTTACAACGCTGTACAAAAGCTGGCCACCGAGCGTATGTACGACTTTATTTTGGATAAAAGTGAAGGAATTACCGTTATATTTGCCGACCCCAAACTGGACAAAAGCGACGATGTACTTAAAATATTGGGTGTTAAACTTTAATTAACGTACGCTGGGGCTGCAACCAAAACAAGGGGTTAGTACACTTAAATAAAAAACAACTACGAAATGAAAAAAGTTATTCTGTTTGCAGTAATTGCATTGATGGGAACAACTGTAAACGCTCAAAAATTCGGGCATATTAACACAGGTGATCTCTTATCCGTAATGCCTGAAACAAAAAAAGCACAGGACAAATTGCAGAAAATGCAGGACTCACTTAACACATCTTATGCTGAGTTGATTAAAGAGTATCGTGAAAAAGACAGCATCATCCGTGCCGACTCAGCTAAATGGACTCCTGCCAAAAAAGACATTAAGTTTAAAGAGTGGTCTGAATTGGGCGAAACACTTCAGAACTATGCCAATGGTGCACAGCAGTACCTGCAGCAAAAAGAGCAGGAAATGTTTGCTCCTATTCAAAAATCAGCAAGAGATGCTATCAGCGCCGTAGCAAAAGCAAATGGCTATGCGTATGTATTTACTGCCGAAGCTTTATTAGTAGCTCCGCCTACTGATGATTTGCTGCCCCTTGTAAAGAAGTATTTGAAAATACCTGATGCACCCGCAGGTAAATAATAAACATTTTGAATCCCGCCGGAAGGGCGGGATTCTTTTTTAAACGTATTTTGTACTCATGCAAGGTTCTATCGGCATCTTTGATTCAGGTTATGGCGGTTTAACGGTAATGAAAGAAATTACGGCGTTATTACCGCAATACAACTATTTGTATTTGGGCGATAATGCAAGAGCTCCTTATGGCAACAGGAGTTTTGACACCGTTTATCATTATACATTGCAATGTGTGCAATGGTTTTTTGATCAGGGCTGTCCATTAGTAATCCTTGCCTGTAATACAGCTTCTGCCAAGGCTTTACGTACGATCCAGCAAAATGATTTGCAGCGGTTAAATCCCAATAACAGGGTGCTGGGTGTTATCCGGCCAACGACGGAAGTGGTTGGTCGCTATACCAAAACCAATAAAGTAGGTGTGCTGGCTACTAACGGAACAGTGCAGTCTCAATCTTACGTAATTGAAGTTGAAAAATTTTTCCCGCAGGTAAAAGTGTACCAACAGGCCTGTCCAATGTTTGTGCCTTTAATTGAGAACAACGAACATAACGCACCGGGTGCTGATTATTTTGTAAAGGAATATACCAATGCTTTGCTGCAGCAATCTGCTGAAATTGATGTAGTGCTGCTGGGGTGTACGCATTATCCTTTGCTGCAGGAAAAAATTAAGCAGGCATTGCCAGAGCATGTGCAGGTGCTAAGCCAGGGCGCAATTGTAGCCGCCAGTTTAAAGGACTATTTGTTCCGCCATCCTCAAATGGAGCAGCGGTTGAGCAGGGGCGGGGGGCGTTTATTTTATACCACTGATTCAACAGAGGATTTTAATACCCATGCCCGTCTTTTTTACGGTGCTGATGTGCAATCAGCACATATGGAGCTGAAAAGCTGAAGTGCTATCTATTCAGCCACCCGGCATTTTGCAGATGGATGTAACAATCGAGCTAAAAAATCGGGGTCTCTATCCCCGCCCTGGCGGGGAATTAACGTCTTAAAAAATAGCTGGACTGAAAGGGGTGGGTCTTCGATCTTAAAAATTTCTTCCCTTCAGATTCCTCAAAAAAACTTCGATTCCCCTACCTTTGCCGTCCTTTCACAAACGGTGGGAAGTGGTGTTCCCGCTGAAGGATTAGAAATAACCGGCTTCTCCCCGGCATTTTTAAACAAGGAAAAATAAATTACAATGGCACAGAAAAGAACATATCAACCTTCCAAGCGTCGCCGTAAAACCACACACGGTTTCCGCAAGCGTATGCAGGATGCAAATGGCCGTAAAGTATTGGCCAGCCGCCGTAAGAAAGGACGCAAGAAGCTTACTATCAGCGACGAGCGTGGCGCTAAAAAATAAGCAGTCAACTTATTTATATAATTCAAGTCCCGGTAGTTTGCCGGGACTTTTTATTTTTACCATATTGGCAATATCCAAACAACATACACTTAAGAAACAGGAGCGTTTAAAAAGCCGCAAACAACTGGAGCAGCTTTTTAAAGAAGCACCATCGTTTCATATCGGTATGCTCAGAGTGTATCACCGGTTGCAGGAACCTGCGCAGCAGGAGCCTTTGTTGTTTGGCGTGGGCGTGGGCACCCGTCATTTTAAAAAAGCAGTACATCGCAACCGCATCAAACGACTCATACGGGAGGCTTACCGGCTGCAAAAGCAAGCTTTGAAGGAACAGCTTCAAACCAAAGAGCAATCACTTTGTATTTTCTTTATTTATACGGGAAAAGAACTGCCGCTTTATGAGCCGTTAGCTGAAAAAACAGCACTGGTATTACGTAAATTGCAGGAGATCTATCAATGAAAACTATAAAGCAAATACTCATTTTCCCTTTTATCCTGCTCATTCGTTTTTACCAGTATGTTATCAGTCCGGCAATTGGTCCTAAATGCCGGTACACACCTACCTGCAGTCATTATGGTATTGAGGCCTTGAAAAAACATGGTCCGGTTAAAGGCCTCTGGCTTACCATAAAACGGGTGAGTAAATGCCATCCGTGGGGAGGAAGTGGTTATGATCCGGTTCCGTAAATAAGTACGAGGTGCGAAATATAAAATACGAGGTAAACATTATGCCCAAAGAAAAAATCCGTTGCAACTGGTGTTTGAAGGATGATTTATACAAACACTATCATGATGAAGAATGGGGTGTGCCACTTCACGATGATCAGAAGTTATTTGAAATGCTTTGCCTCGAAGGGGCACAGGCGGGGTTGAGCTGGTACACGGTGTTGAGTAAAAGGGAAAATTACCGTAAAGCTTTTGACGGTTTTGAAGCAAAAAGGATAGCAAAGTATAATGATCAGAAAATAGAAGCTTTATTGCAAAATCCGGGGATCATCCGTAACCGTTTAAAAGTGCTGGCTTTCATTCAGAATGCAAAAGCATTTCTGGCAGTTCAGAAAGAGTTTGGAAGTTTTGATCGTTACATCTGGCAATTTGTGGATGGTAAGCCCATACTCAACCGCCCTGCTTCATTAAAAGAAGTACCTGCCAAAACAGAACTGAGTGATGTCATGAGTAAAGACCTGCTGAAACGTGGTTTTAAGTTTGTAGGTTCTACCATCTGCTATGCTTTTATGCAGGCTACCGGTATGGTAAACGATCATGTAGCCGATTGCTTTAAAGCTAAAAAGGGTTAAAGCTTTTATTTGTTAAAACTATTTGCAAACTTTGTTGTAGATAGTAAAAACAGTGGCGTATGAAACATCTTTTACTATTTCTTTTTTTGTGTGCAGGCATTGCCGCAAATGCACAGACTGATAAAAAAGATTCCTCCTTTCAATGGCCGGCCACTTTTAAACCGGCAGACAGTTCCTCTCTCATCAAATTATTTCCCAACCCCGCCAAGGATAATGTTTTTATAACGGTAAAAGAATGGGATGGCAAAGCCCGTTACAATTTTGTGTTGCTTGACGGTAAAGGAAGACCTATCAAGAATATCATTTTACTGCAACCGCAGCAATTAATTCCTTTAAAGCAGAGTTATGGCAAAGGATTGCTTTGGGTGGAAGTGTACAAGGAAAAGCAATTGATAGGTAAAGAAAAACTTTTTGTAGCAGATCGATATTAAAAAACGGGGCGCAAAGCGCCCTGTTTTATTTTAAAGTGCAAACGCTGATTTTATTTTGCTGCTGCAAAACGCTCTGCTACTTTATTCCAGTTGATTACATTCCAGAACGCTCCGAGATAATCAGCACGGCGGTTTTGATATTTGAGATAATAGGCATGCTCCCACACATCCACACCAAGAACAGGTGTTCCTTTTACTTCAGCAATATCCATCAATGGATTGTCCTGGTTAGGAGTAGAGCTTACTTCCAGTTTACCATCTTTCACAATCAGCCAGGCCCATCCGCTGCCGAAACGGGTCATGCCTGCGTTAGCAAACTTTTCTTTGAATGCATCAAAACTGCCGAAAGCGGCATTGATAGCATCCGCTAAATCACCTGAAGGTTCATTAACAACGGTGGTTAAAGGAGTTGGTTTTAATGATTCCCAGAAAAAAGTATGGTTCCAATGCCCACCGCCATTGTTACGTACTGCCGGTGAAATGCTTCCTGCTGCTGCCACCAGCTGCTCCAGTGTTTTGCCTTCATGCTCCGTACCGGCAATGGCTTTGTTCAGATTGTCAACATATGCCTGGTGATGTTTGCCATGATGGATTTGCATGGTTAAAGTATCAATATAAGGCTCCAATGCATCATGTGCATAGGGAAGAGGTGCTAATGTAAATGCCATAGTCTTAATTTTTCTTTGTTATAAAATTGTACTGAAAGGATAACAAAGGTACAGCGGGAAGGTTGAATGAAAGTTACTGCTGTATATTTTAATCAAAAAGATACATGCCGGGGCAGGTTATTTGAAAATTGTTATTGAGAACAATACCAGCTTAACCGATCCTGTGCCGAAAAGTAACTCAGCCAGTAATCCCTTACATTCACCCGCATGAGTGTGCCACGGCTGCGGTTGTAAACATCACGAATGCCCCAGCGGCTGAAATCACCATACAAAACATCGCCGGTAAAGGGTCGTAAACTCCAGTTCTGAACAATGGCATAGCCGTTAAAAGTTTCTACCACGAAGTGATCGCAACTGAAATCAGCATACACCACTACGCCCCGCTCTTTATTCAACCATACGCTTTCATCAATAGGAGCAACGGGCAGATCAGATTTACGGCAGGATGTAAATAGTAACAGGCTGAGAAGTGTAACGTATAAAGGGATTTTCATCTTACAATGTGTTTACAGATAAATACAATCATAAGGTGTGCCACATACAAAGAAGCAATAAAGTTTTGCTGAAGAGTTTGTTAAAGGTGGAAGAATCACTAACGCATCTGCTTAAAAAAATCTTTCATGAGCAGGGCACACTCTTCTTTTAATATGCCACTGGTGATAGCCGCTTTTTGATGAAAGGGCGATTGATCCTTGGTAATGCGCTGATGGCCGTTTTTTTCATCATCAGCACCCCAGACAATGCGTCCTATTTTACTCCAGTACAGGGCTCCGGCACACATTAAGCAGGGTTCAACCGTTACATATAAAGTACCATCAGGTACGTATTTGGAACCCAGGAAATTGAAAGCAGAAGTGAGGGCAATAATTTCTGCATGGGCAGTAGGATCATTCAGTTTTTCAACCTGGTTATGTCCACGGGCAATGATTTTGTTGTTTAAAACAATTACAGCACCTACCGGTACTTCTCCATCATCAAAAGCAATACGGGCCTCTTTTAAAGCCTGCTGCATAAAATACTCATCTGATTTGGGAAGCAGTACATCCATGCATCAAAAATGCAACTATTTTGCTTTGGCAAGTCCTAATTTTTCTTTTCGGCGTTGTTCTTTTAAAAAATCTGTACCCACCGTTAACTTTTTGGCGGCATTGCTTTTTTCGTCCATAATGCGCCAGTAAGGAGTGATTTTGCTGATGGGCTTGCCCTGCGCCAGTTCTTCATGTGCCGCTTCGGCTACAATACGCAGAAAAATACCACTGGTGAGCGGGCAGGTTTTATCAGCATGATACTCAGCTGCAAGGTCTATCCGCATCTGTGCCATGGTAGATTCTTTTCCTTTCGGTATAGCACGGATGTAAGCATCCACTATTTGAGGTGTGGGAATGAGCATTTTCTCTCCGGCTTCAATATCTGCAAATGATTTTTGCAATACTTCTACCTCAACTTCACGACTGCTGTTTCGTTTCTCAACCCATGTTTTTCGTTTAGCTGTTGCCATAAAACAAGATTTGCGCTAAAGGTACAGGATGCAATCCTGTATTTCCTATGAGCATTGTCAAACAAGTGAACCATCCCGACCGTTTGTAAGAATAGAAAAGGCTTGGGTTAAAAACTGCCGTACATTTATCAGGATCAAATGAAAGTATTATGCAAACAAATGAGTTGATAGAAAAATTGGGGCGGATGCGCTCTTATTTTAAAACAGGCATAACCAAACCCTATGCATTCCGGATTGAACAATTAAAAAAATTAAAAGCGGCGATTTATAAATACGAGCTAGAACTGCATGATGCATTGTATGCAGATTTAAAAAAGAGTAAAGAAGAAAGCTGGGTTACAGAAACAGGAATGGTGATTGCAGAAATCAGTGCCATGGAAAAGGAATTAAAACAATGGATGCAGCCTCAACGTGTTTCAACCAATTTGCTCAATCTTCCTTCTTCCAGTAAAGTGTATAGCGAACCATTGGGTGTGGTGCTCATCATTGGTCCGTTTAACTACCCGTTTCAACTGTTGATAAATCCCTTGCTGGGTGCTATTGCTGCAGGCAATTGTGCAGTATTAAAAGCAAGTGAATATGCATCTGCTACAGCAGCAGTCATCAAAAAACTGATTGAAGAAATTTATCCACCTCAATATGTCATGGTGGTTGATGGTATTGGGCATGAGGTAGTGCCTGTTATGATGAACAACTTTACGTTTGACCATGTGTTTTTCACTGGCAGTATTCCCACAGGTAAAGCTATTTATAAAATGGCGGCAGAGCGATTGGTGCCTGTTACACTGGAACTTGGGGGTAAGAGCCCCTGTGTGGTAGAAAGTGATGCCAATATCAAAGTAGCTGCACGTCGTATTGCTGTTACTAAATTTTCCAATGCCGGGCAAATGTGTGTGGCGCCGGATTATGTACTGGTGCACGAAACAAAAAAACAGCAATTGGTGGAAGAGCTGAAAAAATGTATTCTGCAGTTTTATTCTGATACACCTGCGGATAATTACAACTTCGGAAAAATCATCAATGAAAAACAGTTTGATCGTATTGCTTCTTATTTAAACAATGGCACTATTCTGCATGGCGGCCGTACCAATAAAGAGCAGTTGTTTATTGAACCCACTTTAATGGAGGGTGTTTCATTAGATGCACCGGTAATGCAGGAAGAAATTTTTGGACCTGTGCTGCCGATTCTCACTTTTAAAACTATGGACGAGGCGCTGAAAATGATAGAACAACATCCCAATCCATTGTCATTTTATGTTTATACAGAAAGCAGTGCAAAAGAAAAAGCGTGGATTGAAGCCATATCTTTTGGTGGCGGATGTGTGAACAACAGCAGCTGGCATTTAACCAATCACAACCTACCCTTTGGCGGAAGAGGCTTCAGCGGTACCGGTAAGTATCATGGTAAATATTCCTTTGATACCTTCAGCCACCAGAAAGCAGTGATGAAAACGCCCTCCTGGTTTGATCCTTCCATAAAATATCCGCCGTTTAAAGGGAAGCTGGGATTGTTTAAAATGGTGATACGATAATGTATTGGTACATGATAAAATTATTCAAACGTGTTTTATACACAATCGTTCTCTTATTTATTGCCGTAGCAGGCTATGTATATTTTGTAAACAGAAATTCTCCTGATATGACTATCCGTCAAAAACTATTAAAAGCATTCTATCCGGCGTTTATGTGGGCCAGTGGTAAAAAAGCAAAGCAGTTTGGTAATGAACAGGCAAAAGCACTCGTTTCTTTCTATTCTTTAAAAGCAACGTCCAACAACGGAACTTCCTTTGACTTTGAGCAGCTGAAGGGTAAAAAGGTATTGCTGGTAAACACCGCCAGCGATTGCGGTTATACTCCGCAATATGATGATTTGCAGAAACTGCAGGAACAGTTTCAAAACCAACTAATCATACTCGGCTTTCCTGCCAATGATTTTAAAGAGCAGGAAAAAGGAACGGATGAAGATATTGCACAGTTCTGCAAAATCAACTTCGGTGTTACATTTCCGCTCATGAAAAAGTCAAGTGTGATAAAAGGCGCTGATCAAAACCCGGTATTTAAATGGCTGAGCGATTCCACACAAAACGGATGGAATAACAAACAGCCAAGCTGGAATTTTTCAAAATACCTCGTTAATGAGCAAGGTGAACTCATCCATTACTTTGATCCTGCCGTATCGCCTTTAAGTACTGAAATCAGAAACGCTATCAATAAATAATGAGCAGTCAGCATCATGATTTAAAACTGGAAATTGCCAACAGCATCACACACGGCATTGGAATTATTTTCGGTATTGCAGCGTTACCGGTACTGAGTGCATTGGCTGCTACAAAGAATAATAATATCGCTGTGGTAGGTGCTGCAGTGTATGGATTTTGTTTTTTGTTATTGTTCAGCATGTCCACACTATACCATGCATTTCAGAATCCACGGGCCAAAAAAGTATTGCATGTGTTTGACCATATCAGTATTTACTTTTTAATTGCCGGCACTTACACACCGTTTCTTCTTAACTACATGATGAATACTACTGGCATCACCCTGCTTTGTGTATTATGGGGATTAACATTGATTGGCATTGTATTCAAAATATTTTTCACCGGTCGGTTCAATTTTGTATCAACAATTGTGTACATAGGAATGGGCTGGATCTTACTCTTTGGTGGCAGACAGTTTTTTGATGCCATTCCGTTTGATGTGATGCTGATGATTGCCATTGGAGGAGGCTTATACACAGTGGGTGCTTTGTTTTATTTGTGGGAAAAATTATACTATCATCATCTCATCTGGCACTTATTTGTATTAAGTGCAGCTGTGTGCCATTATGTGGCCGTATTATTGATGATCTGATGTATTAATTAATTACAGAATGAGCAAACGGATAACACATAATCCATCACTTCCATTTATTAAAGAAGGTTGGACGGGCAATCTGCTGAATGAGAAAAATCAGTACATCAATCTCGATGGTCCGGGAGAACGCAGCTTTGCCGAACTCTTTAAATGGCAGGCAGAAAAAAATCCATTAAAGCCACTCAAAAAAAAGCAACAACCCGGCGTGGAGGTAATACCCAACGCAGCACTTACAAAAAATACGGATGAAGGATTTACCTGGTTGGGTCATGCTACCTTTTTGTTTACAATGGCAGGTAAACATTTCATTACAGACCCGGTATTGTACAACGTAGGGCCGGTGAAACGCTATACTGCTTTGCCCTGCAGTGTTGCTGATTTAAAACGGATTGATTTCATCTTACTCTCCCACAATCATCGTGACCATGCTGATCAAAAGAGTATGCAGCATTTGTGTGCACTCAATCCTAAAGCCATCATCTTAACAGGTTTGGAAATAGCTCCTTTGCTCCGCTCCTGGAACATCACCAATCCCATTGTAGAAGCGGGTTGGTATCAAACCTATTCCCTGGAAGCAGATGTTACTGTTACTTATCTTCCTGCTAAACATTGGAACCGCCGTGGATTAACTGACATGAATACCATGCTCTGGGGTAGTTTTATGTTGCAATCAAACAATCATACCATTTACTTTGGTGCGGATAGCGGCATGGGTATTCATTTTACCGAGATTGGTGAATTTTTTCCGTCCATTGATTATGCATTGCTCGGCATTGGTGCTTATAAACCGGAGTGGTTTATGCATACAGCTCATACAAGTCCGGCAGATGTACTGGTGGCGCAGCAGCAGTTAAAAGCGGCGCAGCTGGTACCCATGCATCATGCTACATTTGATTTGAGTGATGAACCGATTTTTTATCCCAAACAGGAATTAATAAGATTGCAGGAGGAGCAGAACATAGCGGATGTACT
Organism: Lacibacter sp.; assembly: GCA_050916065.1. Taxonomy (GTDB): domain Bacteria; phylum Bacteroidota; class Bacteroidia; order Chitinophagales; family Chitinophagaceae; genus Lacibacter. The sequence continues at coordinate 3,570,115 of CP051137.1, forward strand.
TCACCTTGCAATCGGCAATAAGTATTATCTGTAGCAAATCGGTTGCTAATATTTTAGATAATAACAGCTTAAGCTGGCAAACGATTACGTTTTGAAGTGTTCGATCAACTCAATCCGCAATTTTTGTTTGTGCATATGCCAGCTCCGGCTACTGATTGTCTACAGAAATTTTGTATAAACTCAATCGGGTAGAGGGTATTAAAAATAAAAAATTCATCAGCGGTGAATGATTGATTGAAACTTTGCGCAAAAGTTGAGAAGGAGAGTTCTTATTCTAATTACTTACGCCAAAAAAGCTTGCATTTATATAAAATAGGCTCCCAATTACTTATGACATATGACTTTTTATCAAGCTTTTGATATAATTCATAGCCTGATGAAATAGTTATGCGCATCAATGAGGTATTATTTTGCATGTTAAAATCGTCCAGAATATACACAAGGCCAGGCTCAACAGAAGTTTGAATTGATTTAAATTTTGTTTTCAAATAATTAATAGCGGCTGAAGGACTGTTTAATTCTTTAGAATATTTTATAGTTATCGTAAATTTTCCTTCAAAACCGAATGATGGCTTAATGATATAAAGAAGTGATGGGTTTTCTCTTAGTGAATTGTATAATTTTTCATACTCTGTAATATTTGGAACAGATTTTTCTTCAATAAAATAATTAAGATGGTATTTTTTACCGAGTACAGCAAGATAATTTGTATCGAATGAATACCAACCATCACCCCATTTTAAATTAGAGCTTTCAGGATTTACTACTCCTGCATTTATCACTCTCTTGTCCTTAATAACATAAATACTAAAAAGATTACGCTGAATTATAGGTGAGACTTTATTGCCAATTGTCCAGTCAGATTTAAGAGCATCTAAGTTTTTTCTGCCGCTTATGATAAATTCAAATCTTTCATATTTATCTACATTCTGCATCAAATACGGTCCCATGCCAATAACTGTACATGTGCTATCCAACTCAAAGTTGTCAAAATATTTCTTTGTTTGACCTAATGCAGTATTTAAAAATAATATTGCGACGAGAACGATAGTATTTTTCATTTTTCAATATTTGACAATCACAACCACTTCCCTAACTCCTCCACCAATTCTCCTTTTGTAATCGGTGTGCCTTTGATTTTGTTATAACCTTTCGCATCCACAAAATACACATCACGGATAATGCGGATGAGCTGACCGTTATTGATTTCAGGAATCAACACTGTTTCATAATTCTTCAATAGCTCACCTAAGTTTTTCGGGAAGGGACGCACATATCTCAAATGTGCATGTGCCACACTCTTGCCCTGTGCCTGTAACTCAGCACAGGCACTTTTAATAGCACCATAGGTACTGCCCCAGCCGAGTACCAATACTTTTCCTTTCTCAGGACCACTGTCTAGTGTTTGTTCAGGAATATAATTCGCAATCATATCCACTTTGGCCTGACGAGTCTTCACCATGTGTTCATGATTATCCGGCTCATAGTTCACATTGCCCGTTACATCCTGCTTCTCCAAACCACCAATACGATGTTCTAAACCTGCGGTGCCGGGTATGGCCCAGGGGCGCACTAATTTTTCATCACGTTTGTAGGGTAAATATTTTTCTTCACCTTCTGCTAATCCATCTTTAAACGTAACCTTTATTTCCTGTAAATCTGCACTCTTAGGAAACTTCCATGGTTCAGCGCCATTGGCAATATAACCATCACTTAAAAAAATCACCGGTGTCATATGCTGTACGGCAATACGCACTGCTTCATACACTGCATCAAAACAATCACCCGGTGTGGAAGCGCTTACAATCGGCATCGGGCATTCGCCATTGCGTCCGTAATAGGCCTGCATCAAATCACTCTGTTCTGTTTTAGTAGGCAAACCGGTGCTGGGTCCGCCCCGTTGAATATTGATGATGAGCAACGGAATTTCCAGCATTACCGCCAAACCCATTGCTTCACCCTTCAATGCAATACCCGGACCACTGCTGGTGGTTACACCCAAGGCACCACCATACGCAGCACCAATAGCTGAAGTGATGGCTGCAATTTCGTCTTCTGCCTGGAAGGTTTTTACACCAAAGGCTTTATGACGTGCCAGTTCATGCAAGATGTCACTCGCAGGAGTGATAGGATAAGAGCCGAGGAACAATGGTAAACCACTTTTTTCACTCGCTGCAATCAAACCATAAGCCACAGCCTGGTTACCCATGATGGAGCGATACACACCCGGCTCCATCTTTGCCTTTTCTACTTTATACGTAGTGGTAAATGTTTCAGTAGTATCACCAAAATTGTAACCGGCTTTCAACACACGCACATTGCTCTCAAAAATATCCGGCTTCTTACCAAACTTCTCTTTTAAAAAGCTGATGGTGTTTTCCATATCACGGTTGTACATCCAATACAGAAAACCCAACACAAACATATTCTTGGCCCGGTCTTTTTCTTTCATCCCCATCGTCATATCAGCCAGCGCTTCACGGGTCATTTTGGTTACATCCATTTTTATCACCGTGTAGTTTTCAAGTGAATTATTCTCCAATGGATTTTCACCTTCCGGATAATTGGCGAGACGAAGATTCTTGGCATCAAAGCCATCCGTATTGGCAATAATCTTTCCGCCTTTTTTTAATGCAGTCAGGTTGGTTTTTAACGCCGCCGCATTCATTGCCACCAATACATCACAGGCATCACCGGGTGTAAACACACGATCGCTGCTGAAACGGAGCTGGAAACCACTCACACCAGGCAAGGTTCCCTGCGGAGCACGAATCTCTGCCGGAAAATCCGGAAACGTAGCAAGATCAATCCCCATCAAAGCAGTATTGTTGGTAAACTGGCTGCCTGTTAACTGCATACCATCACCACTATCACCTGCAAATTTTATAACAACATCCTGTAGTACTTCTTGTGTTCTGCTCATATTATACCAAAGTTTTTTATGTCACTTTCAATGATAAATTCAAAAAAATATTCTCGTATAATACCGCCGGTTATATTGTTTTGAACTAAATACGGGTTACAAGCGGTAATACAAATTTACGATGGCTCAATCTAAGAATTTTCTCAATGCAAATAAAAAGCGGAATCATTTTTTTGAGGAGCATCAACGTCAGTACAAAGCCTGACGGTTGTTTCCCGCTTTTCGCTGCAATACGTCAACCGTCCCGCCTTCAAACGGGACGAACTCCTTATTTCCGCTTCAATCGGGGCTATGCTGAGCAAGTGAACAAAGCCGGGCTGTTTGCAGAATCAATATTTTATAAACTTAAAACTTGAAAACCTACCGTCTTTGTTTCTGAGAATTGCAAAGTAAACTCCGGATATAAGATGTTTTGTATTAATTGTAACTCTTCGTTGATTTAAAAACTGCTGAAAAAATAATACTCTTACTCCAGAATTGTTAAAAGCTTCTAACGAAACCCAGTTGTCAGATTGAGATAATGAATCAATAATAAGCGTTTCTTTAACCGGATTGGGATAGAATTTAAATCCCTGGTTTTCATTTAAAAAGTTGCCAACAGCAGTAGCTGTATTGATTACAAAATTGAGAACATTGCTTGTGTCTTTTGATGGATTTGCACATTCTGCAGCTCTCATCAAAATACATCTAAGTTTATGTCCTGTATGCTGAGGCTGGAAGTTGATTGTGTAATCTGAAGTTAAATATAGTCCCGCCCATCCGTGAGTTGATGTGCTGTCTTCCCACCTAAACAGTGGCGACGAACCACCATTAACAACTGAGGCAGTGATATTTGTTGATTGTCCTTGTAACAAACTTGTATTTCCAAAAATGCTTATATCCGGTATAACAACGGGCACAACAAACATGGTGATAATATTGCTTGTTACGGTGGCAGGGGAAGCACAATTATAAGAACTGGTCATTTTTACCTGAACCTGATCGTTATGATTAAGAGATGAACTTGAAAAAATTGAGCTGTTAGTTCCCCGGTTAATACCATTTACCTGCCATTGAAAAGAAGGAGCATCTCCGCCAAAATACGGAACCGCCGTGAATGTAACGTTTGTGTTAGAACAAATATACGTTGCGCTTGCTCCTATGGCTACCCAGGGTAAATAGGAGTCATTTACATTTATTATCACAGTGTCACGGCCAATACAAGATGTTCCATTTGTTACAGATAGAATATACTGCGTAGTCGATAGTGGCTTTACAAATGGATTAGAAAGTGAAGATGTAAAACCTGCTGGTATAGAAGTCCATGAATAATTGTTCCCAGAAATCGGCAATGACCCAATCCTGACTGAATCTCCAAAGCAAATATATTTATCAGCTCCGGCAATAGCCGCAGGGGTTTGAGTTGTAAACACCTTGACAGTATCTCTGGCAATTAACCCAGCCTGGTTAATTACTGTTAAATAATAAGTAGTGCTTTGAAGCGGAGAAACCGAAGGGGTTGCCTCTGTTGAAGTAAATCCAATGGGGGAAGATGTCCAGTAATAACTGTTTGAACCGGTATTAGTACCAATAACGATTGATTCACTAGTACAAATTGATTTGTCAGTCCCTGCATTTGCGATTGGTGCTACAATGGAATAGCAGAAATTTGTGTCAAGTTTTAGATAAAATCCGTCTATATTCTCTGTTAAAACTGGGGTGGTGTGATTAAAAGCAATAAAGGAAAACTCATTATTATTTATACATCCAGATAAACCTGATATCCAGAAATTGTCTTTACTATCAGTAGTAATTTTGTTTGCAGAGATGGTCCACTCATCATTTCTTCCACTTCGCACAACTTTATTTAATACACCAGCTGTATCATATTTAATCACAGAAAATTCCGTTCTGTAGAACTGGATTGATAAATGGTTACTGTCATTTGACTTAAGTAAACAATTTACACTGTCACCGTTAAAAAGATCAAAAACAGCTGATACATACAGTTTTCCATTTTTGTAAAAAATTGTTTCACCTTTACCATAATTAGAAGCGCCAAATGATGTATCTGCAAACACACCGGTTATCCATCTGTTGATTCCGGAAGTATCAAATTTTAAAATTATAAACTCACCTATATTATCACGTTTTCTTAACCCGCTGCTGTGTATGATTTCAAAGCCTCCCGTAGCACCTGTTAAATAGGTCATTCCTTTTTCATCAACTGCTATATCATTAATAGTAATAGTTCTAAAGTCGTTATACCAGGAATATTTGCCAGCCGAATCAAATTTCATAAAATAACCTCCTGTAAGGCCATTACCCGGATTGTCGCTCGCAAATACAATTCGGTTTTGTTGGTTTCTATCATAAACAAAAAGAGAGTCTCCATAAGTGCCTGCAATAAAAAGATTGTTCCGGTTATCCAATGCAATTCTATTTAGAAAGCCTCCATTTGAATAAATATGCCATTTAAGGAAACCATCCTCGTTAATCTTAAAGACAAAGTTATTTCTGTATGAATTTTCAAGGGATATAGCATCGAAACTTGAAAACAAGGGTTGCAATACTCCATTCCTGTAATAAGATAATCTTGCATAAAAGTTACCGCCAATAGCAATTTCATCATTTTGCACTTTTATTGTATAAGGTATGCCTCCTTTACATACAGAGCATTGATTTAACGGTGTTTGGTCTGCAATCACAGAATGCCATAAATAATTCCCCAGCGAGTCAAGCTTAACTATAAAGCCATTTATTTTATGTGTTACACTATCATCAGGCGATTTTGCGATCCTGATTGAATCACCATTTGTTAAAGTAAGAAAACTGTAAACACGGGCATAACCTATTATATAAATATTTCCTTTAGAATCTTTCTCAACCCCATTAATTACTCCGTAATACTTAAGTTTTACAACCCATTTGAGCGCTCCGAAAGAAGTGAACTTGGCAACATACGAAACAGAGTTTTCAGTAAGTGTATCTGATATACCTAATAAGCCATTTAGTTGTGGTTTCTTTCCTGTGCCACTCATTATAAACCCGTCATCTGATGTTACGAGCATAGGATTAATTTGAGTATAAGAGTTTTCATCATTTTGATCTTTGATAGTTTGTACAAAGCATTCCTGTTCTTGAGCGGGATTGATGTAAACGTTAACAGTGTTTTTCGATAATGTATCACTACAGCCATTAATACTTGTAGAGATTAATTTCACCGGCTTTATCCCTAAGGATTGATAGTTAATATTTTTTGGAGAATAGTCAGTGCTTGTAGCAATACTTGCACTACCGAAAAACTCCCAGTTGAATATGCTGGCATCAATTGATTGGTTACCAAAATCCACTTTTTCGCCAGGGAATACATTTATTCGGTTACAAGTAAAAGCTGCACTTGTTTTTTCAACTTTGATATTTACTCTTTTATCAAGAAAATTAACTGTAGTTGGATAACCCGTCCTGAAAACTTTTATTTTATAAATACCGGATTGCGAAATAAGATTTGAAACAATTGAAAGAGTACTTCCATTTCCATTAGCAGCTCCATAACTTTCTCCTAAACTGTCAATGATCTCGTACCGAACACCGGTTTCAGATCTTTGAATTGATATTGTTATCTTTTCTGATTTACATAATATACTGTCATTTACCGATATAGGTAAGCTTGTTTGTGGAGGCGGTAAGTATGTGAATCCATTCAAGGAAGCATATGTATTTTGATGTGTTTGTACTGTTACTGCCCCAGAAGCTCCATTGCCCACATCAGCTAAAATTTGCGTAGGGGAAATGATTGTAAAATATGGAGAACGTATCCCGCCAAAATAAACATTTTTAACATCATGAAGATTTGTGCCGCTTATGGTAATTGTTGTACCTGTAACACCTTGAACAGGTGAAAAAGAGGTGATTGAAATTGGGCTTGGGTAAAACTGAAATTTAATAAGCGTATCCGAAATAGATCCATTTGAAACTATAAGCATTATACTGTCAAGTGTGCTTGCAGGGTTGTGAATATATGATGTGCTATAATTTGAAGAAATAAAAACATTATTGACATACCACTTAAAGCTGTATGAAGGCCTGGAGAAATTTATTAAATTAATAACGCCTGTTGCAGCATTGCCGGCGGTATCTATTTTAAAAAATGCTTTTGGAAGTGGTGTTCCTCCGCCATTTGAAGTTAATTCCATAAAATTTTTATACCCATATGCCCAAAATTGATTGGCAGAGAAAAATGTAAAATCAACATGAGAATAGCCTAAGTAAGCATAATTATTATCTCGGGGTAATGGCTCCCATAGATGACCTCCGTCTGTAGTTTTCCAAACAGTGTTTTGACCGCTCAAGCCGTAGCCCGTATTAGTATCCACGAACTTCATTTTATAAAAATAGCCGCTCCAATCGTTTATTGATTGCCAACTTGCTCCTCCGTCATTTGTAAAATATATATGTGTGCCAATATTGTCTGCTGTTAATGAAATCCAGCCTTGTTCAGATGAAACAAAAGAAGTGCTATTTAATTTTATGCCTGGGAGTAACGGTAAATTTACAGAGCCCCATATGCTGCCACCATTAATTGTTTTTAAAATTTTGCTTTTATCGAAAGTTGAAACAAAAAGTATATTATTACTTACTGCTTCTATTTGGTCGAAATTTGCTTGAGGATCAATATATACTACTGACCAGGATATCCCTTGATTCGTGGTTTTTAAAATTCTGTCAGCATCAACTGCAAAACCTGTATTTGTATTGTCAGGGAATACTATATCCGTAATTCCCGGGTGTAAATAAAAATCATTATAGAGGGAGTAGAATGTCATTTCATAAGACAATCCTCCGTCTGTTGATCGCAAAATGGCAGGAGTTGTAAAGAACAGACCATAAACAAGTAGATTGTTTTTGTTAAATGCTTTTATCCCATTGATACTAAAAAGATACCCCGGTGCAGGAACACCTTGATACATGATATTGGAGATATAGCGTTTTTGAATTGTTCTGCCACTGTCTGTAGTATAACCTATCCAATCTGAGCCATCGTTAACAGAAGCCACAAAGCCTTCGTTAGGGGAATAAAAACTTGCTTTTACAGTTTCGTTATTTTGAGAAATGACATCCAGGTATATTTTCCTAATTTGTGAGCTAACGGGAATACAATACAGAAAGAGCAGAAAAGAAGTGCCAAGCAATATTTTCCAAAAGTTAAACATATTAAGTTTGCGATGTTACAAAGTACAAATCTTGTAGAAATAAAGAAAAAATGTCGAATGTTTGTAAGTGGTTGAATTAACAAAGCTCCATCATGGTTAGTTTTAAATTTTAGGGAAACCAAAGCATACAATTATGGTTAATCCCAAACACATCGGTACATTTTTACTTGGAGCCGCTGCCTGATATGCCCTCATTAAGTAAAAAAGTATGACGGATGAAGGAAAAGAAAAAATGTACAACGATCTGAAAGCAAAGGCTATCAACCAGAAAAACGAAGCCGGGCTTTTTGTGGTGCATAGTTTCAGCTTTGTGCCTGCACATTGGTGCTGACGGTTTACAACCATGCAGACCAATGAGCCCTGTATTCTTGTCAAGCCTTCATCTTTGGCATTACAATTGAAAATTTTTTCAGTGATCTCATTCAAAAGAAGAAAGATAACAATACCCAACAGGTATAAATAAAAAAGGTGTTGAGCAGATCAACACCTTTTCTGTTTCAAATAACGTTTTATTGCTTTACAAATTTGCTGACTGTTTTTTCAGTGCCATCTATAATGGTTACTAAGTATACTGCTTTTTGTAAACCACCAATGTTCAGAACCGTTGCATTCATACCTGCTTCGGCCAGGTAGCTTAGGTTATTCACTTGCTTACCTGAAACATCTGCAATTGTAATAGTTACCCTTGCCCGTTTTTTGCTGGTAAATTCTACCTGCAATTCGTTAGTGGAGCGTTGATATACTTTACTCATCCTGATATTTTCAACGGTTCTTACTGCTGTTGGAAAATCTGATGGCGTAAATGAAATCCCTCTAAAAAAAGTATTAGCAGGCGCAGTAGCTATTGAAGAAAAAGCAGCTGTTATGTTGGCATTATACCCTGTGGCATCAGTAACTTTTGAAATACCGGAATTAGTAGTTACATAAAGTGTAACACTGTTGCCCGCTAAAGAAGCCGTCATACCTTTTGGGTTATCAATATTGATAGCATTGTTTTTAACCCATATGCCGCTTACTAAAGAATATTTACTTAACGTATTGGCAGTGGCGCCACCAAAGACATTGCCATCTAAAAAATAAATTACATCAGGCCCGGCAACACCTGCATCAAGGTCAGCCATAAAAAAACCGGTGGGGATGGGACTATTATTAGTTGGAAGGCCGGGCAGGTTGCTGAGAGCAGCAGTAGTAACAGGAAATCCGCTGCCTACAGATGCCAGTGAAATATTCCCATAATCGGCGGTTACAAATAATTGATTGTTATACGCACCCAAAGTTCTGAATCCTACAAACTGTGCTCCTGCATTAATTTGTGTAGAAGTGGTTGCACCAAAAGTGAGATACCGAATACCACCTGTACCATCATTATTAATATTGGTTCCGCATACCCAGATATTGGTTCCGTTGGTACTATAGGCAGCCTCAATGGATTCGCCGTTATATGCTCCGGTTGAAGTGGTGGTATTGATGGTTCCGTTCTTATCAATTCTTGCCACAATGCGTGGAGCAATAGAAGGTGTAAAAGAAGTAAGCGGTTGCGAAAATTCATCCACATCAAAACCGGGAACCAATAAATACCTGTTATCGCCTGAAAGTGTTATTTGCCCGCCATAAAAACCATTATTCAGCATAAATTTTCTGTTGCCGCCACTTGCAGTTACAGGCATGGCAATGGTTTGTACCAGGGTACCGGAAGTTGTGTATTCATCTAAAAAGCAACGGGCAGCAGCGCCACCATTATAAACGGTTCCATTTCCAAGCCGAACTACTACTAAATTACCGGATGTAAACTGTGCGTTTAAAAAACCAACCAGGAAAAAGGAAGCAAAGAACAAATAAAATTTTCTCATGTTTTTATGGGCTAAAATTTAAAGGAATGCAAATATAGGTACATGCACAAAAGACCTGTTCAGATTCTTGAAATGATAACTGATTACCTGTAATGTTCATTTACAAATTCTTTAACCAAACAAATTTGCGAACCGCTTTTGGTTGCTGCTATCTTCATATTCAAAATCAAACATTAATATGAATCCCAACAATGCATCGTCAGCCGACGATGAGGGCGAGCCTGAAAGAAGTGCCCTGTATTTTAACTCCACCATTTTTTTTATCATTTTTTTCTTTGCCTGTCACCCGCCGCTCAATCCTGAAGAGGAGCGCAAGCAAATGAAACTGTTGTTGCCGGATTCAACAACAGCCAAAAAACCGGTACAAAAACCAGCCAGGAAAAAAACCATCTACATCACTTTTGATGACGGGCCTAATAAAGGAACATCATCTGTGCTTCGTGTAGTACAGGAAGAGCAGATGCCCGTAAGCTTTTTTGTAGTGGGCGAGCATGTATATGGCAGTAAATGGCAGCAACAGCAATGGGATAGTTTGCAGCAAAGTCCATACGCAGAAATTTATAACCACAGCTACACGCATGCACAACACAACCGTTTTGCCGTTTTTTACAAAAGCGACAGCACTGTAGTTGCAGACTTTAAACGATGCCAGGATTCCCTGCAGCTCACTACAACTATTGCAAGAACACCGGGGAGAAATATCTGGCGCACTCCAATGATTACAGCAACGGATATGGCTCAAAGTAAAACAGCCGCCGATTCAATGTATGCAAAAGGCTTTACCATAGTAGGCTGGGATGCAGAGTGGTTTTACACGAGCGATTCTTTAAAGTTGAAACAAAGCGGAGAGGAAATGTTTCAGCAGCTAGACAGTATGCTTACGCATCAAAAAACAAAAATACCCGGTCATATTGTACTGCTCACGCATGATCAGAGTTTTGCAGACTCAGTTGATGCTGCACAACTCCAGCGCTTTATGCGTCTTGTAAAAGAAAAATCCGAATATGGTGTTGAATTTGTAAGTCGTTACCCCGGCTTGAAATAATAGCAATTAAAAAGAAGTGATCTTAAAAAAGCAAAGCCCGTCTTTCAAAACGGGCTTTGCGTATCTTTTAAAGTAGTTGCTTAATACTTAAATGAATTGAAAATTTTGTTAGCTGTTGTTTCAAATGCATCTCTTTCATCCACCTTGGATACATAAGTAAGAATATAGGCTTTGCTGTTTGCTACTACAAAGAGTTGTTTCACCTGCATTTCGTAAGCCATCTCACCATATTTGCCTTTGTAAATAATTTCGTAAGCACGGGAGCCATTCCGGTTAAAATACATAGATGAAACCTCTCTATAATTTTTCATCAGCTTTTTAATTTCACCCAAACTTGAATTCACATAATCTTCAATAGTGGAAGTATAAGCTTCAATCTGCAGGTTTACATTTTGTCTGAAATCATCTTCATCTTTCTCTAAAGGGGATGTGATTTTGATAACAGCACTTTCAGGAGCATTGTTAAATACCCAGTTAGTGGGATAGCCAATCGTAAAGCGTCCCTGCGGATCAGCATATTTGGTTAACTCTGAACTGGTAGTTGTATTGTTATTGGTGGGTGGTGTAACTACTGCCGGTTTATTGCCCGGGGCAGGGTCATTTACAGGAATCCTTGCCTGGCTGCTGCCGGCCAAACTAATCAATACAAGTGATAGGGTAATAACGAGCTGCTTCATAATATTTAGTTTCACTTACTATGTCGGGTATCTTAAGGCAATGGTTGCAAAGAAACATTGCCCGGCTTAATTGCTGCTTAAAAGTACAAACTTGTTGCAGATAAATACAATGATTCCGCAAAAAATACCGTCCTGCACGGATTTGCTCCGTTTGTAATGAACCACATTTTTGAGTTGATCCGGTTTCCTTTAGTTTTGCCCTCTCATTTCTACGAATATGAAGCTCTGATTCGTCTTTAAGAAAGACACACTCTCATTAACGGCACATTTGCCGGGCTCTATTTATTTATTAATCTTTATTTTTTATCAATGACGAATCAAAACAACCTGTCAAGGCTTTCCTATATTATTCAAACAATCAAACAATCGCTCCGTGGTGAGGCTTTTGATTACACTGAAGGCAGTCTGCGTAAAGCGGTTTTTCTGCTGGCCGTACCCATGATTTTAGAACTGAGTTTAGAAAGTGTATTTGCGGTAGTGGATATGTTTTTTGTGGGCAAACTCGGTAAGAACGCCATTCAAACGGTGGGTCTTACTGAATCTGTAATCACTATTATATATTCTGTTGCCATCGGCTTAAGTACAGCAGCAACAGCGATTGTAGCAAGAAGAATCGGTGAAAAAAATCCTGAAGCGGCAGCTCATTCAGGTGCACAGTCCATCATGCTGGCTTTTTTCATCACTGTTCTGTTAAGCATTGCGGGTGTTATCTACGCTGCTGAAATTCTGGAAATCATGGGCGCTGCTCCTGATGTGGTGAAAGAAGGTGTTGTGTTTACACGTATCATGCTGGGCGGCAGTGCTGCTATCATGTTTTTGTTTCTTATTAACGGTATTTTCCGTGGGGCAGGTGATGCTGCCATGGCTATGAAAAGTTTATGGATCGCCAGTGGTATCAATATTCTTTTGTGCCCTTTGCTCATTCACTTTTTTGGTTTGAAGGGAGCGGCCATCGCTACGGTATTGGGGAGAAGCAGCGGGGTGTTATATCAGTGTTATCATCTGTTTAAAGGAAGTGGTGTACTTCGTTTCAGGGCCTCTCATTTTGGATGGGATAAAGAAGTGATGACAGCTCTCATCAAAATTGCATCGCCTGCAACCATTCAGTTCATCATTGCCAGCGGTAGTTGGATTGTTCTGGCCCGACTTGTTGCAGAAACAGGTGGTACAGATGCCAGCGCCGGTTACCAGGTAGCTATCCGTAATGTGGTGTTCTTTATTTTGCCCGCCTGGGGGTTGAGTAATGCCGCTGCCACATTAGTGGGGCAAAATCTTGGAGCCGGTAAACCGGAACGTGCTGCCAACAGTGTTATGCTAACGGCTAAGTACAATGCCATTTTTATGTGTGGTGTTATGTTCCTGTTCCTGTTTTTCAGCCGGCCCATTATTCAATTGTTTACCATGGAACCGGAAGTAGTGGCTTACGGATCACTTTCTTTGCAAATCATTGGCAGTGCTTATATCTTTTACGGAATTGGTATGGTAATGACCCAGGCACTCAATGGTGCCGGTGATACCAAAACACCTACTTATATCAGTTTTGTTTGTTTCTGGTTGTTCCAGATTCCGCTGGCTTATTTTTTAGCTAAAGGGTTGAACTGGAAAGCAACCGGTGCATTTGTAGCCATACCCATTGCCGAAACGCTTATTGCAATTGTAGCGTTCTACTTTTTTAAACGGGGCAAATGGAAGCAGGTGAAAGTGTGATATTGAAAAGCTAATTGAAAGTAATCCGTAATTGCAAAGTAGCCCGAACAAGAATCGAACTTGTATCTAGAGTTTAGGAAACTCCTATTCTATCCATTGAACTATCGGGCCACTTTGCCTGCGGAGCTGCTATAATTCAACAGCTACAAAAGGTTTAAAGGGGGCGACAAAAATAATAGTTTTCAACCATCGGCAATCGATAATCTCTCCTCAAACCCTACCTTTGCTGCCCAATAAAATTGATATGAAACTCTTTAATGTATACATCCGCTACAGACTTTACATCGGCATTCTTTTTTTAGTAGCCGCAGGTATTGTTCATTATTTCACAGGCTTCTGGCCTTCGTTTATCTTATACCTGGTGGCGGTGGTAAGCGTTTTCAGTCACTTCTTTTTCGGGCCGCTTCGTTTAATACAGGAGTACATGGAAAGCGGTGATCTGGAAGGTGCCGAAAAAATTCTGAACCAGGTGCAGTTTCCCGGTTTGCTTTTCAAACCCATCCGCTCTGTGTACTTTACATTAAAAGGCAATATTGCCATGATGAAGCAGGATTATGATGGGGCTGAAAAAATGATGAAGAAAGGAATTGATCTTGGTTCCGGTTCTTCCCTCATGCAGGGTGCTGAAGGGGCCAGCCTCTTACAGATGGGTATGCTGGCTATGCAGAAAAATGATCTCAAACAGGCAGAAAGCTATATTCGCCAGGCCATTCGCAAAGGCCTGCCCGATAAAGAAAACCAGGCAGCCGCTTTTTTACAGATGTGCAGCATTATGATGAATAAACGGGAATTCAGGGCGGCCAAGGACTTCTTCCGCAAGGCAAAAGCATTAAAGCCTACCACTCCTCAGATTGCTGACCAGATAAAACAGATGGAAAAATACATCAGCCGGATGCCGGGGTAAAAAAAGAGGGCGAAAGTGTTTCGTAAGTAGGTTAACGTTTCGCCCCCGGGTAATTTTCAGATTCTCAGATACGATTCAGAAGAATGTTAACAACGGCTGTAACCTGATGACATTCCAAAAATACCAAGGGACTGTGGTACAAAAAATACCACTTTGCGGGTACTGGGCCTGTTTTCATGTTAAAAAATTATAAACACAGACCGATTTTGTTGAATTATCCACCCCATTTGCCAAACAATTTTTCAACGGCAGCAAACCGAAATTGAAAAATCTGCTCTAATTGATGTTTTACAAAAACAGTGTTGGCAATATCTCCTAAAAGCCAGAACGGGATTTTGTAATGCACGATATCCGTCATCTCTACACCTCCATCAATCGCTTTGAAATGATGTTGATGATGCCATAAGGTATAAGGGCCGAAGCGTTGTTCATCCACAAAGAATTTGTTTTCTTCCACATGTGTAATCTCTGTCATCCAATACACACGAAAACCGGGTAAGGGGCTCACTTTATATTCAATAATCTGCCCGGGATACATACGCTCTCCATGATGTTGTGAAATCACTTTAAACTTCATATGTTCGGGGGTGATGGCTGCAAGATTAGCAGGATTGCTGAAAAAATCCCACGCTTTTTCCAATGATACAGGAATGTTCTGAACGGTTTTTAAACTGTAAACTTTAGACATGGCATTATTACAATTTCAGAGTTGAATTGTTGCAATCATTTTCTGCAGTCAGAAGATTAACTTTGAACTATGTCATTGAACAAGGAAAAACTGGAGAAAAAATTCAGCGAAGAATACCAGAAATTAAACGAACGCCAACGCCTGGCTGTTGATACTATCGAAGGACCTGTGATGGTGATTGCCGGCCCTGGTACCGGAAAAACACAAATCCTCGCCAGCCGTATCGGTAAGATTTTACTAGATACCGATGCCCTGCCTGAAAATATTTTATGCCTTACATATACTGATGCAGGAGTGGTGGCCATGCGCAAAAGGTTGCTTGGGTTTATTGGACCGGATGCGTATAAAGTAAACATCTGCACCTTTCATGCTTTTTGCAATGATGTAATCCAGGAAAATCTATCACTGTTTGAAAAAACAGCCTTAGATCCAGTTTCTGACCTGGAGCGGATTGAACTCTTTAAAGAACTTATTGACCAGTTGCCCAAAAATCACCCGCTCAAACGCTACCGTGGGGATGTGTATTTTGAAATCAAAAACCTGCAGCATCTCTTCAGCAATATGAAAAAAGAAGGTTGGACGCCGCAATACATTCATCAGAAAATTGATGAATACATTGCTGATCTTCCTTTACGGGATGAGTTTATCTATCAACGTAAATACAAAGAGTTTAAACAAGGTGATTTAAAGAGAGATAAAATTGAAGAAGAAACAGAGCGGATGGAGAAGCTGCGTGCTGCTGTTGATCTGTTTGAGCCTTTTCAGCAAATGATGCGTCGCCGCAACCGTTATGATTTTGATGATATGATCAACTGGGTGATCAAAGCATTTGAAGAAAACAGGCTGTTGCTTTCCCGTTACCAGGAGCAATTTTTATATGTGCTGGTTGATGAATACCAGGATACCAGTGGTACGCAAAACCGTATTGTGGAATTACTCATCAGCTATTGGCAGCAGCCTAACGTATTTGTGGTGGGCGATGATGATCAGAGCATTTACCGTTTCCAGGGTGCCAATGTAGAAAACATGAAACATTTTGCAGATAGTTACAGCAACGATCTGCTCACAGTGGTACTTACTAACAACTACCGTTCTGTACAACCGATACTCGATGTTTCCAAAACGCTCATCAACCGAAACGAAGAACGACTGGTAAAGAAAATCCCCAACCTCAGCAAAGAGCTTATTGCTTCCAGGGAGCATTTAAAAAATCTGCATCACCAGCCCCGTATCAAAATATATGAAACGCAGCGGCAGGAAATGATTGATATCACACTGCAGATACAACAATTGCTGCAGCAGGGAACACCTCCCGGAAAAATTGCTGTCATCTATAAAGAAAACAAATATGGAGAGGAACTCACCGCTTACTTCAAACAATTAGCCATACCGGTGTACAGCAAACGCAACCTGAATGTGTTTGAATTGCCATTGGCACAGCAAATGATTTTGCTGCTCCGTTATCTTGCTGCTGAATTAGATGCACCTTATGGCGGTGATGAAATGTTGTTTGAATTGCTGCATACAGATTGGTTTGGTATTCCACCGGTTGAAATTGCCAAGCTTACAGTACAGGTATCACAAACAAAATTTCCTGATGGTCCTGCTTCTTTACGCAGGTTACTGGTGGAAAAGAGTAAAGAACAACCGAAAGATTTATTTTCAAGCACAATACATCCTGGTTTAAGTAAAGCAGCAAACATTACAGAACAGTTGCTTACAGATGCTTCCAGCAACACCTTGCAGTATTTAATTGAAAGCATCATCCGTAAAACAGGATTACTGCAACACATTATGCAGGCAACGGATAAACACTGGCAGTTGCAAATACTTACAGCATTTTTTGATTTTGTGAAAGAAGAAACCCGCCGCAATCCTCTTTTATCCTTGCAGCAGTTGGTGGGTATTATCGATCTGATGGAAAAAGAAGATATTGCTTTGCCATTGGTACAGGTGAGCGGTAGTGATAAAGGTGTGAACCTGCTTACAGCACATGGCTCCAAAGGACTTGAATTTGAATATGTATTTTTTGCAGGATGCAATGCCGGTTTTTGGGAGAAGAAACGAAAACCGGGTGGTGGTTATAAGTTGCCTGATACTATGTTTGTAACACAAACAACGCAATCAGATGAAGAAGAACTGCGTCGTTTATTTTATGTGGCAATTACACGGGCAGAGCAGCACCTGTTCATGAGTTACAGTAAGTTTAAGAATGATGGTAAAGAACTGGAGCCTTCCATGTTTCTTGCAGAAATACAAGAAGTGCATGATTTGAAAACAGAAACGGTTCTTTTAAGTGCAGAAGCATTAAGTGCTTTTGCTGCCATGCAGTTTGGTGAGGCAGCGGCTCCTGAAATTGAAAAGATAGAAGAAGAGTTCATTGGTGCATTGCTGGACAGGTTTACTATGAATGTTACGGCGTTGAATAACTACCTTGATTGTCCACTTGGTTTTTATTTTAAAAATCTCATACGTATA
The DNA here is from genome assembly GCA_050916065.1 of Lacibacter sp. Lineage (GTDB taxonomy): Bacteria > Bacteroidota > Bacteroidia > Chitinophagales > Chitinophagaceae > Lacibacter. Next base: position 3,587,579 of record CP051137.1, read on the forward strand.
CCGTCACCTAAAAATGAAGCAACGGAGTTTGGTAGTGCCGTGCATTATGCGTTGGAACAGTTATTCAGAAAGATGCAGGAGGGCGGTAAAGAAACATTTCCTTCAAAGGAAGAGTTCATTAATGACTTTGTATGGTACATACAGCGCCACCGGGAGAGTTTTACGAAAGAACAATACAACCGCCGTATGGAATACGGGCAGGAGGTGTTGAGTAATTATTATGATCATTCCATCAACTCATTTAATAAAATTGTAGCTATTGAACGCAACATCAGCAAAGTGCTGGTAAAAGGAGTGCCGTTAAAAGGTAAACTGGATAAACTGGAGTTTGATGGCAAAGCAGTTAATGTGGTTGATTATAAAACAGGTGATATTGATAAAGCCAAAGAAAAAATGAAAGGCCCGAGTGACAAAGAACCCAATGGCGGTGATTACTGGCGCCAGGCTGTTTTTTATAAAATACTCGTTGATAACTATGAACTCAAAGACTGGAAAGTAGTGAGTACTGAGTTTGATTTTGTAGAACCCAATAAAAAGAAGGAGTACAAAAAAGAAAAAATAGTTATTACGCCTGCCGATATTGAAACGGTTACACAGCAAATCACCAATGTTTGGACTAAAATTCAGAACCGGGAATTCTATATTGGCTGTGGTAAAGAAGATTGTCACTGGTGCAATTTTGTAAAGACCAATAACATGGCCATTTCATTGCATGAACTGGAAGAAGAGGAGACAGAATCCTGATCAATGAGGAGCGCCTCTCAAATTCCTGTTAATCCTGAACCATATAAAAAATCAGGTTCGGGCAATTACTTTAAGTTTGCAGCCACATGCATGTACAAAGAATTTTATCGTCCATTGTTTTTATAGTTGCCGGAGCTCTCTTTTTCTTGGGGGGTAATGGTTGTGCCAATATTGTGCCGCCGGGTGGTGGTCCAAGGGATAGTTTGCCGCCTGTAATGGTAAGCGCTTTGCCAAAAGACTCGGCATTGAATGTATCCACTCCAAAAATCACCATCACATTTGATGAATTTATTGAGCTGAAGAATGCGAATGAAAATATTCTCATTGCTCCGTATCCCGTAAAAACGCCGGTTACAGAATACAAGTTAAAAACGGTTACTATTCGCCTTAAAGATTCTTTGTTGCCCAATACCACATATGTGATTGATTTTGGAAATGCAATTGCCGATCTGAACGAAAGTAATGTGCTCAAAAACTTCAAGTATGTTTTTTCTACCGGCAACCGTATTGATACCAATACGCTGAGCGGCCGTATTGTAAATGCTGAAAATGGTAAAACCGACAGCACCTTTTTTGCATTACTGTATCGCAAACAGGAAGACTCAACAGTAGTAAAAGAAAAACCGGTTTACGTAACCCGTGTTAAAAGCAACGGAACCTTTCAATTCACCAACCTGCCCGAAGGAACCTTTTATGTGTATGCATTACAGGATGCAGATGGCGATAAAAAATACTCTCAATTATCAGAGACTTTTGCGTTTCTCGATTCATCGGTTGAAGTGGGTACAAAAACTTCACCAGTACAACTATTTGCTTTTGCCGCTGAAAAAGAAAGACCAAGGAGAACTGCTGTTGTGCCCGATAAACCCGGCACAGTAAAAAGACTTACCTATACCTCCAATCTTGAAACCGGTGCACAGGATTTAACTGACAGTCTTAAACTCACTTATCAAAAACCGCTGAAGCCGGTTGACAGTACCAAGCTGAGCCTCTTTATTGATACAACCACACGCATCAGCAATGTGAAAATTATTAACGACACGGCCCGTCGTCAGCTAATCATCTATACTCCGTGGAAAGAAGGCGGTTCCTATCGCCTGATTCTGGAGAAGGAATATGCAACAGATACCGGCGGACTGGGTGCTTTAAAAAATGATACCATCAATTTCAGGGTAAAAACAGAAAAGGAATATGGTTCTATCCGCCTGCGGTTTAAAAACCTGGATCTTTCTAAGAATCCCGTTCTTCTTTTATATACCAATGATCAAATGGCAGGTGCTTATCCTCTGAAAGGAACAGAATGGCTGCAACGTTTATACAAACCCGGTGAGTACCAGGTACGTATTTTATATGATGCCAATAAAAACGGGCGTTGGGATGCGGGTGATTATTTCAGTAAACCAAGACGACAGCCGGAGCGGGTGCAGGATCTCAATATAAAAATTACCATCAAGCCCAACTGGGATAATGAATCGAATATTGAAATCCCGGCAACACAAACTCCATGATAAAATAAACAGCAGCTTCGTACATTCGCCCTATGTCTTTTTCTTCTTCATTGCTGGAACAGAGTGTTAATGAGTTTGCCAAACTTCCGGGTATCGGTAAAAAAACGGCTTTGCGTTTAGTATTGCATTTGCTGAAACAGAGTAAAGAGGAGGTGAACCAGTTTACCGGAGCCGTGGCACATATGCGTAATGAAATTAAATTCTGCAGAGAATGCTTTAATGTGTCAGACGGTGATGTGTGTAATATCTGTAGCAATGTGAGCAGGAGCAAACGAATCATCTGTGTAGTGGAAAGCATCCGGGATGTAATTGCCATTGAAAGCACCCAGCAGTTCGGCGGAAGATACCATGTGCTGGGCGGTATCATTTCTCCTCTGGATGGAATAGGCCCTGATCAGCTTAACATTCAACCCCTGCTCAGCCGTATTCAAAGAGATGAAGTGGAAGAACTCATCTTTGCATTGAACCCAAACATACAGGGCGATACCACTCTTTTTTACATTAACAAGCAGTTGAAAGATGCTCCCGTTAAAATCACCACTATTGCCCGTGGCATTGCTTTTGGCGGTGAGTTAGAGTATGCTGATGAAATGACATTAGCCCGCAGCATACAAAACCGACAGCCGGTCGGGAATTATATTGGTGTGAAATAGCATAAAAAGTTATTGACCGCCTTTCTGTTCAGTTTTCTGCCAATCCCATTCAGCAGTTATTTATTCCGGTTCAGCCAAACATAGTGTCAGCAAGACAATGAAATTTTAAATTTGAAGTTCTTAATGTATGGTATGAAACGATTCAGGATGTTATTGATTGCGGTAGTCATTCTTATCATAGCAGCGGCATTGTATGTGTGGTTTTTTATCTGGAACAAGCCTCAGTTAAACATAGCCGATGCTAAGGGTATAAAAGTAGAAGCGGCTGCCCTGTTTAATGCTTATAGCTCTAATGAGCAATCAGCCAATACCAACTATCTCGAGAAAATACTGGAAGTATCTGGCGAGGTGACGAGTGTCACCCAAAACGCAGAAGGCTTTACAGTAGTTTTGTTGAAAACAGATGATCCCATGTTTGGCATCAACTGTACGCTGGAGCAGAAAGATGTAAGAGTAAAGGAAGGTGACACAGTTACATTAAAAGGAATCTGCACCGGTTATTTAACTGATGTGGTACTTATTCGCTGTTATAAAATAAATTAAACCCTATGCTGCGGAATATTATTGCAAGTGTCCTGGTATTGGTTACACTTTTATTTGCCTGTCGGCATGAGCCCGTTTTGATTAATGGCGCTCCACCCGATGTAACGCCACCATTACCGGGTGCAGCTACGATCTGTTTTGAAAGCAATGTGTTGCCCATTTTTGTTTCTAATTGTGCCAAAAGTGGTTGTCATGATGCAACTACTAGAGCCAAAGAAATACAGTTAGATAACTATACTGACATCATGCGTGGTATTAAGGCTAATAACCCTGGCGGAAGTAAGTACTGGGAAAAAATTATTGATAATGATCCGAAAGACCGAATGCCTCCCCTGCCTTACAAACCATTGTCAAACGACCAAAAGGATTCTATTTACAAATGGATTGTGCAAGGCGCTCTGAATACAACGAATTGCGGACTAGTTTGTGATACTATGCAGTTTTCTTACAGTATAACAATAAAAAGCATTTTAAAAAATAATGGGTGTATTTCCTGTCACGGCGAAATTGCACCTTTTGCCGGGTTAAACCTTACTGATTATGAAACAGTGAAAGCAATTGCTTTGAATGGAAGATTGTTAGGCTCCCTAATCCAGCAACAGCCCGGAGTTTATAAACCCATGCCGCCGCCTCCACTCAAAAAAGTTTCTGATTGTAACATTCAACAGATTACAAAATGGAAAAACGCAGGCGCACTCAATAACTAATAGTATGAACATTAAAAATATTCTCAGCAGTTTGCTGGCAGTTTGCCTTATTTCATCATGTTACTATGATAAAGAGGAACTGTTATACGGAGCAAATAAATGTGATACATCCAACGTAAAGTTTAGTGTTCAGATTTCAGGAATTATAAACTCTAGCTGCATCTCCTGTCATGGTGGTACAGCTGCAAGCGGAGGAGGTGTGAAACTGGGTACTTATGCTGATGTAAAAGTGTATGCAGATAATGGATTACTGCTAAATGCAGTTACCCGTTTCACCAATACGATGCCCAAGGGTGGCCCACGTCTCAGTGATTGCCGTATTGCCGAAATAAGAACATGGCTCCGCAACAATGCGCCCAATAATTAAACAACGTAAAAACATAAAATACAGAACTATGAAGTTTCTTTTTTCAGTCCTCCTTATCATTGTAAGTTCCATTCAGCTCCATGCCCAGGATATTCATCTTACCCGAAATGGAAAAATTACTTTCTTCTCACATACGAATGTGGAAGATATTGAAGCCGTTAATAACGAAGTAACAGCTACTGTCAATACTAAAAACGGAGCGGTGCAATATCTTGTACTCGTAAAGGGGTTCCAATTTAAAAAGGCTGCCATGCAGCAACATTTTAACAGCGCTGAGTATATGGATTCTGATAAATATCCGAAAGCGGATTTTAAAGGAACGATCAGGGATTTGAGCAAAATTGATTTTACAAAAGACGGTACCTATGCTGCAGTGGTAGATGGTAACTTAACCATTCATGGAGTTACCAATAAAGTAACAGCCCAGGGAACTGTAACAGTGAAAGCCGGTAAAATAAGTACGGCTGCTAAGTTTCCTGTAAAGCTGACTGATTATAAAGTAACAATTCCTGCTTTTTCAGCAGCTAAGGTTTCTGAAATAGTGGAAGTAACCGTTTCCTGTTCCTATGAGCCGTATAAAAACTGATTGATCATTTATCAAAACAACTGTTATGACACAACGTTGGTATGCTGCCGCTTTTTTGCTGCTTGTAGCTGTAACCGCTAAAGCACAGGAAATTGACCTGGATAAAATGCTGGAAGAAGAACAGAAAAAGGAACAGAAAAACAAAGTGCAGTTAACAGAAGCAACGTTTAAAACCACAAGGCTTATTCACGGGCATAGTATTGAAAACACTGCGCCCGGCATCCTGGATTTAAAAATATCACATCGTTTCGGTCAGCTTAACGGCGGTTTGTATGAATTTTTCGGATTGGATAATGCCAGTATGCGCTGGGGTTTTGATTATGGTGTAAGCCCCAAACTAACGGTAGGCTTTGGGCGAAGTACTTACCAGAAACAATACGATGCGTTCTTTAAATACAAATTGCTGCGCCAGTCTACAGGTAAAGTAGCCATGCCGGTGAGTTTAAGTTTTATGGCAAGTGCCATGATTCAAACATTAAAGTGGCCCGACCCCAACCGTGAAAATTATTTCAGCTCCCGCCTGTATTATGCGTATCAGTTGTTGCTGGCACGCAAATTTTCTGAAAGCACTTCATTGCAACTGATGCCTACCATGGTGCATTACAACCTGGTGCCCAAAGCTTCTGATCCCAATGATGTAATTGCCATTGGTATCGGCGGCCGGCAAAAAATCAGCAAAAGAGTGAGCATTAACGTTGAATACTATTACCAGTTGCCCGATTATAAATTAGAAGGTACTACCAATTCCTTATCCGTAGGTTTTGATATTGAAACAGGCGGGCATGTGTTTCAATTGCATTTTACCAATTCACCCGGCATGACGGAACGTGTGTTTGTATCAGAAACATTTGGCCGATGGGATAAAGGAGATATTTTGTTCGGATTTAATGTTTCCCGTGTATTTTCATTAAAAAAACGAAACAGGTTAGCAGCAAAACAATAATTCAATATGCTGCAATAACACGGTATCATTCATGCAGATCATTCTTTTCATACTATCCTTCTGGAGTGTAAGTTCTCCGTTAATTCAGCCCAAAATATATACTACCAATACAGGTACTATCCGTTTTCGTTCAGAGGCGCCCATGGAATTGATACATGCAGTGAGTAAAGAAGTAAAAGGTGCAGTGGATGCTGATAAGAAAACTTTTGCGTTTCGCATACGTATTAATTCTTTTGAAGGCTTTAACAGTCCGCTGCAACGGGAACATTTCAATGAGAACTATATGGAAACTCCGAAGTTTCCGGAAGCGCTCTTCAACGGTAAAATCATTGAGGATGTTGATCTCTCACAGCCTGGAACTTATACCGTTCGTGCAAAAGGAATACTAACCATTCATGGTGTGTCCAAAGAAAGAATTATTAAAAGTGATGTAGAAGTAAAAAATGGTATGATGAAAATCAAATCCAACTTTACTGTTTTATTAAGCGATCACAACATTCCGATTCCCAGAGTAGTAAAAGAAAAGCTTGCCAATGAAATTGTGGTGGAACTGCTGGCTGAGTTGAACCAGAAATAACATGCGGTCTTTTTGTTTATATATATTCTTGCTTCTTGCTGCAGGTAAAACGGCAGCCCAGCAAAACATTGCATCTGCTGAAGTACCTGTTACAGGTAAGTCTTCCTGTTTTCTTTTTTCATCCAAAGGTTTTTTCTACACCGCTACCTCAGACGGATTGTTTTTGTTTGATGGAATGGGTATGATTCCGCTTTCAAAAAAAACAGACAGTCTTCCTTTGATTACGGCACTTGGTGAAAACAGTAAAGGCGAATTATGGATCGGGTGCACTAATGGCGCTGTTTACAGTTTTATCAACAATAAACTTAACCGTTGGCAACCAACGGAAGGTTTGCCCAAAGCAGTGATCAGCAGTATTGCGTTTGATGCACAGAATAACTTATGGCTGGGCACAAAAGGTGAAGGTGTTTACGTTTATTATCAGCAACATTTATATAATATCAATACGGATGATGGGCTGAGTGATAATTATGTATATCAATTGCAGTTTCAGAAAAGCCAAATGATTGCAGCAACTGATAAGGGCATCAGTCTTTGCCGCTTTGATGGCAAACGAAAACAGATCAGAACTTTTACAGCCGCAGACGGGCTTCCGGATAATATTGTGCAGTCCGTTTCATCTGACGGGATTAACAATAATATTATTTGGCTGGCTTTTGAAAATGGATGTGCAGGAACATTTGATCTCATCACACAACAATATTCAAATACTTACTGTGGTGAATTGCCGGTAAATCAAATCCTGGCACTGGAGCAAGAGATATGGCTGGCCGGTAATGAATCTGTGATTGTACTTAACCGCACCGGTATGCTGATGAAAAGCAAAATGACTGCTTCAGGTTTACTGCAAATGGCTGCCGATGCTGAAGCCAACATCTGGCTGCTTCAAAACTCATCATTTAAAAGAACAATTGGTGAACAGATAGAAACTGTGATAACGCTTGAACCCGGAGAAGCAGAATCAGTACATGATTTAATCGTAAGCAAAACAGGCAGGTACTGGGTTACCACAAAAAACGGAGTGGCTTGTTATGAAACAGGAGTTAAAGGGCTTTCAAAGAAGAATATTACTCTACCGCTGCGCCCTAATTCAGAAGTAACCTGTTTGCACGAAAATGCAGATGGTGTGATTTGGGTAGGTACCATGGGCGATGGTATTTTTATGATTAACGAAAGCAACGGGCAGGTACAGCATTTAAATGAAGCTGCAGATCTGCAAAAAGCCAGCATACTTTCTATTACAGGTAATAATCGTCATCTCTGGATTACTTCACTGGAAGGGGTATGGCGTATTGCAACTGCTGATAAATCATTAGACCGGTTTAATACAACTTCCGTTACAGGATCGGCATACATATACTATGTGCTCGAAGACAGGAAGGATCGTGTTTGGTTTGGAACAGATGGTAAGGGGTTAACACTCTGGGAAAACGGCACTTACAAAACTTTTCGTGAAAAAGAAGGATTGAATGCAAAAGTTATTTATTCACTGGCTGAAGATAAAAACGGAATCATCTGGTGTAATACACTTAACAATGGTATTTACAAGTTTGATGGAAAAACATTTAAGCATTTCGGTTTAAATGAAGGATTAACAGATCTGAGTATATCTTCTATTACAACCGATGCAGATGGAAATATATTCTGTGTATCAGCTACCGGTTGTTTTATTATTGATGCGGTGGGAGATGTGGTGATACCGCTAAACAATGCTGCTGCAAACGGAACGCTCAATACCAATCTCAACAGCAACTTTGCATCAGCTAACGGAAGGTTATTTCATGCAGGCAATCATATCTACAACTGGCGCAAACCTAAATATCAAACCGTTGTACAACCGCAAACAAGAATACTTGGCATTTCTTTGTTTCTTGATGAATTACAGGATAACCGCAACCGTTTTTCTTACAGCGAAAACAATCTTTCTTTCCGCTTCACCGGGTTTTACTATTCAAATCCTGCTGCTGTTTCCTATCAATACAAGCTGGAAGGTTATAACCAGGAATGGCAAACAACTAAAGACGGGTTTGTAAACTTTCCCAAGCTGGTACATGGCACCTATCGTTTCAGAGTCCGTTCTTCGGCCAACGGTAGTTTTCTAAATGCTGATGAAGCAGTGTACACCTTCACCATCAATAAACCTTTCTGGAAACAATGGTGGTTTCTTTTGCTCAGTATTGGTACGGTTACCGCTGTTATCATTTCCATTATTAAGATCCGTGAAAAGGAATTGCAGAAAATGCAGCAATTGCAAACGGAAAAACTGCAGAGCCAATATGAAACACTTAAAAACCAGGTGAATCCCCACTTTCTCTTTAACAGTTTTAATACGTTGCTTACAATCATTGAAGATAATCCATCAAAAGCATCAGCTTATGTAGAACATCTGAGTGATTTCTACAGGAGCATTGTCAACCTGCGTGAAAAAGATTTAATACCCATGCAGGAGGAATTCAGGATTATTGAGCATTATTTCTTTATCCAGAAAAAAAGGTTTGGTGATGCACTTCGTTACCATAATAGTATCAGCGAAGAGGTAAAAGCGAACTACCAGTTGCCGCCGCTCAGTTTGCAGATGCTGGCAGAAAATGCCATTAAGCACAATGTAGTGTCCAGGGAAGATCCGCTTACTTTATCCTTCGCCATTGAACAGGATTACCTGGTGGTAAGCAATAACCTTAATCCTAAGTTGCAACAGGAAAAAAGTGAAGGATTGGGTTTGCAGAATATCAAAAACAGGTTTCAATTAATTGCTTCAAGAGAAGTGTTGGTTGAAAAAAATGATACACACTTTATTGTAAAACTTCCTTTAATTAAATCAACATGATCAGAATCCTGATGCTGGAAGATGAAGAACCTGCAGCAAAACGTTTGCAGAAACTCCTCAAAGAAACCGGTGAAGAAATGGAAGTGCTTGCGGTGCTGGATAGTATTGCTGCGGCACGTAAATGGCTGCAACAAAACCCGCCGCCTGACCTGATGCTGGTAGGTATTCACCTGGCTGATGGCAACAGTCTTCAGCTGTTTAAGGAAATGAGTATTCCGAGCCCGCTCATTTTTACAACTGCCTATGATGAGTATGCCCTGCAGGCATTTAAACTAAACAGTATTGATTACCTGCTTAAGCCGGTGAAAAAAGAAGAACTGTACCAGGCACTGGATAAATTCAAACGTCAGAAATCAAAAGAGCAGCCGGCTTTAAATATTACCAAATTGCTGGAAGCAATGCAGCAGCCGGCAGCAGATCGTTACAGGGATCGTTTTGTGATACGTTATGGCGAGCACATTAAAACCATTGAAACAAAAGATGCCGCCTATTTTTATACAGAAGCAAGGGCAAATTTTATGGTTACTGCAGACGGCAAACGTTTTGTAATTGATTTTAACCTCGATCAACTGGAGCAGATGCTCAACCCTAAATTATTTTTCCGTATTAACCGTCAGTTTATTGTGGCCCTGCAGGCAATTGATGAAATGACTGCATGGACCAAGGCACGGGTGCTTATTAAACTCAAACCACCCAGCAAACATGAAACCATTGTAAGCACCGAGCGCTCACCTGAGTTTAAAAAATGGCTGGCGGGTGAATAATACCAAATCAGTCATGTTTTTTTCTGTTTCAGTAAGCTACAGTTGTTGTTAAAGTAATCTTTACAGAATTTTACTTTCTAAATTTAAATGTATGCGTTTTCTCTTCCTGTTTTTCATTAGTGTTACATTGTTTTCCTGTTCTGATAAAAAAGAAAATAGCCCTTCCGGCAATATTAAAGAAGGCACCTGGCGTGTAGCTTATTATTGGGATCAGAAAGATGAAACAGCTAATTTTTCCGGTTATGCACTTATGTTTGGCGATGGGGGTGTATTAATGGCTCATAAAGGCGCAACAATGATTAGCGGTACCTGGAGCGAAACAAGTACAAAAATCATCATCAATTTTACAGATCCAGTATTAAGTGAATTAAATAACGACTGGCTGATTGTTGAGAAATCATCCTCTTTCATTAAGCTTAAAGATGATAACCCTGCACAGGACGACCAACTGCACCTGGCAAAGAATTAAACCTTTTATTCCCCTATAGATCAAGGGCTGCATACTTGGAGGTGCAGCCTTTTTCATTTACATTTGCTGTGCATTTGGCGGATTTGTTTATTGTTCGGCCATAAAAACCCTGAGCAGAGTCGAAGGGTTTTTGAAAGTTTCGAGCGAAGTCGAGAAACGTACAGAACTAATAAACGTCAACAAAACTCTCACAGGGTTTCACCAGCGTTTATAGGTTCGTTCACCACTTTTTTGGTAGTAGTGCTGCTATTCAACTGCTGCATTTAATTCGAAACGTTTCAGTATTTCAATTCGCCAATGTTTAACATGCCACTTTGTGTTTTGTGGTTAAACTATTTTTATGAGTAACATTAGAAAAGAACTGGAGAAACGCATCCTCATCATTGATGGGGCTATGGGCACCATGATTCAGCGGCATAAGCCTACGGAAGCTACTTACCGTGGTGAACGGTTTAAAGACTGGCCCATGGATGTTAAGAATAACAGTGATATTCTCAACCTCACCCAGCCGCAAATTATTGAAGGCATCCACAAACAATATCTTGAAGCCGGGGCAGATATCATTGAAACCAACACATTTGCGGGCACTGCCATTGCACAGGAAGATTTTAAGCTGGAAGAATATGTGTATGAAATCAATGTAGCAGGAGCAAAAATTGCAAAAAAAGCAGCGGATGAGTTTACAGCAAAAGATCCTTCCAAGCCAAGATTTGTAGCAGGCGCTATCGGTCCTTTAAACAGAACACTCAGTCTTTCGCCTGACGTTAATAACCCCGGCTATCGTGCCGTTACATGGGACCAGGTGGTGAAAGCTTATTACAAACAGGTGCAGGGTTTGGCAGATGGTGGTGTGGATTTATTTTTGATTGAAACCATTTTTGATACACTTAATGCAAAGGCTGCCATTTTCGCCATCAAAAAATATTATCATGATACAGGCAAGGAGGAATTGCCCATCATGATCAGCGGTACCATTACAGATGCCAGTGGAAGAACCCTGAGCGGACAAACATTGGAAGCGTTTTATATTTCTGTAATGCATGCCCGGCCATTAAGTGTTGGGTTGAATTGTGCATTGGGTGCAAAAGAAATGCGTCCGCATATTGAAGAGTTATCGCAAATAGCTTCCTGTTATGTAAGTGCTTATCCTAATGCGGGCCTGCCCAATGCTATGGGTGAGTATGATGAACGTCCTGAAGATACCGGTCATTACCTCGAAGAGTGGGCAAAAGAAGGATGGGTGAATATTGTGGGTGGATGTTGCGGTACCACACCGGATCATATTAAACACATTGCGGAGCATGTGAAAAATCTTGCGCCAAGAACACTTCCTGTAGTGGAAGCAATATTGTGATCAATAGAATTTGATTGCTGCTTATTGATGTAAAAACAAAACCATGTCAGTTATTAAACCATACTCAAGATTTTCAGGATTAGAGCCGCTCATCATTCGCCCGGAAACCAACTTTGTGAATGTGGGCGAACGTACCAATGTTACGGGTAGTAAAAAATTTGCACGTCTCATCAAAGAAAATAAATACGAAGAGGCATTAAGTGTGGCCCGCCAGCAGGTAGAGAATGGTGCACAGATCATAGATGTAAACATGGATGATGCGTTGCTGGATGGGGTACAGGCAATGGTTACCTTTTTAAACCTGCTGCAGAGTGAACCGGATATCGCAAAAATTCCGGTGATGATTGATTCTTCCAAATTTGAAATCATTGAAGCCGGTTTAAAATGTGTACAGGGTAAATGCATTGTGAACTCTATTTCCATGAAGGAAGGAGAGGACAAATTTATTGAGCAGGCCATCATCTGTAAAATGTTTGGCGCTGCAGTAGTAGTGATGGCTTTTGATGAAGTGGGACAGGCTGATACCAAGCAACGTAAAGTAGAAATCTGCCACCGTGCTTATAAGATTTTAACGGAGAGGGTAGGCTTTGATCCTCAGGATATCATCTTTGATCCCAACATTTTTGCAGTGGCAACAGGATTGGAAGAGCATAATAATTATGGTGTTGATTTTATTGAAGCTACCAGAGAGATCAAGCAATTGATGCCCTTGGTAAAAGTGAGTGGTGGTGTAAGTAATCTTTCCTTTTCGTTTCGTGGTAATGATCATGTAAGGGAAGCCATGCACAGCGTATTTCTGTACCATGCTATTAAAGCAGGTATGGATATGGGTATTGTAAACGCCGGCCAGTTGGTGGTGTATGATGAAATTGAACCGGAGCTTCGCACACTTTGTGAAGATGTGATTCTCAATCGTAACAATGATGATAATGGTGCGACTGAAAAACTCATAGCTTTTGCAGAAACGGTGAAAGCCAAAGGAAAAGAAGAAAAGAAAGATGATGCATGGCGGCATACACCTGTAGAAGAACGTTTAAAGCATTCGCTGGTTAATGGTATTACAGAGTTTATTGAAGTTGATACAGAAGAAGCAAGGCAGAAATATCCCCGTCCGCTGGATGTGATTGAAGGTCCGCTCATGAATGGAATGAATGTAGTGGGAGATTTATTCGGCGCCGGAAAAATGTTTTTGCCGCAGGTAGTGAAAAGTGCAAGGGTGATGAAGAAAAGTGTGGCGGTATTAACACCTTTTATTGAACAGGAAAAAGAGGATCGTAAGAATGCACATATTGCTGCCGGCACTACTAATGAGGAAGCAGCAGGTGCTGCAAAAATTTTGCTGGCTACTGTAAAAGGCGATGTACATGATATCGGTAAAAATATTGTGGGCGTGGTACTGGGCTGTAATGGCTATGAAATAAAAGACCTTGGTGTGATGGTATCTGCTGATAAAATTCTGGATGAAGCAGAAAAGTTTGGCGCTGATATCATAGGCCTCAGCGGATTGATTACACCATCGCTGGATGAAATGGTGCATGTGGCGCACGAAATGAAGCGCAGAGGGATGAAACAACCACTCCTTATCGGTGGCGCCACCACTTCACGCATGCATACGGCTGTAAAAATTGCTCCGCAATATGACAATGGTGTGATTCATGTATTGGATGCAAGCCGCAGTGTAACCGTAGCTGGAAGTTTGCTGAATAAAGAGCAGAAGGATGAATTTTTAACGGGCGTTAAAGCTGAGTATCAGAAACTCAAACAGGATTTTGAAAATAAAAAGCCGGTTAAAGAATATCTAACTTTTGCAAAGGCACAGGAAAACAAAGTGAAAATTGACTGGAATAATTATCAACCTGTGGTTCCTTCTTTTACTGGTGCTAAACAGTTTGATGGTTATGATGTAAGTGAAATAAGAAAGTATATTGACTGGCAACCCTTCTTTATTGCCTGGGAATTACATGGGAAGTTTCCGGCTATTTTAAGTGATGCTGTGGTAGGTACAGAAGCTACAAAATTGTACAACGATGCCAATGCATTGCTTGATAAAATTATTGCAGAGCAATGGCTTAAAGCAAAAGGAACAATCGGTTTCTGGCCGGCAAACAGCGATGGTAAAGATGCTGTTGCCTTATTGAATGAAAAAGCCGGGCCAGATGAAGTAGTGCAACTGCAATTCCTTCGTCAGCAAATCAAAAAAACAGAAGGCCAGCCCAATCTTTCATTAGCTGATTTTATTGCTCCTGCCCAGGCTAATGTGCAGGATTATATCGGTGCCTTTTCTGTAACCATTCATGGCGTTGATCACTATGTGAAGCAATTTGAAGCAGCGCATGATGATTATAATAAAATCATGCTGCAGGCTTTGGCAGATCGCCTGGCAGAAGCTTTTGCTGAACTCATGCACGAACGTGTACGCAAAGAGTTCTGGGGTTATGCAAAGAGTGAACAACTGAGCAATGAAGAATTGATCAAAGAACAATATACTGGCATTCGTCCGGCACCGGGCTATCCTGCCTGTCCGGATCATACAGAGAAATATAAGTTGTTTGAATTACTAGGCGGCGAAGAGGCAACAGGAATTCATTTGACAGAATCTCTCGCCATGTATCCTGCCTCCAGTGTATGCGGCTGGTACTTTGCTCATCCTGAAAGCAAATATTTTGGTGTGGGTAAAATTGAAAAAGATCAATTGGCTGATTATGCGCAGCGCAAAGGCATGAGCCCGGAAGAAGCAACGAAATGGTTGCGGCCGATACTGGAGTAACAGAATGTAACCTGAGCGTAAAGCATCTCATGCTCACCTGCTATCTTTGCTGCATGTATTATCTTGTGTATGGATTTATCCGGCTGTTATCGTTATTGCCATTGCAAGTGCTTTATTGGATCGGCGATTTTATTTATCTCATCATTTTTTATGGTGCCGGGTACCGGAAAAAAATTGTAATCGGCAACCTGCAGCGTGCTTTTCCTGAGAAATCACCGGCTGAAATCAACAAGCTGGCCCGTAAATTTTATCATACGTTTATCGATAGTATGATGGAAATTATCAAGCTTTTTTCTGCTAATCAATCCTTTATTGAAAAGCATGTTCAGTTTGATGATTCGCTCATTAATTCTCCTTTTTTGCAAGGCAAAGTATTTCAGATACATGCTTGTCATCAATTTAACTGGGAGTACATGAACCTGGCTGTTGCATTAAAAATGAAGCAACCTTTTGTAGCTGTTTATATGCCGCTGAGCTCCCGTATTATGGAACGTATGTTTTACAAAATGCGTTCACAGTATGGAACGGTTCTGTTACCGGCAACGGATATGAAAAACCGATTTAATGCATGGAGACAGCAACCGCATGGGCTGGTGCTCGTGGCTGATCAAAACCCGGGGCACCCTAATAATTCTTTCTGGCTTCCTTTCTTTCATCAGCTTACTCCTTTTGTAAAAGGACCGGAGCGTTATGCACGGGAGAAAGCCTGCCCTGTTGTTTTAATTCACAGTCGCATTGTAAAAAGAGGGTATTATCAACTGATTAGTGAATTGTTGACAGAAGATGCATCGCAACTACAACCCGGAGAGCTTACAAAGCTTTATGTAAAACGTATGACTGAAATTATTGAACAGCAGCCTGAAAATTGGCTCTGGAGTCACCGGCGCTGGAAACATCAGTGGAAACCTGAATATGGTGAGCCATTGCAATAAAAAAAGCCCCGCAACTGCGGGGCTCAATCTTTTCCGGTTCTTTGGTAAAAGGTTTCAATAGAACGGATTTCAGATTTTTCTTCGGTTTTCAGGATTTCGACGGCTTTTCGTCAGGATTTTTGGATTTGTTACTGTTTGATTCTCGGTCAAACTTCATTGGTATTGGATTCTTTATCTAAAGTAGGCCTGTCTGTAAAACCGGCCAAAAAGCAAATACAAGAAAAAAAAGATTTAAGCGGTAACCCTTATCGTTTTCTGAAGGCATCCTATATCAATGCAGAGAAACAGTTTGTTAGTTGCGCCAGCGGAGGGTTTGAATGAGGTGTTGCATATCCTTATAGAGGAATTGTTCAACAGGTTGAATGGAGTCGTAATTAGGAGTAGAATTAAAATATAAAGCGCCTCTTAAAAAATGTCGCAGGCTATCAGTTACAAAAAACTGTTTTCCCGTAGCTGCGTTACCTCCCACATCAAAAACAAATCCAGTAACGCCGGGTCCGCCCTTCACCGGGAGTTCATCAATGGAAGTTGCTTTAAGTGTATGCTTGCTGGTCATCTTAAAAGCATCTTCTACCAGCTTGTTAAACTGGTTGGGACCAATCATTTTATAGCTCATGTGCAATCTGCCATCAAACCCGGGAAAATCAATATTGATCCAGTAATCATTTTCAGGTTCATCATCAAAAAAGGTACTGTCTTTTACAACTTTTCCGTAAGCCGGATATTCAAACGTGTAGGGATAGCCGGGTTGATCAAATAGTACATATTTTTTTTCAGGGAAATCAATTTTAAAATATCCTTTGGGCTTGGGAACGGGTGCTGAGTTGCAGGAAAACAGAAATAATAAAAGCAATACAAGGTAAGAGGTAAAGGACTTCATAATTATTCATCAAGCGGTTTAATGGTTACTTTCACTTTTTCAATGCGGTTGCGGCTTACTTCCAGAACTGTAAATAAGAAATCACCTGATTCTTTTACTTCATTTACTTTGGGTAATCTTTCTGCAAGCTCCAGTACCAGGCCTGCCAGCGATTCGCTTTCGCCACGCACCTTATCAAACGTATCAAGCGGAAGATTCATCACTTTGCATACATCATGAATCATGGTTTTGCCTTCAAACACATAATTGTAGTCGTCAATTTTTTTATTGATGGTATCCTCTTCATCAAACTCATCTTTAATATCACCAATAATTTCTTCCAGGATGTCTTCCATGGTTACAATGCCGCTGGTTCCTCCAAACTCATCTACTACTACTGCAAAGTGAATTTTCTTTTGCTGAAATTCTTTGAGCAGATCATCAATCAATTTCTGCTCCGGCACAAAAAACGGTGTACGCATAAACTGATGCCAGTTAAAATGATCCTGTTCATCAATGTGCTGCAGTAAATCTTTTGTTTGCAAAATGCCGGCCACTTCATCCAGTGTTTGCTTGTATACCGGTAAGCGGCTGTAATGCAGGTCTTCAATTTTTTTTATAACAGCGTGAAAGCCGGAGTTGTATTCAATGCCGCTTACATCCAATCGGCTACGCATTACCTGCTTTACTGTTATGTTGCTGAATTTTTGAATGCCCTTGAGAATTTTCTTTTCTTCTACAGTAGCTTCATCTTCACTCATCAGATCAATAGCATAATCAAGTTCATCAGCTTTTAAAGATGTAGATTGGTATCGGGTTAAACGTTTTTCAATTCCGTCAGAATACTCTGCCATCCACTGACCCACAGAACGAAACAGCGGATAAACAACTGAATCAATAAACCATCCGGCACGTAATGCAAAAAAAAGATTGTTGTGCGATGCCCAAACCTTAGGCAGTATTTCACAAAAAAGCAGCAGCAGAATGGTAATACCCAGTGCTTTCACCAGGAATTCAGCCAGGAAAAAATTATGATTCAGATCCAGTAACTGATCAATAAGAAAGTTGGATATGAAAATAATACCAAGGTTGAAAAAAGTATTGGCGCTGATTAAAGTACCCATCAGTACTTTAGGTTCCTGCAATAAGTTCACCACATGTCTCGCCCCATCATCATTTTTGGTTTTGAGCATGTTGAGGTCTTTGTATTTGAGAGAGAAGAAAGCTACTTCGGCACCGCTTACAATAAAAGAAAAAAACAGGAGAACAAGGAATAGAACTACCAGTACAGGAAGTCCCTGGCTGGCAGCCAAAAAAACCGGTTTAATAAAGAGCCAACTATGAATAGTTTCTGTTATAAGATCCACGCCGTTGATTTTGATAAATAAGAGGCAGGCAAAAATAAGGTTTGTAAACCACCTTTCTAAAATGGTAAATCACCGCTGGGTTCTCCTATAGGAGGTAAATCATCAGGATAACCAGGAGCATGATGATCAGCAGCATCGGTTTTGCCGGCGCCATCTGTACGCTTATCTAACATAATCAGGTTATCGCCAATTACTTCTGTCATGAATTTTTTTACTCCTTCTTTATCTTCCCAGCTTCTTGTTTTTAAGCGTCCTTCAATATAAACGAGACTACCTTTATGCAGGTATTTCTGCGCCAGATCTGCAAGTCCCCGCCATAATACAACGGTATGCCATTCTGTTTGACTCACCAGTTTACCGGTGCGGTCTTTAAAAGTTTCAGTTGTGGCTAATGGAAATTTTGCTACTGCTATATTGCCTTCCAGTTGTTGAATATCGGGATCCTTTCCAAGATTACCGATGAGCATAACACGGTTAACGCCTCTCATAAAATTAAATTTAGATAAGGAATCTGGCACAAAGGTGCTGTTCACTTCCAAGTTACATTTTTTCACGCACCCGTCAAACAATCAAGGTGTTTTTTAACAACGGGACCAGCGGAGGTTTAAAAAATATCCAGCAAATGCCCTTTAAACAGTTGATGTATGATTTGAGGAAAAGGCAATTTCATTAATTCAGTTTTTGAATGCCATTCTAACCCGGGGAGATGTTTTAAAGAAGAATTAATAACACCAATTACAGCAACTGCATGTATTGTTTGGTGTGACAGTTTTTGAACAACAGGTTTGCTTTGCCCCTTATATTGAATCGAAGTAGCTTTTAAAAACCCGGGGTGCTCCGTTACTTTTTTATCCTTTAATGAAAGTTTCCATTGCTTTTCAGAATCAAATTCGGTTAGCGGAAACTGGTACAGGTGCTGCCAAACATCTTTTTGTGTACGCTGCATCACTGCAAATTTGTTCTTGTAATTCAACACATAGAATACAAACCACCGTTGCCGCTGTTTCACCTGTTTTTCTTTAACAGGTAATTGCTGCACCATGTCCTGTTCCAGTGCCACACATTTACGTTTAAAAATGCAGGATGTGCAAAGAGGTTGCTCCGGTTTGCATATTGTTGCACCAAAATCCATAATGGCCTGGTTGTATAGAGCAGGTGCATTTGAATCCAGACAAGTATTGGCAATAGACTCAAATAATTTTTTTCCTTTGGTAGAATCAATCGGCTCCTCTTTACCAAAAAAACGACTTAACAGCCTGAAGACGTTCCCGTCCACCACAGCATGTGGCAAATTAAACCCGAAAGAAGCGATGGCGGCAGCTGTATAAGGACCAACACCTTTCAGTTTCAGTAAACCTTCATAACTATCAGGGAAATGGCCATTTAACTCCTCAACAATATAGCGGGCAGTTGCATGCAGGTTTCTGCACCTGGTATAATAACCCAGCCCTTCCCATAATTTATACACTTCTTCAATGGGTGCCCCAGCTAATTGTTGAACCGTTGGGAACTGTTGTACAAAACGCTCATAATATTTCCATCCCTGCTCAGCTCTTGTTTGCTGAAGAATGATTTCACTCAGCCAGATACGATAAACATCTTTTTCTTCTTTCCATGGCAAAACTCTTTTGTTGTGGTGCTGATGCCAGTACATGAGCTTTTGTTGAAAGTACTTCGTATCACTATTTAACATAATTGAATTAAAACGAGAATTTGTTCAAGCTTTCGCAACAAATATATCAACTGAAAAGAACTTCTTGCTGCTTGCTCATTATCAATGGGTTATCCAAAAATAGATTTGCAATAGTCAATATTTTTATTCATCTTTATGGCCTTGCGATTGTGTTGATGGCTCATCCTTAAAAACAAATTCATGAGAAAGGCAGACTTGGTTAACCAGATTTCAGAAAAAACAGGCATTCCTAAAGTAGATGTATTGGTAACATTGGAAACAATGTTTAAAGAGGTAAAGGAATCACTTTCATCAGGCCAGAACATCTATATCAGGGGTTTCGGCAGTTTCATTACTAAAAAAAGAGCTGCCAAAATTGGCCGTAATATCAAGCGAAATACTGCTGTGCATATTCCTGAACACTACATTCCTGCTTTTAAGCCCGCTAAAGAATTCGTGGCTGATGTTAAAAAGCAAAGAAGCGGAACATAAAGCCGGGTTTACCTCCTTTTATTGCTGATTGTAGCGTAGCTTTGCGCCCTAATTATAAAGTAAGGTGAGCAGGCAACAAACAATATTCATTTCAACCGCAGTTCTTGCGGTTTTTCTTTTATTCTTTTTTGGCAGAACTGTAGCTGATCATTCTGATCATATCCATACTGCACCGGCGGTTCAGAATTCCGGGGTAAAAGGCCTTGATTTCCCCACTATGCTTGGTTTAGCCAAGAAAAGACTTACTCCGCTTCAATTGGAAAAAGTAACCAAGTGGGAAAATGCCGTAGTACGGGGCAATGTAAAAGACCAGCAAATTCAGGTATATAAAACGCTTTCCCGCTTCTGGATGGACACTGTGGGGGCCTTTGTACCCTATGTAAAGTACATGGGAGAGGCTGCTAAGTTGGAAAGTTCAGAGAAAAACCTCACCTTTGCTGCCCATTTGCTGTTAGCAGAGCTCCAGAAAGTTGAGGAAGAACCTCTTAAAATCTGGATGGCTAAGGAAGCAAAAGAGCTGTTTGAAAAAGCGCTGGAGTTAAACCCGGCAAATGATTCTACCAAGGTTGGCCTCGGCAGTACTTATTTTTTTGGCGCTGCTGATAATGAACCTCCCATGAAAGGAATCGGTTTGATTCGTGAAGCGGCCGAAAAGAATCCTGATAATGCCTTTGCACATTACATGCTGGGTGTGGGTTCCTCTGTAAGTGGTCAATGGCCCAAAGCGATCGAACGCTTTACCAAGGTAGCCGAGTTAGAACCTGATAACCTGGAGGTATTGTTGAGATTGGCAGACATCAATGAAAGAACGGGGGATAAAGCAGCGGCGAAAAAATGGTATCAACAGTTGCTTCAGACAATTAAACGCCTGGAGCAATCCGGAAAAATGAAGCCGAATCCAGAAATGGTGAAGCAGATTGAAGAGCATGTAAAATCATTATAACTGTTCCCTTACAGACAGTTACGGTGAAATTCATTATAGAAAACAACATTATTTAACGAACGTAAATCTTATTTGTATGCCTTGCGGAAAAAAGAGAAAGCGTCATAAAATTGCTACGCACAAACGTAAGAAACGCTTGAGAAAGAACCGTCATAAGAAGAAGAACAAGTAAGCTTCTCTTTTGATACGGAGTCCTGCTTGTTTCAGGCAGGACTCTTTCCTCCTTGGAGCGTACCGCCCACTGATGCAGCGATTCGTTGTACGTTGCTTGTATTAAACAATGCTGTTATCAGTTTATTCCTTCCTGATCAGGTGAGGTAAGATGGTTCAATTTAACAACACAATTTGTGAACAAGGAACTGATCATTAATGCTGCCCCTACCGGGGTGGAAATAGCCCTTTTAGAAAATAAAAAACTGGTAGAACTGCATCAGGAAAGTCATGATGCAAGTTTTACGGTAGGTGATTTATATCTGGGAAAAGTAAAAAAGCTGGTACCAGGTATGAATGCTGCTTTCGTGGATGTGGGCTTTGAAAAGGATGGCTTTTTACACTACACAGACCTGAGCCCTTACATACGCTCACTGCTTAAGTTTACCAGTCATTCTATTCAGGACAAGAGCGAGGGTATACCGGATTTCGGCAAGTTTCAAAACGAAGCTGAGATTGTAAAAACAGGAAAAATCGGAGAAGTTTTAAACGGCAAGCCCAACATCCTGGTACAAATTCTCAAAGAACCTATTGCTGCTAAGGGCCCCCGTTTGAGTTGTGAGATTTCACTTCCCGGCCGTTTTGTAGTCATTACTCCTTTCAATGACATTGTTGCTGTATCCCGTAAAATTCATTCCGGCGAAGAAAGAAAGCGTCTTCAGAAAATTGTTGAAGCTATCAAGCCCAAAAATTTTGGAGTAATTGTGCGCACAGCGGCTGAAGGCAAAAACACTTCAGAGCTTCATGAAGATTTAAACAACCTGGTAGCCACCTGGCAAACCATTCAAAAAAACTTGAAAAATGCTACTGCCCCGGCTAAAATTTTAGGGGAACAGGATAAAACCACCAGCATCCTCAGAGATCTTCTCAGTGCTGATTTTAACCGTATTGTTGTAAATGACAAGAATATTTACAATGATGCCCGCAGCTATATTCAAAAAATTTCACCTGATAAAGCTGATATTGTAAGTTTCTATCAAAACGGATCTTCCATTTTTGACAGCTTTGGTATTACCAAACAGGTTAAAGCAGCTTTTGGCAAAACAGTCAATCTTGCCAGCGGTGCTTATCTCATTGTTGAGCATACAGAAGCATTGCATGTAATTGACGTAAACAGTGGCTATAAAAGTGTAAGTACCAACCAGGAAGAAAATGCTATGCAAACCAACCTGGAAGCAGCAGAAGAAATTGCAAGACAGCTTCGTTTGCGTGATATTGGCGGCATCATCGTCGTGGATTTTATTGATATGAAGCTTCCTGAAAATAAGCGGAAGCTGGCAGAAGCCATGGAAGACTTTATGAAGATTGACCGTGCCAAGCATGCCATACTTCCCATTTCCAAATTTGGCTTAATGCAGATTACACGCCAGCGCATGAAGCCTGAAGTAAACATCAATACACAGGAAGTATGTCCCAGTTGTGACGGCACCGGAAAAGTTTCATCCGCACTTATACTGGAAGACGAAATTGAGAAGAACCTCAGTTATCTCATCATGCAAAAGCACAGCAGGCTTACGGTGGATGTGCATCCGATTATGGAAGCCTATCTTAAAAAAGGGTTTCCTTCAAGGCGCATGAAATGGAGTTGGAAATATAAGCAAAAAATTAAAGTACGGGCCAACAGTGGGTATCATTTAACAGAATATCGCTTTTTTGATGATCATGATGAAGAAATAAAGCTTTAGTGAATTTTATTAATACCCCACACAGGCAATATTTTTAGGATCATATATTTTTAAAGTATCTAACAATCATCATACAATTTATTAACAATATACTGCGTTACTACACGCAATGAAATCCATTATTCTATTCTTGGTTTTTTGTTGTACAGCATATTTTGCATCAGCACAGCCAAACCCTGTTGATAGCAGTGCTGTAGTTCCCGTTGTGATCGACGTATCATCCAAACTCAAAGTATATCCCAACCCTTCAAACAATTGGGTGTTTGTAACACATCCTTCGGTAAACAAAAAAGGTGTACAACTAACTATTGCAGATATCAGCGGCAAGTTGGCAATGAAAACAGAAGTGAAACCACAAACTGTTCAAACTATTCTCAATATCAGCCAACTGCAACCCGGCGTTTATTTTGTAACCTGGAGCAATGGAAATGAAACAGGAACTTTAAAGCTACGTAAAAACTGATTTTATAGATAAAGCCCCGCAAGTGCGGGGCTTTATCTATTTATATCGGGTATTATTTATTTAGCAGCAATCATGCTGATCTCTACGTTCACGTTACGGGGCAATGTTTTTACAGCTACTGTTTCCCTGGCAGGGAAATCTCCTTCAAAATATTTACCATATACTTCATTTACTTCTCCAAAATAAGCCATATCACTCAGGAAGATGGTGGTCTTTACAACGTTCGCAAAACTATAACCTGCTTCCTGCAGCACTGCTTTTAAATTATGCATCACCTGGTGTGTTTCGGTTGGTATATCTGCATTATTTAATTGACCTGTTGCAGGATCAAAGCAAACCTGCCCTGATAAAAATAAAAAATTTCCAACTGCTACAGCCTGGCTATAGGGCCCGATAGGTGATGGTGCGTTGCTGGTATTGATGATTTTCTTTTCCATGTTGCAAACATAAATTTTTTATTGCATAAAGGCCAATAAGGTTGTAGGTACATCATTGAATTGCATCAGCCTTCCAGTACTGCCTGATTCCTTTATTTTTGCAGCCATGAAAGTACTTCTTATCAATGATCAACTTCCTGCTGAACTGTGGGGCAAACCTCTTCCATTTGAGGGAGTACAGGTTATTGTTGAAAAAGAGCCTTCGCCTGCTTTATTAACAGCAGCAGATCTTTGCATTGATTTACTTTTTGAACAACATCCGCAGCATATTCATCTTTACAAAGAAAGCGGTAAGCCTGTTTTTATTGCATCGGTACTTTCTGCTTTAAGTGAATTCAACATACATCGAGAACCAATTGCACGCTTCAACAACTGGCCAACACTTGATCAAAGAAACATCCTTGAACTTTCAGTAAATGATGCCGGTCTTTCTATTATTGAATCACTTTTAAATCAATGGCAGGTTTCTTTTCAACGTATAAAAGATGAGCCCGGTTTTGTTTCGGCCCGGATTCTTGCTTCAATAATTAATGAAGCTTACTTCGCCTGTGGTGAAGAAGTATCAGCTCCTTCAGAAATTGATACAGCCATGAAGTTGGGAACCAATTATCCTTTCGGACCTTTTGAGTGGGCTGATCAAATTGGTACTAAAAACATTTTTCAACTGCTGGATAAGCTTTCGGCCACAGAGCCACGTTATCAACCTGCTCCGCTTTTAAAACAAAAAGTACATGAGCAGTAATTACCTACTTTGTATAGATACCTCTGTGCAGGGCGCATCGGTTGCACTTACTGCAAGTTCCCGTGTGCTTGGTATTAAATCAAGTGACCAACCCAGGGATCATGCTGCTTTTCTGCAGCCTGCCATCGAGCAACTGCTGCATGAAACGAATATCAAAGCATCGCAACTAAGTGCTGTAGCTGTTACTTCCGGCCCCGGATCATATACAGGTCTGCGTGTAGGAATGGCATCGGCAAAAGGGTTGTGTTTCGGTTTAAACATTCCGCTTATTACATTGCCCACTACTGAAGTGATGTGTATGTCAGCTTTACAGCAACTCTCTGCCGATGATTCATTTTTATTGGTCCCCATGATTGATGCCCGCCGTATGGAAGTCTTTACCGCTCTTTATACCCAATCAATTCAAACGGTAAAAGAACCCCATGCATATATTTTGCAAACAGATAGCTTCAATGAATTACTGCAGGAGCAGATCCTTTATTTCTTTGGCAACGGAGCTGATAAATGGAAAAAGCTTTGTTCTCACAGGAATGCAAAGTTTCTAACTGTAAACTGGTCTGCAGCAGATATGGCCGTATCGGCATTTACAAAATTTCAGCAAAAGGATTTTGCCTCACTTGCTTATACAGCTCCCTTTTATGGAAAAGACTTTCACAGCACTTCCGGAAATTAAATCAATGGATTAATTTTACCGTTCCATGATTGAAAGTAACCCGATACAAAGCACCCCTGCGGAGCTTCCTGATGCCCTTGCCATAAAAAAATCGGCAATTATCCTAAGGGCAGTGAATCATAAACTGCGGCAGCAGATGCTTAAACTATTGCTTGAAAAAAAATCCCTGACGGTTACTGAAATATTTACGGGTCTGTTCCTGGAACAGGCAGTTGCCTCACAACATTTAGCTGTGCTGCGCCGGGCTGGGTTTGTAAAAACAAAAAGGGAAGGTAAACTGGTACGTTACAGTATTAATCCTCAACGTTTGCAACAGGTTCAACAGGTGATAGAGATACTTGTGTAGCATTCGTACACATCTGTCCCGAAAAAGCTGAATAAATGGTTTCGCTTAACTTTGCGCCAAATTTGAGGCAATGTATATTGAACAATTATATACCAACTGTATCAGCGAGGCGGCTTATTACATTGAAAGCAATGGTGAGTGTGCTATTATAGATCCCCTGCGGGATGTGGAAGTATATGTACAGATGGCGAAGGAAAGAAACGCCACCATTAAGTACATTTTTGAAACACATTTTCATGCAGATTTTGTAAGCGGTCATTTGGATTTGAGTAAGCAAACTGGCGCACCTATTGTATATGGTCCTGATACCGTAACGAATCTCCCGGTGCATATTGCAAAGGATGGCGAACGTTTTCAGATCGGTCATCTTACACTTGAAGTGTTGCATACTCCCGGTCATACCCTGGAAAGCAGTTGTTATTTGCTGAAGGATGAGAATGGGAAAGATCATTGCATCTTCACGGGTGATACCTTGTTTGTTGGTGATGTTGGCCGTCCGGATCTTGCACAAGGCGGCGATATCACAATGAGTGAACTGGCAGGTATGATGTATGATTCCCTGCAGAAAAAAATGATGCCGCTGGCTGATGATGTAATTGTGTATCCGGCACATGGCCCCGGCAGCAGTTGTGGTAAAAGTTTAGGTAAGGAAACCTTCAGCACCATTGGTGAGCAAAAGCAAACCAACTATGCATTACAACCCCTAACAAAAGAGGAATTCATTAAAGCAGTAACAGATGGTTTGGCAGCGCCTCCTAAATATTTTCCTGTTAATGTAAAAATTAACAAGGAGGGTTATGAAGCTTTGGGTGAAGTATTGCAAAAAGGGTTAAAGCCTCTGAGCATTGAAGCATTTAAGAAGGAGATGCAGAAAGATAAAACCTTTGTTTTAGACACACGTAATGCCGGTGTGTTTACACAGGGTTTTGTTCCCGGCAGCATCAGTATAGGATTAGAAGGAAGGTTTGCTGAGTGGGCAGGTGCTTTGTTACCTTTTGACGAAACCATTTTGTTAGTTTGTGAAGAAGGTAAAGAACAGGAAAGTATTGTTCGCTTAGCAAGAGTTGGGTTTGATAAAGTAGCCGGTTATTTAGATGGAGGTTATGATGCGTGGAAGAATGCCGGTGAAAAAATTGATATGATTATTGATGTGGAAGCCGATGAACTGGCAATGGATATTCCGCATGATGAGAACCTGATTGTGGTAGATGTACGGAAGGAAACAGAATATGCAGACGGACATGTAAAAGATGCTGTAAACTTACCTCTCAGCGAAATGACTGATCCTGCTTTAATAACCAATATTGAAGAAAGCGATAATTTGTATGTACACTGTGCAGGTGGTTACAGGAGTGTGATTGCTTCATCTTTATTAAAACGCCAGGGTTTTCATAACCTGCGAAATGTTTCAGGCGGCTGGGCCAAGATTAAAGAACAGAAGATTGAAATTGAAAAAGAAACAAGTGTTTTGAACTAATTAAGAAAAAGCCCCGCAACTGCGGGGCTTTTTTATATCTGAATGGAGTCTTAATTATTTGGAGCACCGCAATCAATCCAGCTGATGAGATCAGCTTTATCTGATGCTGAAAGTGTGGCGCCTTGTGGCATAGTACCAGCCTGTACAGCAGCTCTTATATTACTGCGACGGTTAAAGATCTGGCTGTGATTGGTAAGTGGTCCGCCACTGTTAGTACTGCCTGCTCCATGACAACCAACACTGTAAGCACAATTGGTTTGTACAATTGTAGTTACTCTCGACGCAAAACTGATTGTGCAGGCAGCATTATTGGGCGGATTATTGCCGTTATCATCGTTGCTTTTTTTACAGGCTGTGTATAAAACAACAGCAATCAACAGGCTCAGGATAAACTTCCGGTTCATATAATTTAATTTTTCGGTCAGGAGTTATGTCTCAAATGCTTCAACAATTTAAGCAGAAACGGGATTTAGCAAATGAAAGTATCCTGAGCAGGCTAAAACATGGGCTGAAAAGGAAGTTTTTCAGCTCCAGCCATCAAGGATTTCCTGTACATGATTGCCGGTATCAGGCCGGTTGATAACACGAACGATGACTCCCTTTTCATTGATTAAAAAAGTAGTACGGATGAGCCCGTCGTAAATCTTACCCATAAATTGTTTTTTACCCCATACATCAAAGGCATTGATTACTTCATGAGTTTCATCAGCAATTAAGCGGAAAGGAAGCTTGTACTTGGTCTCAAATTTTTTATGCTTTTCAACATTGTCTTCACTTACACCTATAATATCAATACCATTTTTTTCAAGAAGCTTAAAATTGTCACGTATGTTACAGGCTTGTTTGGTACAGGTGGGCGTATCATCCTGCGGGTAGAAATAAACAACCCATTTCTTTCCTTTAAAACCGGGGGAACTAACTGGCTTGCCGTCTTGGTCAATACCTTTGAAAGCAGGGGCTTTATCACCAGCTTTTAAACGGGTTTCGTGGTTTTTGAAAGGAGTTTTTTTAGCGACCTTTTTTTTGGGTACAGATTTTTTCTTTGCTGCTTTCTTTTTTGTAGCCATTATGCATCAAGTATTTCATCAAACAACAGCCAATGCTGCAAAAAGTTTTATAAGTGCAAAAACCTGTTGATTATTTTCTTGTAAACCTGATTATCCGTTCGGTAATATTTCCCGCTTCATCTTCTGCAAGCAGTTTCAGTTCATGTTCTCCTTCCGGGCAGTATTCATCTACCCGGTAACGGAAGACAGTTCCCAGCCCGCTGAACAACAGCCATTCACCATCCAGCTCTGCACGAAAGCTGCGGATTTCTTTTTTGTTATCAGCAACGGTAACAGTAATCAATGTATTATTCACAACCGTTCCTCCATCAACAACTCCTGCAACTGCAATGGTAGGAGGTACTTCATCTACCTCTAACCAAAACTCGCCAAACTCCCTGAACTTAGCTTCATACCAACCTTTCACCAATGTGGCTCTTTCAATTACTGTTTTTCCACGTGCCGTTTTAATCATGATTACCCTGTTCCGTGCAGCTTCACTAATGGGTTTGTTTGGTTTGATGCGAAACATGATGCTGTCATGCACAGGAATCAGAGGTGTGTGCATCACATGAATATTGGATACTGCCAAAGCACTCACTTTGTAATTATAGTTGAAGCGGAACGCATCATAAAAACTTTTTTCAGTGCTTACCATTTGTACATCTGCCGTTTCAAATACATTGAGCTGGTTAGGCATCATATACCTGCTGTCTTTTTGCATATTAGCTGCAGGTGCAGTAGCAGCAGTACGTTTAATGTTAAAAGCAAGTGTAGTGGCATTTTCATTGGCATCTTTCACTACAATTTTTACAGTATGCGTAAGTGTATCATTTAATCGAATCAAACCATCACCATTTTTATAATAGATAGGCAATCTGTCACCCGGCAAAGGAGCAAGATGCTGAAAATAGGAGCCGCCGCCTGTTTTGATACGATAATCAATATGCGCATTGAGGTAGCGTGTTTGCAGGTAATCAACACCATCAATCTGAAAACCGCTGATGGGTTCTTCATCCAGGTAAACAGTTGCTTCAAAAATGCCATTGTTATTAGGTACGCCGGTAATACGGTCAGTAGCTACAATGGCAAAACTGATAGCATCGCTGTTCACCGTTAACAAACCACCTGTAATGCTGTGCATGCCTTTGCTGTGTACCAGTGGCACCATTCGTGGACTTTGTTCATATGTGCTTTTGTTTCGGTCATAAACGGCAAGACGTGTTATATCCGGCGGAGTAACATCATACACCCGATGAAAAAGTAATGCGTTTAAACAGGCGTCGTCATTGGTACGCCTGATTTCATAATGTACATGCGGACCTGCACTGGCACCTGTATTGCCGCTGTAGCCAATGAGCTGACCTTTCTTTACAGGAAATTGATTTTTTTCAAACTCCACATCACCATTCCATTTTTGTTTGGCATACTGTGCTTCTTTAATGGCCTGTGCAGTACCCGGCGGAAAGGTATTCATGTGTGCGTACAACGTAGTAAACCCGTTTGGATGACTTACATAAATAGCATTACCAAAACCATTGGGGTCAATTTTTATTTTACTGATCCAGCCATCTGCCGGTGCATAAACCGGAAGATTTTCCCTGCGCAGTGTAAACAGATCCAGGCCCATGTGAAAATGATTGGGCCGCATTTCACCAAAATTGGCATTGAGCTTTAGCGGAATATCCAATGGATAACGAAAATAATTAGTGGGATAGTTTTGCTTTGGGAATAACTGACCGTGAGAAAATAAAGTAAGAAGTAAGAGATATGAAGTAAGTATGGGTTTTAGCATGAGTGCAAAAATAAAGCAAGAAGCATTGCCGCTGATGATACAGGCAGCAGTAGGCAAAAAATGTTTTTGGTTGAATAAATATTCAACAGCTTATTTAATCATTAGAATTCCCTACCCATGAAGTGTGCGATACTTCGGCTTCGCTCAGTACAGGCTGCCACGTTTTTAACTGTTGCTATGAAAAGCCAAGCCTTCAAACGAGCGTGGCAAGGGACGATCCCACATGCACTCCAGCCGGTAACATCAACTTTATCTCTTCCACGCTTTGCGTGGAAAAATTAAACCAGCAAATGCGCTCAAACCAATATTTTTGCGGTCAAATTTCAACCATGCCAAAAGATACATCCATCAACTCGGTCCTCATCATCGGCAGCGGCCCCATCATCATCGGCCAGGCCTGTGAATTTGACTACAGCGGAAGCCAGGCAGCCCGCAGCCTCCGGGAAGAAGGAATTAAGGTGATCCTCATCAACAGCAATCCTGCCACTATTATGACGGATCCCATGATGGCAGATAAAGTGTACCTCCTGCCCCTGACAGTTGAAAGTATTGAGCAGATTTTAGAAGAAAACCAGATTGATGCAGTGCTGCCCACCATGGGCGGACAAACAGCGCTCAACCTTTGTAAGGAAGCAGATGAACTGGGTATTTGGGAAAAATATAATTGCCGTTTGATTGGTGTGGATGTAAAAGCGATTGATACAGCGGAAGACAGGGAAAAATTCCGTCAGTTGATGATACAGATCGGCATTGGCGTGGCACCCAGTAAGGTAGCCAACTCATTGCTGGAAGGAAAAGAATTTGCACAGGAGATTGGAGTGCCATTGGTAATCCGTCCTTCGTTTACGCTGGGTGGTACAGGTGGTGGTTTTGTAAATACAAAAGATGAACTGGATGCCGCACTGGAGAGAGGATTGCAGGCCAGTCCTATTCATGAAGTGCTGGTGGAAAAAGCATTGCTGGGCTGGAAAGAGTTTGAACTGGAACTGCTACGTGATAAGAATGATAATGTGGTGATCATTTGTACGGTGGAAAATTTTGACCCCATGGGTGTGCACACAGGCGACAGCATCACCGTTGCTCCTGCTATGACCTTGAGTGATACTGCTTTCCAGAACATGCGCAACATGGCTATTAAGATGATGCGCTCTCTTGGCAATTTCGCAGGCGGTTGTAATGTACAGTTTGCCTTGAATCCTGAAACTGAAGAAATCATTTCTGTGGAGATCAATCCACGTGTGAGTCGTTCATCAGCTTTAGCAAGTAAAGCAACAGGTTATCCTATTGCAAAGATTGCAGCCAAGCTGGCTATTGGTTATACATTGGATGAATTGAAGAATCAAATCACACAAACCACCTCAGCCTATTTTGAACCGGCGTTGGATTATGTGATTGTAAAAATGCCGAGATGGAATTTTGATAAATTCAAAGGTGCTGATGACCGTCTTGGTTTGCAAATGAAGAGTGTAGGTGAAGTGATGGCCATTGGCAGAAGTTTTACTGAAGCGGTACAAAAAGCCTGTCAGAGTTTAGAGAACAATGCCGTTGGTTTGGGTTATTACGGACTCAGTGTAAAGAAAGCAGAAGAGCTGATTGAATACATTAAAGTTCCCAAGTGGGATCGCATCTTCCGTATTAAAGATGCACTCATGGCGGGTGTGAGTGTGAAGACGATTGTAGAAGCCACCAGGATTGACCGATGGTTTATTTACCAGATTCAGGATATTGTAAACATGGAAAAAGAGCTGGCCAAGCATGATATGAAGAACTTGCCGGAAAGTTTGCTGCGTGAAGCGAAACGTATGGGTTTTGGTGATGAGCAGATCTGCCGTATTATGAAAGAAGATGCCAGCGAAGATGAGTTGTATGAAAAGCGTAAAGCATGGGGCATCAGCCGGGTTTATAAAATGGTGGATACCTGCAGTGCAGAGTTTGAAGCAAAAACGCCGTATTTCTACAGCACGTTCGAATAAAAATGAAATCGTTTATAAATGAAAGCCCTGCTCCAAACGCAGGGCTTGCTGTTTTCATCAACCTGTTACTGTAGCAGCAGATTTCAATATCTTCACTTTATGAAGAAGAACTTCAAGGCATTGATGTTTGGTTGTTTTGTGGCGTTGCTGCTTTGCGAATTGATTCTGCGTATTTATAATCCGTTTACCAATTTTACGAAACAGGGCAAACTGATTCTTCCTGCCAATCAGCAGGTTGTTTTTCAAAACAAATGGATTGCACAGCTTGATCCACAGATTCATTACTCAAGAAATGCTTTGGGTTTTCGTGGACCAATGCCGCCTGACAGCATCCATCAACTCAACTCTGTTATTTGCATCGGCGGCAGCACAACGGAATGCCGTTTTCTGAGTGATGATCAAACATGGCCGGCATTGCTGCAGCAGCAATTGAAAGATTCCATTCCCCGTTTGTGGATCAACAATGCCGGTATTGACGGCCACTCCACGTTTGGTCATTTATTGTTGCTGAAGGAATATATACTCAAGTTGAAACCCCGTTATGTATTACTGCTTACCGGTGTGAATGATATTGAAACTGAAAAGCCGGAAACCTACGATGAAATGAATGAAAACAGCATCAGCTTCCGTTCTTTGAAATCCTTCTTCAAATCTGTACTTAATAAAACAGAAATCGGTGCTACCATATTCCAGGTGTATGCTATAAAACTGGCTTATAAAAAAGGACTCATACACAGGGAGCTTGATTTTAAAAACCTTCCGGATACAGTGTTTGCCACTAAGTTTATAGAACAGAAATTAGAAGCTCAGCAACCATTTGTGAAGGGTTATACAGAACGGTTAGAACAAATCATAAACCTGTGTCTTCAAAACGGAGTACAGCCGGTATTACTCACACAACCCACTTTGTTTGGCGCTTATACTGATCCTGCCGCCGGTATAGTTATGAATGACAAATATTTGCCTGGTGCTGAACCTGTTACCAATAATGGTTTGCAGCAGCAGGTGCTTGCTCTGTATAATAATGCAGCTCTTTCATTTCGCCCTCGGGTTACCGTTATTAACCTTGACAGCGTGATGCCGAAAAGCACAGCTTATTATTACGACTTTATTCATTTTAATAAATCCGGTGCTGAAAAAGTAGCAGCGTTACTGGCGGCTGAATTAAAGCGGCAGGTGTTTAATCCCGGTGTTCATTAGAAGAGTGCTCAATCATCTTCATGAGCTCATTCATTTCCGGTTCACTTAAGTAGCGCCATTTGCCCGGAGCAATTGCACCCAGCTGTATGTGCATGATACGGGTGCGTTTGAGCTGAATCACATCGTAACCAAATACCTCGCACATTCTTCTGATCTGCCGGTTCAATCCCTGTTTTAAGATGATGGAAAAGGTTTTGCCGCTCAGCTGTTTTACTTTGCAGGGTAATGTGGTAGTGCCGAGGATGCGAACACCACGGCTCATCTTTGCTGCAAAATCCGGCGTGAGTTTTTTATCAACTGTAACAATGTATTCTTTTTCATGTTCATTACCCGCACGGAGAATTTTATTAACGATATCGCCGTTGTTCGTCAAAAAAATCAAACCTTCTGAATCTTTATCCAAACGTCCAATTGGGAAAATGCGCTTGGGATGATTGATGAAGCGGATGATGTTTGTTCGATCTTTTTCATCTGTAGTAGAAGTAATGCCCACTGGTTTGTTAAAGGCAATGATAAACTGGTCTTGCTTAGACGTTTTTTTTACTTTGAGCAGTTCATCATCAATATACACTTTATCCTTGTTGCTTACTCTGGCGCCGGGCAGCGCTACATTTTCGTTGATGGAAACACGGCCCTGTTCAATGAGTTTATCTGCTTCTCTGCGACTGCAATAGCCGGTGGAGGAGATGAATTTGTTGAGGGATATGAGTTCGGCGGGCATGGGTGCAAAAGTAAGCATCAAACATCCAACACATCTCTTTGCTCTTCCGGGGATTTTTTAAAGGCTTTGTTCACGAGGTATACTCCATAAAGTGTTACGCAGCCACCAACCATTAATATAGCAGTAAGTGATTCGCCAAAAATCCATGCACCTAATAATACCGCTACTACCGGGTTGATATAGGCATAGATGCTGGCTTGTTCTGTTGGCAAATGCTGTAAGGAATACAGATAAGCAACAAAGGCAATCAATGAGCCAAATACAACAAGATAGGCGATGGAGGCCCAGGATTGCCATGGAATATTAGGTATAGCGATAAAACGGGCATCAAACGTAGACATGAAAAATAAAACAGCTCCTGCCACCAACATTTGAAAACCTAAACCAAAATAAGGATTGAAATGACTGGCGTGTTGCTTTGTATAGAGTGAACCAAAAGCCCAGGTCCAGGTGGCAATAATGCTGAGAATGATTCCAAAACGGAAATCAGGGTTCAGAAAGTCTTTCAGGTGATCATAAAAAATAATACACACACCTGCAAAGCCAAGAACAAGTCCCACAATTGCTTTAACCGGAATTTTTTCTTTGTTGGTAAACAATCCAATGATCACCAGCCATAACGGAAAGATGGCTGCAATAATAGAACCCAGCCCCGCTGAAATATATTTTACACCCCAGGTACTTAAACCGTTGCTGCAAACAAAATTTAAAAACGCAAGTACCAGTAACGGTAATACATCTTTGGCTTTGGGCCATGCGGCACCTTTCATGGAGAAATAAATAAGATAGATAGCTCCGCCAAGCATTTGGCGGATGCCGGCCATTTCCAGAGCCGGCATGTGCTTTACACCTTGCTTGGAGGCCAGCCAGGTAGTACCCCACAATATACTCACAACGGCCAATGCAAAAATGGCTTTAGCTCTTGTGCCTTTTTGCCGGATGGTTAAAGGATTGAGTGCTGATAAACTTTTTACAGTATCAGTAGCAGTAGAAATTGTTTTATTGAAACCGGATTTTGCCATTAATGTTTAAAATGCCGCATACCTGTTATCACCATTGCAAGGTTGTTTTGATTGCAATACTCAATAGAATCATTATCACGGATGGAACCGCCCGGCTGAATGAATGCTGTAATACCTGCTGCATGTCCCATCTGCACACAATCATTGAACGGAAAGAATGCGTCACTGGCCATTACAGCTCCATACAAATCAAAATTGAACTGCTTCGCTTTTTCAACAGACTGACGGAGCGAATCAATACGACTGGTTTGTCCGCATCCTTTGCCCACCAGTTGTTTGTTTTTTACTAACGCAATGGCATTGCTCTTTAAATGTTTGCAGATAAGATTGGCGAATGCTAAATCTTCTTTTTCTGTTGCCGTTGTTTCTCTGCCACCTGCTTCTTTCCATTCTGTATAATTGCCTTCATCAGTACCCTGCACCAATACACCGTTGAGCAGGGATTTGAACTGATCTTTTGTTGCCGGTTGTGCTTTAAGCTGTAATAAAATCCTGTTCTTCTTTGATTTCAAAATGGCGAATGCTTCACTGCTGAATGAAGGGGCAATGAGTACTTCAAAGAAAATTTCATTAATCGCATCAGCTGTAGCTTTATCAATTTCACCATTGCACACCAGTACGCCACCAAATGCACTTTCAGGATCACCGGCTAAGGCTGCATCCCAGCTATCTTTTACGGTGGGGCGTTGTGCCACACCGCATACATTGGTGTGTTTGATGATGGCAAAAACGGAGCCCCTATCCCCTAAAGGGGGGCTCTGAAACTCTCTGATTAATTGTAAAGCGGCATCAACATCAACCAGATTATTATAGCTTAATTCTTTTCCGTTTACTTGTGTAAAAAGTTCATCAAGGTTTCCGTAGAAGCGGGCCGTTTGATGCGGATTTTCGCCATAGCGTAAAATCTTTTCTTCTTTATTGAACGCTGTTTCAATGGCTGATTGATGAAAATAATTACTGATAGCGGTATCGTAAGCGGTACATACATCAAAAGCTTTGATGGCAAAACTTCTTCTTTGTTCGTAAGATGTTTCGCCATTCTGGTTGCGTAAGATTTCTTCCAACACCGAATATTCCTTTTTTGCAGCCAGCACCACTACATCTTTATGGTTTTTTGCAGCAGCACGAATCATTGAAGGCCCGCCGATATCAATTTTCTCAATGATTTGCTTTTCATCTGTTGTAGAAGCCACCGTTTCTTCAAACGGGTATAAATCCACAATTACCAGGTCCATTTCAGGAATGTTGTATTGTTTCATTTCGGTCAGGTGCTGCTCATCGTCACGCTTACCAAGGATGCCGCCAAAAACAGAAGGATGCAATGTTTTTACCCGGCCACCCAGTATGGAAGGATAACTGGTAAGATTTTCAACCGGAACAACAGGAACACTCAGCTTTTCAATAAAGGCCTGTGTGCCGCCCGTAGAGTAAATGGTTACGCCTTGCTGATGCAACAACTGAACGAGTGAATCCAGCCCTTCTTTATAAAAAACAGAGATAAGGGCTGATTGAATTTTTTTCATGAAACAGAAGATTACTTTGATTGTGAAGAGGCCGCAAAGGTAGCAGTCTACAGATTCATCACAAAAGCGCCTTGTTCACCTGTTGTGAAAAACGGAATTTGGTAACGTTGGCAATCTTCCTTCCATTTTTTGACTTTCCATTGCGGGTTGGAGCTGTCAAACACAATAAGCTTTGGGTCAACGGATTTGAGCAGGTATTCGATATACAATCTGGGATTATGACTTACAATAAGTACATCCACTTTCAGTTTCTGTTCCATTGGCTGAAAGCGGTAGTTCTCCTGCAGAAAAAATATCGTTTTATGATTGATGCGGTAAACTGTTTGGCTGAAGAGATTAGGCCTGAGCCCCTGCTCGTAGGTACGGTGTACAATACGGGAAGGTTTCAGGTGAAAATTCCTGAGAAAGCCATCTTTGAGCAAAACGGTATCGCCGGTAAAAAGATAGCGATTGCCCAGCATCAAATCTGTAGCCGCTTGCTGCGATAAATTATAGACTACTAATTTTTGCTGTCTCATGGTGTTATATGCATAAAAACTTTGCAACCCGAAAAATAAAACAAGACAGATCAAACTCCATTTCAGTGCTTTTGTATTTTTATTCAGCAGCCAGATCCCAGTGGCTGTAATGAACAAATACAGCAGCAGAGTTTGTAAAGGTGTGTGCATAATGCCATCTGTTACAGCAAATGAAAAATGATCCACCCAGGTTATAAACCCATTCATCCATTTTAATAGATAGGTGAGTACAAAGCCAACCGCATGTGAAAGCAACTCAGAAAACGAAACAACAACCAACAGGATTTCGCCAAATAAAATCATACTGCTCAGCGGTACAGCTACAATATTGGTAATGAGAAATAAATTCGGCGCCTGATGAAAATGGTACATACATAAAGGCAGTGTGAGTATTTGTGCTGAGAGTGTTACGGCACTGAGTTGCCATAGTTTATCCAATATTGGATTGCTGATACTGAACCAATGATAAATCGGCTTCATGAACACAACAATACTTAATACAGCTGCGTACGATAACTGGAAACCCACATCCCACAGCAGAAACGGATTCCATAACAGCATCACAAATGCAGATGCTGCCATGCTGTTGTAGATGTTTCCTTTTTTACCCATCAATTCACCTGTTGCAATTATGCTGAACATGAATGCAGCCCTTACCACAGAAGCGCCCGCACCTGTAAGCAAACTGAAGATCCACAAACAGGCAACAGCTATTACCGGCTTCAACCATTTTAATTGCTTGCGTTTATCTAACGGCTTCAACAGTAAAAGTAATAGCCAGTAAATCAACCCAAGATGTAAACCGCTGATGGCAATCACATGTACCACACCGGTATTGCTGTAAGCCTGTACCAAATCTCTGTCCAGATCATCACGGTATCCAATCAATAGTGCTTCGGCCACACTTACTTCTTCATTGCCTTGAATATTTTTTCTGAGTACATTCAGGATATATGCCTTGGTATTGAATAACCATTTCTGAAAACTGTTTTGTTTTATTGTTTTGTCAATAACATAATCCTTGCTGTTGAGAAAAAGCTGATGAGTGATGCCATTGAACAAAGCATAACGTTTGTAATCAAATCCACCGGGATTACCGGCGTTCTGAATGAGCGGAATGTGTTTGGCTGTAAGAATTATTGAGCCGTATTTGAGGTTGGGTTTACTGCTATCCTTCCGCAGGTAGAGCATGAGTTTACCTGTTACCGGCAGTAGTTGCTTTTTATTTTTTACTGAAATGAACTCAGCCAGCGCCTTATATGATTTTTCTTTTTCACTCAAAGGTTCCAGTAAACGAATGGCTGTAATATCGCCTTCATGATAGGCATATCCAAACCAGCTGTTTTTAAAAGTGGGTTGCCTTAGCTGAACCAGTGTAACAGCTAAAGAAGCAAGCAGTAAGTTAACACCTGCACCGAGCAACCATCTACCGGTTTGTTCACGTTGCAACAGAAAGTATAGCAACAGGCAAACTATGGAAGCTGAAAAAATGAGGAGTGCGCTGATTAATGTTAATTGAAAATACCAGGCAGTAATAATTGCCAGTATCATCGGCAGCAGAAAGCGAAGAAAGGGGATGCTTTTCCAGATAGACAGCATAGCAGGTATTTGCTGTAAGATAAAAAGCAATCCTCCAAACTGCAAACGGGAATTCTCATTACAATTTTAAAAAGTTGTAAGTATCAATCCTGAATTAAAGGAGTTACTCTCCCAATAAATTCTTTAAAAATGCTATCTGTCCTAAATGATAAATATTGTGCTGCATCAACCCGTTCAGCAAAAAGCGGTAGTTGTAATCTCTGTTGGGAAGCTTTTGACTCAGCAGTGCGTCATCTTTTGTTTCAAGTAACGCCACCAGTTTCTTATGTGTCAGCTCCAGTTCTTCCAATGCGGCATTCCAGGTGTGCACTTTAGGATCAATGCCCCGCCAGTTAGCAGGTATTTCACCAATATCACCTTCCCTTATTGTACCATTCACGGCATCTGCAGTAAAATGCATCCATGCAATCATGTGGTACACAATTTCAATGGCAGCATGTGAGTGAGGCGGATTGATATACACCACAGCCGGATGAATTTTCTTTAACATCACCATCACTGCATCACCAT
Organism: Lacibacter sp.; assembly: GCA_050916065.1. Classification (GTDB taxonomy): domain Bacteria; phylum Bacteroidota; class Bacteroidia; order Chitinophagales; family Chitinophagaceae; genus Lacibacter. The sequence continues at coordinate 3,626,593 of CP051137.1, forward strand.
ACCAGGGTTGATGATACATTATATTATCCATGTTACGGATGATGGATTGGATTTCTTTGTTATTCATGGTTTCGCATTTTCGTTTAATAATATTTTGTAGAGTTCATCCTGTACTTTACCACGTACATTCAATGAAAGTAATCTTGTATTAGTACCTCCATCCGGATATACACGGTTGCTTAAGAAAATATATACAATTTTATTCGTTGGGTCTGCCCATACACAGGTACCTGTATAACCTGTATGTCCGAATGTTTGTTCTGATGAAAGAATGGAAGGATAGCCGTCTTTACGCATTAAGGTGTCCTTACCCATGTATTGTTTCATCACCATGCGTTCGGGCTTGTCAAAACCTAAACCACGGCGGCTGTTTTCACTTCCATAAGCTGTAAATAAATCAACGGTTTCTTTTTTAAAGAATTGGTGATTGCCAATGGTGCCGCCATTGTTGAGCATTTGCATAAGCACAGCTAATTCATAAGCCGTACTGAACAGTCCTGCATGACCTGCAATGCCGCCAAACATAGCAGCACCGGGATCATGTACATCGCCTCTTAATTGCTGGCGTCTGAAAATCACTTCATGTTCTGTTGGAACAATCTGTTGCAGGGAAAGATGATTGCGGGGCAAAAAACCGGAATGATGCAGATCCAAGGGCTCGTAAAATGTTTTACGTACATAGGCATCTAATGTCATACCTGTGAGTTGCTCCACAATCTTACCAAGGAAGATAAAATCATTATCGCTGTACACATATTTTCCATTGGCGCCAAGTTCGCTTTGCAGAATACGTTGAAACATCGTATCCCGCCAGTCGTTGCGCATATATAATTCATTTGCTACACGAATATTGTATTGCGCATCGGCCACACTTTCAAACTTATCATCTTCAGGTACGCCTGTCTGCGAATCAATTACTTCTTTAAAAAACGGTATCCATGCTTTGAGCCCGGCACGGTGAAGTAAAATATCTTCCAGCAGCAGATCAGCTTTGTTGCTGCCGTTTACCCATGGCAGGTAAGTGCCGAGGTTTTTTTTTAAGTCAATCTTTCCTTCTTCGTACAACTTCATAATAGCAAGGGTAGTGGCACAGATCTTTGTAACAGAAGCCATGTCAAACACACTTTCTGTAGTCATCGGCTGTGTTTGTTCGTAATCGTAATGGCCATAAGCTTTTTCAAAGGCGATCACTCCATCTTTTACAGCCATTACTACACAGCCGGGAAAGGCTCGACGGGCAATAGCATCTGCAACAATGGAATCAACTGTTACAAATTTTGAAGGATCAATAATTTTTTTTTCGAGATATACGGCCGCAGCTTTTGGATAACTCAGTCCGCTGCCATATTGAAAGTTTTCACACACCGTTACAGGCAGCTTACCATGCGGATTTATTTTGCCGGTGATAATTTCAAAAGTTTTACGCTGGATGATGTCATTATCTTCATAACAAACCATCAAATTTTTAGCGTTGCAAAAGTTTTTGGCTGCATAAGGATTGCCATTTAAAATAATGGATGCCTTCGGCAGCAGCAGTACTTCATTAGCTAATTGCAGGGCAGAATTACTAATGCCGAAGTTATTGGCCGGTCTTCTGCTGTAATTGTGCAAGCCAATCACCACCTGCCGGTAATTCTTTTTCAGCAATTCAACCATTGATGCAATCCGTCCCGCATCATCTTTAAAGCCAAAGAAGAAAACATCTGCATTGAATTCTTCTTTCATTTTTTTAGTAATGGCATTTTCAGTGGTGGTGCCAATGGCCAGGTAGGCCATCTTCATTTCTTCATTGGTTACTTTATTTACAAAGGCAATAGCGGAAGGATTGAAGGGGAAAACAGATTCTTCATTTTTCAGTAAGGTGATGGCATGTTCTGCAATACGTTCATTTAAGGCAGCAGTGCCTGCATTTAAATCTTCTACCAGGTTTTCAGTGTTGATGGGTTGAATGTTTCGCAGGCCGTATAAATATTTTGCCATGAGCACACGATGCACACGGCTGTTAATATCATCCCAGCTAAGTTGTTTCTTTTTGATAGCGGTTTTTATCTTGTTAATAGCAGCAGGAATATCAGAGGGAAGACATAATAAATCGTTTCCTGCAAGTATGGATTGAACGCTTGCTTCTCCATCCGGGAAAAACTTTTTTACTCCCTGCATTTCCAGTGCATCCGTAAACGTAAGACCGGTGTATTGCAATTCATTCCGTAAAAGTTTGGTTACATTGTTATACGAGAGCGACGTAGCAACATTCTTTGTATTATCAATAGCAGGAATGTAGAGGTGTGCCACCATTACACTACCCACTCCGTTTGAAAATAATTCACGAAACGGATATAGTTCTAATGAATCCAGTTGTGGTTTTGTTTTATTAATGATGGGTAAGTCATAGTGGCTGTCAGTATCTGTATCACCATGACCCGGGAAATGTTTGGCGCAAGCCATCACGCCATGGTCCTGCATCCCTTTCATAACCTGTACACCAAAGAGCGACACTTTATATTTGTCTTCTCCAAAAGAACGGTCATTAATTACAGGATTATTGGGATTATTGTTCACATCAACAACAGGCGCAAAGTTTACTTGTATGCCGATGCGTTTGCACTGTTGGGCAATGAGTTTTCCGTATTCATAAGCAAATTGAGCATCAGGTACAGCGCCCAGCATTAATTGGCGGGGCAGACTGATAACACTGTCCAGCCGCATGCCCAATCCCCACTCTCCATCAATCGTAATCATCAAGGGTGTTTGAGCGATACTTTGGTAATAGTTAGTGAGATTCGCCTGGCGTACCGGTCCGCCCTGGAAAAAGCACAAACCACCTACGTTATATTTTTTAATTTGATTGGTTACAAGATTCACATGGTCTGCACCAAGATTACTGTGTGCACGTACAATCATAAGTTGTGCAATGCGTTGGTCTTTGGTTAAAGAGGCCAGCACACTATCGGCCCAGCTTTTTGCTTTTTCCTGCGGCGTTTGTGCATGCGTTTGCAGGTACAAAAAGCTAATAAAGAAGTAAAGTGAGGTTTTCTGCAAAAACGTTTTTATCATAGGTGATAAAGTTAGTGAATTATGTTGCTGTGGTTGATTGAAGAACTGTAAATTTGCCGTTCGCTAAAAGTTAAAGTTCAAGTGCCGGATATTATTCAATTATTGCCTGATCACATCGCTAACCAGATAGCTGCCGGTGAGGTGATTCAACGCCCTGCCAGTGCGGTTAAGGAGTTGCTGGAAAATGCTGTAGATGCCGGTGCTACCGAAATCCAACTCATCATACAGGATGCCGGCAAGCAACTGTTACAGGTGATTGATAACGGTAAGGGAATGAGTGAAACGGATGCCCGCATGGCTTTTGAACGGCATGCCACTTCCAAAATCAGGGAAATTGATGATCTGTTCCGTATCAAAACCATGGGTTTTCGTGGTGAGGCCCTGGCTTCTATTGCTGCTGTTGCACAGGTGGAATTAAAAACCAAACGTGTAGAAGATACTGCAGGCACATATATTGAAATTGAAAACAGCGTTGTAAAAAAACAAGAGCCGGTAGCGGTACCAACGGGTACGAGCATTGCCATGAAGAATTTATTCTTCAACGTACCTGCACGTCGTAATTTTTTAAAAAGCAATGCAGCCGAGATGCGGCATATTGTAGATGAGTTCATCAGAGTGGCCATGGCTTATCCTGATATCTTTTTCTCACTTTCTGCCAACGGGCAACAAATGTTTCACTTGGAAAAAGGAACACTCAAGCAACGCATTGTGCAAATTCTCGGCAATCAGTACAACGCTAAACTCGTTACAGTGCAGGAGCATACGGATTATATGAATATCCGTGGCTTTATTGGTAAGCCTGAAACCGCCAAGAAAACAAGAGGCGATCAATACTTTTTTGTGAACAACCGCTTTATCAAAAGCGCCTATCTCAATCATGCAGTGGCAAGTGCTTTCCAGGAAATGATTGCGGCTGATAGTTTTCCTGCCTATGTTTTGTTTATCGACCTCGATCCTTCCCAGGTAGATGTAAATGTGCATCCCACTAAACAGGAAATAAAATTTGAAGATGAAAAAATTGTTTACGCCTTTGTGCAATCGGCAGTGAAACATGCATTGGCACAATTCAGCATCACACCTACGTTGGATTTTGATTTAGACCCCGGCATTCAGCAATTAGATGCCGTTAGCAAACCCTTTACGGAACAACGTAAAAATGAAGCTTCTTCTTCATCGCTTTACCAAACCTTTACGCAAAAACATGCAGCGCATAAAATAGATCCTTCTCACAAAAGTGAATTGAAACACTGGAAGGATTTTTATACAGCAGAAAAACAGGAGCCGATAGCTGATAGTCCTGAGTCTAAAGCAGAAAACAATTTTTCGGGAGCACAGCAATCAGGTAATTCTTCAATTGAGCAGTTTGCATCAATTCAATCCAATAGTATTCCTGATCGGGATTTTACCCAACTGCATAACACGTACATTATTGCAGCTACCGGCAAAGGCATACTACTCATTCATCAGCAAAATGCACATGAGCGTATCCTGTTTGAACGTTACCAGCAAGCCATGAGCGGCACAGCAGTGGCTACACAACGAAGTTTGTTTCCTGCCACCTTACAGGTGTCGCCACAGGATGCCGTTATGCTGAACGAAATTATTCCTGATTTGCATCAACTCGGCTATCATGTAGAGCCGTTTGGTAAAAACACATTTGTAATTCAAGGTACACCGGCTGATGTAGAGCAGGGTAATGAAAGTTTTGCCATTGAACTGCTGCTGGAGCAAATCAAACATTTCAGCAGTGATGTGAAGTTTTCAAAGCGTGAAAAAGTTATTCGCTCTCTGGCACAACAGCATTCTGTTAAAGCAGGCCGTTCCCTCACACAAAAAGAAATGAAACAATTAGTGGATGATTTGTTTCAATGCCGCCAGCCCAATGTAACTGCACTTGGTAATCCTACGTATACTGAATTAAAGAAAGAAGAGCTGGAAAAATTATTCGGTAAATAAAAAGCAGCCCTTAGAAAAGAGCTGCTTGTTTGCTATAAGAAAAGTAAATCGCCGTCTTTAATTCACTTTTTGAAATTTACTGCTGCATACAATACCATTGTATTTTACTTCGAGCGTGTAATAACCTGCCGGTAATGTAGCAATACCAATATTGAAACTGTTCCATCCCTGCAAACCGTTAAAGAAATGTACGGTTCTGCGTACACCCATTGCATCCACAATAGAGGCAGTTACTGTTTGATTACCTCTTAACTCCAGCCTGAAGAATATTTGTGTAGTGGCAGGATTAGGTGTTACCTGTAAACTGCAGGTGCTTGGTATTTCACCAATACGTATGGTATCACAATATTCTTTTACACAACCGTTAATCGTTACAGCACGCAGACAAACTTTGTAGATGCCCGGCTGTGTAAATGTGTAAGCAGGATTATTGGCATTAATGATCACCGGTGTTGTTGCATTATCTTTTTGAATGCTCCAACGTTGTGAGATGAGAGTTTGGTTACTCACTGCAGTAAACTTAATGCTGTTGCCTGTACTGTTAAGCCGCTGGTATTCAAATTTTACAGTTGTTAATGCGCAGGGTAACGGTCCCACCACAATTTCTTTACAGGTGGTGGCAGCACAGTTTTCGCCCCGATATACTGTTAAGCAAATAGTGTATTTGCCCGGCTTTGCATAGGTATGTGAAGTGGATGCTGTAAAAGCTCCTGTACCATCTCCAAACGTCCATACATATTTTAGACTGCTGTTGGCAATAACAGCTTCTGCTTTGATGGTGTTGGGTACGGATGTTAAGCGTACTTCAAAATTGCTGAGACGCTCACAATCTACCGGTTCAGGAATTACAATGGTTTTACAAACTTCTTTGGTACATCCTTCAAAGAAGGCAATCTTTAAACATACATTGTAAGTTCCCGGCTTTTCATATTTATGGAATGGGTTCCATTCACTGCTTTCAGTACCATCACCAAAACTCCAACGTACACGAAGAGGTTGTGTAGTGAGTGCAGGTGTTGTATTTCTGAACTGCACACCACGCAATGGATAAATACTATCTAACTGCCAGCTGAAATTGGGCTCAATGGTACAGGCCCGTACCACCACCTGTTTGCAGATTTCTTTTACACAGGTATTGCTGATGTACACCTTTAAACAAACAGTATAAACACCGGCCTCTTTGTATTCATGTGTGGGATTCCATTCGCTGCTGGAAGATCCATCACCAAAACTCCATCTTGCCTGCGCTGTAGTTGAAGTGGGTGCTGTTTGATTGGTGAATTTATACTTTAACGGATTGGACGCATCTGCAGTCCAGCTGAAATTCGGCTGCAGATTGCAGGGAGGAGGAATAATAACTTTTGTACAGAAAGTTTTTTCGCAAACGCCATCAGTACGCATGATCAGGCACACTTCATACTCGCCCGGTTGCTGGTAAATATGTACAGGAGAAAAATCAGAGGAAGAACTGCCATCACCAAAACTCCATTTAAAACTAACACCTGCCGGTGGAGGATTGGGTTGCGAAACATTGTAAAATTTAATACGTGCAGGTTGTGCAGAATCTCTTTGCCATTCAAACTTCGGCTTGAGCAGATCGCAGACATTGCCAAGCCTGATTTCCATTATTGTAGAATCATAACAGTTCAACACTTCATCCTTTATGTAGTGTATCACTTTGTACACACCCGGACTGTTATAGGTAAATACAGGATTAGCTGCATCTGAGCTTGCATTGCCTTGACCAAAAAGCCAGCGATGTTTCAGTTGCGTATTACTGGTGTTAAGCGAGTAAAAGTTTACAGTAAGATTGTTTACCGTAAACTGAAAGTTTGCCTTTCCTGTGCAGGGATTTGTGGTTCCCTGGGCAGCGGCTACGCTTGCCCAGAAAAACAAAAGGGCATAAAGAGGGTACAAAACCTTTTTCATACATTTTTGGTTTGGGTTTTAAAATGCTGTTTACTTACGGAAGTGTTCAGCAACAAAGGAATTTTCAAAAGGGTTTACAGGTATAGTTCCCTTTTTAATGAACAGCGATGCCCGGCAGCAGAATTTTTTTTAGAAAAAACTAAATCATTAAAAGAATTGGGCGGGACTGCTGGATAAAGCCCACTGCAATTTTTAAAGTATCAGAACTTTGTAATCAGTATTTTGCCTTAAGCTCTTTAATAAATTTTTCTACGGCCCTTCTTACCGCAGCAGAAGAAGTGTTATGATTATTTACAAGAAAAGAAAAGACCAGCAGGTTGTTTTTATTGGTGTAGAGATAGCCACTGAGTGCTACTACTCCGCTGAGCGTTCCTGTTTTGGCATAAATAAAGCCGGTTTCATCTTTATAATAATTGCGGAGTGTTCCGGTATTGCCGGTTGCAAAAATATTTTTCAGCCGCTCCATTCCGAATTCATCTTTCATCTTAAGCAGGAGCCACACAAAATCATCCGGTGAAAACAAATTATAACGGCTGAGCCCGCTGCCATCTGCCCAGCGTGGGCGCTGTGGCATGTTTTTAAAATCGGATCTGATGAGCGAATCTGTCAATCGTTGCTCGTCCATATAACCCAGCAACTGCTGGCTCACCATCAGCAATGTTTGTTCTGCAAAAAAGTTATCACTCCGGTACATCAATGGTTTAAACATAGAATCAGACGGCTGGGAGTAGATAATGGAAGCTTTCTTTAATTGCGTAGTAGTTGTATAAATTTCTTTTTGCAAACTGTCTTTCAGTAATTCCAGCGTTGCTTCAATGCCATTGGTAACAAAAGGTACTTCCAGTTCCGCTTTCATTTCCCTGCCTTCGGTAATGGTGTATTTATTTTCTGTGCGTGGGCGGTACACATCAAAGAAGCGTGCTTTTACAGGTTCAAATGTTACGGGCCAATTTATTTCGGGCTCAGTTGTAATGATAACTCCGGTATCTTTTTTTCCGTTCTCTTCCTGAATTGTTTTTTGCTGTGTCCACTTAATATAGTTTCCATACACGGGCATGGGGCTGCGTTCAGCGCTGTAATAACCGAGATAATCATTCCAGGTCCATCCGCTGCCAAGTGCTTCTGTTTTCCAGTTGCTGCTGTTTACAGCAACAGGTTTATTTACTGATTTGAGAAAATCAAACACCGGATGCTTTTTATAGTCTGCATGTAAAAACGTAGGATCTCCCGCCGGTGCAATGAGCAGGGTATCGTTTCTGTCTTCTGCCAGCAGACCGGGTAATTGCGGCCCCAGGTATTTCATGCCTGCATAAAGTGTTGGGATTTTTGTATTACTGGCCGGTACAAAATATTTACGGCTGTTGTACTGTAAGATGGTTTTTTCAAGGGTTGCGTTATAAACTGAAACACCGATATGTGCATTTGCCAAAGCACTGTCTGCAGCATATTTTTTTTGAAATGTCTTTACAAGTTTTCCTGTTGAAGAGCAGGAACTCATTAAGCTACCGATGATAAGAGAAATAACTGCAAGACTTGGCTTCATGGTTGATAAATTGAAGAAGACGAGGCAATAAATATACAGGTTTCTGTATGGTTGTTTTGTATTGCATACGATGTTACTTATTTTTAGAGTATGTACTGGTTCCGTCGTCTGCGTTACTTTAGTGGGTTGATCTTTCCCCTGGGTTTGTTTTTCATACTCCTGCTTACAGGTACGTTTGGCTATATGCTCATCGAAAAGTATTCTTTTTTTGATGCTTTGTACATGACGGTGATTACGGTGGGCACCGTTGGTTATATGGAAGTGCATCCGCTTTCGATGGCCGGGAGGGTGTTTACGGTTTGCATCATCCTTGTTAACATCGGCGCCTTTACTTTTTTTGTTACCTATCTTACCCGTTACCTGCTCGACGGGGAATTTATAAGAACGTATAAACAAATGAAAATGGACAATGCTATTCAGCAACTCAGAAACCATGTGATAGTTTGCGGTTTTGGAAGAAACGGTACAGAGTGTGCACAGGTGCTACATCATAATAATATTCCTTTTGTGGTGGTGGAAGAAAAAAATGAGCTGCCCGATGACCTTCCGTTTAAGGTAGATTATTTTATGAAGGGCGATGCCACAAAAGATGAAACATTGCATGAAGCAGGGATTGAACATGCCCGTGCTATTATTGCAACCATGCCGATTGATGCTGATAATTTGTTTATGGTGCTTACGGCCAGGCAGCTGAATCCCAACATTACCATTATCAGCCGAGCATCGCAGGACAGCAGTGTGGGTAAACTGAAAATTGCAGGTGCTAATAATGTGATTATGCCCGATAAAATCGGCGGAGCACAAATGGCCACATTGGTACTGAACCCTGATGTGCAGGAAATGATTGCATTGATGGCCAGTAAAAACAACAAACAGTTTCAACTGGTAGAGATGGTGGCTACAAAGAATACATCACTCAACGATTTAAACCTTTGGGTTCGTACAGGCAGTACGTTACTGGCCGTGAAAAATGCCAATGAATACATTCTCAATCCCGGTCCTTCTTTCGTCATTCATGGCGGCGAGCGCTTAATACTTATGGGCAGCGAAGAACAACTGGAGCAGGCAAAAAGGCTGCTGTAACTACACCTTGATGTAGATTTTCTTTTTGTCCAGCCAGTAGCAGATAGCCCAATACATAATGATCATAGATAGAGCGTAGAACAATGATCCGTTTTCAGGAATGCCCGGCACCAGTTTGCATATTTTTTCATAATACCAGCCAAATGCACTCACATAATCAGTGGTGCCGTCTTCATTCATACCATTAGGTATGCGAAACAGGCCCAGGAACCTTGGTAAGAAACCACTGAGCACAAAGATGAAGAGCGGGTTTTTTCCAAATACATCAAAGAATTTTGTCCACCCTCCTTTTACCTGTTTAAACTCAATCAGGTATATCATAGTGGATATGGTAAAAATAGCTAATCCGGTGGTATACATCACATACGAGCTGGTCCATATTTTCTTATTGATGGGGAAAGCAAGATCCCAGCAAACACCGGTAACAGTGAGTACAACTCCGGCTGTAAATAAACCGTTAAGCATCTCATGATTCTTTCCTTTGGTTTGAATATAATCACCCACGAGGTATCCTAAGATAACCTGTGCGATAGGAGCAAACGTACTCATGAATCCTTCAGGGTCAAACGGTACCCCTTCACCTTTGTACAAATGTTTTTCTCCTAAAAGAGCGATGTCGTATTTAGTACCAAACCAGCCATCAAGGCTATAGGGGTCTGCTGCATTTCCAAGCAGCAAACAAAGAAGCCAGTACAACAGCAACAGAATCATGCTTACTACAAACGCTCCTCTTTGTTTGAGATAATAAACTGCTACAGAAGCAAAAAAGTAGCAAAGAGCTATTCTTTGTAGTACACCTAAGATCCGAATATTTTCCCAAGGTTTGAAAACAAGGCTATCCCCACTCCACTTAATAAAAGGGCTCCAGTTTAAAAAAAGCCCGATAACAAATATGAGGAGGCTGCGTTTGATCACTTTTTTCCAGAATACGGCATCTCCACCGACCTGTAGTTTGGGCATAACAAAAGCTATGGCATTTCCTACCGCAAAAAGAAAAAACGGAAACACGAGATCCGTGGGCGTACAACCATGCCAGGGCGCATGTTCAAGGGGTGCATAAATATGACTCCAGCTGCCTGGGTTGTTTACTAAGATCATGAGGGCTACTGTAGCACCTCTGAAAACATCGAGTGAGTAAAATCGTTGTTGCACAAGCAATGTGTTTTGGGCTATAAATGTAGGGATTGTGTTATCAACAATTACAGGAAAAAACTGAATAAAAGAAACAGGCGTATTTGTTCGGGTTTCAGGTTCAAAGGCTATATTGCGGCCTGAAAAACAATGTGTAAAGGCCCGAGGCGATTAGGTAACCCAACAACAAATGATAAGGAATTTAAACCCATATCTTTGCAACTGAAAAAAGCAGGCGTTTTGACTGCTTGGTTTTATGATCAAAAGCTGTAGCAGAAAAGAGTACCAATATTTGCCGTTAAGGCATTTAAAATAGTTAAAAGGGTGGGCAGGCCTTAAAGGCATGTTTGCCCCTTTTTTTTGAAGATTTCTGAAAAGAAGACTCAGTTTTTTTTGGATGTGACTGAGGTGGCGAAGCTTTTGCCTGATATGACCGAAGAAAAAAAATGGTACGCAGTTTACACCAATCCCCGCTGGGAAAAAAAGGTGAGCGGTCTTTTTGAAAAGAAAGGTTTGGAATACTACTGTCCGCTCACCAAGGTGCGCAGACGCTGGAGCGATCGCTACAAAACGATTGAGGAACCTTTGTTTAAATCCTACGTGTTTGTAAAAATTACGGAAGAAGAAAAATCAAGGGTTCGCTTAACAGATGGGGTGGTAAACTTTGTATATTGGTTAGGCAAACCGGCACAAATCAAAGAAGATGAAATTGATATTATCCGGAAATTTTTAAAAGAGTACACAGAAGTGCAGGCAATACCTGTTGATGTGAAACAAGGTGAACAGGTACGTGTTAAAACAGGAGTGTTGATGGATACGGAAGGTTCTGTTCTGAAAATTATCAATAACAAAGTGTATGTTTTACTGGAAAGCCTCGGTTACCAGTTAACCGCCTCCTTTGAAAAATCCAATCTGGAACCTGTTTCCAATAAAAAGCCTTTATAACCGTTAAATTGCAATAATGATTCGAATCTTAACCAAAATGCTCAGGTACCGGGCCTTGCCGGCTCTTTGGCTGCTGGCCGCTTTGTTCAGTTCCTGCGTATCGGCTGAAAAACTCCGTAAAGAACTGGTTTATTTTAATGAGGGACTTGATACGGCCAAGCTTAAACAATACATGCTTGTGGAACCGATAATCCAGAAAGGCGATGTGTTGCAGATTACCATTTCATCACGCAGTTCTTCCTCTAACCAGTTGTTTGCTCAAAACTATTCTACCAATATCTCAGGAGTTGCTTCCGGTGGTGGAACTGCAACAACTCCCGGTTCAGCAGGTTACCTGGTAGATATTACCAGCGGTGAAATAAAACTTCCTTTGCTGGGAATTATTAAGGCAGATGGTATGACTAAACAGCAACTGGAAAAAGAAATCATCAAACGGGCCTCTGAATACCTGAAAGAAGATCCTATTGTAAATATCCGTTACATGAACTTCACCGTTACTTTTCTGGGAGCGGTGGGTAATCCGGGTAGAGTTACTTTTGAATCAGAACGGATCAACTTTTTACAGGCCCTTGGCGAAGTAGGAGGTATTGCACCCGGCGGAGATTTAAAAAAAGTGTTGCTGATGCGTGAACAGAACGGAGAGCGTATCTGGCAATTTATTGATCTCACCAATGGAGAATTCTTGAATTCTCCCAATTATTATCTGAAACAAAACGATGTAGTTTATGTAAGCCCCTCGAAGCGCCAACTGTTGGCTGCAGACCAGGGTGCTAACAGAATTACACAATATATGGGTCTCGGATTCGGAGTTCTTAACCTCATTGTTCTCATACTTACACGTCTATAATCCATGAATCAAAACGGTAACGAACAACTCATTACAGGCGAAGGCGAAAGCAAACTGCTTTCCTTTAAAGAAATCCTGTTCAAGTATATCTCTAATCTCCCTTTGTTCTTTTTTGCATTAGGCGCTGCTCTTATTACAGCATGGGCGTACCTGCGCTGGGCTACACCGGTTTACAGTGTAGGTGCCAGTATGATTGTTAAAGTGGAGAATGCAGCCAATATCAAAAGCAGTGATAAGTTCAGCAGCATCTTTAACCCCATTGATAAAATCAATATGGAAGATGAAATTGAACTCATGAAGTCAAAAGAATTCCTGAGCAGGGTGGTTGATACATTGCACCTCAACAATAAGTACATTGAACATGGAAAAGTAAGAAGCAGTGAAGTGTACCAGGGCATTCCCTTTGAAGCAGAAGTGATCAATATTGCAGACAGTTCTGGTTATTATTCTTTCTCTCTTCAGATTCTGAATGAAAAATCTTTTCTGCTTAACAAAGAAACCAAACCCAGGCCTTTTTACAGTAATATAGAGCTGAATGGTTCCACCTTTCGCATTGTTCCCAAAATAACCAATCCCGAGTTTGATGGTGGCAGGAAGTTTACTTATACATGGGCTCCTTCAAAAGCGATAGCCGGTGAAATCAGCGGCCGATTAATGATTTCGCAAAAGAGCCGTAACTCCAGCGTATTATCCTTTGCGCTCAACACATTCAATCCTGATAAAGGGAAAGTAATTCTGAACCAGATCATGAAAGAGTATGGTGATTACAACGTGTATGATAAAAGCCGTATCTCTAAAAATTCTCTTGCTTTTATTAATGAGCGTTTAGGCCGTTTGGAAAATGAACTGGGAACAGTGGAAGGCAATCTGCAGGATTTCAGAAAGCGTACACAGTTCCTGGACATGGAAGAGCAGTCAAAAATGTACCTTGAAGACATCAGCGCTACAGAAGAAGAATTAAGAAAGCAGGAACTGCAATTGAAAGTAATAGAACTTTTAGATGACTATATTAAAGACAAAAAGAATATCTATAATCTCACTCCCACTAACCTGGGTATTGATGATCCTGTTTTAACCAAACTTATAAGTGAATATAATAACCTCATCATTAAACGGGATAATGAATTATTAAACAGTAAGGAAACCAATCCTGTAGTAAAAGAAATTGAGTTCAATATTGAAAAAACAAGACTGGGAATTATTGAAACGCTTAAAAACATCCGGGAGCTATACGTTGTATCAAAAACAGAACTCGAAAAGAAGAATCGTGTGAGCAAAGGTGAAATGTTTTCACTTCCTGAAAAAGAAAGCCAGATCCGTGAAATCAAACGGCAGCAGGCAATCAAGAACGAACTCTATAATTTCCTTTTACAAAAACGTGAAGAAACAGGTATTCAGCTTTCGTCTATTGTTTCTAATGCTAAAATATTTTCTGAAGCGGAGGGTGGTTACATTCCCATTTTACCAAAAAGAAAGAATGCGTACATGCTGGCTATTTTCTTTGGCCTGCTCATTCCGGTAATTATCATCTTTATCAGGGATCTGATGAATGATAAAGTAACTACCAAAAACGATATCATTAAAAATACCAAGATGCCGGTGATTGGTGAACTGGGTCATAATGATAAACCGCAAACATTAGTGGTATTAAAAAACAGCCGGATCATTCTTGCAGAACAATTCCGTATCATCCGATCCAATCTTCAATTCCTCTTGAAACGGGATCGTACACCTGCTTTTTTGATCACTTCATCTTTCAGTGGTGAGGGTAAATCATTTGCTGCTACTAACCTTGCCGCATCCATTGCATTAACCGGTAAAAAAACGGTGTTGCTTGAATTTGACTTACGTAAACCAAAAGTATTAAGTGGATTGGGCTTACAGCGTACAGTAGGTATTACACATTTTGTAGTAGGAAAAGTAAATGTAGAAGAGCTGCCGGTGAAAGTTCCTGAAACAGATAACCTGTATGTGATTGGTTGCGGACCTACTCCTCCTAATCCTTCAGAAATGTTGCTTGACCCGAAGATTAAAGAGATGTTTGAATATCTCAAAGATGCTTTTGATGTAATTGTGGTGGATACGGCCCCGGTAGGACTGGTGAGCGATGCCCTTACGCTTGCCAACTTTGTAGATGCCAGTTTGTTTGTGGTGCGTCAACGCTACACTTATAAAAAGCAATTACAACTGCTGGAGGAATTGTATCAACAGAAAAAATTCCCGAACGCCGCCATTATGGTGAATGATATTAAAGTGGAAGGCTATAACAGTTACTACGGTTATGGTGGATATGGTTACGGTTACGGTTATGGATATGGTTACGGATATGGATATTATGATACGGATAAGACACGTAACAAATGGTATATACAGGTTTTAAAATTCATCGGGCTTAAATAATCATGTGCCGCATAGCCGGTATATATAATCCTAAAGAAACATTCCTGCCGCAGCGTATTGCTGCCATGCGTGATGCCATGCAGCACGGAGGTCCTGATGATGAAGGTGTTTTTCTTCATCCAGAACTTCCGTTGGCATTCGGTCACCGGCGTCTTTCGTTAATTGATCTGTCGCCTAACGGGCATCAACCCATGCATTTTAAAGAAGCAGGGTTGACCATTGTATTTAATGGTGAAATTTATAACTACAAAGAGCTCCGCTCCACATTACAGCATAACGGGTTTCAGTTTCAAACAGAAAGTGATACCGAAGTTATTCTTAAAGCGTATGCGCACTGGGGAGTGGAAGCGTTTGAATTCTTTAACGGCATGTTTGCTATTGCCTTATGGGACGAACGTAAAAAGCAACTTATACTTGCAAGAGATCATGCCGGCATCAAGCCTTTATATTATTACCTGGAAGAAGGTGTTTTATATTTTGCTTCAGAAATACGGGCTTTTGCACATTCAGGAAGAATATTTGAAGAACACCCGCAATGGAAAGCGGCTTTTCTTTCATTTGGTCATTTGCCCGAGCCCATCACCACCTTGCATAAAGTAATTCCTTTACCTAAGGGTTCGGCATTAGTTATTGATTTACCTTCTCTCAATACAAGGAAGCATCATTTTTTTAAATGGAAGTTTAAAGGTGATTTAAAAAATGAAGAGGAAGCTTTGCAACTGATGCGTGAAACACTGGAACAATCTGTTGAACGTCATTTGATATCTGATGCGCCTATCGGTTTGTTTCTGAGCGGTGGTATTGACTCCAGTCTTTTAACGCTGCTGGCAGCACATTCGCAACGTGACAATCTTCATACACTTTCGATTGTATTTAACGAAAAAGAATTCTCAGAAGAAAAGTACCAGCAGCTCATTATTCAAAAAACAAATGCAAAGCATCAATCATTCCTGGTAACAAAAGAAATTTTTAATAAGCATATAGAAGATGCTATTTCCGCAATGGATCAGCCCAGTATTGATGGCATCAATACTTATTTCATTTCAAAATATGCAAGAGCTTATGGTTTAAAAGCGGTTCTTTCCGGTGTAGGGGCAGATGAATTGTTTGGAGGTTATCCATCTTTTCAGCAGCAAAAGAAAATGAAATTGGTGCAGCATATTCCGGACCGTATGCTCCGTGGTTTGCAACATCTGCCTAACCAGCGTATGAAAAAACTGAGTTATGCAGGATGGCAGCATGCAGCAGCTGAATATCTTTTATACCGTGGTATATTTACATCCAATGCAACAGCTTCTATTCTTCATATACCGCAAACAGAAGTGGAAAGAACATTAGAATCCATCAGTAAAAATTATAAACTTAATGGATTGGAAGATGGTAATCGCATCAGTTGGATTGAAACCAACTTCTACATGCAGAATCAGTTGCTGAAGGATTCTGATTATATGAGCATGTGGCATTCGCTTGAAATAAGAGTGCCGTTTCTTGATAAGGAAGTAATGATGATGGCGGGCAGCATCCACTCTTCCATTAAGTTTAAGAATACAATGCCCAAATACCTTTTAGTGAAAGCATTTGAAAAAGAATTGCCTGTTGAAATCTGGAAACGGAAAAAGCAAGGCTTCACATTTCCATTTGAACGTTGGTTAAAAGAAAATGAATACAGCAAGCCTCATTCAACTGAAGAAGAACGGCTGTATAAAAATTTCACAAACGGCAAATTATCATGGGGCCGTTATTGGTGTGCACTTTTGATGACACGTTTCAGTACTAAATCTGTGCATGCCGCATCGTAGAATTTTATGTTTGGTGCTTACTTCTTTTTCCAGTACCGGAGGTATTGAAAAATTCAACCGTGCTTTTTTTAAAGCAATGGGTGAAGTGAACAGGCAGCTTGCTATACAGTGGAGTGCTGGCGGTATGTATGATTCAGGTTCCGATGACAGGTATCTGCCTCAAAAAACCTTTCATCCGTTTTACGGAAAACGAGCTTGGTTCATAATTCGTAATCTGTTTCGTTTTTTTTCAACTGATGAATTGATTCTTGGGCACATGAACCTTTCAGTAATGGGTGTTTTGTTTAAATGGCTGAGGCCTTCAAAAAAACTGACCATCATCTGTCATGGTATTGAAGTATTTCAGCAGGTGAAAGGAGTTCAGAAAAAAGCATTGCTTGCCGCCGATTGTGTTCTGGCAGTAAGCAACTACACCAAACAACAACTTATTACACTTCAGGGATTGCCGCAAGAGAAAGTGATTGTTTTTCCTAACACACTCGATCCTTTTTTTGAACTGCCTTCTGAGTTTCAAAAACCTTCTTATCTGAAAGAACGCTACCGGGTGCAGGAAAATGAAAAGATATTATTTACGCTTACAAGGCTGCGTAGTAATGAAGGGTACAAAGGGTATGATAAAGTAATCCGTGTGCTGCCCCGGCTTCTTCAAGAGGGGTATCAGTTTAAATACATTCTTGCCGGAAGTGCAGATGATAAAGAGTTGTTTGCTGTTAAAAGTCTCATCAGTGAACTTGGGTTACAGCAACATGTGATACTCACGGGTTTTATTGCTGATGAAGAAGTAACCGATCATTATCTACTGGCAGATGTTTTTGTGATGCCCAGTAAAGGTGAAGGTTTTGGAATTGTGTACCTGGAAGCGATGGCCTGCGGGTTACCGGTAATTGCCGGTAATAAAGATGGAAGTACAGAAGCATTGCAATTTGGAAAGCTGGGAACACTTATAAATCCTGATGATGAAGACGAGCTGTTACAGGCTTTACAAACAAGGTTACAGCAACCGAGTAATCCGTTGCAGGTACAGCAGCAAATGCTGGAATATTTTGCTTTTCCAAAATTCAGGGAACGGTTACATAAAGTACTCGCTGCATAATTTTTTATGAATCATTATAACGATACAACGGATCATTGGGATCTTGAAATAAAACCCAAGGCTTCTTTGTTCAACCTTAATTTAAAGGAAGTATGGAGCTACCGTGATCTTATGTTCCTGTTTGTACGGCGTGATTTTGTTGCCCAGTACAAACAAACGATATTAGGTCCGCTCTGGCACATCATTCAGCCGATTCTTACCACCATCATGTTTTTACTGGTGTTTGGTAAGATTGCCAACATTCCTACTGATGGAATTGAGCCCATACTCTTCTATATGAGTGGCATTACCATCTGGAATTATTTTGCTACCTGCTTAACTGCAACGTCTAACACATTTGTAGCTAATGCACATATTTTCGGAAAAGTGTTTTTTCCAAGGCTGGTATTGCCTTTATCAATCGTTATTTCCAATATGGTAAAATTTGTCATACAGATGGGCATTTTATTACTGGCGATGATCTGGTTTGCTGTTTTTAAAGGAGTACCCATTGTGTTTGGATGGCAATGGATGCTCATACCTGTACTTATGTTGTTAATGGCTGGTATCGGCCTGGGAACAGGTATCATCATTTCATCACTTACTACAAAGTACCGTGACTTTACCATACTCATCAGCTTTGCAGTGCAATTATTAATGTATGCAACACCGGTAGCTTATCCGCTTTCTTATTTACAAAACAAATCATTCGCTCCGCTTATACAATGGAATCCGCTGAGTGCAGTTGTAGAAGGATTCCGTTATGCGTTGTTTCATACAGGTAGCTTTGAAATTGCATCACTGGCTTATAGCGCCGGTTTTATGATTGTGGTGCTGCTCTTTGGAATTGTTTATTTTAACAGGGTGGAACGTTCTTTCATGGATACTGTTTAACAAAAGACAGCCGACTTAATTTTTATTGAATGAGTAACACAGTAATCAAAGTAGAAGGTCTTTCCAAACAATACCGCCTGGGGCAGGTAAGTACAGGAACACTTACGCATGATCTCAACCGCTGGTGGCACCGTGTTCGTGGTAAAGAAGATCCTTATCTGAAAGTGGGCGAAGAAAATGACCGTACCAATAAAGGAACAAGTGAATATGTATGGGCTTTGCAGGATATCAACTTTGAAGTAAAACATGGCGATGTGTTAGGTGTTATCGGTCGTAACGGAGCCGGTAAATCAACACTGCTGAAAATATTAAGCCGTACAACAGCGCCTACCACAGGTTCAGTAAGAATTAAAGGACGTGTAGCAAGTTTGCTGGAAGTTGGTACCGGTTTTCATCCTGAATTAACCGGACGGGAAAACATCTTTCTGAATGGCGCTATACTTGGGATGACCAAAAATGAAATCAAACGAAAGTTTGATGAGATTGTAGATTTTGCAGGAGTGGAGCGTTACATTGATACCCCGGTAAAACGATACAGCAGTGGTATGTATGTTCGTTTGGCCTTTGCTGTGGCGGCACATTTAGAGCCTGAAATACTCGTGGTGGATGAAGTGCTTGCGGTAGGTGATTCTGAATTTCAGAAAAAAGCACTCGGCAAAATGAAGGATGTAAGTAATAAAGAGGGCCGAACCGTATTATTTGTAAGTCATAACCTCAGCGCTATTAACAGCCTTTGTAATACCGGTTTATTATTGCAAAACGGTAAAGTGCAGATTTTTGATAAAGTAGATAAAGTGCTGAACACGTACCAGCTTACAGGCAAATCATTAACAGCAGGTTTAAATACAGACAAGCGGTTTGGTGCAGGCGAAATAAAAATTGCTGACCTCGAATTAATTTCTGCTCACGAATCCGGTTTGATTGCATCCGGTTCACAACTGGACATCGTGTTTTCTTATGAAGCCGCTCAGATTGATCCCAATGCTTCTTATGAATTTGCACTGGGTGTGTGGAATGCATTTGAGCGTCCCATGTTTATGGCTACCAATGTGTACAAGCAGCAGCAAATAAGCTTAACAAATAAAACAGGGAAGGTGATTATCCGGGTTCCAAAGCTCCCGCTGCACACCGGTTTATATACCATGAACCTGGCCATCCGTAAAGATGGTATTGATCAGGATTTCCTGGAAGAAGGAAAAACCTTCCAGGTAGAAGTTGGTAATTTCTTTGAAACAGGAATTGCTTATCACAGTGAGTATGACGGTTTTTATACTGAATTTGAGGTAATCGTTGCTTCTTAATTTATTCAACGTTTATGATAACACGTGGTCTTCGTTTTATAAAGCGTCAGCTCAAAGCAATACCTGCGGCAATCAGTTCATTTTATTTTGACAAACTGCTGAAGCGTTCTTACTATAAAAAAATTCCGACAGGTATTCTGTGGATGAATTTTATTCATCAGCGTTTGTTTGGCATCAACGGTAAGGTTCCATTCTCTGTTTACTATACTAATTCTATAGAAGGATTTGAAAATATTATTCTTCCGGAAAATGATGAAAGCATTAAAACCAGTTTTGCAGTGAGTGGCGGCTGTTATTTTGCAATTTTCAAAGGCACTACACTTGAAATTGGTGAAAAAACAATCTGGGCTTTTAATGTGTGTATCCAAACCGGGAATCATGATTTGTATGACAGGAGTGTTTATCACACCAGGTCTGTAAAAATTGGTAAGAATTGCTGGATCGGTAATGGAGTTACTATTCTTGCAGGAGTTGAGTTGGGAGATAATGTTACAGTAGGTGCCAACAGTGTGGTTACAAAATCTTTTCCTTCTAATGTAGTTATCGGCGGTGTGCCCGCCCGTATTCTAAAAGAACTTTAAGTATGTGTGGCATTGCAGGCATAATACGGTTTACATCCAAACAGGTTACAACGCATGAGATCAAACCACTTACGGATGTAATTGCTCATCGTGGGCCTGATGGTGAAGGTTGCTGGATTCATCAGCAAAACTTTTTAGGTCTGGGTCATCGTCGTTTGTCCATTCTTGATCTGAGTGAACAGGGTGCTCAGCCCATGCATTATGCTGATGGCCGTTTAACACTCATCTTCAATGGCGAAATTTTCAACTTTGCTGAGCTGCGGGAAGAATTGAAGCAAAAAGGATACGGTTTTCATTCTGATTCTGATACAGAAGTATTGCTTGCAGCCTATCATTGCTGGGGCAAGGATTGTTTGCAACGCTTTAATGGCTTCTGGGCATTTGCTTTGTGGGACGAACAAACAAAAGAATTATGGCTTGCAAGAGATCGTTTTGGCATCAAACCGCTTTATTATTTATATCAACCCGGAGAACAATTAGTATTTGCTTCAGAAACACATCAGTTCAAACATGTGGAAGGTTATCAGCGGGAGGCAGAAGCATCACATCTCAGTTATCTGCTGCAAAATCCCTGGGGGCTTGAAGGATTAGGAAAAACTATTTTCAAGCAAATTGAACAGGTACGTCCGGGTCACTATCTCACAGTCAAACCTGATGGAACAATCCATACGGTGCAGTGGTGGAATACAGCAGATGAATTGATAGATGTACCGGAAAATTTTGATACCCAGTCAAAAGAATTTCTTGCACTGTTTGAAGATGCCATCAAACTTCGCCTGCGCAGCGATGTGAGTATTGCTTCAGCACTCAGCGGCGGACTTGATTCTTCAGCAGTGTATTGTACAATTCATCATTTGGTATCAAAACAAAAAGATTTATATCGCCTGCCTGCAGACTGGCAGCGTGCTTTTGTAGCTGTATTTCCCGGAACGGAACAGGATGAGCGTGTGTATGCAGAACAAGTATTGCAACAGACCCATGGCACCGGTGAATTTTTTGATATGACTGCGGGTACAGATCTAACGGATCGTTTACTCAGCAGTATTACAGCTTATGATACGGTGTACTCTACACCATTGTTTATTTTAGATGGTGTATATGGTGCCATGCGTTCCAAAGGAATTACTGTTTCTATGGATGGTCACGGCGTGGATGAAATGATGTATGGTTACCCGGCTAATGTTTTGCAGGCATTGCAATATGCAAATACGCAACAGGATGCTGCTTATACTACTGATCTTACTGATACCTATCTCTCCATGCTACCTCCTGATCAACGACAGGCAAAAGCAAAAGAGCTCAGCAATAACGGAACTTCTTTTATTCACAAGCAATGGAACAGGGTAAAACGCAAGCTTCAAACAAACGTGCAGGAAGCTGCATGGTTTGAACCATTTGATGCTTCAGCACTTTCTTTGCCCTCTATGCCGGTGCCCAAACATTTTAACCGGGCAGAAGCACAACTGTACACGGCTTTTCATTATACCGTGTTGCCCACTGTACTGCGGAATTTCGATCGTGGTGCCATGCGTAACAGTATTGAAATACGGATGCCGTTCCTGGATTACCGTTTGGTACGTTATGTGTTTTCGCTTCCCATGCAAAGTAAGTTGGGTGGTGGGTTTACCAAACGCATTCTCCGTGAAGCCATGAAAGGCATCCTGCCGGAAAATATCCGCACCCGCAAACTCAAAACCGGTTTTAATGCGCCGCTGCAATCCTGGTACCGTAATGAATTAAAAACATTATTGCTGGATGAAGTGAATTCTGCTTCCTTCCTCACCAGCAATTACTGGAACGGTAAAGTGATCCGTGATTTTACCGAGCGTACCTGCAAACAAAACAACTGGACAGAGGCAGCAAGTTTCCGTCTCTGGCCTGTGTTAAACGCACATTTATTATTTAAACAATCTGATAATTAGATGGGAGCTTCTCCTTTACGATTTGCCATTATTGGTTGCGGACGCATTGCCCAGCGTCATGCAGAGCATATCAACAACAAAGCACAATTAACTGCTGTTTGTGATACTGTTCCTGAAAAAGCCGATGCACTGGCGCAGCAATACAATGCAAAAGCATATTATTCTGTTACTGATTTATTGAAAGACAGTAACAGCTTTGATGTACTGTCAGTTTGTTCACCTAATGGTTTGCATGCGGAGCATAGTATTCTTGCTCTCAATGCAGGTGTACATGTGCTTTGCGAAAAACCGATGGCGTTAACCGTTGCAGACTGCGGACGTATGATACAGGCTGCGGAAAAAAACAACCGTCGCTTATTTGCCATTAAACAGAACCGCTATAATCCACCTGTAGCAGCAGTTAAGCAGTTGATTGATGACGGAAAGTTGGGAAAGATTAACAGCATTCAGCTCAGCTGTTTCTGGAACAGGAATGAAGCTTATTATGCTAATTCTTGGAAGGGAACTAAAGACCTGGACGGCGGTACTTTGTACACACAGTTCAGTCACTTTGTTGATTTACTTTACTGGATGGTAGGCGATGTGGAAGAGGTGCAGGCAATGATGGGCAACTATGAGCATACCAACAGCATTGAATTTGAAGATACAGGTGTTGTGATCTTACGCTTTGCCAACGGAGCAATCGGAACCATTAACTATACAGTGAACAGCTATGAAAAAAACATGGAAGGTTCTTTAACGATTTTTGCAGAAAAAGGAACAGTAAAAATTGGTGGTCAATACCTCAATGAACTGGAGTACCAGCAAATTCAAGGAATGAAAATTGAAAATCTTCCGGAAGGCAACAAGCCAAACAATTATGGTACGTATGTAGGTTCTATGAGCAATCATAACCTGGTTTATGATAATGTGATTGAAGTACTAGAGAAAGGAGCAAGTATTACCACGAGCGCTTTTGAAGGATTGAAAACGGTTGAGATCATTCAGAAAATTTATGCAGCAGCCTCTAAATAATCAACCTAATCTCAAACAGGCCGGTATTATAAACGTTCAGTTTGGTGAAAACGTAACCGTTGTACAACCGGTTAATCTTTATGGATGCAGTATCGGTGCTCATACATTTATCGGACCGTTTACAGAGATTCAGAAAAATGTATCCATTGGCACTCATTGTAAAATTCAATCCCACAGTTTTATCTGTGAGCTGGTTACTATTGGAAATCATTGCTTCATTGGTCATGGAGTGATGTTTGTAAATGATCTCTTTCAAACCGGTGGCCCGGCCGGTGGAGATGCCAGCAAGTGGAAATCAACCAGCATCGGCAATCATGTTTCTATCGGCAGTAATGCAACTATATTACCGGTATCTGTTTGTGATCATGTGGTGATTGGAGCAGGTGCTGTTGTTACAAAAGATATTACAGAACCGGGTATTTATGCAGGTAACCCGGCTAAAAAACTGAGATCTATCTGATGAATAAAATTCCTTTTGTTGATTTAAAAGCCCAGTATCATTCCATCCGTTCAGAAATTGATGCTGCCATGCACCAGGTGATGGAACAAACAGCTTTCATTGGCGGCAACAATTCTTTTGTACAGCAATTTGAACAGGCTTTTGCTCAGTACCTCGGCATCAAACATGTAATGAGTTGCGGTAACGGAACTGACTCACTGGAAATTTTATTAAAGGCTTATGGCATTGGTACAGGTGACGAAGTGATTGTGCCCGCCATGAGCTGGATTTCCACATCTGAAGTGGTATCTGCTGTAGGTGCACGGCCCGTGTTTGTAGATATTGATCCCGTTTATTATACGATTGATCCTTCTAAAATTGAAGCCGCCATCACCTCCCGTACAAAAGCCATCATTCCTGTGCATTTGTATGGCCAGCCGGCTGATATGGATCAGATAATGAATGTGGCAGCTACTCATAACTTAATTGTTATTGAAGATTGTGCGCAAGCACATGGCGCTCTCTACAATGGTAAAATGGTGGGCACCATAGGACATGCATCATCCTTCAGTTTTTATCCCGGTAAAAATTTAGGTGCTTATGGCGATGCAGGTGCCATGGCTACCAATGATGATCGTATAGCTGCTGTATGTCGTATGATTGCCAATCATGGTCAACAGGGTAAGCACAATCATATTATGGAAGGACGCAACAGTCGTTTGGACGGATTGCAGGCTGCAGTTCTTGCTGCAAAACTTGCACATTTGCATCAATGGACTTTACTGCGGCAGCAGCATGCACAACAATTCAATTCTTTATTACAGCATCCTTCTATTGTTACACCGCAGGTAAGGGCTTCAGGTGCACATGTGTTTCATTTATATGTGGTGCAGGTGCCGGATCGCAATCAATTAGCACAACGCTTAAAAGAAAAAGGAATTGAAACAGCGGTACATTACCCGGTGGCACTACCGTTTCTTACCTGTTATCAACACTATCAACATACGACAGAACAGTTTCCAGTAGCTGCTTCGTTTCAACATAAAATTATATCACTGCCCATGTATGCAGAGTTAACAACGGAGAACATTGCGTACATCAGTGAACAAGTAAAACAATTGATTTAATCAGATGAAGGTTTTTCAATCGGCACATACGTTTGCAGCATTTAATCAATACCTGGAGCAGAAGCATCAGATCAGCAGGCAGCAATACAGTTTTGCACAACTGCAGCAAATGCTCATAACAGAAGGCTTTAATGCCGTACACCAGGTGTTGCCTGTTTTAGGGCCGGCAAAGGGAAAGGGCTTTTTTACGTTGTGGAATTATGAACCCATTCAGTTGCAGTGGGCTAAAGAAAAAGGATGGGCTGAAAAAGATTTAAAGAAAATTCTTTTTGCCCAGATCGAAGAATTTGGGGGTGATGTGTTTTACAATTTATCACCCATTCAATACAAACCTGAAGAAATCAAACAACTGCCGGAACGGATGGTGAAGATTGGCTGGTTTGCATCACCTGAAAAAAATAATATTGATTTCAGTGTTTATCACACCCGGTTTACCAATCTTCCTTCGGATGTAGATCCGGATGCAAAGCGTGGTTTCCGCAGTCACTTCTTTCAGTTAAGTGATGCACCGGTGTTTCATGAATACACAAACAATGAGAACCGCCCTATTGATGTGCTGTTCTTCGGACAATACCTTGAAAGCCATTTTGATAAACGCAATGGTTATATTGATGAGCTGATACGTTTGCAGGAGAAACATGGGTTCAACCTCGTATTAGCTTTGATGGCAAACTATAAATACAAATATCTTTTGCCGTTTAAGCTGCCAATGGCTTTGCATCAGAAATTTAAAGTATTACAGTTTCCTCCGAGGAAGGTAGCAGCTCACGCATCACCTGCATTGTTTGGTGCTGATATGCTGCGTCATATCGGCGAAGCAAAAATTGTATTCAATTGTCATGTAGATATGGCGGGAGATTACAGGGTAAACATGCGCATCTTTGAAGCATTGGGTTGTGGCGCACATATGTTAAGTGATGAAGGTATTTATCCTGATGGATTGCAAGCAGGCGCACATTTCTCTGTATACAAAGATGTAGCAGCGCTGGAAGAAAAGATTCTCTACCTGTTGCAGCATGAACAGGAACGTAAACAGTTAGCAAGTGCCGGCAGTGCTGCACTGCGTACACACTATTCAAAAGAACAACAGTGGCAGCAGTTTCAGCAGATTGTTGCACAAATCAGTTGATTTATGAACCAACCGTATATACTTTCTTTTCCACCTATCGGAGATGCCTCACTCGGATATTTGTCAGTTGCACAGCAGCTTTCAGATGTTCCATTTGAAATTGCAAGGGTTTACTGGACTTATTATACACCGCAGGATGTAACCCGTGGTGGACATGCCAATATCGATAAAGAGTTGGTGCTCGTTGCTGTAGCAGGTACCATCACCGTTACAACAGAAATGCAGAATGGCGACAAACATACTTTTGTTTTAAATCATCCCTCACAGGGTTTATATCTGCCTAATCTATGCTGGCACACCATGCAGTATTCTGAAAACGCCGTGCAGATGGTGATTGCCTCCAACCTATACAGTGAAGATGATTACATCAGGGATTATTCCTTATTCCAATCATGGCAGTAACGCTATCTGCATTTGATAATGTTTTCCTGAAAGCTTCCTGGAATTGGTTGCAGGATGAAGAGTTGCGCAAACTGGTAGATGCGCCGGTTATTACAAAAGAACAACAGCAAAGCTGGTTTGAAACGTTGCCGCAGCGAAGGGATTATTACATCTGGGGTGTTTTATATGACGGTAAACCTGTGGGTGTAACCGGTATTAAAAATATTAAGAATAACACCGGTGAATACTGGGGTTATATTGGCGATAAAAATTATTGGGGAAAGGGGATAGGTTCAGCTATGATGCAATGTACCATTGCTGAAGCATATTCCTTACAGTTGAAACAGCTTACATTAAAAGTGTTGCGTACCAATCAAAGAGCTATACAGCTTTATGAAAAGAACGGGTTTGTACAAACACAGGCTGATGAAACCCATCTGTTGATGCAAAAAACACTTTCATAAAATTTATGAGTGAGTTGAAAGACGAATGGATTGAAGTTGCTGCAGATGCCCATGCACAGGTAATACAGCATCCGTATCATATTTTTAATGCAGCTGCTTTTACAGAGTTGAACAGCAGTAAATGTGAAGAGGCTTTTTATTTATTATATAAAGATAGCAAGTACCGTCTTGGTCTTACAGCCGGTAAACGTGGCGGCATGTTGCTTTCACCGTTTTCAGCGCCTTTCGGCGGTTTTAGCTTTTTAAAACAGGATGTTCAGATTGCTGTAATTGAAAAGGCGGTACAGCAATTGGAAGTGTTTGCTCTTTCAAAATCCTGTAGCGCTATCCGTTTAATACTTCCTCCTTTGATTTATAACGAAACCTTCCTGGCCAAACAAATCAATGTATTGTACCGGTTGGGATATCGCAACAGTAATCTTGATCTGGATTTTTATATTCCGTTGCAGTCCGGTGCATCCTACGAAGAGTTGCTCTGGTACAACGCCAAAAAGAATTTACGCATCAGTCAGCAGCAGGGTTTTGAAGTAACGGTTTGTAATGAGGATGTAACGGCACAGCAAACGATTTATGAAGTAATCAGGGAAAACAGAATCAGCAAGGGAAAACCAATGAACATGAGTTGGGAAGATATCCGCTCCACTGCATCTGTTATACCCACTGATTTCTTTTTGCTGAAGCGTGGTGATGAAGCTATTGCCGGCGCTATTGTGTACAAGGCAGCAGCAGGTATCCGCTATGTGCCTTTTTGGGGTGATCGTCCCGGCTATACGCCACAAAAGCCGATGAACTTTTTATCACATTACATTGCTGAGTTCTATCGCCGGGCCGGTGACCAATACCTTCATATCGGCATCTCTACGGAAAACAGTGTACCCAACTACGGCTTGTGTGAGTTTAAAGAAAGTATTGGCTGTACCATTACACCCAAGCTTAGTTTTGAAAAAAATATTTGATCGTATAATCATCATGAATATTCCTTTTTTGTCTTTTGATGCAGTAAACCGACAGATCAAAACGGAAATCACACGTGCTTTTGAAACAGTGTTTGATGATGCCTGGTATATCATGGGGAAACAATTAACTGCTTTTGAACGGGAGTATGCTGCTTTCAACAAGGTGCAACATGCAATCGGCATCAGTAATGGGTTGGATGCATTGCATATTGCACTGAAAGCAGTAGGTGTGGGTGCAGGTGATGAAGTGATCGTTCCTTCTCATACTTATATCGCTACGGCACTGGCCGTTTCTTATGTGGGCGCTACACCTGTTTTTGTAGAGCCTGATCCTCTCACCTATAATATTGATGTAACAAAGATTGAAGCTGCCATCAGTTCCAGAACAAAAGCGATCATGCCGGTACATTTATACGGTCAGGCATGTAACATGGAAGCTATTGAAAAGATTGCAGCCAAACATCAGCTTACTATTATTGAAGATAATGCGCAGGCACATGGCGCCACATGGAATCAAAAGATTACCGGAAGCTGGGGCCATATCAATGCTACTAGTTTTTACCCGGGAAAAAATTTAGGTGCCCTTGGTGATGCAGGTGCTGTTACCACGAATGATGCGGCCCTTGCGGCCAAAGCTTCCATGCTTCGTAATTATGGTTCTGTAAAAAAGTACCATCATGAAGTGATTGGTTATAATCAACGGCTGGATGAGTTGCAGGCCGCTTTTCTTCGTGTAAAGTTGAACTATCTGCAGGAGTGGACGCTCCAACGGCAATCCATCGCTGCACAGTACAATGAACTTTTAAAAGATGTAGGTGACCTGGTGTTGCCTGCTGTAGCACCTGAAGCTACCCATGTCTATCATTTATATGTAATCCGCACTGCAAAAAGAGATGCCTTGCAAACTTATTTGCAGCAACAGGGAATTGGTACACTCATCCATTATCCCATACCCGTACACCTGCAGGAAGCTTATCAATCATTAGGTTATGCAAAAGGAAGTTTTCCTTTAGCTGAAACCATTGCTTCCACTTGCTTAAGTTTACCTGTATGGCCGGGCATGAGTACCGGCGAAGTGGAACAGGTAGCTCAAAAAATCCGTTCGTTCTTTTAATGGAAACTGCATTGCCGCTTGTTACAGTAGTAGGGTTGTGTTATAACCACAGTCGCTATGTGGTAGAAACATTAGAAAGCATCCGACAACAAACATATTCACACCTGCAGGTAATACTCATAGATGATTGTTCCAAAGATGATTCTGTTGCCATTGTTGAAAACTGGTTACAGCAGCATCAGCTTAACTGGACTTTTATTAAGCATGAACAGAATCATGGTATTACAAGATCACTCAACGAGTCTTTGCTATCAGCACAAGGAAAATATTATAAAGCCATTGCCTGTGATGATGTATTGCTGCCGCATTTCATCAGCACCATGGTGGAGCGGTTTGAACAATTGCCGAACGATTATGCACTTATTTATTCTGATGTACAGACGATCAATGAACATTCAGAAGTATTCGGTACCACACCTTTTACGGAACGTGGTTGGGATGCAGAAGAGAAAGTGCCGTCCGGAAAATTATTTGATCAGTTAGCCGGTTGGTGTTTTATTCCGGCAGTAGGAACCTTTATGCGTACATCCGTTTTAAAGGAATTGAAATTTGATGAAACGCTGATGGTTGAGGATTGGGATATGTGGCTGCAAATGGCCCGTAAGTATCAGATCAAAGGTATAGTTCCTGCTATGGGCCGGTATCGTATTCACAGCGCTTCCATGTACCAGCAAAAGAGCCCTGCTTACAGGGATCATGAGTTGCGTACACTCGAAAAACACCTGGGCTTTAGTAAAGCAGCCGATGAAAAAATCAACGATTTTATTTACAAACAAAGCATATTGTTGTACATGCACAACGGAAACCGTCCGCTCCATTGGTTGTGGAAACGGTTCCTGATAAAAAAAACGGCGAATAACTTTTTGCATGTGCTTCTTGCTTTGTTCAATATCTCTTATAAACAAAAGGAAAAATGGCTCAGGCGGGTGAAGTAAATGCAGTAGCAGTACTGGTATTATTCTTTAATAAACTGGATCAGACAAAGGATTGCATCCGGAGTTTTATTCCTTCCGGTCAAATGATCTATGTACTCAACAACGGATCGTCTGAAGATCAGTGGCAGGATTTACAACAAACATTTGCAGCGCACAGCAACGTAAAATATTTTAATGCAGGAAAAAACCTCGGAGCAACCGGTGGCAGGAATTATTTGATTCAGCACACAACAGAACCCTGGATTTTCTTAGTAGATAATGATGTAACGGTGAAACAGCAAATGGAATGGGTTTCATTGTTTCATTCATTTTTAAAGAAGCAGCCGGATGCAAAACTCATCAGCTGTAATGTGTTTAATATTCATGAAAATGCTTATACGCAACAATTGCGTGTAGTAAAGCAGGGACGAAAAGTGCATATTGAAGCCGGCGCCTTTGAAATAACCAATACTTTTTCTGCCTGCGGAACGATTGTACACAGAAGTATTTTTGATACGTATGGTTTGTTTGATGAAAACATGTTTGTAGGTATGGAGGAATATGAATATACCTTACGTACCATGCAGTCGCCGGCCGGTGAAATAAAAGTGTATCAGTACAATGCTATTGAAATTATACATGATCACCGCTTTCAGAAAACTACAGCTGATAAAGATGCAACCAGGATTCGTTACAATATGGAAATGCTCAAAGCCGGTTATAATCACATGGTCCGGAAATATGATATTGAAATGGATCATGATTTTGAATGGTGGTCTAAAAAACAGGTTGTTACCATGACGGTGCCCCGCTGGAAACAAATACTTCAAAACCTGGTTACAAAACTCCTGCGTAAATAAAACGTGCATCTGTTACTGGTTACATACGAGTTTCCCCCCTTCATGGCTACCGGTGGTATTGGTTCTTATATGTATCACCTGGCACATGTAATGGCAGCTAAGGGACATCATGTTACCGTTTTTTCTGCAACACAGTCACACGCAGAAGTTACGGTACGTAAAGAAACAGCATACACCAACTATCTAATTCCTGCTGCTGACACCGTTGTTTTTCGTAAGGAAGTTTTAAAATTATTTGAAAGCTATATTCAAAACCATCGGGTAGATGTGATAGAGAGTCCGGAAGTAGGAGCTTGCGCCCTGCATATTAAAGAAGCCTATCCGTTTCTGCCGCTGGTGGTTAAAATGCATACACCGGGAGTGCTTATTACAAAGGTTTCTAATACCTATCAATCGGTATTCACAAAGTTGAGATATGTAGCAGGTGCATTTTTGCGAGGACGTTTTGATTTAGGTTATTGGTCAAAAACAGATTTAAATAAGGAATCAAATCCTGAATACCGGATCTGTCAATTGGCTGATCAGTTGCTATCGCCTTCTGCGGCATTAAAAGATTGGGCCGTACGTTACTGGCAACTGCCGGAGCAAAAAATAAAAATTCTTCCGAATCCCATTACTGCTGATGAGCATTTGTTTTCATTCCCCTTAAGCAATCGTTCTAAGACTATCTGCTTCATCGGAAAGCTTACAGTGTTAAAAGGAATGATGGCATTTACACCTGCTATCAAAGAAATTTTACTAGGTCATTCTGACTATAAAATTATTATTGCAGGAAGAGATGAAGCGCTGAGTGATGCTGTTCCTTCCATGAAAGCCTGGATGCTTGATCAGCTGGAAGCGGTAAAAGACCGTGTGGTATTTACCGGAGCAGTTGAAAAAGAAAACGTATTGGAGATTTTATCTCAAAGCAAAGTTTGTATTGTACCCAGCTTGTGGGAAAACTATCCAAATGTTGTACTGGAGGCCATGGCCGCCGGTTGTACAGTAGCAGCTGCACACAGAGGTGGTATTCCTGAATTAATTGACGATGGTAACACCGGTTTGTTATTTGATCCTTTAAAACCATCTTCAATCGTAAAGGCTATTGATCAATTGCTGAACGATGAACCCAAACGTCTGCAATTAGCTGCTGCCGCAAGAGAAACCGTGTACAACCATCAGCACAGTACAAAACTTGCCAACGATCTGGATGCGTTTTACCGTTCCGTTCAAAAACCAGAACCGGTCATCAGCGAATTACTTTGAATATTGTTCATTTTCATAACGGTTTCGGAGGAGGTGTATTAACCGTAATTCGTAACCTGTTACAATACCGGCAACATCCGGAGTGGAAGCAGCAGGTAATTTACACATTGGATAAAAAAAAGTTTTCTGCTTTCAATCCCATGCTGCCGGAAAATATTGAGCAGAAAATATTTTATTACTCCGGTAACTGGAATTTTTATCATACCGCTAAAAAACTTTCAAAACTATTACCTGCAAGTGATACTGTTCTCATTGCACACGACTGGCTGGAACTTGCCATGATCAGTAATCTTGGTTTAAATTACCCGGTGGTTCAGTTCCTGCATGGTGATTATGACTATTATTACAGGTTAGCACAACGCAACGAAGCCTGGGTTGACTCTTTTATTTGTGTGAGTGCCTCTATTGCCGATGATTTAAAAAGAAGAATGCCGGAGCGCAGCAATGATATTCAGTATCTCCGTTTTCCCGTTCCGGAAGTAAATGGTACAAGAGAAGATCCATCAACACCGGAGTTGGTATTTGCCGGCAGGTGCGATGAAGCAAAAGGATACCATTTGTTGCCGTTGATTGATGCCGCATTACAACAAAAAAATATTCAGACGCACTGGCATATTGCTGGACCGGGTTCTGATCAACCCAAAGCACAGGAGCAATGGGAGCAATCAAAGGTTCAGTTTTATGGTAATCTATCTCAAAAAGAGTTGACTGCTTTGTTATTGAAGTCGACTGCTTTTGTTTTGCCTACCTTGGCAGAAGGCATGCCTCTTTCAGTTATAGAAGCAATGAAAGCAGGTTCCATACCTGTGGTGAATGATTTAAACGGCGGCTTACGGGAACTGGTTACAAACGATGTTACAGGATACCGCATCCCCAACAATGATCCTTTGATTTTTGCTGAACACATAGCGGCCATTGCCAAAGATGCAGAAAAACGAAAACAGTTATCAGCAGCAGCTGTTTCATTTGCCAATACACATTTTGATCCTGTTCAAAATGCAAAACTGTTTGAAGATTGTTTTATAAAAGCATTTCAGCAGGCAAAAAAGAAGACAGCTTTTAAAACAACCGGCAGCAGGCTGGATCAACCTTATCTCCCTAACCTGCTGGTAAAAACCATACGCTCAATCATTTAGACCAATCAACTCTATGAGCAAACCACTTTTTTCCATCGTAAGCCCGGTGTACAGAGCAGAGCAGATAGTACCTGAGCTGGTGCGCCGCATTCGTGCAGCTGTTGAAACCATTACACAGGATTATGAAATTATACTGGTGGAGGATGGCAGTCCTGATAAAAGCTGGGAGGCCATTGCAGTAGAAAGCAAAAAAGAAGCAAGGGTAAAAGGTATTCAGCTCAGCCGCAACTTTGGTCAGCATTATGCTATTACTGCCGGGTTGGATCATACAAATGGTGAATGGGTAGTTGTAATGGATTGTGATCTGCAGGATCAGCCGGAAGAGATTGCGTCCTTATATCAAAAAGCAAAAGAAGGATATGATGTGGTGCTGGCGCAACGGAAAGAACGAAAGGATAACTTTTTTAAAAGAGGTTCATCACAACTGTTTTACCGTACACTCAGTTATTTAACCGGCACCAGACAGGATCCTTCCATTGCCAACTTTGGTATATATCATTACCGTGTAATTGAAGCGTTGCGAAAAATGCAGGAACCCATCCGCTATTTCCCCACCATGGTAAAATGGGTAGGCTTTCGTCGCACAGCTATGCAGGTAACACATGCAGAACGATTTTCAGGAAATACATCTTATAACTGGAGCAAGTTATTTCGTTTGGCATTGGATATTATCCTGGCCAATTCTGATAAGCCCATCCGTTTGATTGTGAAGTTTGGATTCTTTGTTGCATTTATCTCCTTCCTTATTGGTGCGGTTGTAATCTACCGGTACCTCATGCATCAGATAACCGTACCCGGTTATACCAGTTTGCTGGTTTCCATCTGGTTTATAGGTGGTATGATTTTATTTGTATTAGGATTGATTGGGCTCTACATCGGAAAAATATTTGAAGGCGTTAAGAGCAGGCCTATTTACATCGTTTCAACCAAAACTAATTTATGATCGGTTTTTACCTGATGACGGAAAAGGGTTTTGAAGTACTTCGCTCTGTACTTCAAGCATACGGTCCACAAGCTGTTTCTTTTGTGGTAGCAGCTAAAGATCCCCGGTTGCAAAAAGATTATTATACAGAGATTAAAATGATTTGCCGTGAGCACTCCATTCCTTTTTTTAACAGGGAAGAGAAAGTTTCATTACCATCCTGCCAATACCGTATTGCCATTTCCTGGCGCTGGCTGCTTTCCAATGAGGAACAAAATTTAATCGTAGTGCATGATTCTTTGTTGCCGAAGTATCGGGGCTTTAATCCACTGGTAACCGCATTGATTCAGGGTGATACGGAGATTGGTGTAACGGCTTTATGGGCTGTTGATGAAATGGATGCAGGGAATATCATCTTTCAGTCTTCCTGCAATATTAATTATCCCATAACCATTGCCGCAGCCATACAAAAAATTACAGCTTGTTATACGCAAGTGATTTCATTGATTATTGAAACTGTGCTTGCCAATAAAACATTGCCCTCTCTTCCGCAGGATGCGGCAAAAGTGAGTTACAGTCTGTGGCGGGATGAAGAAGATTATCATATTCAATGGCAGCAACCGGCTGCACAAATCAAACGGATGATTGATGCAACAGGCTATCCGTATGCCGGTGCTTTTTCTATGGTTGATGGAGAGCAGCTCAGGATTTTAGCGGCAGAAGAAACAGAAGATATCACCATCATTAACCGTGATTGCGGAAAAATTTTAAAACTTGTTAACGGCAAACCGGTGGTGGTTTGCGGCAGCGGACTTTTATTACTCAAAGAAGTAAAAGATAAAAACGGAACAGATTATAAGTTCACCAAAATGCGTTTACGATTTTCATGAGAAATTATTCCATTCCTTTTAATAAGCCCAGCTTAACCGGTAAGGAAACACAGTACATCCAGGAAGCAGTAGCTTCCGGAAAAATTTCCGGTGATGGTATGTTTACAAAAAAATGCCATCAGTTTTTTGAAGAGCGTTATGGTTTTCAAAAATGCCTGCTCACTACTTCCTGTACGGATGCGCTGGAAATGGCAGCCATCCTCATTAACATACAACCCGGTGATGAAGTGATCATGCCTTCTTACACGTTTGTATCTACTGCCAATGCCTTTGCACTGCGGGGTGCCAGGCTTGTTTTTTGTGACAGCCGTGCGGATCATCCGGGTATGGATGAATCAAAGATTGAATCCTTGATTACACCTAAAACCAAAGCCATTGTGCCGGTGCATTATGCAGGTGTAGCCTGTGATATGGATGTAATCATGAAGCTGGCGGATAAATACCAACTCTTTGTGGTAGAAGATGCGGCGCAAGCCATTGACAGTTATTATATATTTCCTGATGGCAGCCGTAAGCCATTAGGTGGTATTGGCCACCTGGCTGCTTTCAGCTTTCATGAAACAAAAAATGTTATTGCCGGTGAAGGTGGTATGCTGGTGATTAATGAGGAACGTTTTAACGAACGTGCTGAAATCATCCGTGAAAAAGGAACCAACCGCAGTAAGTTCTTCAGAGGTGAAGTGGATAAATACGGCTGGGTGGATATCGGCAGTTCTTTTCTTCCTTCGGAAATTATCGCTGCGTTTCTGTACGCACAACTGGAACATATAGGCGAAATTCAGCAAAAGCGTTCATCTATCTGGAACAGGTATCAACAGTTGTTACAGCAGCCGGGTGCTCCTTATCAATTGCCGCAACTGCCGGTCTATGCTACTAACAATGCACATATGTTTTACATACGCTGTTCCTCTCTGCAGGAACGCTCGGCTTTAATCAATCATCTGCGTAAGGAAGGCATCCTATCCGTATTTCATTACCAGTCATTACACCGTTCTGATTATTACCTGCAATCCAACCCGCTTTCAGTGTTGCCCATGAGTGATTATTACACGGATCATTTGCTGCGGTTACCTTTTTATAATTCGTTGCAGGAAGCGGATCTTGAAAAAATCACTTCACTCATTCTTTCCTTTTACCAACAACATACTGCCTGATGGAAAATAGTATGCAATCGTTTAAACGCCTGCAGTGGATACTCATCCTTGTATTCTTTGGTATTTTACTGTTTACGTTTTCACAGGAAAAAACAGTGAATAATGGAGCCGGTTATGATGGAATTTATTACCGTGACCTGGTGCGGAATTTTCCGGAGATGCTTCGTGCCAGTTTCAGTGATTATAAAGCCAGCCGTGTACTGCCTTTTGCTGCTGCACATTATTTACTGAATGTATTAAACATTGAACCAACAGATGGTGTGATTCTCTTTACCATCTGGGGAATGATGTTCCTGCTCATGATCGCAGGCGTTATTTATTATTTTAAAATCGCTAAGCTGCTGCAGTGGCGACCTGATCTTTCATTGCTTGGCTTTGTACTGTTGTTTTACCAGTTTGCTGTTTTAAAATACAGCGGTTACTACCCGATACTCACGGATCATTTTATTTTTTCCCTCACCATTATTGTACTGTATCATTTTTTAAAGAAACAAACCCTGTCCATGATGCTTACAGGTTTTGCCGCTTGTTTTATCTGGCCCACTTACAGTTTGTTTATTCCCCTGCTCTTATTGAACAATCCTGTAAAACTTCCTGCTGCAAACACACAGGAAACAAAATACGGACCATTGTTGTGGAAGCTGGTAAAGCTCGGACTTGCATTGGTACCGGTGGTATTGTTTGTGTACCTCATACGTTCTCAGAATCTGTGGATTGAAAAACGATATCTCACAGCAGATCGTATTTATGCCAACTTCAGGCCTTATAACTTCCTTGTTTCAGTAATTGCTACAGCAGCGGTTTATGTGTACTACCTTGCTTTGTTGTGGCCGGTGCAGTGGCAGATGATTACAGGTTGGTTCAAAAGTTTATTCCAAACAAAAATCAAACAGGTGGTATTGGCGATTGTATTTGTGGCAGCAGTTGCAGCTGTAAAATATTTTATGACGCTGGGTAATACAGAACCACCTTATCCTACCATCGGGTCTTTACTGGTAGAGTTTACGTTCCGTCCTGCAGTAGCACCGTTTAACTTTATCGTATTTGCATTCTGGTTCCTCGGTTTATTGGTATTCTTCAGCATACGTTATTACAAACAGTTATTACAACAGTTCCTGCAGTTGGGCAACGGTTATTTTATATTGCTGGTGTACTCACTTATTTTTTTAACTACGGCACAGCCACGTTTCTTAACCACCATGCTTCCTTTTTTCCTGGTGGCATTAATGCCGGTGTTGCAACAGTTCATCCGTAAGCAGGTGCCGGGTAACATATTATTAATTGCAGCTGCTTTCTCTTTATTGGTTTCCCGGTTTTGGTTTCCCGTTGAGGTAAACCCGCATTACATGGTGGATGGTGATACGGCAGCAGAAAAGCTACCCATGTTCATCGGCCCGTGGATTTCAGATTACTTCTATTGCTGGCTCACAGTAACCGGCTTGCTGCTTTATTTTATATGGCATCGCTGGCTGCTGCGCCCTATGCTGCAACAACCACAGGAGTAATTTTATGAGTCAACCTGTATTAGTAAGTGTGTTAATGACGGCTTATAACCGCCAGGCTTTTATTGCCGAAGCCATTGAAAGTGTATTGGCTTCTACCTATCCTCATTTTGAATTGATTATTGTAGATGATGGATCTAAGGATGACACTGTAGCTATTGCTGAGTCTTATGCAGCAAAAGACCGGCGTATAAAAGTGTACATCAATGAACAGAACCTGGGTGATTATAAAAACCGCAATAAAGCAGCTTCCTATGCAAGCGGTACCTATATCATGTACGTAGATTCTGATGATACTATTTTCCCGGATGGAATTGAACGGTGTGTGCATGTAATGGAGCAATATCCGCAATCAGGTTTTGGTATGACCGGTGCTAAACTGAATCTAAAGCAACCATTGTTTTTGAATAGTGAAGAAGCCATTCAGAATCATTTTTTTAAAGAACCATTTTTAATGGTAGGGCCGGGAGGTACTATTCAACGCAAACAGTTTTTTGAACAAATCAAACAGTACCCGGTAAAATATGGTCCTGCTAATGATATGTATCATCATTTGAAAGCTGCTTGTTTTTCCCCGGTTGTTTTATTGCCCTTTGAATTTATCTATTACCGTCGTCATGAAGGGCAGGAAATAAACAATCAATATTCTTACCTCTACAACAATTATAATTACCTGCGTGATGCTGTAATGGAACTGCCGCTTCCTTTATCCTCTTCAGAAAAAAAATGGATCTTAAAAAAGAATAAGCGGAGGTTTGTAACCAATATCATTTCGTATTTCACCACTACGTTTGATCTGAAAAAAACATTCGATGCAATCCGTGCAGCTCATTTCAGTTTCCGAAACGCACTGGAAGGGATATTCCAGGTTTGAATTTGCTTAAAACCACTCTAATATGACCGACTACTATCATTCCGGTTATTTCTCTTCCAGCATATTTGACTATGATTATGCTGCTATTGCAGAAACAATAATAAAGGAGTATCAACCCAAACGAATTATAGACTTTGGCTGTGGCACCGGAGATCTTGCAAAGGCTTTTGCATCCCGTGGTGTAACCGTTGAAGCTATTGATGGTTATTCAACTCCAGATTTTTCAGCTTACAGTAATATACATTTTACAAAAGTTGATTTGAATAATACTGTTGCCGCTCAGCATTTTTTGAAACAATTTGAAGGGAAGTTTGACCTGGCCATCAGTATTGAAGTAGCAGAACATTTAAACCCTGATGTTTCATCTTCTTTTATTGAGTGGATGACTTCTATGGCTGATGTGATTGTTTTTTCAGCAGCGGTTCCCAGCCAGGATGGGGATGGTCATATCAACTGCCGTTCCCGTTCAGAGTGGTATGAGTTTATTAAGCAGCATGATTTTGTGATTGCTGATACACTCCGGCAGTATTTTACATCCAATTCAAGATTGGGGCTTTGGCATAAATTAAATGTGGTTGATTATGTTCATCAGGAAACAGCGTTTGCAAAACAAATTAACACTGCTGCGTTAACGGAACGCCTGATTGCTGCAGAAACATTTGCAGCTTCTCAATGCTTTCATTACGTTAAGCAAACGCAGCAGCGACAAAATATCTTAAACCTCCAGCCTGTAAAATCAGCTGTATGGTTGCGAAACCTGCTTGTACGTTTAGCAGGAAAGAAGCCTCTGGGTATTGACTGAATTCTTATATGAGTCAAAGTCCACTCATTTCCATCATCACACCCTGTTACAATGCAGCTCCTTTTTTAAAGGAAGCAATGGAGAGTGTATTATCTCAAACCTATCCGCATTTCGAGTGGGTACTGGTAAATGACGGATCAACAGATGAAACCGAAGCCATCATTCATTCCTGCAAGGATGCACGGATACGTTATTACAAGCAGGAAAATAAAGGTCAATGTGCTGCATCCAATTTTGGTTTAAGCAAGGCAACCGGTGATTATATCAAATTTTTTGATGCCGATGATGTGATGAACGCTCAACACCTGGAAGCACAATTAAAAAAGCTGAATGGCCGTACAGATGCTTTGGCTTCCTGTGCATGGGGGCGTTTTTATGATGGCAATCCTGCCTCCGCACAATTTATTCCTGAAACGGTATGGGAGGACCTGGAGTCACTTAACTGGATCAGGAAAGCACTCTCGCAACAATATGATATGATGGGCGCCTGGGTTTGGTTAATTCCAAAAGGTGTTTTGGAAAAAACAGGTGGATGGGATGCTTCTCTTTCGCTCAATAATGATTTTGAGTTCAGCATCCGTCTCTTACTGGCGGTGAATGAAGTATTGTTTACTGAAGATGCTAAAATGTATTACCGCTCCGGCAATGCATCGCTCAGCCAGCGGCCATCAGAAAAAGCTTTTGCAGCCGCCATCCGTTCTACAGATATGGGTTGTGCGTATTTGCTGCAGAGAGATCACTCTCCTTTAATGAAGCAACTTTGTGCTAACCGTTACCAGGAATGGTTGTACCGTATATATCCTGATGCACCTTTGTTACAGCAGGAAGTAGAACAGAAAATAAAACTGTTAGGCGGCAGCAACCGCAGCATGGACGGAGGCAAAGTGTTTCAGTTACTCTCTTCCATATTCGGCTGGAAAAAAGCAAAGCAATTACAACGCTGGTTAAAACAAAGAGGTTACCGAAAACTTCCTTTTAACTGATGCCGCCGCATATACTTTTTGTAAGTACTTCTAATCTTGCTACCAATCCACGTTTGGTAAAAGAAATAGAACTGGCTTTGGAAAAAGGATACCGTGTTACTGCACTGGTATGCAGCTTTCACAACTGGAGTTATGAGTTGAATGAAGCGGTGAAGAAAAAGCTGGCTGAAAAAATTCAGTTGGTGGAGGCAGTGGCAGATCGTTCAGCATTTCCGCTTTGGGTTTTGAGTACATTGCTGCAAAAGTTTCAGCAACTGAAACTAAAGCTGGGCTTTTCTAATCCTTCTGTGTTAAGTGATGTATTGATTAAGCGGAGCATACTTCTGCGTTGGAAATTAAGCCAGCTTAAAGGAAATTATCAACTGGTGATTGCACATAATCCCGGGGCTTTTGAACCTGCTGCTGCATTTGCAAAAAAGCAGGGTATTCCTTTGGGTATTGATGTGGAAGATTATCATCCCGGTGAAGCAACCCATCCTGCTGAGGCAAATAAAATGAAGCGCCTGCTGCAGCAGGTATTACCACAGGCAAATTATGTAAGTGCTGCTGCGCCTTTAATATTAGAGGCCGTACAAAAGGATTGCAGCAATGAGTTAAGGAATGCTTTTACCATACTCAACTATTTTAATAAGACAGAGTTTGTTGCTCCGCTTTCTGCTAAAGACAAGCCCTTGCAGTGTGTTTGGTTTTCGCAAAACATTGATCAAGGAAGAGGATTGGAACCTTTGCTGGCTCTTTTAAAATCTTTTGGCGAAGAGGTGCAACTTCATTTATACGGAAATGCCAATCCGTTGTTTTATGAATCACATCTGGCAGGTAATCCGCAGGTTATTCTGCATCCGCCGGTACCGCAGCAGCAATTGCATCAGCTGCTGGCATTGTATGATGTTGGGATTGCGTTAGAAGATCTAACATCAAATCTTAACCGTACAATTTGCTTAACCAATAAACTGCTTGCTTATTACCAGGCCGGGTTATACATCTTAGCAACAGATACAGTGGCACAGCAACAATTTTTAGAACAGCATCCTTCGAACGGCATCATTACATCACTTTCAAATTTGCAGGAAGGATTGCAGCACCTGGTACAGCAAAAAGAAACCATTCGTGCCGGGGCACAAACCCGTTATACAACTGCAGCAAAGCATCATGCAGCAGCTGAGTTGCAGCAACTGGCTCATTGCTGGGAACAATTGATAAAAGAAAGTTGTAAATCCTGAGATTATTCTTAGTAGTTTAAACATTGATTCAAGAAACTTATTTTTCTTAATAATGAATAAATAATTCTCTTTCTTTTATTAAAACTATAATTCTTATTTCATTAGCAACCAATGCTATTTAATTCGCTGGATTATTTTTTGTTTCTGCCGCTGGTGTTTATTCTTTACTGGTTTGTAACCTATAAGAAGCTGGCGGTGCAAAACGGCATGCTGCTCGTAATGAGTTATGTGTTTTATGGCTGGTGGGACTGGCGCTTTCTGTTTCTGCTGATGTTTTCCACCTTGCTGGATTATTTCAGCGGTATAAAAATTCATGAATCGGAAAACCCGGTTCGTCGTAAGTTCTGGCTGGTACTAAGCATTGGTATTAATCTTGGCTTTCTTGGTTTCTTTAAATACTATAACTTTTTTGCAGCAGAGTTTGGTGCTTTGCTGCAGCAACTTGGCTTTAATGTAAATGAGTTTACCTTCAGGATTATACAGATTATTCTGCCGGTAGGTATTTCATTCTATACGTTTCATGGTCTTTCTTACATCATTGATATTTATAAAAAACGAATTCCGGCTGTTTACAATTTTGTAGAGTATGCTTTGTTTGTAAGTTATTTTCCGTTGCTGGTGGCCGGTCCTATTGAACGGGCTACACACTTGCTGCCTCAATTGCAGGTGCCGAGAAAATTTAATTATCACCAGGCAGTAACCGGTCTGAGGCAGATTTTATGGGGCCTGTTTAAAAAAGTAGTGATTGCAGATAGCTGTGCCTACTATGCTAATATGATTTTTAATCATAGCGGTGATTATAACGGAAGCACCCTCTTCTTAGGTGCTTTGTTTTTTACCTTCCAGATCTATGGTGATTTCAGCGGCTACTCAGATATTGCACTCGGTACTTCCAAACTGTTTGGTATTGAACTGTTGCGCAATTTTGCCTTTCCTTATTTTTCAAGAGATATAGCGGAGTTCTGGCGCCGCTGGCATATTTCACTCTCTACCTGGTTCCGTGATTATCTTTATATTCCACTGGGTGGAAGTAAAGGCGGCAAATGGATGAAAGTGCGGAACACATTTGCTATTTTTTTAGTGAGCGGTTTCTGGCATGGCGCTAACTGGACCTTCATCGTCTGGGGTTTTTTAAACGCTCTTTATTTTATTCCGCTCCTGCTTTCGAACAAGAACAGGGATCATATCAATATTGTAGCCGCCGGTAAGCTATTACCCTCCGTATCAGATGTAGGAAAAATTGCCATCACCTTTTTCTTAACGGTACTTGCGTGGATCTTTTTCCGGTCCGCTAATCTTACACAGGCATGGGATATTCTCACTACCATCTTTTCATCATCTCTATTACAGCCGTTGCAGGTGTCTCCAAAAGAACCTTTATTGCTGATTGTATTTTTTATGTTGATTGAATGGCTGGGAAGGGAACACCAGTTTGCACTGGAAGCATTTGGTCTTAAATGGAACAAGTGGTTACGACTTGCTTTTTACATGATTCTTACTGTGATGGTGTTTATGTACAGCGGTAAAGAAGAAACATTTATTTATTTCCAGTTTTGATTGAGATGAATTTATTTCTTAAGAAAATCATTCTTTTTTTTAGTCCCTTTCTGGCGTTATTCCCGTTATACATTTATCTTGATCCTTTCAAGGTAATAAGCCGGTATGACAGCTATTATCCAGATTCAGGTATTAGTAAAATTGATGTGGGCAAGGATTTTGTATCTTATGAAACTTTTAAAAAAAATAATCCTCTAAATCATTATAGCTCTTTTATTTTTGGAAGCTCCAGGTCTTTTTTTTATCGTATTAATACATGGTCTGATTATATAAATACTCCACAGTCAAAGTGTTACCATTTTGATGGATTTAAGGAAAGTCTGTATGGAATAACTAATAAAATTCAGTATCTGAATGAATCCGGCGTGCCAATTAAAAATGCACTTGTCGTTTTAGATTTTGAAGTTTTTCAGGGAAAAAATAAGGTTGATGATTATCTCAGGCTGCAACATCCATCTATTTCAGATGAGAATTGGGTTAGATTTCACTACATACATTTTAAGCAGTATTTTAATTACACATTTCTAAAAAAATACTTTACAGATTATTTTCTATACAGATATAAAGAGCCTGATAAGGATCAACTTGATAGCGTTAAAGTAGTTGCATACAACAAAACATCTAATGAGTTAATATGGAAAGGATTGGATGATTTTATTCAGGCGCACAAGGAAGATTACTATCGTAGCCGTGTTAAGATTTTTTATGACAGATCGGTGACTACTCACTATAGCAATAAAATAATTGAACGCCGACACATTGATCAATTGAATAAAATAAAACAAACATTTGAACGAAATCAAACAAATTTCAAAATAATTATTAGTCCACTTTATGACCAGGTAAAATTTAATCCATCTGATTTGAAAGTATTACAAAATCTTTTCGGAAAAGAAAACGTGTTTGATTTTTCCGGTATTAATTCCTTTACAACACCTGTTACCAATTATTACGAAGAATCACACTACCGGCCGCAGGTTGCTGATAGTATTATGAAAACTATTTACAGTACCCGTCAATAAGACAATACTCATCATCAGTTCACATCATTCGCCTTTCAACATGGCAGCGGTGCACATGAGTTGGTTATTTACGCAACACTTCCTTTTTAGTGAGGTCCTATTAGTCTTAAGGCACATAGTGATTAATAGTTAGGTAGGCGTAAGATGTAAACACAAAAGACTACTAAAAATAATATATTAAAAAATTAAAGGCATAGTGGCTAAATAAAAATACATTTGATCAGAGCGATTGGTCTTTATAAGAATTTAGACAGTGACGTTTATTTAAATTTTCTCTAATTAGGTATATGGAATAATTGCGATTATTGTAGTAAAAAATAAGTTTTATATGTTTAAAGCATTTATAAAAAAAATATTTCACCTTTTTGGTGTAGAATTGGTAAGTAAGTACCAAACAAATAGAAATGATGTAATTTTTCACTTGAAAAAGATGTTGAAATCAAACCAAGAACACCAAATATTTGATGTAGGGGCTGCAACAGGGGAATTTAGTA
The DNA here is from genome assembly GCA_050916065.1 of Lacibacter sp. Classification (GTDB taxonomy): domain Bacteria; phylum Bacteroidota; class Bacteroidia; order Chitinophagales; family Chitinophagaceae; genus Lacibacter. The sequence goes on from CP051137.1 coordinate 3,671,249, forward strand.
TTAAGTTCAATTCTTTGTTCCCCGGTTCAACAATACATTCTTTTGAACCTCAACCGCAATTCTTTGAAATACTTAAGAAAAATTCAAAGGAAAACTGGAAAGTTAATAATTGTGTACTGTCAGATAAAGAAGGTTATTTTGATTTTTTCATTACCTCCGGTAAAGAGAGTTCTTCATTAATAAAGCCAGTTAAAACCAATAGTGGATGGGATGAGTATTTACAGGTTTCAGAAGAAGTAAAGGTTCAATCAGAGACTTTGTATAACTACTGTCAAAGACATAGTGTTCAAAGAATAAAATTGCTTAAGTTAGATGTTCAAGGCAGTGAGTTAAGTGTTTTAAAAGGGGCTGAACAACTGCTGGCTACTCAGAGTATCGACATAATATACTGTGAAGTTTTGTTTATGCGTTTTTACGAAAAACAGCCTTTGTTTCATGATATAGCCGGATACCTTGATAAGTTTGATTACAAACTGTATAATATTTATAATTCTGTTTATACAAACAATGCTATTTTAACATGGGCTGATGCTGTTTTTATAAGCAATAACTTGTATACAAAAACTTTGTAAACTCATTTAAGACCTAAAATTAATGAAATTAGAAAAATTTAAACAGTACATACTGCATCATTTGGGCTATTATTTGTACAAGTACAAGCGTGGATTAAGAAAATATGAAATTGATGCTGAGTGGGCTTTACGAATAAACGATGTTGCAGCCTGCAACGATAATTCTTTAATAAATAAAGTCGTCAATGCAGGTAAGGTTACAGGCAATTATCAGTTAATGCATAATGGCATAAAAGTCTATTTGGGTAGCTACTACGGATTTGGCTACACCCGGCTTTTGGAAAAAAACTTTGGGATACATGAACCACAAGAAGAGTATGTATTTCAAGAGGTACTTAAGCATATTCCTTCCAATTCTACAATGATCGAGTTGGGGTCTTTCTGGTCTTTTTATTCAATGTGGTTTCAGAAGCAAATTCTGAATGCTGAAAATTATTTAATTGAGCCAGAGTACATTAATATGTTAAAAGGTAAAAGTAACTTTGAACTCAATAATTTGAAAGGTAAATTTTTTAATGCCTATGTTGGCAAGGAGAGTATATTGAATAGTAGTGTGCCAACTTTTTCTATTGATGATTTTGTATCTAAAAATGGGATAAGCCATGTAGCAATTCTTCACTCTGATATTCAAGGGTGGGAGTATGAAATGTTATTGGGTGCAGGTAAAACATTTGCTCAACAACTTATTGATTATGTTTTCATCTCAACACATTCTAATGATTTACACGAAAAGTGCCGAGCTTTTCTAATAAATCAAGGATTTGATATTATTGCCAGCGCTGATTTAGATGAGACTTTTTCAGTAGACGGGGTTTTAGTTGGTAAACATCAAAGTGTTAAAGGGCCGGCAGCTATACAAATTCATCTAAAATCAAAAATTAAATAGATCGTATATATAATTTATATACAACGCTAAACCTTATAAAAAATGATTTATCTTAAACCAGAGTATGGGTTAGCAAATCGAATCAGAGTAATAGTTTCAGGAATTAATCTTGCTGAAGCATTAGGCACATCAATAACAATAATTTGGGACTCAAATGCTGAATGTAATATAAATTTTAAAGAAATCTTTAATGAAAAAAAAATAGCCTGTAAAGTAAAAAAATTTAATATTTTCTATAAGCTTGCTTTTTATTCTGGAAGCAATCCAGCAGTAAAATATTTGCAGGGTTTCATTCTAAAGTTTCTTAAAGTAGATTTTTTATTTACAGATGCTCACATGAAGGAGTTTGTATGGCGATATGGAGGTGATATTATTAATATCAAAAGTTTAAAAACGAAGTTTAAAAATAATCTTGCAATTAAAAGCTGCCACGAGTTTTATTTTAACAGAGATGTTTTAATAAATCGATTGGTTCCTACAGAGGAGCTGCAAAGGCGTATAAATAATTTTTTCAGAGATGATTGCGAAATCATCGGCGTTCATATACGAAGAACCGATAATGAAGTTTCAATTAAAAAAAGCCCACTTTCTGCATTTGTAAAACGGATAGAACTTGAACTCAAAAAAAATCCTGACGTAAAATTCTACTTAGCCACTGATAGTGTTGAGGTTATTGAAGATCTTTTACATAGGTTTGGTTCAAAAATTATATATGAGCAAAAGTTATTATCACGAAATTCTCCACAGGGTATAAAAGATGCTTTTTTTGACATTGGGGTTTTATCAAAATGCAATAAAATATTAGGATCTTACTGGAGTTCCTTTTCTTATATTGCGTCACAGTACGGCAACATACCTCTCGAAATTATTGTGGAGGAATGAGTTAGTCTAATTCTAACTAAAGGGTAATTTAGAATTAATATGAAAAATTATTGACTTTTTACATTTACTCATGACAAGTGTCAGAAGTGAATTTTTGAAACAGATCCTAGTCATATCACCTCATTATCCCCCCAGTAATCTTGCAGCAGTACATCGCAGCAGGTTATTTGCACAACATCTGCCTTCCTTTGGCTGGAAACCAATTATTCTCACAGTGCATGAGGATTATTATGAAGAAGTATTGGATCACAAATTGGAACAGTTACTTCCAAAAGGACAAAGGATTGAAAAAGTAAAAGCGTGGCGGGTATCAAAGCCCCGTTTGATTGGCGATATTGGTTTGCGTGCTTTTTTTCAACTCCGCAAGCGTGCAGTGCAGATAGTAAAACAAGAGCAAATTGATTTCGTGTATATTCCTATTCCATCTTTTTATGCAGCTTTGCTGGGCCCTTACATTAAAAAGAAAACGGGCGTTTCTTATGGTATAGATTACATTGATCCATGGGTGCATAAGTTCCCAGGTTCGGATCATTTGTTTTCAAGACATTGGTTCAGTACCCAGCTGGCACAGTTTTTAGAACCGAAAGCGGTACAACAGGCTTCCTTGATTACTGGTGTAGCAGAGGGTTATTATGAAGCGGTGTTACAACGCAACCCACATCTTAGGGAGCAATGTGTTACCGGTGCGATGCCTTATGGAGGCGAAGTAACTGATCATGGCAAAATTAAAGAGCTTTCTCTTGCACCATATTTGTTTAAAAAAAATAAGAAGCTGCAGTTGGTATATGCTGGTGCCATGTTGCCGAAGGCCTATCAACCGTTGGAACAGATATTACAAGTGATTGCCGCAAACCGTTCTCACTATGAAGCTGTAGAGTTTCATTTCATCGGTACCGGGAAAACACCCAATGATGCAGATGGATTTACTATAAAACCGCTGGCAGAAAAATATGGTTTATGGAAAACTGTTGTATTTGAATATCCTCAAAGGATTCCTTATCTGGATGTGCTTACACATTTAGAAGCATCAGATGCTGTATTTATATTAGGGAGTACAGAACCGCATTATACTCCTAGTAAAACCTATCAGGGAGTTTTAAGCGGAAAACCTATACTGGCAGTATTGCATACAAAAAGTACAGCAGTAGAAGTGGTTCGTACTTCTAATGCAGGAGTCGTACTTGATTTTAACGGTGAAGCAGGTTTGGAGGAATTGAAAGGACAGTGGATGAGTATATGGAGTTATTTTTTACAATTTCACAACTCCTTTAATAAAGCACAGGTGAATCAACAACAGTTTGAACAATATTCAGCCAAAGCGGTTACAGCAAAGCTCGCATCTTTGCTTAACAGAGTTATTCAATCCTAAATTCTTTATGAAAAAAAGAAATTTTTTCAGAGATCTAGCTGTTTATATCATCACTTCAACCCGTCTGCTGCTTCTGAAAGGACGATGGCGTGAGTACTTTACAGATCTTGCTTATTTTTTCCAATGGCGTATGTACCGTACATCTTCAAAAGGCACACTTGATTACAGGGTTCCATGGTTGGTCTTTGGCAGTATCGGTTTTTTAGATCGTTGGTTAAGTATGTCGATGAAGGTATACGAGTATGGCTCCGGTGGGTCTACACTTTATTTTGCTGATCATACCGGCTTTGTTGTTTCAGTAGAGCATGATAAGGAATGGTACCAGGCAGCTGCAGCAGTAATTAATAAAGAGGCTTTAGCACATGTTACTTATCGTTTGATTGAACCAGTTTCTTACGAAGGACTGCAGCTTGACTTTTTACAACCGCAGAATTATACATCTTCTTTTCAAAAGTACAACGGATATGAGTTTTCAACTTATGCCCGATCAATTGATGCTTATGCTGATGATACATTTGATCTCGTAGTTGTAGACGGAAGAGTAAGAGCGTCTTGTATCCTGCATGCGCTTCCTAAAATAAAGAAAGGAGGTGCTTTGCTGCTTGATAATGCAGACCGTTTTTTTTATCTCACTCCTTTTCCTGAATTAATGAATAAATCTAAGTGGAAACAATTGGTGTTTGAGGGGCATTTTCCCTATGGCCCTGCTTCTATATTAAACACAACCATGGTTTTTATACGACAATAACTATTTAAGTAATGCTTCAGTTTGCTCTCATTATACCTTTTCGGCCCAAAAGTGAATCACAGAATTGGGAAACTGAAAATGAAATTCTGTTCCAAACGGTTAACTCGTTGTTGAATCAAACATATACATATATCCATATTTATGTTGTATACACAGATATGCCAACATTTGAAATAGCAGATAACCGTTTAACAATGGTGCCTTTCCCTTTTGGATTTAAAGTGTATGATGCAATTGAATGCCGGGAAGAATTAATGAAACGTTTTAAATCTGAAAAGCTGGTTGTACGCCGCTGGGATAAAGGTCGTAAGCTGAGTTATGGTGCCATGCTGGCTAAACAAAGCGGAGCTGATTATATCATGGCTTTTGATTCAGATGATCGTATAACAAAATATTTTTTTGAATGGTTGAATCAATCTGCAGGAACTCAGCAGCCCGCAGGCTGGTATATTGAAAAAGGATTTTTGTTTAAAGAAGGAGGCAGTTACATGATCCGCATTCCAAAAAATATGCGGTACTATAATGGATCAACACATGTATTAAGGAGTGATCTGGTGCGTATTCCTGATTTTAATTCATTAGACTGGAATGATTTTAATCTTTTTACAGATCATGGATGGATTAAAGACCGTGTTAAAGAAACCTATGGGGTTCAACTATTGCCGGTAATGCAGCCTTCGTTAGTATATGTTGTTCATGGTTCCAATATGTCAAAAGTAAAGCAGGAATTTACATTAAGCATAAAAGGAATAGCCAAGCGCATAGTCCGTGGCGTTTGGTTGAGTAATGATATACGGCGGGAGTTTTTTTTAGAGCCACGACCTACTACTGATACCCTATTTTTCTCTTTTAAGTGGCTCTCATTTTCACGATTTACCAAAATCCTGCAATTTATAAAAGAACACCCGCTGGCCGGTAGAAATAAGTGGAAGTATTATTTAAGGTTTTTTTACTGGCAAATTTCACAGCGTTTCTTTGCACACGACCAGGTATGGAGATTTACTTCCAAAACCAAGTTGGTATTACGACGACATTTAATAGGTGCTACCGGTAACCTGTACACCGGTTTACAGGATTTTGCTGAAATGGGTTTTGTATTGCATTTTCTACGGAGTGAAGATTTGTTTGCTGATATTGGTGCTAATGCAGGAAGTTATACAGTGCTTGCATCCGGTCACACAGGTGCTAAAAGCCTGGTGTTTGAACCGATGCCAAGCACATTGATTGGTTTGAAGAAAAATATCAACATCAACAATCTTCAGCAAAAAACAGAACTGCATGCAGTAGCGCTTGGTGATGTAAAAACAACAGTCCGTTTTTCCAATAACCTGGATGCTGAAAATCATGTGCTTCCTGATTGGGAAAAAGCAGATGAAACCCTGGTACAGGTAGAACGCTTTGATGATTTGTTTTATCCGGCGAAAGTTCCTGTACTGGCTAAAATTGATGTAGAGGGATATGAAACTGCTGTACTTAAAGGAATGAAGCAAACAATAGCTGATCATCGTTTAAAAGCCATCATTATCGAATTGAATGGTTCCGGTTACCGTTATGATTTTGATGAAAAGCAGATTCATCTTGATTTACTGGCAACAGGCTTCCGGCCCTATGCCTATGAACCATACAGCAGGCAACTTACTTTATTGGAAACCTTTGGGGCAAACAATACTATTTACATCCGGGATATAGAGTTTGTGAAACAACGATTGCAAACAGCGGAGAAGGTTCGTGTAAACGGAGTGGAATTTTAAAGAACAGGAAGTGCATATTCCCAAACTTGCCATTATTACAACACACCCCATTCAGTACAATGCACCTTTATTTAAGATGCTCAGCAGTCGTGGCAGGCTTGCAGTGAAAGTGTTTTACACCTGGGGACAGTCAAGGGATAAAGTGTATGATGCACGTTTTGGAATTGAACGTAACTGGGATGTGCCCTTACTTGATGGATATGACTCCGAATTCATCAACAGTGCTGCAAAGCATCCTGACTCCAATCGTTTTTTTGGTGTTGTTAATAAAGGTCTTTATCAGCGTCTGGTGAATGAAGAGTTTGATGCAGTGTTGATTTACCGCTGGAGTTTGTGGAGCCATTTTTTATTAATGCAAAAGCTCGGCGGGAAGCCGGTGCTTCTTTTTCGGGGTGATTCGCATTTATTACAACAACCGTCCGGTTGGAAACTCTTATTGAAAAAATGGTTGCTTCGGTTTGTGTACAGAAAAGTGGATATGGCTTTTGCAACCGGTATCCATAGCAGGGATTATTTCTTGTTCAGTGGTTTAAAACCTCAGCAGGTGCTGATTGCACCACATGCTGTTGATAATGATTTTTTCAGTACTGATGCACCGGCAAAAGAAGCAGAGGCATTACAACAACGCCGTCAACTGGGTATTCCTGATGAGGCACTTGTTTTTTTATATGCCGGTAAGTTTTATGGAGTGAAGCAACTGCATCTGCTCATCAATGCATTTAAGAATCTGCCATCATCACAGTATTATTTACTCCTCGTAGGTAATGGAGAAGAAGAAGCTTCTTTAAAATCTCTTGCTGCCGGTCATCCCCGTATCTTATTTCAACCGTTCCAAAATCAATCGGCCATGCCGGTAGTTTACAGAGCGGGTGATGTATTTGTACTGCCCAGCAAAAGTGAAACATGGGGGCTTTCCATCAATGAAGCAATGGCTTGTGAACGACCTGTTATTGTTTCTGATCAATGTGGTTGTGCTCCTGATCTTGTTAAAAATGGTGAAACAGGTTTTGTATTTGAGTCAGGTAATGCTATGCAGCTGCAGCAGCTGTTATTAAATTTTCCTGACAGGGCAGCTTCCCAAAAAATGGGCAGGCAGGCGTCGGCATACATACAAGCGTTTTCATTGGAACGTATTGCAGCAGCAATAGAGCAAGGACTGCTGCAAAAAGTTGCCATGTCTTAATAAGCGGCGTCCGTTATATGAAAAAATTAGCCATTATCACTTCTCATCCCATTCAGTACAATGCGCCATTGTTTCGACTGCTTACTGAACGAAACAGGCTGCAACTGAAAGTATTTTATACATGGGGACAAACACAAGACGGGCAGGTGTATGATCCCGATTTTAAAAAATCCTTTTCCTGGGATATTCCCCTGCTGGAAGGATATGACAAAGAATTTGTTGAGAATGTTTCCGCACAACCGGGAGCTGGTCATTTTAAAGGCATTCAAAATAAAAATCTTATTCAAAAGATTGAACAATACAACCCTGATGCATTACTGGTGTTTGGATGGAGTTTTAAAAGTCATTTGGAGGTATTGCGTTTCTTCAGCGGAAAGAAAAAAATATTGTTTCGTGGAGATTCTAATTTATTGGATGAACCTCAAGGCTTTTCATTTAAAAAATTATTACGCCGTTCTTTTTTAAAATGGGTGTACCGTCATATAGATTTTGCATTGTACACGGGTGCAGCCAACAAAGATTATTATCTCAAACATGGTTTACTTGCGTCTCAATTAATGTATGCGCCGCATGCAGTAGAAAATGAACGTTTTTATGAGCAGCCTGCTTTGAATTACGAACAGCAGGCGGAACAATGGCGTAAAGAATTGGGCATCGGTAGCGATTGTTTTGTTTTTTTATTTGCAGGCAAATGGGAGCCCAAAAAAGATCCGCTACTGCTTTTAGAAGCATTCAGCAGCATAAAAAATAAAGAACTGCGTTTGATTATGGTGGGAGATGGTGTGCTGAAAGAACAAGTGAAAAAAATTGCCGCAAGTGACGAAAGGGTAACCCTGCTTGGTTTTCAAAATCAACAGAAAATGCCCGTTGTATATCGTTTGGGTGATGTGTTTGTACTTCCATCAGCCGGGCCGGGTGAAACCTGGGGATTGAGTGTTAACGAGGCCATGGCCTGCAGCCGACCGGTTATTGTAAGCAGCAAATGCGGGTGCGCAGCTGATCTTGTTAAAGGCAATGGTTTTGTATTTGAAGCACAAAACAAAAATTCTTTAGTGAAGGCAATGCTTAGTTTTGTAGGGCAAAATGGTGAGTATCAAACAAAGAGTTCAACCAGTAAAACAATAATTCAGCAGTTTACGCATGAGCAGATTGCTGCATGTGTGGAAGAAGTAGTAGTATGAGATGGAATAAAGCCATATACGGATTAATTGCTTTCATTACCGTTGCTTTCTTTTCAACGGTCGAAAGCATACGTATTGAGGAGTTGATCGGCATCGGCCTGTTTATATATGTATTACTGGATTTTATTGATTCTATTGGCCGTACTTACAACATTCTTGATATTCCTATCCTGCTGGCTTTATTTCAGTGTGTGCTCATGCCAGCTGTGGTGTATCATAATTTCAATGATGATCCATTGGTAATTGCATTGAAATATGATATGACTGTTTCGGCTGATGTTTATTATGGGTATATGTTGCCGGCAGTTATTGCTATGACAATTGGTATGAAACTGCCGCCCATCTTTATGCCTTCTTATGAACAGCGTTTTCAACGGGCCGTTTTTAATGTACGAGCTTATCTGAAAGGCAGAGGTAACCTCGGCGTACTGCTTATGCTGGTTGGTTTTGTACCTAATATTTTCCGGGATTTTGTTACAGGGCAGATTCAATACATCGTTTACCTGCTGAGTCTGTTGTTCTATATCGGAGTGTTATACAGTTATTTTTCAGATCATAAACAGCGTAAATGGTTTTTAATCAGCGGATGTGTGGTAATCTTTCTACAAGCTGTTACAAAAGGAATGTTTGGCGAGCTGGTATATGTAATGTTGCTGGCTATACAATTGATATTGTTAGGTACCAAAATTAAAAATTCAGTAAAATTTTCTTTAGCTGTAGTGGGCATTTTTTCGGTCATTTTGCTTCAAAGTATCAAAGCCGAGTTCAGGGATATTACATGGAGAGGTATTGGTGCCGGCGATGAATCGAAAACGGAAGTTTTCTTTAGTTTAATTACAGGCCGCTTGACAGAGCTTGATCGTTTTGGAGATATAAAGGCAATGTTTCCAACCATTAACCGGTTTAACCAGGGAATGATTGTAGGAAAAGTACTGGATCATGTTCCCAAAAATGCGCCTTATGCTGATGGTGAAACGATATTTGTATCACTGGCAGCCACCTTTGTACCCCGTTTTTTGTGGCCGGATAAACCAATTGCCGGTGGGTATTTTAATATGGAGCGTTTTGCAGGTTTTCGTATTGAAGGTGTGAGTATGAACATTAGTCCTATGGGCGAAGCCTATGGCAACTATGGAGTACAGGGTGGAATATTTTTTATGTTCCTTTACGGCTTATTTTTTTCCTTGCTTATCGTAATTCTTATGAACAATGTTAAAATGCGGCCAACGCTCATTCTTTGGTTTCCTGTATTGTTTCTTAATTCTGTTCAAATGGAAACTGATATATTAATGTGTTTAAACTCTTTAATTAAAAATGCTATTTTTGTATCCGTCTGTTACTGGATATTTAAACGTATGCGTCTTAATTTATAGACGCTTTGCTTTTTGTGAAGACAAAACTTCTGATTTTTTACGATCACTTTTATCCTTCTTATAAAGCAGGTGGACCTACGCAATCTATAGTTAACCTGGTGAGAGCACTACATAATGAGTTTGAACTATCCGTTGTATGCAAACCACATGAAATGGGTGCAAGTGAAATGCTTCCGGGAATCCGCATCAACCTATGGATGGATTGGGAGCAGAAAGCCAGTGTGTTTTACTGGAACTATGGCTGGCGTCAAATACTGCAATTGAAAAGAGTGATACAGGATGCAGCGCCTGATATTATTTATATTAATGGCATTTACTCTTTGTATTTTAATTTTCTTCCTTTGTTAGTAGCCCGTTCTGTTGGTGCTGCAATTGTAGTGGCGCCAAGAGGGATGCTGCATGACGGAGCTTTGTCACAAAAAACCTGGAAGAAAAAGCCCTTTCTGTTTTTGTTTAAACTATTGGGATTACAAAAAAAAGTGAGCTGGCATGCTACCGATGAAACAGAAGCAAATTTTATCCGATCTAAAATGGGTGATGATGTTCGTATTTCTATCGCCCCTAATCTGCCCAACTTGTTAAACATCTTACCTGCGCCTGAAAAAAAGAAAGACGAACTAATACTGGGCAGCATTGCACTCATCAGCCCTATGAAAAATCATCTTGAAGTGATTAAAGCCTTGCAACAAGTACAGGCAAAAGTGGAATGGCATATATACGGGCCTGTAAAAGATGCAGCTTACTGGAAACAATGCGGGGCCATGATACAGCAGCTTCTAGCTCATGTTAAGGTGCATTATCATGGTGAACTGCCGCCACAGGAGCTGAGCAATGCCATGCAGCAATTCCAGGTGTTTATCCTGCCCAGCAAAAGTGAGAACTTCGGTCATGCATTGGCTGAGGCTTTAAGTGCAGGCAAACCCATCATTACTTCTGTTAACACACCATTTGCAGGCATTGAATCTTATGGATGTGGCAAAGCAGTTACGGAACAGGAAATGCACACGCAACTAAAGGCAGCTATTGAACAGTATGCAGCAATGGACGCCATTGAGTTTAGCCAACAGGTTACAGCCACACAAAGCTATACGGAACTGAAATTTAAAAATACCGACGTATTGAAACGTTATTATTCTCTTTTCAGTGATAGTTTTGCTTCATAATGCAAACAAGGTTAGATCAATATAACAACAGTTGGTATAAACCCGGCCGTTCTGTTGCGGTGCGGATGCTCTGGCATTTTACCAGTGTATTGCTGGTGCAATGCAGCTGGAATCTATCCTCAGCTGTTCGTGTATGGTGTTTGCGTTTGTTTGGGGCAAGTATTGGTAAGGGCGTTGTTATTAAGCCGGGCGTTCAGGTAAAATATCCATGGCTGCTCAAAGTAGGGAATCATGTTTGGATAGGTGAGCATGTATGGATTGATAATTTAACACAGGTTACAATTGATGATCATGTATGTATATCACAAAGTGCTTACCTGTTAACAGGCAATCATGATTATACATCAGAAAAATTTGATTTGATGGTGAAGCCGATTGCATTGCAGCAGGGTGTTTGGATTGGTGCTAAATCAATTGTGGGTCCGGGAGTAACAGCAGCGCCACATTCGGTTTTAACAGCAGGGTCTGTAGCAACAAAAGATTTAGAGGCATTTAAGATTCACAGTGGCAATCCTGCATTGCCTGTAAAAGAAAGAGTGTTCAGGCAATCATGAAAATTTCAATCATCACCGTTGTTTATAACAGGGCGCAAACCATAGAGCGGGCCATCAACTCTGTGCTCAATCAAACCTACAGCAACATTGAATACATTGTTGTTGATGGCGCTTCAACGGATGGTACGGTGGATGTTATTAAAAAATATACCAAGCAGCTTTCCCGTTTTGTGTCTGAAAAAGATGCAGGCATGTACGATGCATTAAATAAAGGGATAAAGATGAGTACCGGAGATGTGGTGGGTATTCTGCATGCAGATGATGTATTTACCAATGAAAAGGTAATTGAAACTATTGCTGCAACATTTGCCCAACAGCAGGAAATTGATTGTGTTTATGGTGATGTGGGATTTGTAAAAAGTGAGCGGCCTGATAAGATTGTACGTTATTACTCATCAGCTATTTTTAAACCCGGTCTTTTTACACGTGGGTTTATGCCTGCACATCCTACATTCTTTTGTTACAAACGTTTTTTTGATTTGTATGGATACTATCGTACTGATTTAGATATTGCTGCAGATTTTGATTTACTGGTAAGATTTCTGAAGGTAAATGCATTACGTTCCTGTTACATTCCGCAAATGCTGGTAAAGATGAACCTAGGAGGCAAAAGCACGAACGGTTTAAGCAGCACACTTAAGATTAACAGGGAAATTAAAAAGATATTGACTGAACAAAACCTGCCTTCAGGTTACCTGCGGTTATATTCAAGGTACCTGGTAAAAGTGCAGGAGTTCTGGAAGAATAAAAGCTGAGTGAGTTTTTTTAAAACAGTTATTAAAACAACATAAATGAAAAAAGCATTGATTACGGGTGTTACCGGCCAGGATGGAGCTTATCTCTCCGAGTTCCTGTTAAAGAAAGGGTATGAAGTACATGGTATTAAACGCAGAAGCTCTTTATTTAATACGGATAGAATTGATCACCTGTATGAAGACCCGCATGTAAACAACCGTCATTTCATTCTTCATTATGGTGATTTAACAGATAGTGCTAATCTCATCCGCATCATCCAGGAAGTACAGCCGGATGAAATTTACAACCTTGGCGCCATGAGCCATGTGAAGGTAAGTTTTGATACTCCTGAATACACTGCCAATGCAGATGGCATTGGTACACTTCGCATACTTGAAGCCGTTCGGTTATTAGGCTTGACACAGAAAACAAAAATTTACCAGGCATCTACTTCTGAATTATATGGGTTGGTACAGGAGGTGCCTCAATCAGAAAAGACTCCATTTTATCCACGCTCACCTTATGGCGTGGCTAAATTATATGCTTACTGGATTACTGTAAACTACCGTGAAGCTTATAATATGTTTGCCTGTAACGGTATTCTTTTTAATCATGAATCTCCGTTGCGTGGTGAAACATTTGTATCCAGGAAAATTACAAGAGCCGTTGCAAAAATTGCGATGGGTATGCAGGATAAATTATACCTCGGTAACCTGGATGCAAGAAGAGACTGGGGTCATGCAAAAGATTATATTGAAGCCATGTGGCTGATGTTGCAACAGGAAACGCCGGAAGACTTTGTAATCGCTACCGGCACTACAACAGAAGTAAGAGAATTTGTACGTATGGCCTTTGCAGAAGCCGGAATTGAAATTGCCTTCCGTGGCAGTAAAGAAGATGAAAAAGGTTATGTGGTATCCTGTTCCAATCCTGAGTTTCAGTTAACAACAGGTACAGAGGTGGTGGCCATTGATCCAGCCTACTATCGCCCCACTGAAGTGGATTTGCTCATTGGTGATCCTACTAAAGCACAAACCAAACTGGGATGGAAACCGAAATATGATTTACCTGCATTGATTAAAGAAATGGTAGCTTCCGATATTCAACTGTTTAAACGGGAGCGACATTTAAGGGAAGGAGGTTTTCAGTCAACAAATCAATACGAGTAATGGAGCCGAAAGCAAAAATCTATATAGCCGGGCACAGAGGCATGGTGGGTTCAGCCATTGTAAGAAAACTGCAGGCAGAAGGGTTTGACAATCTGCTGTTAAGAACATCTACTGAACTCGACTTAAGAAACCAGGAAGCAGTAGATCGTTTTTTCAGAGAGCATAAACCGGATTATGTTTTCCTGGCTGCAGCAAGAGTAGGCGGTATTGTAGCCAATAATACTTACCGTGCAGAGTTTTTGTATGATAACCTGATGATAGAAAGTAATATTATTCATGCAGCTTATCAGCACAGCGTTACAAAGCTTTTATTCCTGGGTTCTTCCTGCATTTATCCTAAACTGGCACCACAACCACTTAAAGAAGAATACCTGCTTACAGGAACACTGGAACAAACAAACGAGCCTTATGCGATTGCCAAAATTGCCGGACTGAAATTGTGTGATGCCTACCGCAGCCAGTACGGCTGTAATTTTATTTCGGCCATGCCTACTAATTTGTATGGACCAAATGATAATTATGATTTAAACAACTCACATGTGCTTCCGGCATTGTTGCGTAAAATGATTGTTGCACATAGGAAAAATGAGCCACAGGTGGAAATATGGGGAAGCGGTACACCTATGCGTGAATTTCTGCATGTTGATGACCTGGCTGAAGCCTGTTATTACCTGATGCATCATTACAACGAAGCAGGTTTTATAAACATCGGCACCGGTACTGATTTAAGCATCAGCAGCCTGGCTGCTTTAATAAAAGAGATTACAGGTTATAGTGGGCAATTGGTATTTAATACAGAAAAACCGGATGGCACTCCCAAAAAACTACTTGATTGTTCACGCATTCATGCATTAGGCTGGAAAGCACGTATTGATTTAAAGAGCGGAATCGAAAAAGTGTACCAGGAAATAAAATCACTCCCTTTTTAAGATGTTTGGATTATTTAAAAGAAAACCAAGCGAGCCTGTTTTTAAAGGTAATTACAGCGGTTTACAAACGGATATGCATTCGCATCTTTTACCGGGTATTGATGATGGAGCGCCCGATCTTGATACTTCTGTTCAATTAATTAAAGGAATGATGGAACTGGGGTATCAGAAATTTATTACCACTCCGCATATTTATCCCGATCTATATCCTAACACACGGCAAACCATTGAACAGGCGCATACATTATTAATGCAGCGATTGCAAGAGGAGCAACTGAATGTAACTCTTAAAGCTGCTGCTGAATATTTTGTAGATGAACAGTTTCCTGAACGGATTGATAAGGGTGAACAACTGCTGACACTCCATAAAAACTGGGTTTTATTTGAAGTGTCTTTTGTGAGTCCGCCTGCTGATCTTGCGGATACTATATTTAAAATGATTGTTGCAGGTTATCAACCTGTATTGGCTCATCCGGAGCGCTACAGTTTTTATCACTATAAAAAGGAAGTGTTTCAAAGGTTTAAAGACCAGGGCTGTTTGTTGCAGGTAAACCTGCTTTCCCTGTTGGGTTATTATGGAAAATCAGTTCAGGAAACAGCACGTATGCTGGTAAAAGAACAGATGGTTGATTTAATTGGCACTGATCTCCATCATATCCGTCACCTGCAAACCATGAATCATCCCTTACTCATGGCAGAAGTTCATGCCTTGCTCCAAAGTGGAAAAATTCTAAATCCTATTCTCTGAGCCCTTCTCCCAAACCAAGACTTTTATTGGTACTAAACCGCCTTTCCATTGGTGGCCCGGCTGTAAATACATTGGCTGTTGCACATCAGTTAAGCAATGATTTTGAGATTCTTTTATTGGCCGGTGAACCACTGCCGCAGGAAGAATCAGCAGCTTATCTGTTGCATAAATACAAAGGATTCCGTGTTGAGATACTTCCATCCATCAGGCGGGCTATTCAACCCGTTCAGGATCTGAAAGCTTTTTTTCAGATCAAAGAAAAAATCCGCTCCTTTCAACCACAAATTATACATACACATGGTTCTAAGCCCGGCGTATTAGCACGCCTGGCAGCTATACAATGCAAGGTGCCGGTTATTGCACATACATATCATGGCCATGTATTTCATTCCTATTTTAACCGTTTTGTTACTTCTTTCATTTTGAAAGCAGAAAGATGGCTGGCAAAAAGAAGCAGTTTTCTCATAGCCATTAACCAACAATTGATGAATGATCTTACCGAAGTCTATTGTATTGCCCCGGCTGAAAAGATCGTACTCAACCGTCTTGGTTTGGAAACGGCTGAAATGTATGATGAAACCGGCGCCGGCCGGCAACAGTTTAGACAAGCTTTTGGTTTAGAAGCACAAACTGTTGCCGTTGGAATTGTGGGAAGATTAGTACCTATTAAAAATCATCATCTTTTTATTGAGCTTGTTGATTATTTGCTGCATACGTCTGCTGTAAAATTGCCCATCCGTTTTTTTATTGTGGGTGATGGTGAAGAGCGAAAAAAGCTGGAAGTATTATTGCAGCAAAAGCAGATTACTTTCACAAATGATCATCAAAACAAAAATGATCAGGCTCCTGTTGTTTTTACCTCCTGGCGTAAGGATATGGATCTTGTTTATGCAGGGCTGGACTTGGTTGTGCTCACCTCTTTAAATGAAGGTACTCCAGTTTCAGTAATGGAAGCAATGGCGGCAGGTAAGCCGGTTCTTTCTTCAAAAGTTGGGGGTATTGCAGAATTGTTTAGCACCCGGGGAAACGGCTGGTTCTTTGAAACGAAAGGCGAATTTTTTCAACTGGCTGAGGAATTGATTCAAAATGCGCAACTACGTTATATATTGGGTGCTAGGGCCCGTTCTTATGCTCAGCAGCACCTCTCCCTGGAGCAGCAATCAAACGGTTTGAAGTCTACCTATTGTTCTTACTTGGCCAATAACTAAGTTCCCCTTCTCTTTCAGTCTGAAAGCCAATTCTTCAAAGGTTTAAACCTCCAGGCTCTAATCTCATAAGTATCAATTCTTTAATTTTTTATTTTTTAAACATTTTGTAGGTTCGAGGTGTATTATATTAGTTATGAACAAGTTCACAATAAAGGATCTGGAGAATTTAAGTGGGATTAAAGCCCATACCATCCGTATTTGGGAGCAGCGTTACACCTTTTTAAAACCCCAACGTACTGCCACCAATATCCGTTACTACAGTAACCAGGAGTTGAAGATGCTTTTGAATATATCCCTGCTTAACAAGTATGGATATAAGATTTCGCATATCAACAGGATGAAGAATGAGGAGCTGCGAGAAAAGTTGATGTCTTTAACCGGAAGCCAGGCGCAGCAGGAAAGAATTGTGAATGACCTCATTCAGCACATGATTGATCTCAATATTGATGAGTTTGAAAAAATATTGGATCAGTTCATTTCAACAAGAGGCATTGAAAAAGCAATCACCTATATTATTTTCCCTTTCCTGGAGCGTATTGGTATTCTATGGTTAACAGATCATATTAACCCTGCACAGGAGCATCTCATTACTAATATCATTCGCCAGAAGATTATTGTAGGGATTGAAAATATTGTAACTCCACTTGAGTTAAAGTCTACAGTGTTGTTATTTATGCCCGAAAATGAACATCATGAAATGGGGCTTTTATTCATGAATTACCTGCTTAAAAGCCGTGGGGTAAAAACAATCTACCTGGGTGCTAATGTACCTTTATCCGACCTGGAGTTTGTTGTAGATCTCAAAAAGCCGGACTATATCTACACCCATCTTACCACGGTAATGAAGGAATTTAACTTTGAAAAATTCGTCAATAACCTAAAGAATAAGTTCCCCAATTCACCTATCATGATTTCGGGTCTGTTAAGCAGTACTTTTGATAAAAAGGCACCGGGCGGTTCTATCCGATTCATAAAATCCCTTTCAGAAGCTACAGAATTCATTGGATCGCTGCAATAAACATCTCTTTTTCTCAAAAATCAGTATAACTAAAAGCTATATCAGCCGCCTTCGGGCGGCTTTTTTTATAACTGGCTGGTTTAAAGTGTTTTACTTTTTAAGAAAAAAATTAAACAAAATTCTTGGTAGTTTGGAATTAGTTTGTTTAAATTTGATGAGTCAATAATTAAACAGTTTTAGCCATGTCAACAGTAGAGTTCAACCAAATGCTTGTTAGCAATACCGATTTTCTGAAGCCGTTTGCCTTTACGCTTACAAGGGATAACGAAACCGCTAAGGATCTGTTACAGGAAACCATGTTTCGTGCATTGGCTAACAAAGACAAGTACAATGTGGGTACCAATATCAAAGCATGGCTGTACACTATCATGCGTAATATTTTCATCAACAACTACCGCAGACGTGTAAAACAGAACACCATTTTTGACTCTACACCCAATGACTTTTTTATTAACTATCAACAGGCAACTGTGAGTAATGATGCAGAGGCAAGTATGAAGTTGAAGGAAATTCAGAATGCTGTGCATCAGCTCCCTGATATTTTCAAAAATCCTTTCATGCTCTATTTTGAAGGTTTCAAATACCATGAAATTGCTGAGGCGCTTGGTGAGCCTTTAGGAACGATCAAGAGCCGCATTCATTTTGCCCGTAAATTGCTGAAAGAACAAATCAGCCGCAATTAAACAACTATTCAATCTGTGTCTACTGCTATTGTAATCGGAAGCGGTTTTTCCGGACTGGCAGTTTCCTCTTTTCTTGCTAAACAGGGATGGAAGGTTACTGTATTGGAAAAACATTCACTCCCCGGCGGCCGTGCCCGTAAAATGGAGGTGAACGGTTTTACGTTTGATATGGGTCCCAGTTGGTACTGGATGCCCGATGTATTTGAACGTTATTTTCAACAATTTAATAAACAAGTAAGCGATTATTATCAACTTACACGTCTCAATCCTTCCTATCGTGTTTACTTCAAAAATGATGTACTGGACATTGCTGCCGATTATGAACAGTTGAAACAATCTTTTGAACAGTTAGAACCCGGCAGCGGCGCCCGGCTGGATGCTTTTATGGCCGAAGCTGCTTATAAATACAAAGTAGGTATTAACAAACTGGTGTTTAAACCCGGTCTTTCCGTTACGGAGTTTTTTGATGCAGAACTTGTAAAAGGCTTGTTTAAACTTGATGTGTTTACTTCCATCAGTAAGCATGTACGTAAGTTTTTTAAAGACGAACGGTTGATTGAACTGATGGAATTTCCCGTGCTTTTCCTGGGAGCATTGCCACATCATATTCCGGCTTTGTACAGCCTTATGAATTTTGCCGATGTAAAACTGGGTACCTGGTTTCCAAAAGGTGGTATGTACAGTATTGTGGATGGTATGTACCGATTGGCAAAAGAACAAGGTGTAGAATTCCGATTTAATCAGAATGTATCTGAAATAAAAGTAGTGAACAGTAAGGCAAAAGGAGTGGTGGTGGATGGTAATCTTATCGAAGCAGATGTTGTTATCAGCAGTGCCGATTATCATCATACAGAGACAAAACTGCTGGAACCCGCTTACAGAACTTATTCTGATGATTACTGGGCGAAACGGGTGATGGCGCCTTCCTGCCTGCTGTATTATGTTGGGTTGAATAAGAAGCTTTCCAATGTTCCGCATCACACTTTGTTTTTTGATACCGACTTTAAACAACACGGAGCTGAAATTTATACACATCCACAGTGGCCCACCGATCCTCTTTTTTACGTAAGTGTAACAACCGTAACAGATCCTTCCGGCGCACCGGAGGATTGTGAAAATATGTTCTTTTTAATACCGGTGGCTGCAGACTTGAACGGAGATTCTGAGGAAGTAAGAGAACAATATTTCCAACAGATTGTTAAACGTTTTGAAGCCCGTACCGGTGAAACGATTGCATCCAATATCATTTATAAAAAATCATTTTCCGTATCTGATTTTAAAGAGGAGTACAATGCATTCAGGGGCAATGCCTATGGTTTAGCAAACACGTTGTTGCAGACAGCGAATTTAAAACCATCGTGCAAGAGCAAAAAAGTAGCTAACTTGTATTATACAGGTCAGCTTACAGTGCCGGGTCCGGGCGTTCCTCCTGCATTAATCAGTGGCGAAGTAGTGGCAGGGCTCGTGCATAAAGAGTTTCACAACTAATCATAAAGCGTATGATGCAATTATTCCATGATGTAAGCGAACTGTGCAGCCGTATGACTACGGAGCGATACAGCACGTCTTTTTCGTCTTCCATCCGGTTATTACACCAGGATCTTCGCCAGCCTATCCATAACATTTATGGCTTTGTACGTTTTGCCGATGAGATTGTAGATACATTTCACGGGCATGATAAAGAGGAACTGTTGCGTCGTTTTAAACTGGAAACTTATGATGCCATTGAACGTGGTATCAGCCTTAACCCAATCCTGCATAGTTTTCAGCTCACGGTAAATGCGTATAAAATTGATCATGCATTGATTGAAGCTTTTTTCAAAAGCATGGAAATGGATCTTGATCAAAAGCAATACAATCAGCAATCTTATAACGAATATATTTATGGCAGTGCTGAAGTAGTAGGGTTGATGTGTCTCTACGTATTTCTTGAAGGCGATACAAATGCGTATGAACAACTCAAGCCACATGCACAATCATTGGGAGCCGCATTTCAGAAAGTGAATTTCCTGAGAGATGTAAAAGCAGATTACAATTCCCTTAACCGTACGTATTTCCCCGGGCTTGATTTTTCTAATTTCACTACCCGCCAGAAAGCCGAGATTGAGGCAGATATACAGAAAGATTTTGACCATGCGTACCAGGGAATCTTACAGTTGCCCATGAAAGCAAGGTTTGGTGTGTATGTAGCATTTAAGTATTACCTGTCGCTCTTTAAAAAAATTAAAAAAATGCAACCGGCAAAAATTATGAACGAGCGGGTGCGTATTCCTAATTATGGTAAAGCCATGATTCTGTTGCGTGCAGGTGTACGCAACTCGTTAAACCTGATGTAATAAAATCCAACGTCTGTTTTATTTCCGCCGCCGGTATTTCTTGGCGGCGGTATTATTTACAGAAAGAAAACATTTCTAATAAAAACTCTTTGTACTTTCAATGATGCAGCAGGTAATTTTAGTGAACGAGCAGGATGAAGCCATTGGTGTGATGGAAAAAATGGAAGCCCATGAAAAGGCGTTGCTTCACCGTGCTTTCAGTGTTTTTTTATTTAATAAAGAAGGGTTGATGCTGCTGCAGCAAAGGGCATTAACAAAATATCATAGTCCTGGTTTATGGACCAATGCCTGCTGTTCGCATCCCGGCCCGGGCGAAGAGGTGAAAGCAGCGGCCCTGCGCCGCTTGCAGGAAGAACTGGGCTTTACCACACCGGTTGAAAAAGCATTTCACTTTACTTACAAAGCGGCGTTTGATAATGGGTTAACAGAACATGAATTTGATCATGTATTCGTGGGCTTGTATGAAGGTGCAATGGTGCTCAATGAAGAAGAAGTAAGCGCTGTGCAATACAAAAGCATGGATGCAATTGCAGTGGAACTGGAAACAATACCTCATCTGTACACAGAATGGTTTAAGATTGCATTTCCTTTGTTAAGGGAGTGGATGCAAAAAAATAATTTTATACATGCAGCAGCGTAAAGCTATTGTTATTGGCAGTGGAGTAGCAGGGTTGGCAAGCGCTGTTCGTTTAGCTGTACAGGGTTTTGAAACCATTGTGTTTGAACGCAACAGTTATGCCGGCGGTAAATTATCACTTCTTGAAAAAGATGGATTCCGGTTTGATGCGGGTCCTTCTTTGTTTACACAGCCGCAGAATATTGAACGCCTGTTTCAGGATGCAGGTGAAAACATCAGTGATTTTTTTCACTACGAATCGGTACCTCTTTCCTGCCGTTATTTTTATGATGATGGCAAAGTACTGGATGCAGCTACAGATGCACATGTGTTTGATGAAGCCTTACAGACAGTAATGGGCGAAGAGAAAGGTGCTTTGCTGCACTATCTTTCCAAAAGTGAGCAACTGTATCAATCCATTGGCACTGTTTTTTTAAATCATTCGTTGCACAAACGCAGAACATGGTTACAGCCTTCCATTATCAAAGCGTTAAAGAATGTGCGGTTTCCTTATTTGTTCAGTACACTTCACCAGTATAACAAAAAACATTTTTCTAATCCGCAAACGGTTCAGTTGTTCAATCGGTTTGCCACCTATAATGGCAGCAATCCTTATCAAACACCGGGAATGATGAGTTTGATTCCCCACTTGGAATTAAATGAAGGCACCTTTTATCCAAAAGGCGGCATGATCAGTATTACCAATGCTTTATATGCTCTTGCTGTAAAGAAAGGAGTGCGTTTTTATTTTAACCAACCAGTTGACTCTATTATACATCACCAGGGCCGTGTGAAAGGTATTGTGGCCGGCACTGATAATTATTTTGCCGATGTAGTTGTAAGTAATGCGGATGTTTATTTTACTTATCAACAGCTGCTCAGGGATGAGAGTAAAGCCCGTAACGTATTGAAACAGGAGCGGAGCTGCAGTGGTGTTATTTTTTATTGGGGCATGAACAAAGAATTTCCGCAACTGCATTTGCATAATATTTTCTTCTCCGGCAACTATGAGGCAGAGTTTGCTTCCATTTTTCAGCGCAAACAGTTGTTTCATGATCCAACGGTGTATGTAAACATTACTTCTAAAATGGAGGCAGGACAGGCGCCTGCAGGAAAAGAAAACTGGTTTGTATTAATCAATGCGCCTGCTAATACAAAACAAAACTGGGAACAGTTAAAAGAACAATTAAAACAACGGGTGCTGCAAAAACTTTCAACTGTTTTGAAAGAAGATGTAAGTGCTGCTATTGAAACAGAAGAAACATTAGACCCTGTTACCATTGAAAGCCGAACCGGTTCTTATCTCGGTGCTTTATATGGAACCAGCAGTAACAGTAAAATGGCAGCCTTTATGCGGCATCCTAATTTTCAATCGCATATCAGGGGATTGTATTTCTGCGGCGGTAGTGTGCACCCCGGTGGCGGCATCCCACTTTGTTTTAAAAGTGCAGAGATTGTAAGTAATTTGGTGGCACAGGACTTTAAAAGATCATAGTTGAATGACCGGATTGATTCAAAAGAAACAACAGACAGCTCTTTACCTTGCAATTCTATTTCATACAATCGGGTTGCTGGGTATTTTATTCGTTAACAAAGATTTTTTTACACAGCTTACACCGCTTAACCTGCTGGTAAGTTTTGCACTCGTTTTGTGGACGCAGGAAGAAAAAAATACAGCTTTCTGGTTCTTTGCCCTTATCTGCTTTGTAACCGGTATTGTGACTGAATACCTTGGTGTGAATTATCAATTGTTGTTTGGCTCCTATCAATACCTGTCGCCTTTAGGTGTAAAGTGGGAAGGCGTTCCATTGATGATCGGTGTGAACTGGTTTGTGATCATGTACTGCTGCGGCATCAGCGTACAGATCGTTTTGAATGCCATCTGGAACCGGTTGAAGGATGATGATATGCCCGTGCGTAAGAATGTTGGTTTCTGGGCCATTGTGCTGGATGGGGCACTGCTGGCTACATTTTTTGATTGGGTGATGGAGCCCGTCGCAGTGAAACTCGGCTTCTGGCAATGGCTGGGCGATGGCAGTATTCCATTCAAGAATTACTGGAGCTGGTTTTTAGTAAGTGCTTTTTTACTCTTGCTGTTCCGTTTACTGCGGTTTGAGAAGCAGAACATTTTCGGTGTACATTTGTTATTGATTCAGTTGATGTTTTTTTTAATCCTCAGAACATTTTTATGAGTTTGTTATTCTATATCCTGCTGGCATTTGCTGTATTTTTTATCATGGAAGGTATTACCTGGCTCACCCATAAATATGTAATGCATGGCTTCCTCTGGTATCTGCATGAAGATCATCATCAGCCCCGTGGTCATTTCTTTGAAAAGAACGATGCGTTCTTTTTAATTTTTGCCATTCCCAGTTGGTTATGCATTATGCTGGGATTAATGAACGGGGTTTACTGGGTAGTGAGTATCGGTGCCGGTATTGCTATGTACGGGTTGGCTTATTTTATTGTACACGACATCATCATTCACCAGCGGTTTAAAATTTTTTCTAGATGGAACAGCACTTATGTACGTGCTATCCGATGGGCGCATAAAATGCATCATAAGCATATGGATAAACAAGATGGTGAAAGTTTTGGTATGCTCTTCGTTGCCAAAAAGTACTGGGAAAAAGTGCGGAAGGAAAAGCAACTCAATCCCCATATCAAATAGCAGTCTTGAATCCCCACTATATTTATTTTCTCATTCTTGGTGCATCGCTGGCAGGTCCTTTACTGCTGAGCTTTGACAAGAAAGTAGCTTTTTACAAACAGTGGAAACACCTTTTCCCTGCGATGGTCTTCCCCGCATTGTTTTTTATTGTGTGGGATGTGTTTAAAACAAGAAGTGGTGTATGGAGTTTTAACGATGATTATATCATTGGCTCAAAATTCTTTTCATTGCCGTTGGAAGAAATTCTCTTCTTCTTTGTAGTTCCATATTGCTGTGTGTTTATCTATGCCTGTATGCGTGCTTATTTCCCATCCATAGCATCAAGGAAATGGGGCAGACCGTTCCTGTGGTGTTTAGTAATGTTGTTTGTTGTTACTGCTTTGCTCAATACAGAGCGGAGTTATACATTTTATACTTCTTTGTTCAATATTTTGTTTATTACGTTGGTATTACTGTTGCCCAAATGGTTCAGTGGTTTTGATGCATCTTCTTTTCTTGTTTCATATGCCGTTACGGTCATTCCTTTTTTAATTGTCAATGGTTTTTTAACCGCCATACCTGTTGTATTATACAACGATGCAGAAAACCTGGGCATACGTATTTTTTCTTTTATGCCATGGCCTATGCATAATATTCCCGTTGAAGATATTTTTTACGGGATGCTACTGGTGTTTATGAATATCGTTTTATACGAAAAACTGAAACAACAGTCTCAGTTTCCGGTGTAAATATTTCAGAAACTCTATTGCAAAAATATTTTGCTCCCCTGTTTTGAAATCTGCTTAAAATCTGTAATATCTTTGCATCAGCAACTGTTGGTAAAACAGCGGTTGCTTACGATAAATGAATAATACCCCTTTAAGGGCTGCTGCAATTTTACTACACCTGCTCCTCAACTTTTTCCTTGTTTCATGGCTCATGGATTTTGACCTGACCGCAGGCTGGATTCGTTTTGTCCTGTTTCTAACGGTGTGGCTCCTGCTGCTCCTGTTGTTTGTGCTGCACATGATCTCGTTCATTCGTTTTTTACAATCAAAATAAACTACTATGATTTCAACAGTTGTGTTTTTCTTAGCCTTGTTCATCGCAGGGCTCTTTCTCGGTGTATTTAAAAAAGCATCCTACTTTTTTGAAGACGGAAGATTTAAGCCGGTTGCCTTATTTAAACCACTGTTTGCGTTGGTTATTGCGCTGATCATTGCCGCTGTTAATCCGATAGATGTAGAGCGGATCGATGCCGGACATGTAGGTATCAAAGTGAGCAATGTGGGCGATAACCGTGGTGTGGGTAAAACAGAATACGTTACCGGTTGGGTATTTTACAACTCCTGGATTTCACGCATTTTTGAATTCCCCATTCACCAGCAGCATATTGACTATGAAGCCAATGACATTGTAACCAAAGGTGGGTTCCGTGCTACCATCAAACCTTCGTTCAACTATTCCATTAATGCAGGTAATGTAGCTGATATGTTTCAGAACCTGCGGGTGGGTGTAAGAGAAATGGAACAGGGTTGGTTAAAGAATGCCATTGTGGGCAGTGTGAATGATGTGGCCAACCGTTATACAGTGGATTCTATCTTCAATCACCGTGAAGAGTTTGAAGCAGATATTGTAAAGGAATGTAATAAACGTGTTGCTAAATGGTTTAATGTTTCGCAACTGCGTACCAATATTATTCCGCCTGTTGAAATTTCTGAAAGCATTGTTGCCAAAACAAGAGCTATCCAGGAAGTACAGGTTGCTGAAAACAGAAGACAGGTAGCTATTGCCGAAGCAGAGCGTAAAATTGCTGAAGCAAGAGGTGATAGTGCCCAGGCAGTGATCCAGGCGGCGGGCCGTGCAGAAGCGATCCGTAAAGAACAGATGTCGTTAACGCCTTTATACATTGAGTACATCAAAGTGCAGAAGTGGAGCGGCCAGGTGCCAACAACTGTTGCAGGTGGCAACAGTGGGTTTATGATTCAGTTGCCGAAAGAGAAAGACTAATACTGTACTGATATTCTTTATAACCTGTGGAGTGGATACTTCACAGGTTTTTTATTGTGAGCCCGGGCAGCCAACTCTCTTTTGTTTCTTAAAGGATGATATGCCGGATGTGCGTTTGTACCAATCCACATATGGCCGAATGGTAAATGTGAGTTGTACAAAATAATAGCCGTCTTTATTATCAGGATTACCTCTTACAGTGCCTGCTGTTGGATAAGAACCATTACCCCTGTAGGCCATTTGTACAGCAGTAGCGCCACGGGCATTAAGTAATTGTGCCTGGTCAACATAACTGGTGCTTACATCGTCTATATAATCTGTAAAGGTTCTTCTGTATCCTAATTCCAAACCAATACGCATGTCTTCATTTAACGCATATTCGGCACCAATACCAAACGGTATCGTCAGTACGGTTCTTTTGTAATCATCTTTGCCGGTAATAAAGCCTTGCCCTTCTGTACTCAGCGGTTGTAAAAATGTTTTATTGTTGTTATTATCAAAAGCATACGGTTTGAAATTGAAAACAGCAACTCCGGCAAAGGCATAAGGTGTCCACCATTGATCGTTCAGGCTGAAGATATTGTATTGCATGCTCAACTCCAGTTCTTTGATGCGGCTTTCAAAACTTAAATTGCGCTGTTGCAGTGAAGTGTTTTTGTTCTTGGCATCGGCTGCTTTTATAGTACCGTAGCTGATAAATCCTCTGGCTGTTAAGTGTTCACTCAGATCATAACGGGCACCTATGCTGCCCACCATTTTAGCCTGGTTGAACGTGAAGCGGCGTTCTTGTAAATCGCCCTGGTAATTTGCCAAACCAAAGCGGAAACCGATATGAGTGTTTTGAGCATTGTTATCTGTATAAACCAACAGGCTTAAAATACAGTACAGCAGTGTACGCAATGAAGGACGCATGAAGTGAAGTTTATGGTTGAAAAACGATAAATCCATCAAATTCGTATAAATAAAAAGCCGTTCAGCCTTTTAAAAATCGACAATAACCATAAATCAACCACGGCAAGTATATTCTGGTTATCTTTGAAAAGTGAAACGATTTCAAAAACTGAGTATTGTATGTTTATTGCTGTTATATGCAGCCGTGTATACGCCGGTTTCTGAATTGTTTAAACTGCCGGTGCTTATTACACATTTTGCAGAACACCGAACTGAAGATCAAAATATTTCTTTCCTCCGTTTTTTACAACTCCACTATTTCAATGGAAGTCCCAAAGATGCAGATTATGACCGGGACATGCAGTTACCTTTTAAGAATGGAGAATATACATTGGTTTCTTTTTCTGCCATCTTTATCCCTGTAATGGAGAAAGCAGTGCCTGATGTTCCTGTACAACTCTTACAAACAAAAATGATCAATCGGTCAGATAATTTTGTCAGCCCCGTATATCTTTCTAATATCTGGCAGCCTCCCCGCCTGAGTTAAGTATTTTCTTTTTTTGAAAGGAGTGATGATGCCATCATTCCGGATTACTTATACTTAAACTTCATTCATGCTGAATAAGATTATAGAGTTCTCTATTAAGAACAAACTCATCATGCTGTTACTGGTATTGTTTTGGGTAGCATGGGGTGTGTATCAAACCACAAAACTCCCGATTGATGCGGTACCCGATATCACCAATAACCAGGTGCAGGTAATAACAGTTACTCCGGCGCTGGGCGCACCGGATGTAGAACGACTGATTACATTCCCCATTGAGCAGGCCTGCAGTAATATACCGGGTGTTATTGAAATGAGGAGTTTCTCCCGTTTCGGACTGTCGCTTGTTACCATTGTGTTTAATGATGCAACCAATGTGTATTGGGCCAGGCAACAGATAACAGAACGATTGCAACAGGTACAATCAATTATTCCACCCGGCGTAGGTGTTCCTTCATTGGCGCCTGTAACTACTGGCTTAGGCGAAATTTATCAGTACGTGGTTCGTGCCAAAAAAGGGTATGAAGGAAAATATGATGCCCGTGAATTAAGAACGATCCAGGACTGGATTGTACGCCGTCAGTTATTGGGTACACCCGGTGTGGCAGATGTAAGCAGTTTCGGCGGTTTACTCAAGCAATATGAAATTGCTGTAAAACCCAATGAACTGAAAGCCTATAACATCACCATTGCAGATGTATTTGCTGCTATTGAAAAAAGTAATGAAAATACAGGGGGCGCTTATATTGAAAAAGGACCTACTATCCTGTATATACGAAGCGAAGGACTGGTAAAAAATATAGCGGACATTGAGAATATTGTCATTAAAAAAACAGTCAATGGTATCCCGGTGCTGGTACGTAACGTGGCCGAAGTAAAAATAGGGGATGCTATCCGTTACGGTGCTATGTGCTATAATGATAAGGGTGAAGTGGCAGGCGCTATTGTAATGATGCTGAAAGGTGAAAACTCCAGCGCCGTAATCAAAAGGGTAAAACAACGTATTGCACAGATTCAGAAAACATTGCCTGAAGGGGTGGTGATTGAGCCCTTTCTGGATCGTACTAAAATGGTCAACAATGCAATCGGCACCGTGGAGCGAAACCTTATGGAAGGTGCACTTATTGTTGTTTTTGTACTGGTACTTTTTCTTGGAAACTTGCGTGCAGGTTTGGTAGTAGCCAGTGTTATTCCGCTTTCTATGTTATTTGCCATCAGTATGATGAACCTGTTTGGCGTAAGTGGTAACCTCATGAGTTTGGGTGCTCTTGATTTTGGATTGATTGTAGATGGTGCAGTGATTATTGTAGAAACCGTTATGCATCGGCTGACACACTCCAAACATTTCAGCCATGTCAACAGGTTGTCGCAGGGGGAGATGGATAAAGAAGTAAAAGAGTCAGCTTCTAAAATGATGAATTCAGCGGTATTTGGTCAAATCATTATTCTCATAGTATATCTTCCGATTTTATCGCTGGAAGGTATTGAAGGAAAAATGTTCAAGCCCATGGCGCAAACTGTTTCCTTTGCCATTTTAGGAGCATTTATATTATCACTCACTTATGTACCCATGATGAGTGCATTCTTCCTCAGCAAAAAAATCACTCATCAGCCTACGTTTACTGATAAGATGATGAACCTGCTGGAGCGCTGGTACCAGCATTGGCTGGAACGCATTCTAAGGTTTCCTAAAACAGTGATTGCTGCTGCTGTTAGTTTGTTTGTACTGGCAGTTTTTGTATTGATGACGCTGGGCGGTGAGTTTATACCCAAACTGGAGGAAGGCGATTTTGCAGTGGATACAAGAGTGCTCACCGGAAGTAACCTCAATACAACAATTAAAGCAACACAGGAGGCAGCTCATGTATTACTCAGCAAATTTCCCGAGGTAGAAAAAGTTGTAACGAAAATAGGCAGTGGTGAAATTCCTACGGACCCGATGCCCATTGAAGCAAGTGATATGATGGTGATTCTGAAAGATAAAAAAGAATGGACCTCTGCAAAATCATTTGATGAGTTAGCCGAAAAGATGGGTACTGAACTGAGTGCCATTCCCGGCATTACAACAGGATTTCAGTTTCCGGTGCAAATGCGTTTTAATGAACTGATGACAGGTGCAAGGCAGGATGTAGTATGTAAAATTTTTGGTGATGACCTGGACTCGTTAGCATTGTATGCAGCAAGATTGGGTGAAATCATCCACACAGTGAATGGCGCTAAAGATCTCTATGTTGAAACGGTAAATGGTATGCCGCAGATCATGATCAACTTTAACCGACCTGCCATTGCCCAATTCGGTTTAACGGTGAATGAAATCAATCATGTAATCAATACTGCTTTCGCCGGTAGAAGCACAGGAATTGTTTTTGAAGGCGAGAAACGGTTTGACCTGGTTGTACGTCTTGCAGGCGATGCACGAAAGAATATAGAAGATGTCCGTAACCTGCTCATTCCGGTTCCAAATGGTACACAAATACCATTGTACCAGGTAGCATCTATTGAAGAAAAAGAAGGCCCTAACCAGATACAAAGAGAAGAAGCACGCCGCAGAATTGTAGTTGGGTTTAATGTACGTGGCCGTGATGTACAATCGGTAGTGAATGAAGTACAGCAGAAAGTGGATAACCAGATCCGCTTTCCAGCCGGTTATTATGTTACCTATGGTGGTGCTTTTAAAAACTTAGAAGAAGCAAAGGTTCGTTTAAGCATTGCCGTACCGGTAGCGTTGTTGTTGATTTTACTGATGCTGTATTTTGCATTTAAATCAGTGAAGTACGGGTTGCTTATTTATTCTGCTATTCCTTTATCAGCTATCGGTGGAGTGTTTTCATTGTGGAGCCGTGGAATGCCATTCAGTATTTCAGCAGGCGTTGGGTTTATTGCATTGTTTGGTGTGGCCGTACTCAACGGTATTGTATTAATTGCTGAATTTATCCGCTTAAAACAGGAAGGATGGACAGATACAAGACGTATTGTACTGCAGGGAACAAAAATCCGTCTTCGCCCGGTATTAATGACGGCTGCAGTAGCTTCACTGGGATTTTTGCCAATGGCATTAAGCCAGGGAGCAGGTGCTGAAGTGCAACGTCCTTTAGCTACTGTAGTAATCGGAGGGTTAATTACTTCCACACTGCTCACACTTTTTGTATTACCTGTGTTGTACATTCTTTTTGAAAAAGGGTATAAAAAATCAAAGATGAAAACTCCAACTGTTTTGCTGTTCTTGTTTGCCGCCGGCAGTACTGCTGCCAATGCACAGTCGTTTACATTGCAACAGGCCATTGACACAGCACTGGCACAGAATCTTCAATTAAAAGCAGCACAGCTTAATACCGGTTATTACCGGCAGCTATCCCGTGCGTCAACTGATTTCAGTACTACTGCTGTTACTACTCAGTACGGACAGATGAACAGTGTCAATAACGATACCTGGATTGGTGTAACACAAAACTTTTCGTTACCACAAGTGTACCGTACGCAACGGGAACACTGGAAACAACAGGCAGGCGTAAGTGAATCAGAAGAAGTTGTCAGAAAAAATGAGCTGAAACTGCAGGTAAAAGAATTGTACTACGGGTTACTTATTACTGCAGAAAAAAAGCAATGGCTCTTACAGGCTGATAGTCTGTATGCAGAATTTGTAAAACGGGCAAGGCAACGGTTACAGGCAGGCGAAACCAATGTACTGGAGTTGAATACGGCTTTAAATCATCAAACACAGCTCCGCAATCAAATGTTGTTATTGCAGCAGGAGTATGAACGTTTGCAGCAGGAATTGCAGTTGCTTTTAAACAGCACTGTTCCTGTGGTGCCTGTTGCCGGTGCTGTAGTATATTCATTTCAGCTAACAACTGCTGATGCAGCGGCACATCCCTTACTCCAATGGCGGGAGCAACAACTGGCATTGGCAAAACAGCAGGTTCAGTTGGAAAGAACAAAACTAAGTCCGGCTTTCAGCATTGGGTATAATAATATTTCATTGATCGGGTTTCAAAAGATCGGCGCTAATGAAGTTTATTTTGGAGGAAGCAGACGTTTCTCTTCTGCCTTGCTGGGTATGAATATTCCTTTGTTCAGCAAACCGGTACAAACAAAAATCAAAGCCGCCGGTATCCAGGTACAACAGCAGCAGGTATTAAGAGAAGCCATGCAGCAGCAACTGCTCTTACGAAGAAAACAGGCGGTTAATGAATACCTGAAATTGCAGGAAGTAGTTGCTAATTACAATGGTTTATTCACAGGCAGTAATGAACAAATGATCAAGGCTGCCAATCTGCAACTGCAGAAAGGCGAAATTAATTTTCTTGAATGGACGCTGCTTATTAATAATCTGTACCAGTTGCGTTTGCAGTATCTGGATGCAGTACGAATGCTTAATAGTGCAGCTTTTGTTATTGAAAGTTTATAAAGTTGTTGATACGTTGTGGCTAAAAATAATAAAAATGAAACAAATGAAACAGGTATTATATATGCTGAGTGTTACAGTAATTCTATCCTGTAACAACAATCAAAATAAAAACATAGAGCCCGTAGCGGAGAGCGATAGAGCCGCTGTGGTGGAATTAACAGCTGAGCAAATTAAAAATGCAGGAATTGTAACCGATACGCTATCCTACAGAACGATGCACAGCCGCCTGCAGGTAAATGGTATGGTGGATGTGCCACCGCAGAGTATGATCTCGGTAAGTTTTCCATTAGGTGGTTATCTCAAAGCAACCAAACTGCTGCCCGGTTTGCGTATCAGGAAAGGAGAGGTGCTGGCGGTACTGGAAGATCCTCAGTTTATACAACTGCAGCAGGATTACCTCATGGCAAAAGCAAAACTTCAGTTTGCAGAAGCAGATTATCAACGCCAGAAAGAATTAAGCAGTACACAGGCTTCCAGTGAAAAAGCATTGCAGATGGCTAAGAGTGAATATGAAAGCAATAAAGTGCTGGTAAAAGCGCTGGCACAAAAACTGCTGCTTATCAATATTCAACCGGAAACATTAACAGAAAATAATATCAGCCGGCAGGTGAATGTGTATTCGCCCATCAATGGTTTCGTAAGCAAGGTCAATGTTAACATCGGAAAGTATGTTAGCCCTACAGATGTCCTGTTTGAGTTGGTTGATCCTTCAGACATCCATTTAAACCTTACCGTTTTTGAAAAAGACGCTGCTTTGCTGGCTATCGGTCAAAAAGTTACAGCTTACAGTAACGACAAACCCGATGAAAAGCATGCAGCTGATATTTTTCTCATCAGCCGTAATGTAAATGAAGATCGTGCTGTTACAGTACATTGTCATTTCGACCAATATGACCCCTTACTGCTGCCTGGAATGTATATGAATGCTGTGATTGATGTGAATAATAAAAATGCAACAGTCCTGCCTGATGCAGCTATTGTAAGATGGCAAAATCAATTTTATGTATTTGCAGAAAGCAGTGCTTTAAAGTTTGAAATGATTCCTGTAACAACAGGTGTTTCAGCAGATGGTTTTACAGAAGTAAATTTTTCACCGGGCGTAAAAACAGAAGGTCTTCGTTGGGTTACCGTTAATGCTTATACATTGTTGATGAAGTTGAAGAACAGCGCAGAAGAAGAGTAAGAGTTTTAACTGTTATATAAAGGGTGTGCCTTTTTAAAGGCACACCCTTTTTTTTTAAACGCTAAATAAAAAGCATAAGTTTAATCTTCTTTTAATTTCGGTTTAATCTCTTCTTTTGAGGTTGGTCTTATCCTTGCTGTTTAAGTATGCTTGAATCAAAATATGATTTATGGAAACAGCAATGATTGAGGTGCGAAACCTTACAGTGGAAGATTATCAAACACTCAAACAATCCATGCAGCAGGCTTATGCCAGCCTGGGTGGACAGTACTGGAAAGAAGAAGCAATACAAAAACTCATAAAAAAGTTTCCTGACGGACAGATTGTAATTACTCATAACGGAAATGTAGTAGGATGTGCCCTGTCTATTATTGTCAACTATGATCGTTTTGGTGATCGTCATACTTACAGGGATATAACGGGGAGTTTCAGTTTTGATACATATGATGAAAAAGGAGATACTCTTTATGGTATTGAAGTGTTTGTGCATCCTTCGTTCCGGGGAATGCGGCTGGCACGCCGTTTATACGATGCACGAAAAACTTTGTGTGAGCGATTGAATTTAAAAATGATTGTGGCCGGAGGAAGGATACCGAAATACGGAATGTATGCAGATGAGTTGACCCCAAGAATGTACATTGATAAAGTACGTAACCGGGAAATCTTTGATCCTACACTTACATTCCAGCTCTCCAATGATTTCCAGGTCAAACGAATTCTGAAAGATTATTTACCTGAAGACGATGAGAGCAGGGGATATGCCACCTTACTGGTATGGCATAATGTGTTTTATGAATCTGAAAAACGGATCCTGTTACAGAAAAAAAACATTGTACGCATAGGGCTGGTACAATGGCAGGTACGGCCATATTACAAAGTAGAGCAACTGCTGAAACAGGTGGAATATTTTGTTGATGCTGTCAGCGACTATCAATCGGATTTTATTCTTTTTCCCGAATTATTTAATGCGCCTCTTATGGGTGGTTATAACAACCTGGAAAGCAGGCAGGCTATAAAAGAATTGGCACAGTTTACTGAACCTATAGCTGAAGCAATGGCTAAAATGGCAGTATCCTATAATGTAAACATTATTGCAGGCAGTATGCCGCAAATAAGGGAGGGTGAAGTGTACAATGTTGCCTACATATTACAACGAAATGGAAAGGTTGATACAGTTGATAAAATTCATATCACACCCTCGGAGGCTTATGAGTGGCAAATACGTGGCGGTAAAGAAATAAAAGTGATAGAAACCGATGTTGCCAGAATTGGCGTTCAGATTTGTTATGATGTGGAGTTCCCGGAGTTGAGTCGTATCATGGCCGAACAGGGGATGCAACTTTTATTTGTTCCATTTCTTACCGATACACAAAATGCATACAACCGTGTACGTTTTTGTGCACAGGCAAGGGCAGTAGAGAATGAATGTTTTGTAGCAATTGCCGGAAGCGTTGGTAACCTGCCTAAAGTTTCCAATATGGATTTACAGTTTGCCCAGTCGGCAGTGCTTACACCTTCTGATTTTCCGTTTCCGGTAAATGGTATTAAAGCAGAAGCCACCCCCAATACTGAAATGATTGTAGTAAGTGATGTGGACTTATCCCTGCTTACAGAATTGCATAATCACGGCAGTGTGCAAACAATGAAAGACCGTCGTTTGGATTTGTATCGTATAGCACATCCGTCGGCAATCCATTCAACAATTCCGTTTCTGATGCCCGAACGGGTATAAGTCAGTTGATGCTGTCGAACTGCATTATCTATAGCGTTTTATAGCACCTGTGATGCAGTTATTTTTTCATTTTGTTCCAGGTAAATGGTTTGTGTGGGAAAGGCAAACTCAATATGTTCATCGGAAAATAGTTCAAACAAACGCATACAAATGGAATGATGGGCATTGAGATAAACGATCATTTCAGCCGATTCAACAAAGTAAACAGTTTCAAACAGGATGCTGAAATCTCCGAAACTTTTTAAGTGCACACGGTCAAAACTTACCTGCTCCTGATCATCAATTACTCTTTGAATCAGATCGGGAATCTTTTTAAGTTGTTCAACATTTGTTTTATACACAACACCAATTGAAAATACAATCCTTCTTCTGTTCAGCCTTTTAAAATTCTGAATAACCGTTTTTGACATTTCTGCATTCGGCACAATCAATTGCTGACCTTCCAGGCTTCTTACATGTGTTGTTTTAATGCCTATGCGTTCCACAATACCGCTGTAACCGGACCCCATAATAAAGTCGCCTGTTTCAAATGGTTTATCAAAAAATATCACCAGGTAACTGAATAAATCACCCAGAATATTTTGTGCCGCCAGCGCTACAGCAATACCACCCACACCTAAACCGGCTACAATGGTAGTAACATCATAACCAAGATTATCAATCAGCATGAGGAAGCCTGCCAGCCATACCACAATTCTTATCACAGTTAAAACTCCATTCAACTGACGGATGCGTTCCGGCGGCTCTTGTTTTTGTTTCATATACACCACAACTGCCTGCGTAATCATAAAGTTGATAAAACTCACAGCATAAAACAGAGTTACAAAATACATCGCTGCACTTACTACTGTTTTTAATTGTGGATGCATCTGCAACCGATGCAGCAGATGATAGTTGACAAAAAACAGGAACCATGGTAGCACAAACCTTTCTGCTGCATCGGCAATTAAATCATCAATAATTGTTTCACTTCTGCCGGTTAGCTTTTTAATTTTTTTAAAAAGAAACTTTTTAATCCGTTTAAAAAGTAACACGAATACAATCATAAGACCGAAGACCCATATGTAATCCTTAACAGAATTGCCCCACCATTCATAAGTAAGCCAGTTGTTCATTTTTTTTCGGGCCAATGTAAGAGCCTGTAATTAAAACATGGTTAAACTCAAATTAAAAGCATAGATCGGACTCAGGCATAAGTGGTTACTTTGAGCTGTATTTGTTTTAATTGAATTTTAATGACAGATTAATGCCCCATTTAGTACCACCCGGTAATCTTGTGTTGTTCAATAAATGCCGGAGATGCAAAAAATGTTTCATAAGATATTAGTGCCGGTTGATTTTTCATTCCGTTCAATTAAAGCGGCAGAAAAAGCAGTAGCTACAGCTGCGGCCTATCATTGCAGCGTTACATTATTACATGTAGTAGCCAGACATCCGTTTGCAACTGTTGCTCTTACTGAAGGCCATCTGCACGTTCCCTATGATCTTATTGATAACAGGCAGGAGCTCGAATTTCAATTAGCTAAACTGGTAGATAAAGCAGTACAAAAAGCTCCATCACCTGTTTCTGTTTCAACAAGTATTGTATGGGGTCAATGGGATGATGCTGTTATTAAATACGTGCGGAATCATAGTATTGATTGTGTCATGGTTGGTCAGCGATCGAGATTTAAGCGAAAGCGTCATATGTTGCTGAATCCTGATAAGATTGCTGATGCAACTAATGTTCCGGTTATTACATTGCCGGTCAATAAAAAGATGATTGGAATCAAATCAATTGTAATACCGGTAACTGATTTTTTTCCGATACGTAAACTCTTGTATGGGTTGTACATCGCCACTCAGAATGACGCATCCATTGAACTGCTTGCTGTTGAGCAGGAGCAGAATAGTGAAGTAACAGATTACTATTTAAAAAAGTCGGCAGATTGGCTGTTGCAGCATGGAGGTATAGTAAAAGTAACCAGGGTGCAGCGCAATAACATTTCAGCCGCTGTTACAGATTTTGCTAATGAACACGGTACAGATTTACTCATCTTAA
The DNA here is from genome assembly GCA_050916065.1 of Lacibacter sp. Lineage (GTDB taxonomy): Bacteria > Bacteroidota > Bacteroidia > Chitinophagales > Chitinophagaceae > Lacibacter. Next base: position 3,707,812 of record CP051137.1, read on the forward strand.
ATCCGGGTTTGCAAACTACCATGCCGGGCTGGTGGTCCTCATTTTTGGGAAATATTATTCAGAAATATTCTTTGCCGCCGGTTATGACAGTGAATCCTGCTTAAACCTACATTTAAATTATTGTATATGATACAAAGAATTTTTTCAGGAATTATAGCTATGAGTTTTGTGATGTTTGTAAATGCTCAATCAATTGAATCAGCACGTAAGCATCTGTATTATCAACGCTATGAATCAGCTGTACGGGAGTTGCAGTTGATGGTTGACCAGGGAATCAATATGCCTGAAGCAGCTTATTGGCTGGGCGAAGTTTATTTGCAACAGCAAAAGCTTGAAGCAGCACGTGAGGTATTACTCAAAGGTACCCAATATGCTACCCTTAAAAATATATCACGTAAAACAGAACCGTTTGTTTTTATCGGTTGGGCTCATTACCTGCTCAATAAAGGAGAGATTGCTGATGCCCGAAAACAGATGGAAGAATTTTTATCACTTACAAAGTATAAAAATCCTGAAGTATTACTGGCTGTAGCAAGGGCTCATATTCAAAGTAAGAATGGTGATGTTGCCTGGGCTGTAAGATTACTGGAAATAGCTCAAAAAAGGGATAAGAAAAATGCTGCCTTATATGTAGTCATGGGCGATGCCTATCGTAAACTGTCAAACGGATCATCTGCTGTTACGTATTATCAGCAGGCTTCTATGCTTGATCCTGTAAGAGCAGAGATTTATTATAAAACCGGATTGATTTATAAAACACAAAAGAATACAAAAATTTATACAGAGCAATTTGAGAAAGCTGTTGCTGCCGATTCTGCTTACAGTCCCGCTATGTATGAATTGTATTATCATTATTTCTATCGTGATATTGTAAAAGCAGGTACACTGCTACAGCAATACCTGCGGCATAGTGATCCTTCTGTAGAGCATCAATATATGACAACGGATTATTTGTATGCAACCGCACAATATGCGGAGGCTATTCAGAATGCAACAGATCTTATAACATTACAGGGTAAACTGGTGAAACCACGTTTGTATAAATTAATTGCGTACAGCAAAGCCGCTTTAAAAGACTCTGTCTCTGCACTCAATAGTATGCAGCAGTATTTCCTTTTCCAGGATAGTGCAGAATATGTAGCACGTGATTATGAATTAATGGCTAACCTGGTGGCAGAGTCCGGAGCTGAGCAAACGGACGCTGTTAAGTGGTTTAAAAAAGCGCTGGCAGCTGAAGATAAAGAGGCTGATAGTTTAAAATTGATGTTACAGATTGCAGGAATTTATAAACACGCAGGCAAGAGGGCAGATGAAGCAAAATGGCGTGAGCAGATTTTTTTGCACAAAGAAAATCCCAACAACCTTGATCTCTATAACTGGGGTGTTGCCCTGTACATGTCTGCCAATTATTTATCTGCAGACAGTGTATTCGGTATGTATACTGAAAAGTATCCGGAGCAGGTTCATGGACCTTTATGGCAGGCACGTTGTAATTCATTAATCGATACCAGCATGGAACTGGGGCTGGCTGTGCCGCATTATAAGAAGTTGATTGAAGTAGCTGCAACAGATACAGTGGCTAATAAAAGTTATTTGTTAACTGCGTACGGTTACCTCGCCAGTTACGAAGCGAATGTTACAAAAGATTATGAGCAGTCACTTACTTATTTTGAGAAAATGCTGGCGCTGGATCCGGATAATAAAGATGCTTTACGTTATACCGTTATTTTAAAAAAATGGATAGATGAGGGTGGCGGTACTAAATAAAAAGTGGTGATGATAGGGTGTATAAAAAGACTGCAAGAATGCAGTCTTTTTTTGTAGCCTCGACAGGAATCGAACCTGTATCTGGAGCTTCGGAAACTCTTATACTATCCATTGTACTACGAGGCCGGCGAATTTGAGGATTGATCAGTGTGAAGATTTAAAAATTTGTTGCTCTTTTATATTCAAATCAACAAATCTTCCAATTACTTAATCAATCCACCCACATTGCTTCCGAATATTTTTACAGCAATGGCCAGCAAAACTACGCCAAAAAACTTACGTACAGCAATCAATCCTGCAGGACCTAAAACTTTTTCAATACGGTTGAGTGAACGTAATACTACATAAACAATTAATAAGTTTAAAAGAATGGCCAATAAAATCATCCATTCGTTTTTATCACTCCGTTCAAAGGTCGCTTTGAGCGACATGATCGTTGTGAGGGTTCCTGAACCTGCAATCAACGGAAAAGCAATAGGAACCACTGTACCTGCTCTTGGATTGTTATCAGCCTTAAAAAATTCAATACCCAGCACCATTTCCAGGCCCAGTATAAAAATCACAATCGAACCGGCAACGGCAAATGATTTTACATCAACTCCCAGTAAATTCAGAAATGGTTTGCCAAGGAAGAAAAACAAAACCATCAGGAATCCGGAAATCATGGTTGCTCTTGCTGCATGAATGCCGCCCAGCTTTTCTTTTAAGGAAATGAGCATCGGCACAGAGCCGATAATATCAATTACTGCAAAAAGCGTAAACGTTACTGTGAGCAGTTCTTTCAGATCCCAGGTCATAGTAAAGGGTTTGCGCAAAGATATACGGGAAACTTTATGCCGGTATTAAATCGCAATAGAAGAAGCCTGTGTCATAAGGCAACGGGTTATTACTGAAGCAATCATCATCATCTGCGGTAGGTGTATAGCTGCGGCGGACTGTTTCGCCTTTTGTAAATGCGATGGGCTGTTGTAAGATCGGTCCTTTAAAAACAAAGCTGTGAAATTCGCCATACTCACCACAGGGATCAACCGTTGCAGGCAGATCGTTCATGAATTGTTCGTCAATGATGCGTCCTGTGAATGAAGCAGGAAGATGTTTTTCATTCACACATACCAATATCGTTTGATAACCCAGTTCCAGGAATTCATTGAGTAAAGCTTTGCTGTTTTCTTTCCACAAGGGAAACTGTGCCGTAAAGCCCACCTGTTTTAATTGTTCTTCACGATAGGTTCTTAAATCTTCAAGAAAGATATCTCCGAAAACAGCGTGCTCAATCTGTTCATCTTTTAATTCCAGCAAAGCTTTTTGCATCACTTCATTATAAGCTTCCATCGTAGCATGTTCCGGCAAATAAATTTTTTTGAGCGGAATGCCAATGGAAGCAGCCTGTTGTTCCAGTAATGTTTCCCTAACGCCGTGCATACTGATGCGTTGGTATTGCTCACTCAGTGTTGTAAGCAGGTATTTGATCTCCAACTTTTTTTCTGCAAGCACCCGGTGCAATGCCAAGGTGGAATCTTTTCCGCCGCTCCAGTTAAATACTGCCGGTATCATGATTGTTTTTTATTAAAGAGCCGGATGTTTTGCATCCGGCTCTGTGATTGATTAAAAACGAAAAGAAGCACTCAGCGCCAAACCTCTGCGGCGGGTGTTATACCCTGCAATATCCATATACTCCTCGTTAAAAATATTATTGAGCTGAAGTTGTAACAATACCTGTTGATGCACCTGCCAGTTGGCAGCTAAGTTCACCAATGTATAATCGTTTAATGCATTTCTTCCTAACGCACCATAGGGCCCCAGTTTACTGTTGTAAAATACATCCTGTCTGCCACCTACATATCTGAGATCTGCTGTGAGTTGCATAGCAGCAACAGGTTTATAAGTAAGTGACAGATTAGCGGTAGAAGGACGGCGTACCAGCTTTTGTACGTTCACATCTTTGTCCAGAAAACTTCCGTTGCTGTATAGCTGTACATGATTACGTTTTGTTTTGTTGATATCAACATCAGCTGTGCTGTAATCCAGTTCTCCTTTCATGAGACTGCCGTTACCGGAGATGGTTATCTTTTTGGATAGTACCGCATTGAAGCTGAGTTCAGCGCCCAGCACCGTATTCGTACCGATGTTTAAATACGTATCACCATATGCATCTGCAAAACCCAGATTACTTACAGGTGTATTTCCATTCCATAAATACACATATTCAATGGCATTCTTCACTCTTGTGCGGTAACCGCTGAGCGTAACAAATACTTTTTTATTAGGTGTGAATTTCACACCTAATTCAGTAGATAATGATTGTTCCGGTTTTAAACCTTCATTACCCCTGGTAATGCCTGAATTAAAATCTTTGTTAGGTGCAAAGAGTTGATAAAGGGAAGGTGCATTAAAGGCGCTGGTAACAGCACCATACAATAATACTTTATCAGCAAAGTGAAACGATGGAGTAATTTCAAAAGTGGTGTAATTGCCAAACAGGCTATGATCATTCAATCTTCCACCTGCTGCAATCGAAAGGAGATTTTTTCCCAAAGCTTTCTTCCACTCCGTATGTAGATAAACAAATTTCGTATTGGAGTTAACGGAGTCAATTTTTCCATTGCTTGTAAAACTGAAGAACGGTGATTTGTAAAACACAAATGTTTCTAACGTCATCTGTTCTTTTACAATACCGGTGCCACCGGTGAGGTTCCAGCTTTTATTGTTCCAGTTGTATTGCAGTTCATTGTTCCAGTTGCGGCCGCTGTATTTGCCGGACGTAAACGTATAATCACTCATTCCGTTACGGAAGGTAGAATCATCACGGTCTCTGCGGAACATATTAGAATACCCCCCGATAAACTTCAATAAGGAATGCGTGTTGAATGTATATTGACCACCATAAGTAATCAGATCTCTTTTGATGCGGATGGTACGGTTGTCATCATCCATATAAGCCCCATCATCAATATCACTTTGCTGAAAATTGTTTCGGTAAGAAACATAAGCATCTGCTTTTTTATTTCTGAAACCAAGTTTACCGGCTATATCTGTTTTGAAAAAAGCATCACGTTCATTCAGCTTGAGTGCAGCATTTCTGTTGGTGTCAACTATGGCATTGAGTCCGTTTACACGGCTGTCCAGCACTTCTGCATTGGCATAAAAGCCGCTCTTATCTGTATAGTTCAGAAAGGCCTGGTTGGTAAACTCACCTGTATTTTTCCCAAATGTTCCGTAACGGCTGGAGATGTTTCCGTTAAAACCTTTTTTGCCGTTTTGTTTGGTAATGATATTGATAACACCACCAATAGCTGATGAACCATAGAGCGTACTGTGAGAGCCTCTTACAATTTCAATACGCTCAATGTTTGCCAACGATAGTTCTGAAAAGTCAAGTACATTGTCCGGGGAAGTGGCATCAGAAATTTTAATACCGTCAATTAATACCAGTGTTTGATTACTGTTAGCACCCCGCATGCCAATGGTTTGTAAGGCGCCGGGAGTTTGTAAAGCGCCGGGAATAAAAATTCCTTCGCTGCGGCTTAACAGATCACCTAAATTCTGATAAGGAAGTTTTTGAATGTCGGCAGCGTTAAAAACGGTAACACTGCGTGGTGCTTCGTTCACTTTCTTTTCTGTGCGTGTGGCTGTAATCACCACTTCATTTAATTGTTTGGCTGTGGTGTCTACTGTGAACGTAGCTTTTTTGTTTTGTGCCTGTGTGTAACTGCTGATGCATACTGCAGCAGCCACCAAAAACATGTTCTTTTTCATTTCTTGAAAAATGGTTTAAAGTGACTGCTTCCGAAAAAAAGATAGAAATATAAATGTCTCCCGACTTTTACATCTCAAGCCTTTCACCCGAAAGCTGAATGATTGTTTATGCAACCGGCAGGTCTTCTGGCTTTCCCGCCTTTTAAACTTCCTTCCCGTTTTGCGTGGCATTACAGTGGATGCAGTTGTTTAAAAGTTCGCCCTTAATGCGGCGGGATTACAGCTACGGGGATAGCGCCGGATTTGCACCGGACTTCCCTTTTAATTCCGAGGTTTCGGAAACCAGCTACGGTTGCAAATGTAGGGTTTGACCTTTCAAACAACTGTTTTTCTTTTTCACAAAGTTTTTCACAGCATTGTACAAGAAAACGGTACGATCATCGTTTTCAATGATTGAACTCCACATTATTCGCATCACTCCAACAACTGTTTAGCGGGAATTTATTCATCAACATGTAAATTCTTTTCATGAACAGATTTGTTGTAGTTATTACTGCCGTATTTTTATTTTGTACCGTTGCAATATATGCTCAAAACAAAGCGTCCCGCTACGAAGCCGGTATTGCTGTTGGTGGTTTTGTTTACCAGGGTGATCTTACACCCAACCGTTTGGGTTCTTTTCCCACCATGCGACCGGGCATTATGCTCCACGGTACCCGTAAGCTCAATAACAATTATGCAGTACGACTTTTATTTTCAGTGGCTTCTTTACGGGGTGATGATGCTAAGTTTAATACACCAGCTTTCAGACAGTTCCGCAATTTTAATTTCCGTTCACCTTTGATTGAGTTATCACCGCAGTTGATGTGGAGCCCATCGGGCTGGAGTGAGCAGGGGCCACGCATTACACCTTATGTTTTTGGCGGTGCGGCACTCAGCTATCTCAACATACGAAGGGATGCAAGTGGTTTTGATGCTTCTAAATTCGGACTGGAAGAAAACCTTCCGCAACGGATTGCTGAAGATCTGCAGCACCGAACGCCTGGGTTATTGCCTTCTATTCCTGCGGGTGCAGGGTTGCGCTATGCTGTTTCACCTTCATTGGTTGTTAATGGTGAATTGAATTACCGTTTCACTTTTAGCGATTATGTTGATGGGTTCAGCATTGCTGCCAATTCAAAACAAAAAGATGCCTACTACAGTTTATCGATAGGGATTATCTATCGTTTTGGAAAAAAGAACAGTTGGGATTGTCCGCCGGTGCGTAATTAATGCTTCTTTTTTGTTTGAAAGAACAGGCTGATACCTGCTGTAAAATTTCTTCTCGGTGCCACATTGAAAAACCGGTTAGCTGCTGCGTTGATATCATTGCCCAGTGAATAGGTCTCATCAAATACATTATCAGCACCTGCAAAAATATCCAGCGTGGTTTTTACAAAACGATGCCTGTAACCCATACGGATATTGCATAAGTAATACTCAGTTGCTGAAAATGTATTGGCATCATTTAATTGTACCGGGCTTACATAATTCAACGTAAAGTTGGCATAGAATCCTTTGTGCACATCAGCATCCAAACCCAGTACCCAGTTGTGTTTGGCTACGCCGGGTAATTGCTTGCCGGAAAAATCGTTGGTAAGCTGCTTAAAATCTTTATACTTAAAATCATTGTAAGTGTAACTCGTCCATATCGTTACCTGTTTCAGCAGTTTATAGTTCATCAAAGCTTCTATTCCTTTTTGATTCGTACTTCCTGCGTTAATGAAAAAATCAGCACCGCCCTGATCACGACGTTGCACAATGGCATTGTTTAACTGAAAGTAAAAGGCGTTCACATCAGCAAACAATTTTCCCTTCCATAAATTCATACGTGTGCCGAGTTCATAGTTCCATCCTTCTTCTGCATTTAATCCTGTAGTAATGACGCCGGTAGAAGGGAGTACTTCAGCAGAAGTAGGAGGAGAGAAACCTTTGGCAACAGACGCATAAACAGAAATATTTTGATTCAGCTTTCTCAGTACTGCCAATCGTGGAGCCACTTCATTATCATAGGTACGGCTTTGCGGACTTAACGGAAACTTATTCAGCCTTGTGATTTTGATTTTGTTTTGATTGATGCTGGCACCAAGGGTAATGGTCCATTGATCATTTGGTTGATAATCGGTTTGCACAAACGCACTCCATATGTTGGTATTCACTTCATCTTCTGTTTGCAAACTATCACTCACACCACTGCGGTTGCGATATACTCTGATGTTATACCAGCCTGTTTGCAACTCAGCACCCGCTACTACTTTCAAAGCAACTTGCTTCAACGTTGGTGTGAATGAAAAAACGGTTCTTCCACCGAGGTGCGGTTCCAATCTGCGTTCAAAGTTGCGTACTGTTGGATTGTTGAATTGTGAAAATGCACCGTATAGTGAGGTGGTGTTTTTAAAATTGGAACTGATTTCAAAATCATGACTCACACCGGTAAAAAAACTTTTTTGATTCACACCTGCATTGGCTTCGCTGCTGGCCGGTGTAGCACCTACTCTTGGTCTTGCCTGTTTGGGATTGGCCGCAAACTCAGCAGGGGTTAATCCGCCCGGTGTTTGATAACGGAGATCACCATACAATAAAAAGGTTCTGATCTTTTGCTTTTGATTGAGTTCAAACGCTCCATCCCAGGTAAAGACCGAACGGTCGAGTTTTGTCCAGTTACGGTAACCATCACTATGCAGTTTGGTAAAACCAATGGTTTGTTGGTTTTTATGTTCGCCGATGCGTGCATACACATTTATGTTTTGCAAGCCAAAACTACCCATGCTGTAATCAATACCAGCGCCTGTTGGCTGATGGTTGAGTTGTGTGCGTAATAAAATGGCACCACCACTGCCGGCACCATATAAACTGCCACCCGGACCTTTTAATACTTCCAGTGATTGAATATTAAAAAAGGAAAGCAGGTTGAGATAAGTAGAACCGCCGGGTTCAGTAAATGGAATATCATTGAGATATATTTTCACATTACGTACACCAAACGGAGAACGTAGTGAACTGCCACGGATATTAAAACGGTAACTGCCGGGGCTTCGTTCTTCCATACGTACACCGGGTTGTGTATTTACCGCAGTTACAATAGAAGTATTGTTGAAACGTAGCAACTGTTTCTGGCTGATGGTGCTTACGGCAGCAGGCACATCTAACAGTTTCCTGTTTTGTTCCAATGCCTGTATCACCACTTCACCTAATTCCCTGGAACTAGAATCAGTTGTTTCCTGTGCATGTGAACTGAGTGCAACAATGATCGTTGCAATAAGGGTTAGTACTTGGTTCTTCATGATGAACAAATGTAAAAAGAAACCACGGGGTTCATATACTTATCTTTTGATTTGTCAGGTCCCTGCAAAATCTCCGGGTTTTTACCGATAGCTTAAGAACAATTATCTTCAACGCATATATCGGCTTATGCAAACAAATAATAAACTCAATCTTTTTTCTTTTACCATGATTGTAGTGGGGCTGGTGATAGGTATGGGCATTTTCCGTACGGCTGCCACCAGTGCCAAAGATGCTATTGCACCCTCCGTTTATTTCAGTGCCTGGATCATTGGAGGATTGGTAGCTTTATGCGGTGCTTTAACCTATGCCGAAATCGGGAGCCGTTATCCTGTAACAGGTGGTTATTACAAAGTGTTTGCACAGGCCTATCATCCCAGTATTGCTTTTGCCATTAATTGTTTGATCCTGGTGAGTAATGCAGCCAGCCTCAGTGGTGTGGCTTTGATAGGAAGCGGATATATACTCAAGCTTATTCCCGGTGAATGGACAGATATTCATAAAGCATTGCTCAGTTGCGGTGCTATCATCATCTTTTATCTCATTAACCTGCGTGGGTTAAAGATGAGTTCTACTGCCCAGAATATTTTAATGACCATCAAGATTCTCATGATCATTGTATTGATTGCAGCTTTGTTTTTTCCTGATAAATATGCGATGGTGGCTGCACCGGCTGCTGATGTGCCACTACCGGCTTCTTCAACCACGATGGATTGGATTAAAAGTTTGGGGGTGAGTTTGATTGCTGTTTCTTTTACCTATGGCGGTTATCAGCAAACGATCAACTTCGGGCAGGAAGTAAAGCAACCCAATAAAAATATTCCGAGAGGAATTTTCATCGGAATTGCCATCATCATCATTCTGTACCTGCTGGTGAACTTCAGCTATTATAAAATCATTGGCTTTGAACAGATGAAAGGCGAACGTGAAATTGCTCACGTAGTGATGGATAAAATATTCGGATCTACAGGTGCTACGGTCTTCTCAGCCTTCTTGTTCTTGGGTGTATTGGCTTATGTAAACGGATTGCTCATGAGTAATCCCAGGGTGATGTTTGCTATGGGTGATGATGGAGGTTTGCCCAAAGTATTTGCCAAATCAAATGACCGAGGTGTACTTACCTTTTCTTTAACCGTATTTGCTGCCGTGTGTATGGTGATTTTATTTTTTGCCCAGCAGTTTGAAAAAATCCTCACCTTTTCCATCTTCCTGGATTGTTTTGGAATGATTCTGAGCAGTGCCACCATCTTCTGGTTTCGCCGTAAAACCAAACATCTGGATGGAACTGGTATTTATAAAATGAAGTTTTTCCCCTGGATACCGCTTGTATTTATGAGCGCTTATGTATTTGTGGGTACCAGTATCTTCCTTTCAGACCCATCAGCAGCATTAACCGGTCTTGGGTTACTGGCTGCTTTTGTAGTTATTTATTTCCTTTCCCATCGTTTTAAAACAAGGTAGCTCTGTAACATTCTTTTCAGAACAGCTACCAATGCGGTATTGCAGGCTGTTAAAGCCCGGCAGTTCTGTCACCCGTTTGTCAAAAAAAGATAGTTTCGCTTCCTTAATCAATCTATTTTTGCTTACAGGATATAACCGTTAAAAAGAGTCACCGGATTTTTACTAACCTTAAGGGCCACTTTAATGCGTTATACTCTGTGACCATAAAACAATTATAAATAACACATGAAAAAAACGAAACTGCTGATTTTACTGTTGATCAGTTCTTCCGCTCTTCTTCAGCAGGTTACAGCACAGGAAAAATGGGATTTGCGCCGATGTGTGGAATACGCCTGGGAACATAATATTTCTATCCGGCAGTCAGATGTACAGGCCCGTATTGCCAAGCTTACTTATGAGCAGAGTAAGATGAGCCGTTATCCCAATGCCAACTTTACCAATGCTACGGGTACCAACTTTGGTCGTGCAGTGGATCCCACTACCAACCTCTTTGTGAGTTCTACGCTTTTGTTCCAGCAATACAACCTCAATGTAAATGCTCTTATTTACAATTTTGGTAATGTAAAAAACCAGGTCCTGTTCAATAAAGTATTAGCTGATGCCGCTCAGAAGGATGTTGAAATTAACAAGAATGATATTGGTCTTACAGTGGCAACAACTTACCTGCAGGTATTACTCGCAAAAGAACAGGCCCGTATTGCTTATGCTACCATTGAACTTACACGTGCCAGGTTAACAGACACACGCAAACGTGTAGATGCAGGTGCTTTACCGGAACTGAATGCGCTGGAACTGGAATCACAACTGGCCAGGGACAGTGCTAATTATATCAACGCCTTTACAACGGCTGAACAAAACCTGCTCAATTTAAAAGCAACGCTCAACCTGGATGCTGCCACTCCTTTTGATATTGTAGAACCGCCGGTGGAAATGATCCCGGTTGATAACATTGCTGATCTATTGCCGGAAAATGTATATCAACTGGCATTGCAGAGTCAGCCGCAGGTAAAAGCCAATGATTTCAGGATTGAAGCCTTACGTTACAACCTAAAAGCGGCCAAAGCAGCACTCTATCCCAGCATTAATATGTTTGGCGGCATAGGTACCAACTTTGCCAACCCCAGCATAAAAGTAAACGGCGTAAACTTTCTTGGTTTTGTACCTACCCAGCAGATTGTGGTAGTAAACGGAGTGAATCAACCGGTGTTGGAACCCAATATTGAAATCATCCGTGGAAAAAAAGGGTTTGGCGAAATGTGGACAGGATGGGGCAATCAACTGGATCAGAACTTCCGCCAGAACATCGGTATTCAAATCAGCGTTCCCATTTTTAACGGAGCCCAGGCAAGAACTAACTACAAACGACTTCAGCTTAACATGAAGGGAGCTGAGTTTACCCGTGACCAGGCCCTGGTAACGTTAAAAAACAATATCTATCTCGCCTATGTTACAGCACGCAACGCTATGGAGCGTTACAATGCCAGTAAACGTACGTTGGAGATTACAGAAAAAACCTTCAACCTGGCACAGAAGCGTTATGATGCCGGTTTAATGACCACCATCGATTACATTACCAATCAAAATAATCTCATAAGAGCACGTTTTCAGAAATTGGCTGATCAGTATGATTATGTCTTCCGTATGAAAGTGCTGGAGTTTTACAAAGGACAGGGTTTAAGACTCTGAGTTCTTCAATCAATCAAAAACAATAATCTAAATAACTGAGTTTTATGAACAAGAAATTATGGTGGATCATTGGTGGGGTACTGGTGTTGATCGTTGCACTGGTGGCGCTTAAAAAATCCGGTGTACTGGGTAAAGAAGAAGGCGTGAAAGTAGCAGTTGAAAAAATAATCAAACGCACCATTGTTGAAACGGTGAGCGCCAGCGGTAAAGTATATCCTGAAGATGAACGGAAAGTAAGCAGTGATGTAAGCGGAGAAATTACCGACCTCTATGTACAGGAAGGAGACAGTGTACGTAAAGGACAGGTGCTGGCACGTGTGTTTGCAGATGTATTAACCAGCAACCGTGACCGCAGTGCTTCTGTTGTAAACCAGCAGGAAGCACAGGTGGGCAATATTGAAGCCAGCATTGCCTCTTTTGAAGCAAGACTCAACCAGGCTAAACTGGCTTACGACCGTCAGAAAAAATTATTTGATGATAAAGTGATTTCAAGAGCAGAGTTTGAGCAGGCAGAAAGTCAATACCTCACTGCCAAAGCTGATCTCAATGCAGCCCGCCAGAATGTAAAAGGTACCAAGGCAGCTGTAGAAAGTGCAAGAGCTGATTTGAATGCGGCCAATAAAAACCTCAGCCGTACCAGCATTATTTCGCCCATGGATGGTATTGTATCCTTACTCGCTGTAAAAAAAGGTGAGAGAGTAGCCGGTAACCAGTTCAGCCTTGGTACAGAAATGATGCGTATTGCTGACCTTAGCAAGATTGAAGTAAGAGTAGATGTTGGGGAGAATGATATTCCTAAAATTCATATCGGCGACAGTGCTACCATTGAAGTGGATGCTTATAACGACCGCAAGTTTAAAGGTGTGGTAACACAGATTTCCAGCAGCAGTACTTCTGCCCAAACGGCAGCGGCCGCTGCTTCAAGTGATGTAACCAATTATAAAGTGTACATCCGTATTGATCCTGCTTCTTATGTTGATTTGATTGATCCTGCCAAGCCCCGCAGTTTTCCCTTTCGCCCGGGTATGAGCGCCAGTGCCGACATTATGACCAAGCGTCATGAAAATGTATTGGCTATTCCTATTCTTGCCATTACCACCCGTGATAAGAATGAAAAAACAGCAGGTGCCAAGGCTAAAGAAGAAGCGGATAAAAAGAAAGCACAGGGTATGGAAACAAGTACCAATAATGCGGTGTTAAGCGAGGAGATGGAAGAAGTGGTATTCATCATTGGTGCTGATGGAAAAGTGAAGAAAATTCCGGTGCGTACGGATATCCAGGATAACGAATACATTGAAGTGCTCAGTGGTGTAAAAGAAGGCGACCAGGTGGTGAGCGCTCCTTATAATACCATCAGTAAACTTTTGAAAGATGGCATGAAAGTGCTCATTGTACCGAAAGAGAAAGTGTACGACACTAAATAATCTTCCAATCCCTCCGCACCACGGAGGGATTTTTGTTTTGGGGTTGTTGGTTGGTTCAACAATAATCTTTCTTGCACTGGTCAACCAACTTCTGCGTCTCCGTTACGTTTATTCAATCTCAATCAATTCTGTTGTAAGAAATTTGAAAGATGGGAACTTCCTGAACTTCTGAATTGGTAAGGCTGCCAACAACGGCGTAGATCAGAAGTCCCGTAACCAGAGTAAAAAAAGAAACGTCCCCTTTATGGAACGTTTCTTGAAAAACATTTTTCTCAACCAATCAAACGATTGTCCCTGGCGGCGTATTTTGCATACACCAGTAAAGCGCCAATGACCATGATGTTTCTGAAAATATTCAACAGGTCATTTTCAGATTGAGCCGCTCTTGGTATATGAACAATAAAAATCATGAGCAAAACATACAGCGCCATAAGTGCCGTGGCGAGCTTATCATATCTGCTGATGAGGCAACTCACAATAAAAGCAAGGATCAATACACCGGTAAGATAGTTCCAGAATAAAGGTGCAGGCAGCCGTGAAGGAACAAAGCTTGCTCCCACCTGTGGCATACCAAAATGCAGTCCCACATATAATAAAAAGGAAAGTGGAAACAGGTAACGTCCCGTGTTTAATAGCTTATTCATGAGGATGGTTTAATTGGTGGGAAATGGAATAAGTGGTCTTATCTCAACGGAACTGTCCGGGTACTTTAAGATGGGGCATGATTTACTCCATTCCTCTACTTCTTCTATCCCATCTGCTTTACAGATTAAGTAACCGGAAACGAGAACCGTGTTCGCTTCTTTGTGCGGATGACCTGTGCTTACACCGTTGTGATCAACAATGGAGGCATCATAAAGGATTGGGGCGGTGCTTACTAATTTTCCCTGCATGGCAATATGACCAATCCAGGATTGCCAGCGGGGCATGTCTTCTGCCATATCCTGTGAAGTAGCCAGGTAGCCATTGGGGGCACTGGCATTGCGGAATAATAAAAGATAATCTGTCATTGTGTTTGAAATTAAAATGGTGAATAATGATACAAAGATGAAATGCACCATTTTCTTCAATGATGACAAAAGTCTGTATTTCAGAGTTGAGCTTTAAGACGGCTGAACACATCTTTATGAATGCCCAGGTAAGAGGCAATGAGTTTACCGGAAAGACGGGTCATAAGTGAGGGCCGGTACTCCATTAACCATTTGATCCGGTCTAAGGCAGAAAGTGAAACAAACGTATTGAGGCGGTAAACGGAATTGGCATAAGATGCTTCCAGTATCTGTTTATATACTTTGTCAAACTGCGGAACAGTTTGCATCATTTCCTGAAACCCGGTGCGGTCAATGGCTAACAGTTGCGATGGTTCTACGGTTCTGATATTTTCAGTGGCTGGTTGCCCGCTTCCAAAGCTAATGAGTTCGCTGCACCAGTTATCTTCAATTACAAGATCTCTTGTAGTTTCATTCATTTCGTTGTCATACACGTATACCTGTAAACAACCCTTTGCAACAAAGTAAACATATTTGCAAACTTCGCCCTGTGTTAACAGTTGCTGATGACGTTTGGCTTCAATAGGTTTAAATTTTGATAATACAAGCTCCAGCTTGTCAATATCATTGCCAAGACGGTTAATAATATGTTGCTTTAAAATTTCGATCATAGAAGCGTTTTACTGGAAAGCGGTAAGGCTGTGTTTCAGTAATAAAAGAGCAATTAAAAACCCCTGTAATGAAGATAGTTACTAAAGTTTAATAGAAGCAGTGATTGTAAGACTAACAGGTAAGGAACCCGGCATCCTGCATAAACGGGTGCGTTTCCTCAAAAGTTCTCTTTTAAATAGTTCATTGTTTGTTGAAATCCCTATCTTTATATTGTCTTTTATACAAACCGGCAACCCACTGCCTCACAGATTGTTTTTCCGGGTGTCCGGTAATCGTTTCGTTTCAGTAGTAATAGCATCATTCAGTTTCGTACGTATTTCAGTTAAGGATCGTTAGCGTCAGTAGTTATTAATTGGTTCACACATTAAAACAACGGCACAATGAAGCTCTCTGAATTTATCATGTTAAGCGAAGCAGAAAAGCAACAGGCAGCACTCCACCTTGGCGTACTGGTTGCCAAACGTAAACTGCACAACGGTATCCTCTTTCTGTTCCGGCTGGAAGATTATTATGTAGAAATGAGTTGCAATACGGCTAATCGTAAAGTAACACGGTTCAATGTATTTACCGGAAGTACACTGCTGGAGCCGTATTTAAACCAGATTTCTATCAGCCGTTTATTACAGTAAACCGGTACCATCTTTTTGAGCTTAACTGTCTTAGGCAGCGTTACTTACGCCTGCTCTTAGCCATGTTTCTGATGTTGAGTCAAACCCAACCACACAGTTATATATTGGCGGCAGCACAGATAATTACGGCTCTTAAAAAAAGAAACGGTATCTTGCACCTGTAAATTTGAGTCCCGCATCAGTAATCGTTAATTATTCTGCTCAGTAATCTGCATCTTAGTTAGTTTCTTACTTCTTGCCTCTCAAGCATTTTTCATTTTATTAATTATTTAGACATGAACATTTATGTTTCAAATCTGAGCTTCAACGTACAGGATGAAGACTTAAGAGAATTTTTTACGCCTTATGGTGAAGTAACATCTGCAAAAATCATTACAGACAGGGAAAGCGGCCGCTCACGTGGTTTCGGTTTCGTTGAAATGAGTGACGATGCAGCTTCTAAACAGGCAATTACTGAACTGGATGGCGCTACCGTAGAAGGCCGCACCATTAAAGTAACTGAAGCAAAACCAAGAGAAGAGCGCCCTGCCCGCAGCAACAGCGGTTATAACAACGGCGGCAGCTACAACAAAAACAGGTATTAATTAGATAAATGCCTCACTTGTACAAAGCCTCACTAACAGTGAGGCTTTGTTGTTTACCATTGCTCAGTAAACGAGGTATAGCAGTTTGATGAAAAAAGCTGTCCTCCCGCCTGCCCCGATTTTTCGGGGACCTTAGGAGGGAACCACCGGGAAACGATTTTTCATTGAGGAGGAGGAACGACGACGTGGCTATCTCCCGAACACTTGCACACAGCCTTCTTCAAACAAATCCTTTCTCCGTAGCGTAAGATTGCTACGTCGCTGGCTAAGCACGGGGCCCGGAAGCTCCTCGCAATGACGTTTTTATTTTTTGTTCATCCGTTGAATAAAGTATCAAAGCCCAAACCTTGCCCGTCATAGCGAGGAGGAGGAACGACAACGTGGCTATCTCCCAACTTTTGTACACAGTCCTGTTCAAACGAATACCTTCCTTCCTGCATACGCCCAACATGCTTCCTGTTTACTTCCACATCCCTTCCACCATAGTTCCATAATGTGTGCAGTTACGTGCCGTTTGGTGCCGTTGCATGCCGTTTGGTTCCGTTCTGTGCCCTTACAGTACCCGGGCACCTGCATCGCACAGGCATAGAGAGAGCATGGAGAGAGCATACAGAGAGCATGGGGAGTGCATGCAAACACTTCCGTTTCTGGAAAGACGGCGGGCCCGCCATTTCATCCGCATATTTCTTTAAGTAGTATATTAGTCGCTCTGAATTTAAAACCAAGATCAACTGGAACAACAATCTTCTATAGCAGTCATCGGGAGCGGCAGTTTTGCAACGGCACTGGTAAAAATTTTAAACGATAACGGGCATCCGCTCTGCTGGTATGTACGCCACCAGCAGATAGCCGATCACCTGCGCCGGCACAAACACAACCCGGCCTATCTCCGCTCCGCTGCCTTTCAAACAGAACTGCTGGAGCTCACCACAGATCTGCAGGCAGCCATCCGCAGTGCGGAGTATATTGTGATGGCCGTGCCTTCGGCCTACCTGGAGTCAACACTCAGCCCCTTGCCCAAAGATGTTTTCAACGGTAAAAAAGTGATCTCTGCCATCAAAGGCCTCATCCCCGGTAAAAACATCCTGCTCAATGATTACCTCAAACAGGAGTTCGGTTTTGATGCCAATGATTATTATACCATCATGGGTCCCTGTCATGCCGAGGAAGTAGCAGCTGAGAAACTGTCCTACCTCACCTTCACCGGTTTACAGGAAGAAAAAGCGCAGGAAATTGCAGACCTCTTCAGCAATCATTACATCAACACAGTTACCAATACAGATGTGTACGGTGTGCAGTTTGCCGCCATCTTAAAAAACATTTACGCACTCGCCAGCGGTATTGCCAACGGACTGGATTACGGTGATAACTTTTTAAGTGTGCTCATTGCCAATGCAGCAGATGAAATGGCTGTGTTCCTCCGCAAAGTGGGTATCCGAAATATTGAAGTGGGGGTGCACAAAGAACCCATACCCGGCGTACAGCTCATTAAAAATCCATTGCGCAAGAGTGCCAACTACGCAGCCAGTGTGTACCTGGGCGATTTGCTGGTAACCTGTTACTCACCCTACAGCCGTAACCGCCGCTTTGGTACCATGATCGGTAAAGGCTACAGTGTGCAAACAGCACAACTGGAAATGAATATGGTGGCGGAAGGTTATAATGCCAGCCGCAGTCTCTACCTTATTAACCAGGAAGTAAAAGCAGATATTCCCATTGCCACCATGGTGTACCGAATTTTATGGGAAGGTCTCTCACCGCAGGAAGGGTTCAGCCAGGTAGAAGAAACCATGATTTAAAACTGTTAATATTTTTTGCTGCAAATAAAGAGCGGGGCAAAGCTTCGTACCTTTACAAAAACAAGTTATGCCTGTATCATTTACCGGTTTTGCACCTTATCTCTTACTGCTCATGCTGGCAGTGGGCATTGTGCACCACCTGCTCAGCAGCCGCAGCAAGCCGCAGTAAAAAATACAGCACACTCTATTCTGCCAAATCAACTATTGTATGCCAGGAACCCTCATTAAAAAAATCCGGGAACAGAAAAAGATTACCCAGGATGAAGTAGCCCGTCGCATCGGCATGTCGCAAAACGCTTACAGTAAGATCGAAAACAACATCACCCAGCTCACCATCAACCATGTAAAACAGATCAGCGCTGCACTGGAGGTATCACCGCTTGAATTGCTGCGTGGTGATTTTGAGGTACACAAACCGCTTTCCCTGCACGCACAAAGTATTACCAAGGAAACGATCTTAATGAACCTGGATGCCCTGCGTGAAAAAATCAGCCAGATACAGGTAGAGCGACATGAGTTATACCCCATCCTCATGTACGAAATACAGGCGGCGGATAATATCCTCTCTCATATTGAACTCTGATTTCAGAAAAACAGATCAGCCGCAATACCATCGGCAAAAAGTTTCCCTTCCTGTGTAAGCACCAGGTGATTGTTTTGATGCTGCATCCATTGCAGGTGCACAAAACGCTCCGACCGGTTTAATAAACTTTGTTTTTTATCAGCACCAAATTGCTGCGCCACCTGTTCCAGGTTACAACCTTCCAGCAAACGCAGCGAAGTCATAATGTATTCATTGAGTTGTTGCGTGGGAGTGAGCACTTCTGTTTCAAACGGTATTTGATCCTGCTCTAAAGCCGCAATGTATTGTTGATTATTGCTTACGTTCCATTGCCGGCTGCTGCCGTTAAAGGAGTGGGCAGAGGGGCCTAACCCAAGGTAAGGAATACCATGCCAGTAGCTGCTGTTGTGTTTGCTGCGGTGCCCGGGTTTGGCAAAATTGGAAATCTCATAATGTTCAAAACCGGCGGTGTGCATGGTGTGCATGAGTTGCAGAAACTGCCTGCTTTGCTGTGCCGTATCGGTGTCCTGTTTTTGATACTGACGTATGAGTTTATCCAATGGCGTTTTGGGTTCTACCGTTAGTGCATAACAGGAAATATGGTTGATGCCCTGCGCCAGTGCCCAATCCATATTGTATTGCCAGCGTTCATCTGTAAGACCGGGTATGCCGTAAATAAGATCAATGGTAAAATGTTCAAAACCGGCGGTCCTTGCTTTTGCAATTACCGTTTGTGCCTGTGCAGCGGTATGGGCACGGTTCATCCACTGCAGGTCTTCATCAAACAATGATTGAATGCCGATGCTGAGCCGGTTGATGCCGGCTTCTTTCCACTGCTGCAGCAGTTCTTCTGTAACATCATCAGGGTTTGCTTCCAGCGTCATTTCAACGGTTGCTGCAGGAGTAAAATACTGCCACAATGTTTGGAGAATGCTCTTTAATTCTTCTGCCGAAAGCAGACTGGGCGTACCGCCGCCGAAATAAACGGTATCAATTGCCGCACCGTTCAGGTAATTATTTTGATGCTGTAATTGCAGTTCTTTCAATAAAGCAGCAATGAATTCGTTTTTATACCGCAAGCTGGTACTGAAATGAAAATTGCAATAGTTACAGGCCTGCCTGCAAAAAGGAATATGAATGTATATGCCTGCCAAAACTTAATTTAGAAACTGCAAATGTACCTTTTTGTGCTCCAAATAAAGATTCGGTTACTGCCCTTGTGCCTGGTGGTGTGCTGTTTGCTCACGGGCAGCAGGGTGGCAGCACAAAACAAATACCTGTTGCAATACCGCCCGGTTGACAGTACGGCTGATCTTTCCCTGCTCGGTTTGCAAAAAGAGTTTTCCGGTAAGTCTGCCTGTTCAGAGTACATTTTTCAACTGCCGCAACTCCTGCAGAAAAAAGGTTTCATGGCAGCATCGGTAGATAGTATTGTCGTTGATTCATTAAGTGCAACAGTCTGGTTGTACACCGGCCGTCTTCTCAAATGGAACCGTTTAAAAACAGATTCCATTCCTGCAGATTGGTTGAATGCCGCCGGCTACCGGGAGAAAAACTTTGTGAACCAGGTGGCTGATATCAAAAACATTCAGCTGGTGCAGGAGCGTTTGCTCAACCGTTTGGAAAATAATGGTTACCCCTTTGCCAAAGTGTACTTAGATAGTTTTGTACTGGCTGATGAAGGAATTACCGCATCGCTTAAAATCAATAAAGGTCCTCTGTACAAAATTGACAGCATCAGGATTTATGGAGATGCTAAAATCAGCAACCGCTTTCTGCAGCGTTACCTGGAAATATATAGCGGTGATGTATATGAGAAACAAAAACTCATGAACATCAGTCAACGCCTGCGCCAGTTACCTTATCTCGTAGAAGAACGCACCTGGAACATGAACCTGCTGGGCACAGGATCGATTCTGAACTTATACCTCAAGGAAAAAAAGAACAGCCAGATCAATGGCATTATTGGCTTTTTGCCCAGCAATGATCAGCTGGGTGGTAATAAATTACTGGTGACGGGTGATTTTAACCTCAACTTAAAAAACGGGTTTGGGTTAGGGGAGTCGCTCAGTATTTTGTTTCAGCAGATACAGGTACAATCGCCCCGTTTGCAGTTAGCTTACCAGCAACCGTTTCTGTTTGGCTCTGCATTTGGTGCAGATTTTTCGTTTGACGGGTTTAAGAAAGACAGCAGCTTTCTCAACATTACGTTACAGGCAGGTATGCAGTATTCGTTTGGCGGTAACCGCAGCGGTAAAATATTTCTGCAACAGTTCATTACCAACCTCGGTACCATTGATACCCTGGCCATCCGCCTGAGTAAACGTCTGCCCGACCAGATTGATCAAACCACTACCAAAATTGGTGTGGATTATGAATGGTTCAATACAGATTACCGCTTTAATCCCCGCAAAGGTTATGATCTGCGGTTAACCGGTTCGGCCGGTATCAGGCGCATACGTGCTAATAACTCCATTACATCCATCAAAAACCCGGCTGATCCCAATTTCAATTACAATGCGCTGTATGATTCCGTGCAAACAAGGGCTTATACCTTCCGGGTAAAAGTGAATGCGGCCCGTTACTTTAAAACAGGAAAGCAAACCGTTTTAAAAACAGCATTGAACGGCGGTTGGGTACAGAGTCCGCAGTTATTCCGTAACGAGTTGTTCCAGATAGGAGGGTTTAAACTGCTGCGTGGGTTTGATGAAGAAAGCATTTTTGCCAATGCTTATGCAGTGGCTACTATGGAGTATCGTTTGCTCATCGGGTTAAACAGTTATCTCTATGCGTTTACAGATGGTGGCTGGGCGCAAAACAAAAGCCAGTTTGCCAATACAAGCACTACGTTTGTTGGAGCAGGATTGGGCATGGCTATTGAAACCAAGGCCGGTATTTTTAATATCACGTTTGCTGCCGGTAAGCGGAGTGATGTACCATTGAATCTTCGTCAATCGAAAATTCATTTCGGTTATGTAAACTTTTTCTAACGAAAGAGAATGTTGTTTTTTTATTGTTGATGGATGGCATGTTTGCAGTAAAGCATCACTTACTTTTGCATCATTCATGATTCGTTTCTGCATTTTCATTATTTGTTGCCTCATAGCTGTTATTGCTGGTGCACAAGACACATTGCGTCCGGTAACAGATACCACGCAACAGTTGGTTGATACAACACCTTCTGTTACAACTGCTCCTGTAACAGTAGTTTCTTATGAACGTGCACAGACGGCAGTTCTTTCCAGGCTGAAAGGGCTGAACCTGCAATCCAAAGCTGAGTTTTTGATTCAGGAGCCTAAAACAGTTTCAGAAAAGGATTGGTTGTTCTATTATATCCTTGGCGTGTTGCTTTTGTTTGGTGCATTGCGGTTAACCTATGCCCGTTATTTTAACGATCTGTTTCGTTTCTTTTTCCGCACCTCCCTGCGGGTAAACCAAATCAGGGAACAGTTGGTGCAAAGCGGGCTGCAATCACTTTTGTATAATGTGTTTTTTGCAGTTGCCTTCGGCATTTATCTTTTTTTATTACTCAAACATTACAAAAGTAATATCGGTATCAGTGAATGGCTGCTGCCGCTCACAGGTACAGCTGTGCTGCTCTTACTGTACCTGGGTAAATATCTTTTTTTACAACTCAGTGGCTGGCTCTTCAGTATGAAAACGGCGGCAGATACCTATACGTTCATTGTTTTTCTCATCAATAAAGTGGCGGGTATTGCCATTCTGCCTTTTATTGTTCTTATCGCTTTTGCCCCGCCTTACCTGGCTGATGTGGCAGTGAGTATTTCATTAGTGCTGGTATCCGGCCTCTTTCTGTACCGTTTCCTGAGAGCATACCAGCCGGTTTATGCTGAAATAAAGCTGGAACGCCTGCACTTTTTTGTTTTTTTCCTGGCGGTTGAGATTGCTCCCTTGTTGCTGATATACAAAGTTTTGGTGCTCTATTTCTGAAACAATGTGCGTACATTTGCCAAAATTTTCCAGACCGGGTATGGATAAAAAAGGGCAGCAAACATCTACAAAAGGCATCCAGAACATACTTATTACTCAACCCAAGCCTGATTCTGAGAAGTCACCATATTTTGATTTAGCCAGGAAATACAATGTCAACCTTGTATTTCAGCCCTTCATTCGTATTGAAGGTATTCCTTCCAAAGAGTTCCGTAAACAAAAGATTGATATTACTGCTTATTCAGCTGTTGTATTCACCAGCCGTAATGCGATTGATCATTTCTTCCGTACCTGTGAAGAGATGCGCATTACCATTTCACAGGACACCAAGTATTTCTGTATTACCGAAGCGGTAGCCCTGTACCTGCAGAAATTTATTCTCTACCGTAAACGTAAAGTGTTTTACGGAGCAGATGGTACCAATAAAAGTTTGTTTGATGTGATTAACAAACACAAGAGCAACGAACGGTTCCTTTATCCCTGCAGTGAAAACCTGGACAATGAAATAACAGGCTGGTTACGGAATCATAACTGTGAATTTGCAACACCTATTCTTTACCGCACAGTGAGCAATGATATTAAAGACCTGGTGACTAACGGCAACTATGATGTCATCTGCTTCTTTACTCCCAGCGGTGTAAAAAGTCTGCTCGAGAATCTACCCAAGTTCAAACAAAACGGAACCTTTATCGGTGCATTTGGAGCCAATACTTTTAAAGCGGTGGAAGAAGCCGGTTTAAAACTCCAGATCAAAGCACCCGAGCCGCAATCGCCCAGCATGGTATCGGCATTGGATCGTTTCCTGGCGGCACATATCAAATAAAATTTCTTTCTCAAACAAACAATCTATGTGGTTTTGCAGTTAGCTGCATACATACCTTTATGTTATGAGTGCTACCAACAGATTAGCCGGTGAAACCAGTCCTTATTTATTACAGCATCAGCACAACCCGGTAGATTGGTACCCCTGGGGGGAAGAAGCTTTGCAGCGTGCCAAAGCAGAAGACAAACCTATATTGGTGAGCATCGGTTATTCTTCCTGTCATTGGTGTCATGTAATGGAACGGGAGAGTTTTGAAGATGAAGCCACTGCGGCTGTTATGAACCGGCATTTTATTAATATCAAAATAGACCGGGAAGAACGACCTGACCTGGACCATATTTATATGGATGCGGTACAGGCTATGACGGGTAGCGGGGGCTGGCCGCTCAATGTTTTTCTCACACCGGATTTAAAACCCTTTTACGGAGGAACTTATTTTCCGCCGGTGCGTGCTTATAACCGTGCCAGTTGGAAAGAAGTGTTGCATGGAGTGGCAGAAGGGTATAAAAACCGAAGAGATGAAATTGAAGAACAGGCCATGCAGTTAACCGCTCATCTGCAAAACGCCAATTCATTTGGCATGGATAAAGTATTGCAGATAGATATTCCTGTTGAAGAACTGTTTACAGTACAACAGGTTCATGAGGCTTATGAGGCACTGATGAAACAGGCCGATACAGAATGGGGCGGTTTTGGCCGGGCTCCCAAGTTTCCACAAACATTTGCCATCCGCTTTTTGCTGCAGTACTATCATTTTACCAAAAAGGAAGCTGCTTTGGAGCAGGCCTGTTTGTGTTTGGATAAAATGATCATGGGTGGTATTTATGATCATATTGGTGGGGGCTTTGCCCGTTACAGTACCGATGCAGAATGGCTGGCACCGCATTTTGAAAAAATGCTCTATGATAATGCGTTACTGGTAATTGCTTTAAGTGAAGCGTATCAATTAACAAGAAACCCTCTTTATAAAAAAACAATAGAAGAAACACTTGCTTTTATTGATCGGGAAATGACTTCTCCCGAAGGAGGTTTTTATGCAGCGCTGGATGCCGATAGCGAAGGGGTGGAAGGAAAATATTATACCTGGAGTAAGCACGAAGTTGATGCCATCCTTGGCACTGATGCTGAGTTGTTCTGTAGGTTGTATGATATTACAGAACAAGGTAACTGGGAGCATGTAAGTATTCCACGCTTATTGCAAACGATAGAATCATTTGCAAAGTCTCATCAGCTTTCTGTAGAAGCAACAGAGCAACTGGCTCTTTCAGGAAAAAATAAATTACTGGCAGAACGTTTCAAAAGAATCCGTCCCTTACTGGATGATAAAATTTTATTAGGTTGGAATGCATTAATGAACCAGGCTTACAGCAAAGCTTTTATGGCTACCGGAAATGCATCCTATCGGGCCAAAGCAATAGCGAACATGGAGTTTCTGCTTCGTGCTTTTGCAGCGGAAGGAGGTGCAGGTTTGTTACACACCTGGAAAAAAGGTGCAGCAAAGTACAATGCCTTCCTGGATGATTATGCTTATCTCATACAGGCATTAATCAGTCTGCAGGAAATCACAGCTGATGCTGCTTATCTTTTAAAGGCAAAAGAATTAACGAAAACAGTTCTATCCCGTTTTATTGAAAAGGAATCCGGCTTTTTCTTTTTTACCCCTGAAGGCAAAAGCAATATTCTTGTTCGCAAAAAAGAAGTGTATGATGGAGCCACTCCTTCAGGTAACAATGTGATGGCTCAAAATCTGTATTACCTCGGTTTGATATTTGACGAGCGGGAGTGGCAGCAGCAAAGCATCCGTATGCTGGGTGCATTGCAACAGGCGGTGGTTCGTTATCCTTTATCTTTTGGTGGATGGCTCATGCATCTTATAAACCTGGTACAGGGCTTCCTGGAAATAGCGGTAGTGGGTAAAGGTTTTGAAGCAGGAAGGGAACAGTTAAATCAATTATACCTGCCTAATAAAATCATACAAACAGCTCCAATCAGCACATACGGATTTCCGCTGCTGGAAGGTAAAAACCCCTCGGTAGAAACCCTTAGTTTTTATCTCTGTAAAAACTATGCCTGTCGGGCTCCCGTGGCGGATATTGAAGAATTCATCAATATTTTAACAAAAGAGCGCATAAAAACAATAAAATAAAACGGCTGCCGTTATCGGTAGAAGAAAAAAATGTCATTTTGTATTTAAAGAAATTAATAGTAGCATTGCGTTGTGGTTCAGGAAATGATTTCCGAATCAGTTCCGGATCACCCAATTCCTACATGAAAGTAAATTTCGCAAAAATGAAAAACCAACTTCTAAGTTGCTTCGCATTCGCTGCCCTGTCCGTACTAGTGGTAAGTTGTGGCAAGTCAAAATCTGCCGGAAAAACAACCGCCAGCAATGGCCAGTTAGTAGGCGCTACTTACAGCGCCAAAATCAATAACAACACACGCACGGGAATGGTGCATATTCCGCAGGGTACCTTTCATATGGGTCCCAGTGATGAGGATATGAACTATTCTTACACGGCCCGTAACCGTCAGATGTCCATCAGTGGCTTCTGGATGGATGTTACGGAAATCACCAACCGTGAATACAAACAGTTTGTATTTGACGTGCGTGACTCCATTGCCGCCACTTTGCTGGGGTATATTGATCCTAAGACCAATAATCTGGACAAGAAGAAAATGGCCGGCATCTGGAAGGAAAAAAATGTATATGAAAAACTGGGTGCTATGATGATGGCTCCGGACGATCGCATCTTCGGTCGTATGGAAATTGACCCTGATAAGCTCATCTACATGGAAGAGTACGTGGATTATAAAGCAGCTGCTTACCGCAAGCCGAATGAGCCCCGTTCTAAATTCATTATTAAAACTCCGGTAAAAATATATCCTGACACATTGGTGTGGGTTCGTGACTTCTCTTACAGTTACAATGAACCGATGAGTGTGCGTTACTTCTCTCACCCGGCCTTCCAGAACTATCCTGTAGTGGGAGTTACCTGGAAACAGGCCAGTGCGTTTTGTACCTGGCGCTCCCGCCTTTTGAATTCGTTTAACGATACAAAAGGATATGCTACCGAATCAAACTACCGTTTACCCACAGAAGCTGAGTGGGAGTATGCTGCCCGTGGCGGTCGCTCTCAATCTATGTTCCCTTGGGGTAACTATTATCTCCGTAACCGCAAAGGATGTTTAATGGCCAACTTTAAACCCGGCCGTGGTAACTATCCTGAAGATGGCGGCTTCTACACTGTACGTGCAGATGCCTACTGGCCTAACGATTTCGGTTTATACAACATGGCAGGAAATGTAGCTGAGTGGACCAGCTCCCTTTACTACGAAGGTGGCTACAACTTTGCCCATGATATGAACCCGGATATCCGTTACAATGCGAAAGACAGTGATCCTCCCCGTATGAAGCGTAAAGTGGTACGTGGCGGAAGCTGGCAGAGTGTGGGCTATTATCTCCAAACCAGTACCCGTAACTATGAGTACCAGGACACAGCGAAATCGTATATCGGTTTCCGTTGTGTGATTGATCTTGCACCGGGTGTTGGGATGAAGAAACGTTAATTCATTTTCAAATTTTAAATCTAATACACCCAAGAAGTGGAACGGCTGCGGCCGCAATGCTTCAATTGAATCACTATTTTAAAACCAACAGTTATGGCAGTCTCTCAATCAACCGAAAAAATCTCAAACATTATCGTTTCACTCGGCGCCGCAGTAGTAATCTTTGGTGCCTGGGCCAAAATCCTCCACTTAAGCTTTGCTGACCTGATGCTCACCATCGGTCTGCTTACAGAGGCTGGCATCTTCCTTGTGTACGCTTATCTTTCAACACAGGGTTACGGGTTACATGAAAGTCCTGCACCGGCCACCGGCAAAGGAACTCCGGCTCTTGCTTCACTGGATAAAATGATGCAGGATGCTGATATTACTCCAAGCAGTCTGCGTTCACTCAGCGATAATTTCCAAAAATTAAATACAACTGTTGGTAGTATTAAAGAAGTAGGCGATGTGGTTGCCGCTACCGGCGAACTCAGCACCAAAACCAAAGAGGCGGCTGTAGTTTTAGGTGGTATGAAAGATGCTTACCAGCAGGCTTCTGCTTCTGTAGCTTCTTTTAACAGCGCTGCAGAGAGCACCAAACAATTCCATACACAGGTTGAAAGTATGACCAAGAACCTCAGCTCTTTAAACACTATTTATGAGCTGGAGTTACAGGATTCAAACAATCACCTCAAGGCGCTTAACAAATTCTATGGCAATCTCGTACAGGCTTCTGAAGCTATGCAGGGCAGCGTAGAAGATGCGAAAGCAGCACACAACCAGATTTCCAACCTGGCCAAGAACCTGGGAACGCTCAACAATATTTACGGTAACATGATCAATGCGATGCAGGGTCGTTAATTAAAAAAGGAAACCATTATTAGTTAACCAGAACCAAAACCAAAATCCTAAGATCATGGCACTACCTAAAGAGCCCCGGCAAAAGATGATTAACCTCATGTACCTCGTGTTAACAGCACTGTTGGCACTGAACGTATCTGCGGAAATCATCAACGCCTTTAAAGTGGTTGATAACAGTCTTACTTCAACCAATGGTGTGGTTAATGCTTCTACAGCTACCATCATTAAATCGTTTGAAGAAAAGCTGACGGATCCCACCACCATGGAAAAAGCAAAAATGTGGAAGCCGAAAGCTGACCAGGCAGTAGCCTTGTCAAAAGGCGTCTACGATTATATTGAAGGATTGAAATTAAAATTAAAAGTAGCCGCTGGCTTCGATCCTTCTGATCCCAATTCAACATTTAAAGAAGACAATACCAACTTTACCAGCCAGATTTTTGTGAAGAATAAAGTGGGTGATACACTTCTTCAGAAATTAACAGATTATAAGAAAGCCTTATTGGCAATTGATCCTGAAGTAGGAAAGCAATTTGCCAATTCGCTCCCCATCAACCTGGAAAAACCCAAGTTGAAAAATACTAAAATGGGAGATCTTTCATGGGCTGCTTCTTATTTCTACATGACACCTACTGTAGCTGCTTTAACCATGCTCAGTAAGTTTCAGAATGATGTGAAAACATCAGAAAACAGAATCGTGAACGAATTCCATAATAAAATCGGACAGGTAGTGGTACGTTTTGATACCTATGAGCCAATTGTAGGTGCAAATTCTACGTATCTCTATCCCGGCCAGGAATTACAGATCACAGCCGGTATCGGTGCCTTCAGTAAGAATGCATTGCCCCAGGTAACTATCGGCGGCCGTGCTGTTCCGTTGAATGAGCAGGGTGTGGCTATCTACAAAACAGCCGTAGGAGCAGGTGGTGGTTCTGTTCCGGTTGTAATCCGTTACAAAGACCAGGAAGGCAGAGACCAGGTGCGTGAAACAAAAATTGATTATACCGTTGGTACACCAACCGGCGCTTTTGTAAGTGCTGAAAAAGTAAAAGTGCTCTACATTGGTCTGGATAATGAGCTGGCAGTTACCGGCGGTAGTGTGGGTGATGAGAAAGTGAGCGTAAGTATCAATAACGGTACGCTCCGTAAAGTTGGTCCCGGTCGTTATATTTCCAGCCCTACAAATACTGGAACAGCTGTTGTAACCGTTAATGCAGATGGAAAGGCTTCCAGCTTTACCTTCCGTGTTAAGAATGTACCGGATCCTGTTCCTATGGTGGGACAAAGCAGCGGTGGACGGATGCCTGCCAATGTGTTTAAAGCGCAGCAAGGTGTAAGAGCCGACCTGAAAGACTTTGTATTTGAAGGCGTAACCTTTACTGTAACAGGATATACGTTGTACTGTGTTGGAGCCGGTTTTCAGGATGCACCCGGTGTATTGCCCGGTATTAATTCCAACTCTTTTGCACCGGCACAAAGCCTGATTCAGAAATGCAGACCCGGTACAACAGTAGTTGTAGATGAGATCAGGGCTGTAGGTCCCGGTGGTACCAGCAGAAAGCTGCCACCCATGGTATTTAATCTTTATTAAACTGAAAGAGATATGAACATGAAAAACCTGCGTGTAGGAATGTTGTTAGTGTTGGTATTGGCTGCAGCAGCATCCAATGCTCAAACCAAGCCACGTAAAAAAACAAGCCGACCGCCGGCTAATTCCGGCTATGGTCAGCCTTCGGGTTATGGTAATCCGCCTGCAAACAATAACCAGCAACAAAGCGGTTATGGTAACCAAAGCGGCTATGGCAATAACAATCAGCAGCAGCAATCCAATAAGCCCCAGGCAAATATTCCTATCGTAGTGGTGCCCTCTACAGGCAATGCTGCTTTAGATTCTATCAAGCCTTCGCTGCGTAATGATGCGTCTATCGAGCGTAATCTCGTTAAGGACCGTCAGCCACTGGCTTACGAGCATATCCGTGAGGATGATGCGGTGTACCGCCAGCGTGTGTGGAGAGAAATTGATACACGTGAAAAAATGAACCTTGCTTTCCGTTATGCTGCGGATGAAGACAACGGTAACCAACGGTTTATCTCTATCATTCTAAATGCCATCCGTAACAGGGAGTTAACTGCTTTTGATGCTTCGGATGATCGTTTTACCACGCCGCTTACTCCTGCTAAAGTAATGGAAGCGTTCAGCGGTGGTTTGGATACAGTTCCTGTATATGATATGAATGGTGATATCACCCGTTACGAAGTAAGAGCCCGTGAAGTTGATCCTGATAGTATCTATCGCTTCCGTGTAAAAGAAGAATGGGTATTTGATAAAGAATCATCCCGTTTGTTTGTTCGTATTCTTGGTATTGCGCCTATTAAGCGCTTAACCAGAAGCGATGGAACTGATATCATACCCGGACAGCCGGAATATGCACCGATGTTCTGGATTTATTATCCTGATTCACGTTCTATTCTTGCCAAGTACGAAGCGTTTAACGGTAAAAATTATGGTGCCCGAATGACTTGGGAAGAGCTGTTTGAAAACCGTATGTTCAGCAGTTATATTACCAAGTCAACCATTGATAATCCATACGACAGAACTTTGCGTAGTTATATTAAAGATCCGATCCTGCGTTTGCTGGAAGGAGAAAATATCAAAGAAAAGATTTTCAATTACGAGCAGGACTTATGGTCTTACTAATAGCTGATTCAATTCGTAAAAAATCCCGCTTTTCAGGCGGGATTTTTTATGCCTATTGATTTCGAATGTTTTATGATGGGGCATTAAATGCTCCACAAGAAATGTGTAAATCAGTTGAAAAAATACCCGAAAAAGGGCATTGATTATAGCTACAGGTTGCCTATCTTTGTTTCGGTTTTTCATAGGATATTGGATTTTAAAGACGGGGCTGGATCTCTATCCTGGCCCCTTTTTTTATGCCCTTTATTTTTGAAGTGCTTCTATTAAAAAATCAGTCCTTCTTTCACCAATCAATTCAATCAATTCTTCTCTTTTTGCTTTTTTAATATTCGCTACTGAACGGAATTTTTGCAGTAATAATTCAGCAGTTGCTTTACCAATGCCGTTAATATCTTCCAGTTCGTTTTTAAATGTACCACGGCTACGTTGGTTGCGATGAAATGTAATGCCGAAGCGGTGTACTTCATCCCTTAAACGGCGTAACAGATGAAGTGAAGGACTGTTATATGGAAGTTTTAATGATTGCTGATCACCTGTAAAAAATAATTCTTCAACATTCTTAGCCAAGCCAATCACTGTTAAACGGTTCTCAATATGCAGGGACCTGATGCTTTCCATAGCAGCAGAGAGTTGACCTTTGCCTCCATCAATAATAATCAGTTGCGGAAGTGGTTTTTTTTCTTTCAATAAGCGGTCATAACGGCGATACACTACTTCGCTCATACTGGCAAAGTCATTAATGCCTGTAACCGTTTTAATATTGAAATGACGGTATTCTTTTTTATCAGGCTCCCCGTTTTTAAAACAAACCATGGCGCTTACAGGATAACTGCCCTGGAAATTTGAGTTATCAAAACATTCAATATGTACAGGCAGTTCCTGCAATTGTAAATCGTTTTGAAGTTGTTGGAGCAGTTCCTGTCCCTTTACTTTTGCTTCATTTAAATGCAGCAGTTTCTTTTGCTTGTATTCACGGAAAAAATGTTCGGTGTTTTTTTGTGAGAGCTCCAGCAGTTCTTTTTTAGGCCCTGCTTTTGGAACGGTAATTTTTACAGCATCATCTATGGTTTCGATTTCAAAAGGAAGGATCAGTTCATAAGCATGACTTTCAAACAAAGAAGAAATACGGCCGATAACTGATTCCAGCACTTCCTGCTCTGTTTCATCCAGCTTGCAATCCATCTGCAGGTTTTCTGTTTGAATAATAGCACCATTCTGCACCATCAGGTAATTGATAAAGGCTTTGTCTTCATGCCTGATGATGCTGTACACATCTACATTGCCCAGCTTTGGATTTATAACAGTAGAACGGGCCTGGTAATTTTCCAGGTGCTCCATTTTCTTTTTGATGATTTCAGCTTTTTCAAACTTCAGTTGTGCTACCTGTTCTTTCAGTTCATTTTTTAAATGTTGCAGCACGGGTTTAAGATTGCCGCTGAGCAGGTTTTTTACCTGTGCCAGCCCTTCATTATAATCTTCCTGTGTTTGCAAGCCTTCACAAGGTCCTTTGCAGTTACCGAGGTGATATTCCAGGCAAACTTTGAATTTCTTCTTTTGAATATTACTGTCGGTAAGATTGAGTTTGCAATTACGTAAGGGAATGTTTTGACGGATGAACTGGATGAGCTCCCTTACTTTGGCAACGGATGTAAAAGGGCCGAGGTAGGTAGAGCCGTCTTCAATTTTTCGTCTTGTAAGAAATACCCTGGGGAAAGGTTCTTTTTTAATAACAATAAACGGGTAACTCTTATCATCTTTTAAATTGATATTAAAGACAGGCTGAAACTGTTTGATGAGTGAGTTTTCGAGGAATAAGGCATCCTGTTCAGAAGTAACAATTGTAAAATCAATACTGTGGATGCGACGTACCAGCTCTGCCGTTTTATAGGAGGCTACTGTTTTATTAAAATAGCTGGATACACGTTTACGCAGACTTTTGGCCTTGCCTACGTACAATAATTTTTTATCAGCATCATAGTACTTGTAAATACCGGGCTGCAGCGGAATGGATTTGCTTATTTGCTGAAATTGTTCCTGTGTCATTCAACCGATTATTCTTCCATATCGTTCCAGTTAATTTTTTCGTTGATCACTCTTTCTGTCTGATCGGGCTTGTAAACAGTAGTAATAATGCGGCAGCTTTTATTATGCTTCCAGAGCAGCTGTTGGGTGATGGATGAATCTTTGCTGTTACTGCTGCGTACGATGTACAACTTATCAATCTGCTGTGTTTCGGGGTTTACATACACATCTACTCTTTGCACAGGCAGTTCACTGTTGTTTTCAGGTTCATAGGTAAGCGTAATAGAGTTGATGCCTGCATCTGCAAATAAAGTTTCTTTATAGAGTTTCTGAAAATTTTTCTTTTCCAGTTCTTCCGTTAAAAATGGTACTACCAGGAATTTGAGTTGTTCTTTATTCAGAAAGGTAGTATCAGTATAAACAGAATCTTTTAAAGTTGTTTTTTCAAACGCAAAGGGCACCGTGTCAAGGTAGGCTAACTGCCCCATGAGATAACCACTTACATCAATGAAATCAGGTTTTTCCTGTTGTGATGTTTTTGACCGGCAGGCCAGAATAAGGCAAAGACATGCCAGTGTAATCCCTTTCAATACATTAAACATGGCGTAAAATTATTGAAATGTGGGGCAAGAATACTTAAGCTTCTTATTTACTTCAGATTTTTTATGAAACCGAACTTAATACCATAGTCAACCAGGTGCTCTTTAATAGGATAGCTTGCCTTGGCATTGGAGAGCAATTGGTAACGTAATTGCGGACCTAACTGAAATTCAGAGTTCTTTGATTTTATCCGAACAAAGGTTTCAAAACCGTAGTTGATGTTGAATGATTTAAGTAACTCAGGAGCTTTGATATAGTTTTTATAATCGTTGGTAACCATATAGCCTGTGGCTGTAATTAAATAGGTAGGCTGTAATGTGGTAGAAACATTCCACGCAAATCTATTTCCTTCCACAATATCCATTCTTACACCGAGTGGTACAGATACCTGCAGTGTTTTATTGAAAATGTTTTCATCAAAATAACCATCTCTTGTTCTGAGTGATGTAACTCTTTGTATGTTACGGAAAGGGCTGAGCGTAACAGTGGCCACCTCCGGCGAAAACTTAGAACCGGTAACCACATAGCTTGTAAAATTAAACTGCAAACCTCCGGTAAAAGTAAATGTTTTGTTGAGGGGTTTCAATAAAGCAACACCTAATTCCAGCCCTAAGAAAGGCTGCTGTGTAATGGCTGACCTTGGATCTCTGATGTTTCCGAAGTTGTACGTATTATTTTCAGTTACCAAAACACGATAACTGGTAGAAGGAGTAATATAATACTGCAGTTGCTTTACAGGCTTTTTGGTTGTTATTACAGGCACATTAACTTCATAATTCAAATCAGCATCTGTTTGGTTATTCTCCGGCTCCTGGGTAACTGTCTCCTGCAGTAACGCAATGGGTTCTTTCGCTGCGGCCGCAAAATCACCGGCAGGCAGAAGTGATATTGTTTTCAACTCCTGGGCACCGGTTGCTGTTAAAGTAGTTTCGTTGTATTGATTCGTTTCTTCAACCGGCTCTATCATTTCTTTTACAGGCTCTTCAACACTTACTGTTGTTACTGTTTGCTGTTGCTCTGTTATTTGCTGAATATCTTTTTTAATCACCGGCTTTTGTACTGCGGCAATGATCAATGGCTTGATTTGTTTTGCAGGAGTTGTATAAACATTGCTGTTATTTTGAACATCAGCTTGTAAAATTGGAGTTAAACTGCCGGAAACCATATTTACTTCATGCTGATTCACAGAAACCCAAAGACCGGCACTCAGCAATGTAATAGTGAAGAAAGAAGCCAACTTCCAGCGGAAACGGGCGGGTTGATGCAGGCGTTGATGAATCACCTCCCAGGATTGATCCGATGGGTACATACGGTACTCATCTGCCTGTTGCTTCAACACCTGTTCGAAAGAATCATCCTGGTACATAAAACGCTCCATAATCAGTTTTAGTTTTTGGTTAGGTACGAATTGGATTTAAAACCGAGGATGGGCTGCTGCAACCCATTCACCTTGTCGCTGCGGCTGGAGAATAATTTTCTTCTGAACTAATAACTGCTCCAGCATGGCTTTGGCTCTTGTGTACTGACTCCGGCTGGTACTTTCTTCAATCTCCAGCATCTGTGCAATTTCACGGTGGGTGAAACCTTCAATGGCAAAAAGATTGAGTACCGTACGATAGCCCACAGGTAATGTGCGGATACATTCAATTACCTGTTTGGCCTGGATGATCGAAGGCACACTTTCTTCACGCACCATAATATTCTGTGCGTTGGAAATATCCACAGCGTCATTAAACTTCTTGTGTTTTTTAAGATGATTAATGCAGGTGTGAACAATGATGCGCCTGATCCATCCTTCAAAAGAGCCTTTGTGTTGAAACTGGTGAATCTGGGTGAATACACGGATGAAGCCTTCCTGAAGCATATCTTCAGCATCTTCCCTGTTGCGGGCAAAGCGGTAACATACCGTAAGCATTTTGGGGCTGTAACGGCTGTACAACTCCTGCTGCGCAGCAGGTTGGTTACTGAGACATCCTTGTAAGATTGCTTCTTCCGTCATCCGGATTGGGTTTGCAACCCTCAAGTTAGACAAATTCCTGCATATACCTGCTGCTTGTAAAAGGAAATATGTTGACAGACGGAAATTTTACAAAACCTTCTGATTGTCGGTTTTGAAAAGGGCCCGGGCAGTTGTGATTTTGTACGTACGGAGGGGGGAAATGACGGGAATAAAAAATGCCACCGCTCAATGAAACAGTGGCATTGATTTTTATAATAATCTCAGAGGGAGGCACCCAGGGCTACAATAAAGTTCCTGCCCGGCGCTGAAAAACCGGAAGAGAAATAGCGGTAATTTCTGTCGAACAGATTTTCAACTGCAAATTGAATGGTAATGTTTTTTTGTACTTTCAAAGAAGAGCGCATATTTAACGTGAACCAGCCGGGCATACCGTCCGGTGTGGCATACTGCGGATTGTCTTCCCCGTCAGCATTAAAATCATCCAGTCGTTTCCAGCCATTGTACAACGCAAATAATTCCACCATGAGTTTATTCTTTTCATACTGTAAACTTGTTTTTCCGAATACCGGTGGAATATGGTCCAATGGTTTGCTGCTTACTTTACGGCTTACCAAAGCATATGTGCCATTGCTTTGCTTTTCATAGATGTTTGAATTTTTAGAGGCATCTGTTTGAAAACGACCTTCTGTATAACTGATGGTACTGCTGAAAGTAAATTCCTTAACTGTTGCATATACGGCAGCTGTAAAACCGTAGAGATAAGCTTTGTTGGCATTTACATTGGCCAATACCTGGCTTCTAACCCCATTGTATAAAATAGAATCCTGACCGTTAAAAAAGAAAGGCGCTTTTACCAGTGCATCCCGGAACCACGTATAGAAAGTACTTGCTTCCAATCTGAGGTTTTTTCCAAAATTTTGACTGATGCCTAAATCAATATTATAAGTCCGTTCAGGTTTGATATCCGGATTCGGTACAACCACTTGGCGAATTCCTCCACTGGTACCTGATTCAAATATCTTGGCGAGGTCATCCACATTGGGCACACGAAAGCCTGCTGATAAATGCGTTGAGATTTTTGTTAGCGGAGCTGGTAGATATACCAAACCAATATTACCTGTTAAAGCTGTATTCTTTTGATTGATTTCAGTATAAGGAAGGTTACGGAAAGAATTATCAGCAATGGTTGAGTTAAGCGTACTGTGCTGCAAACGCAAGCCATCATTCAGCACTAATTTTTTGTTTTTGAATTTATAAATATGCTGCGCAAATAACCCCAGGTTGTTCATGGTGTTATCGCCATTGGGATAACGGGTATCCACCAGGTTGCTCATTACTCCCGTGTTTACATTGGTAAGCGTACCTGTAGATTTCAAAGTGTTGAATTGACCATCAGCGCCCATAGTTAATTCATGATCCTTGATCAATTTACGGGTATCCACAATAAAACCAAATACTTTCACACGTTCAATACGTGCTTCTTTGTTTGTAGCACGAAATTGTCGCTGCACACGGCTTTCTTCGATATCCTGGTAGTTTACATTCAGATTGATGTTATCAAACCAGCCTGCTTTTGCAATTCTTAATTCGTAAGAAGTCAAGATTCTTTTTTGCGGCCCATAATACCATTCTGCCCAACGCAAGGTATTACCAATGCTGCCACCGAAGTTTCTTTTGTCCTGCAAACGATCATAGCGTGGCACATCATTAGTATTAGAGTATTGAAAGTTGAGCGTATGTGTTATTTTATCTGACTGTTTGTATAACAACTTCTGCAAAATATCCCATTGCTGATAGCCGCTGAATTTCTGCACATTGGGGTCATCATTTTTTACAACGGTATCCCTGTTGTTAATGCGTGTTATGAATGAATCTCTTCTGCCAAAGTTGGGATATTGATCAGGATAGTTCTTGCCCATCTTCATATCGCCAAACTCACTGAAGGTATAGGATTGCAACCATGTAAATTTTTTACCGCCGATATTAAAATCAGCATGAATACTTTTTTCATTGTTGGCGCTGCTGAAACGTGCAAATGCATTGCCGGAAGTGAACGTTTTCTTTCCATCTAATGCAAGTTTGGGCGCCTTGGTTCTGAAATGAATAACACCACCCAATGCATCACTACCATATAAGGTAGAGGCAGGGCCATATAAAACTTCCATGCTTTCCAGCATATTCTGATCCACAGTAATGGCATTCTGCAAATGACCGCTGCGGTAGATTAAGTTATTCATACGTACACCATCTACCACCAGCAATACACGGCTTGCTTCAAAGCCACGTACCACCGGGCTACTGCCTCCCTGCTGACTTTTTTGAACAAACACATTGCCGGTATTGATCAACAGATCACCTGTGTTCTGTGCATTTACAGTAGCAATGAACTTTGAGTTAATAACATCAATACGTTGCGCCACGTTTCGTTTTTTTTCCGGAAACTTACTGGCACTGATCACGATTTCTGAAAGATCTTTTGAGGTAGAATCTTCCTTTTTTTCCTGTGCGTTGGTGCCGATGACGATATATGATAATACAGTTAGTAAGAAATACTTTTTCATTTTTTGTGAAGGGTTGAAATAAATAATACACATATGCACATGATGCGGCGTTATTAGCGTCGGCTCAGGTTTGTGCAATTACAAAATCATCTGTAAGAAACTTAACTGTATTTGGGAGGGGGAGCCGTTACAGCCGAAAACGGGGAAGAATAAAATGAAGATTTGTACTTATGAAAAAGATTAGTGTTGTAAAAAGACAGGCAGTAAAAGTCTGCAGGTGCAAAGGGTGCCGCTGCCGCATTTAATTGCATTAGTTTGATCCATTTTCCGGAGCTGTTGCTCTTTTGTTGTTCTTTGGTTTGTCTTGCAATACTGGCTATTATTTCTTTTTCCTTTTTATCAAATAAACCGGTAAGCGTCAATTGATGGTCCTTCTGTTCCCATTCTTTTACATCAAACATTTCGCCGTTAATGATACATTCTTCCCCTTTATGTATCCACTGCACCTCACCGGCATCAATGGCAACGGTGATGAGCTCTTTTTCTTCCAGTGTTTCCAGCATTTCCCACTGCACATAGAATTGCTGCAATTGCAGAATCGATGGTGTTACCAAGGGTAGCAGCAATATTGCAAGAAGTAAAGCAGTAGTTATATGTTTCAGCAGCTTCATTGGTTTTCAATCAGCACCTCACCTGTCATCTCTTTTGGTATAGGCAATCCCATCATCGTTAAGATGCTTGGTGCAATATCACCTAATTTTCCGGGTTTTACAGTGCCTTTCCATGAACGGCTGATGACAAACAGCGGAACCGGATTCAATGTATGTGCTGTATTGGGAGTGCCATCTTCATTGATCATATAATCGGCATTGCCATGATCGGCAGTTAAGAACACCGTGTAGTCATGTTCCAATGCAGCCGTTACCACACGCTGTACGCAGGCATCCACTGTTTCAACAGCTTTGATAGCGGCGCTGAAAACACCTGTATGGCCCACCATATCAGCATTGGCATAATTCAAACAAATAAAATCAGCAGTTTCATTTTCAATTTCGGGCATGATGGCATCGGTAACTTCTACAGCGCTCATTTCCGGTTGGAGATCATACGTAGCTACTTTGGGCGAAGGGATCATGATTCTTTTTTCACCTTCAAACGGCTTTTCTCTGCCACCACTAAAGAAAAAGCTCACATGCGGATACTTTTCTGTTTCAGCAATACGGATTTGTGTTTTACTATTTGCTTCCAATATTTCGCCCAATGTTTGAGTGAGATTATCATTTTCAAAAATCACATGCACATTGTTGTAAGTTTTATCATACTCCGTCATGGTGGTGTAATGCAGGTTTAGTTTGTGCATGTTTTGTTCATGCATATCCATTTGTGTCAACACCTGTGTTATTTCACGGCAGCGGTCTGTACGGAAGTTGAAACAGATCACCGCATCGCCATCTGCTATCACTTTGTCTTTGGCGGAAGCAAGTATAATCGGTTTGATAAATTCATCTGTAACACCGGCGGCATAAGATGATTCAACTCCTTTCAAAACATCATCCACCAGGTCACCTTCACCATTCACTAATGCATCATAAGCCAGCTTTACACGCTCCCAGCGTTTGTCTCTGTCCATGGCATAATACCTGCCGGTTACAGAAACAATGGTTCCTGTAGTTTGCACCAAATGCTTTTGCAAATCCGTTAAATAACCTAACCCGCTTTTAGGGTCGGTATCTCTTCCATCAGTAAAAGCATGCACATACACATTGCTGAAACCTTTTTCTTTACATAGCGATGTAATCGCTTTTATGTGATTGGTATGAGAGTGCACACCACCATCACTTACCAAACCGATGAGATGTAATTTTTTATTATTGCTGATGGCATAGTCAATGCTTTGATTGAGTACCGGATTTTTGGCAAAACTTCCATCACGAACGGCTACATGAATACGTTGTAATTCCTGGTACACGATACGTCCTGCACCCAGGTTCAAATGACCTACTTCACTGTTGCCCATCTGTCCATCAGGCAAACCAACGGCTTCGCCGCAGGTGGTAAGTGTGGTATTGGGAAAGGTTGCATATAAACTGCTTACAAAAGGAACTTTGGCGTTTTGAATGGCGTCAGCACTTTTTACCAGTCCTAAACCCCAGCCATCCATGATGATTAATATTGCTTTCTTACTCATATGGCCAAAAATAAATCAATTGGGCCGAATAAGTGTTTGCCCGCATAAAAGCAGCCTTTCTGTTGCAGGGGCCGTCTGTGATTTGTATGTTTGGCATGTTTTTAGCCCATTCAATCAAAAAGATAGCCATGAAGACCCGGCTTTTTTTACATACCGCTGTATTGCTCCTGTTAAGTGTGTTCATCGTTTCTTTTGATCAGAAAGATGAGATTGTAGCCGCATTAAAAACAGGGAGCGTTGATAAAATGAGTCCCTATTTTGATCAGATGGTGGACGTATCTATTCCGGGTAAAAGTAATTCCTACAGTAAGGGTCAGGCCGAACTGGTGTTAAAGGACTTCTTTAATATGAATCGGGTGAGAAACTTTGAGTTGCAACATAGCGGCAGCAATCCATCCAGCAATTTTATTATCGGAAAACTTGTAACTGCTAACGGCGAATTCAGAACCACTGTTTATATGCGTCTCCGTGGCGATAAGCAAATGATTCAGGGTATTGAGTTTGAGCCCAAACGCTGATGCTCTCTTCATTAATTTTTAAGACTATTTTTTAATGCTTTCGATCCGGAATTTTGCAGGATCTTTCTATACTTTCTCCAAACTGCCTTCTCACCACAAACCATTAGTTTTGCAGCATGACGCCCCTTTACCATGAGTTGCTTGATCATTTGATAAACGAAGCGCTGCAGGAAGATATTGGTGATGGTGACCATTCTACACTTAGTTGTATTGATCGTGATGCTAAAGGCAAAGCGGTTTTGAAAATTAAAGAAGCCGGTGTACTGGCCGGAATAACAGTTGCGGAAACTATTTTCAGGAAAAGAGAACCCAACTGTTTATTTACTGCGTATAAAAGTGATGGTGAGCCTATGGAGCCCGGTGAGATTGCTTTTGAAATAGAGGCAGGTGTGCACACAATCCTTCAATGTGAAAGACTGGTGCTGAACTGTATGCAGCGCATGAGCGGTATTGCCACACTTACGCAAATCTATGTGCAGAAACTGGAAGGTTTTAAAGCACGTTTGCTTGATACAAGAAAGACAACTCCTAATTTCCGGTTGCTGGAAAAAGAAGCAGTTCGAATAGGAGGGGGTATCAATCACCGCTTTGCTTTGTATGATATGATTATGCTTAAAGACAATCATATTGATTACTGCGGCGGTATTGAACAGGCAATTGATAAAGCCTGGAATTATGTGCAAACGGTGAAGCCCGGTCTCAAAATAGAAGTGGAAACACGCACACTGGCAGATGTTGAAAAGGTACTTGCAACAGGAAAGGCAAACCGCATAATGCTTGATAATTTTACTCCTTCTCAGTTGGCTGAAGCAGTAATCCTTATCAACGGACGTGCAGAAACAGAAGCAAGCGGCGGTATTAACCTTGAAAATATCAGGGACTATGCTGCAACGGGTGTTGATTATATAAGTGTGGGAGCACTCATTCACCAGGCACGCAGTCTTGATTTAAGTTTAAAAGCTAAACTGAGCTGATATACTACGATTGATAAAACTCCGTTTACATGAGTAAAAAAAATAAAGCTGACAACAGGGGATTTGTGTACAGTACCGATCCATCCTTTAAATTTGAAGAGGAGGAGCGGCCTGTCGTAACCCTTGCCCCGGTAGATCAAAAATTGCTGGTACGGCTTGAAACCAAGCACAGGGCCGGCAAGGCTGTAACATTAGTAGATGGATTTGCAGGAACAGATGCTGATGCAGAACAACTTTGTAAACAGCTTAAAAATTTTTGCGGCACCGGTGGTTCTTACAAAGATGGTGAATTGATTATACAGGGTGACCAGCGTGAGAAAGTAGTACAGTTTTTGTTGAAGCAGGGCTATAACAAAACAAAAAAACGTTGAGGAATAAGAGATACATCAACCAAACAATCATTTCTTTCTGCTATGGATAACATATATTTTTTAGGATTGTATACAGCCAGGCTGGAATTATTCCGATTGTTTTTCTTTATGTCGTTCGGTGCTTTTTTATGGAGCTGTTACCTGTATTATGATGCTTCAGGATCCAGCACCCGCAAAAAGAAAAAACGACGGGCGCTGATTCTTATGATCGTTACCGGCATCATCATGCTGGGGATGAGTATCACCTGGTTGCTCAGTAAAACGAATGTTGGTTGGTGGTTTGAAGAATAAATTTATCCCACAAATCCTGCTTTTCTGTGTGTGCCATCGCAATAAGGTTTATTGGATGATTGACCGCAACGGCATAAAGCTGTAGTTCCTTTTTTAGTTTCTGTTGTACCATTGCTGTGTTGTATAACACATTCTGTTTTGATGAGAATCGGTCCATTGGCAGCAATCTCAATATTCAGAAGTTCTGCTTTTTCGGCAATTATATCTTTTCCTTCCTCATTGTTCATAAAATAGCTCAAAGCACCGCTGGGACATTTACGTACCTGCTCAATTATTTGTTGCGTAGTAGCGCCATCGGGTTTAATCCAGGGCCGTTCAGCAGGGTTAAACACTTCTTTCAGCCCCTTCCACCAAAGCGTGGAGTGAATGCAGCTATCCGGTTTCCAAACTATGGTAATTTCCCCGTTGGTGTATTTATGTGTTGTTTTTGGCATAAAATGCAGTTTAACAGTTAACAATAAAACTCTCCGGAAAGAATTTTGTTTACTTTAGTAGCACAATCTATGATTTCTGAAATATCACAGGGAGTTAAAATTACGGTAGAAACATTTTACCAGCCTGATTACAGCAATCCGCTTACAGGTGAATATATGTTTGCCTACCGCATCACTGTTGAAAACAACAATACTTATCCTGTAAAACTGCTGCGCCGCCACTGGCATATTTTTGACAGTAATGGTTCTTACAAAGAAGTGGATGGGGAAGGTGTAGTGGGAGTGATGCCGGTAATTCAACCCGGCGATCAATACCAGTATGTAAGCGGTTGTAACTTAAAAACCGAAATGGGTAAAATGTTGGGGCATTACACCATGGAAAACCTCAACAATCATCAGCAGTTCAAAGCATTCATCCCCGAGTTTGAAATGATTGCTCCGTTCAAAAACAATTAATGTTTTATTTGGGCCGGTAACCGGCTGCATCAAAAATCTGTTTGGCTGAGGTTTTCATCAATGCATCAGGAGTAATATTCCCTTTTTTCTTTACATACGATTTTACTATCTGCCATCCCACAAAAGCGCCAATATTACCGGGACTTTGTTCCGGCATGCCTTGTGTAAACGGCCCTTCGCTGGTGAAAGGTTGGGTTAGAGCAGGGTCAAGTTCGTATAAAAGATTTTGTTGGGTGAAGAAGTTGAAAATGCTGCGT
Organism: Lacibacter sp.; assembly: GCA_050916065.1. GTDB lineage: Bacteria > Bacteroidota > Bacteroidia > Chitinophagales > Chitinophagaceae > Lacibacter. Next base: position 3,750,850 of record CP051137.1, read on the forward strand.
TCATTTTCAAGACACCATTCCAGTTGATCATTTGTATAACCGGTGAGAATGGTATCATGTTTTTCCGGTAAAAAAGAATGTAACAAATGAAGACGTTTTCCTTTTTCAATAAAACGTTCAATCAATGGCAAACGGTTGCTGCTGTCAGCATATAAATCATCAATCACCAGCGTCATCAGATCAGCACTCATATACTCTTTGCTGAAACGTTTACTACGGTACTGAGGCGCTACACTTGAAACATAGCCCGGGTCGTTATAAATACTGTAATCTTTCCCGAGGTAGAACTGAAGACTCAGAGCAATAAATCCTTCGCCCATATAGTTGGGGGTAAGTATCTGATTGCTCATAGGGGCCAACGCATCCATGGGGCCAATGGTAGCAATGAGTTGCGGGATTTTATAGTCAGGGTAGTAAAATTTTACACAGCGAAACGCATCTTCCAATTCGTTTTTAAAACTGTTGAGGTTGCGGTGAACGATGAGGGATGTATCGTATACCGGTTTATTCAGCTTCAAAAATTGTTTAGTTCCTACATAGGCGAGTTGATTGGTATCGCTCAACGGTCCGAGGCCCAGTACATTGCTGATAAACAAGGGCAAGAACTGTGGAAATTCATTTTGAAGCTTCACCAGGCTTTGCTGCAGATTATTGGTATCCAGCTTAAAAAAAGCCTCATCAAAACGCTTCAGCTCCAGGTTTACTTTAATGGCAGATACATCCGGTCTTGAAGTGTTATTGTTACAGGCGAACAATAAAATGAGTGCAGAAAAAACAAGTATTTTTTTCATGATGATGAAACGGGTGGCTTTCTGTTTTGTTGTGGCCGGCTTCAAAATTAGTTGGCAGTAAATCATTCCAAAGTTGCGGCTTAATTGTTTGCAAGCAAAAATCCATGAAATTTGCTTTATGAAGATTTTCTTAGCGCAGCAAAATTATCATATCGGCAATTTTGAAAGCAATACAGCTAAAATTATTTCAGCTATTGAAGAAGCAAAGTCGAAAGGTGGCGATCTGATTCTGTTCAGCGAATTGAGCGTATGCGGTTATGCTCCCAGGGATTTCCTGGAGTTTAACGATTTTATTGAAAAGAGTTATGCAGCCATTGAAGTAATAAAACAGCATTCGGATGGTATTGCGGTGATCGTTGGTGCACCTGACCGTAACAAACGGAAAGAAGGAAAGGATTTGCACAACGCTGCTTTTTTTCTGTATGAAAAAGAAGTGAAAGCCGTTATTCATAAAACCTGCCTTCCCAACTATGATGTGTTTGATGAGTATCGGTATTTTGAACCGGCATACGACTGGAATATTGTTGAGTACAAAGGCAAGCGATTGGCCATAACAATATGTGAAGATATCTGGAACCTGGGTGATAACCCGTTGTACAGGATTTGTCCGATGGATGAGTTGATGAAATTCAAGCCGGATGTAATGCTGAATATCTCTGCATCACCTTTTGATTACACCCATGTGGAAGACCGGAAGGCTATTGTAAAACTCAATGTAACCAAGTATCAACTGCCGATGCTTTACTGCAACAGTGTGGGCAGTCAAACAGAAATTGTATTTGACGGCGGATCATTGGTGTTTGATAAAGATGCCAACATGATTTCCCATTTGCCATTGCTGGAAGAAGCATTGGTAAGTGTTGACTTAAAAGACGATGGTACGTTTGAACAACCCATTCAGCAAAAAGCAGTTGATGTGCCCAATGAAGAACTCAATCCGTTGCATTTGGATGAAACACTCAGCATCAGAGAGATTCATGATGCAATTGTGCTGGGTATCAAGGATTATTTTTCAAAGATGGGTTTTACCAAAGCCATTCTCGGCAGCAGCGGTGGTATTGACAGTGCCGTTACATTGGCCATTGCATGTACAGCGTTAGGCAAAGAAAATGTGAGAGCGATATTGATGCCATCACATTATTCTACAGAGCACAGTGTAAGTGATGCCGAACTGTTAAGCAGGAACCTTGGTAACCCGTATGATATTGTTCCTATCAAAAATGTATATGATAGTTTTTTAACTGAACTCAAACCCATCTTTCAGGACTTACCGTTTTCATTGGCGGAAGAAAATATTCAAAGCCGCACAAGAGGAAATTTGTTGATGGCGATTGCCAATAAGTTCGGCTACATCCTGCTCAACACTTCTAACAAAAGTGAACTGGCAACAGGCTATGGTACGCTTTACGGAGATATGGCAGGTGGGTTAGGTGTATTGGGCGATTGTTACAAACTGCAGGTGTATGAACTGGCGAAGTACATTAACCGCAACGGAGAAATCATTCCCGACAATATCATCACCAAGGCACCAAGTGCTGAACTGCGACCCAATCAAAAAGATTCTGATTCACTGCCAGATTATTCTATTCTGGATAAAGTGTTGTATCAGTACATTGAGCGCAGGCAAGGGCCGAAAGAAATTAAAGCACTGGGTTATGATGCTGCACTGGTTGACAGGGTATTGAAATTGGTGAATGTAAATGAATACAAACGCAACCAGTTTTGCCCTATCATTCGTGTAAGTCCCAAAGCATTTGGTGTGGGCAGGAGAGTACCGATTGTAGGGAAATATTTGAGTTAGTCAAACAACCTATACGCATTACTCATAATTCACCCGTTTCAAATACAATTGAAGCGGGTGATTTTTTTTAACCATTTCCCTACCAAATACTTGGGATTGTACAGCCTGACTGCTGCTGATACTTTTGAAATAATAAAAATATTTGTTCATTTTAAAAATGCGTTTTATGAAAAAGTATGTAAACATTCGTTTCATTTATTTCTTGCTTGCAGCTGCAGTTGTTTTTATCAGCTCCTGTAAAAAAGAAGAATCCATAGCAGATGAAATGCTATCGGCTGCAGTTGCTGCAAAACAAAATACTGATAATGTAGCAGCCCGGCCATCCAATCCGGTGAAAAGGGCTTATCGGGATAGTTTTACAACAGCTTTCGGTTTTGTGCCTGATTTAGCTAATGGATGGACGCCACCAAATCCAGCTCCGGCCTGGTATCCCGGAAGCGGCGATGGTAATGCCGCTCATATGGGAAAAGCAAAGACCTACTTCAATCAGTATGCAACATTTGGTCCTGCCGGATTAATTTCTTCACCGGCACCTGTAATCATGTTCTTTTCATCACAGCTTGCAGGGTTAAATATTCCCATGAATGTTACAAGTGTTGTAATGGATGATAAAGGTAATGCCATTTGGTTCCAATCATCAGGCAGCACCACCACACCAGTGAGTCCAACACGTATCAACTTCACGGGTGAAGCATTAATAGTAGGAGGCAACGGAAAGTTTGCTGGTGCTACAGGCGAAGTGGTTTTGAATGGATACTTTAATCCTCAAAACCCTAATGATGCTTCATCTTGGCAGAATGGATGGATTCAATATTAAAAACTTTTAAAATAATAAACATGAATTCACGCCAAATCGTTTTCTCATCAATATGCTTATTTGTGATGATTGCATGTAATACGAAACATGAATCTGAAGAAATACAAACGCAATCCGTTTCAACAATTGAAGGAGTATGGAAAACAATCTCATATGAATCAGAAAACAAAGTAATACCCTCCAATCAGGTGAAGCACTTTAGCAATGGCCATTTTATTCTGGTTAGCACTGATTCTGCAGGGAATCTTACAAGAGCAGGGTATGGAACCTATGAAGTAACAGATAGTATTTATAAAGAACGCTTTACTTATTACAGTGCACAGGAATACACGGGTTCTGTTGATTGGCAGCAATATTCTTTTTCCGGAGATACGCTCATTATGCAGGGTTTTTTAAAAGTAGAACTAAAGGATGGCAAAAATCTTACTGATTCATTTCCATCATTTATTGAAAAGCGGATTCGTATCAAATAATCTTATCCTTGCTGAATTAAAAAACCGGTTTTGAAATTTTAAGAGCGGTATGTATCTTCCATTTATGAAATACCCATTGGCAATAAGTGTGTTTTTTAGTGCATTGCTGATGGGTATTTTTTGTTATTCGCAGGAAGCAAACAGGTTTAGAATTGAAAAAGCGGTAATAAAAAATTTATCGCCAAATATTGCTATAACCTCAGTTATTGAAGATACTCATGGTTTTTTGTGGTTAGGAACAAGTAATGGAATGTATCGCTATGATGGTTATAAAACGCAGGCATGGTTGAACAAGGCAAATGATTCCAACTCTCTATCTCATAATTATGTGTTGGCTCTTGCTCAGGATAAAGATAAAACAATATGGTGCGGAACATTTGGCGCAGGATTGAATTGTATCGATTATAAAAAACAAATACTTTCCCGGATAAAACAGAACTATATCGGCACTTCGTTTCAATTAATTAAATGTATTCTCAGGCCTCAAAAAGAAACAGGTGTTTGGGTGGCGTCGCCTGCGGCACTATTAAAATTATCGGCAAAAGGTGTAATTGAAAAACAGATACAGTTACCGGATAGTATTGCGGGTGAAAATGGAATATCGGAGATGATGGAAACAGCTAATGGCGATTTACTTATTCTTACTGAAAAAGATTTCATGTTAGTAAATACCAAATCTGGTACTGGCAAAAGCTTGCTTTCAAATACAGGTAAACTTAATGTTTCGTACAAGTTCAGAAGTTTTATAAAAACAAATGATGGCAGTTTTATTTTAGGTCACCAGATGGGTATTTTTATTGTTACTCCCTCTGATAGTACGGCAAACAAATATGAATTGTTGCAGCAAAGTTTTGAAAATGTCAGTATTAGTAGAATTTTAAAGACCAGCGATAATCAGATTTGGATTGCAACCAATAAAGGGCTGTTTGAATATAATCAAAGCAGAGGGGTTATAAGCGTAATCGCATCACAAATAAATGATGCACTTAAACTTTATGAAGACAGTAAAAAGGTACTTTGGGTAGCTACAAGTAAAAACGGGTTGTACCGTATATCAAAACCTCCCTTTATCTTTCATACTATTACCACTTTACCAGCGCTTGTAAAAAATTCAGGTATTAATAAAATACTGGAAGAAACGGACAGTACCTGGCTTATAGCAACAGATAACAATTTAGTTAGATGGCAAAAAAATATCAACCGAACAGAAATTATTCCTACTCCCATAAATGCAGCTAAGAAAGATATTCTAAGTGTATATGTTGATAAAAGAAAAAATATATGGATTACAACAAGAGCTTACGGAGTTTATTTAAAAAAATCAACAGCATTAAAATTTGAACCTGTTCTTTGGAAGCATCATCCTCAATCAAAGCCGGCTCCGGGTTTTATGATTGATTTTTTTGAAAGTGGGGCAACCTTATGGGCAGCTTATTACAGTAATTTTTATCATTATTGCGGTTTATTTTATTATGACTCTTCAGTAAAACATCTGTTGCAGGCAACCGCTTTTAACAGAAAGGAGATACAATTAATACCAGCTGCTTTAAGTGATATTAAAATCGATTCGGATTCAAGTTGGTGGGTAAGTACATGGAATGCTGGACTGTTTAAAATTGTAAAAGGCTCTGATAAATTATCTGTTGTTCGGAATATAAACATAAGCAGCCCGCCAAAAACCAAGTTGTCGCTTAATGTTTTGAGTTCCTTAATACTAGCTAAAACCGGCGATATATGGATGGGAACTATTGGTGGGGGTATTAATCAGTATCAAACTGTAAAAGATACGGTAATTCATTATTCTCTTTCAGAAGGCCTCCCCAGTAATGTTATTTACCGTTTGGAAGAAGATTCAAGAGGGAATATCTGGATAAGTACTGATAATGGAATTTGCAAACTTGATTTAGCTACAGGAAACGTAATTAGTTTCAATAATTCTAATGGATTACCCTTCACTTCTTTTAATTTTTTGTCTTCATTACATACAAAAAATGGATTATTAGCTTTTGGTACAGTAAATGGCAATGTTATTTATTTTCATCCTGATGAAATAATTGCAAAACCAAACAGCTTGAAAACGGTGATTACTGAAATTAGTTTGGGAAATGAATCAATATCAACTGTTTCTCATGATAACATCTTAAAACAGGCTGCATATATAACTGATACATTAACATTACCATACAATCAGTCTTCTGTTATATCGGTTTCTGTTTCAAATCTCAACCTTATTAACCCGGATTTGTATGCTTATTCTTATAAGCTGGAAGGGTTTGATAAAAACTGGACAATCATCACCGACCGAAATACTATTACCTACACCAATCTTGATCCCGGCACCTATACTTTACTTTTAAAAAATTCAAATCATTATGGAGTTTGGAATGAAATACCTGATAAAATGGTACTAATTATTCATCCTCCATATTGGCGTACCTGGTGGTTTGTTTTATCGGTAATTGCAGCACTTGCATCGCTTGTTTACTGGTTTTTTCGATACAGGTTTCAGCAGCAATTAAAAGTGTTACAAGTTCGTAATAAGCTTCATCGTGATTTACACGATGATGTAGGTGCTACGCTAAGCAGTGTAAAAGCCTATTCTGAAATTTTACTAACCAATCCTGACAACGCAGTGCTTCCCGGTCTTATTAAAGAAAATGCACATGAAATGATTGAGCGGCTGGAAGTTATTGCCTGGGCTACTAATCCTGCGCATGATAGTTTTTCAGGATTACATCATCAAATTAGTAAATGGGCTATACCTCTTTTTCATACTAATAATATTCACCTGTATATAGACGTGAAGGGTGTGAGTGAGCAGATGGTGATTCCCGGTGAAATACGCCAGAATATTTATCTCATAGCAAAAGAAGCATTGAATAACAGTTTGAAATATGCTCAGGCTTCCAATTGCACGTTGCAGTTTTTACTACAGCAGGGAAAGCTTATAATGAAAGTAACTGATAACGGAGTAGGATTAGCATCATTGATTCAGGGTGGCGGAAATGGCATCAAAAACATGAAGCGCAGGGCTGAAGAAATGGGCGGAACTTTAGAAATTAATACCTCATCAGCCGGCACTGCCGTTATACTCATGGTGCCTACGCCTTTCCGCATCCCAAAAACTTGGGATAAAAAAGCGAATGGTTAAATAGTAGATTTGCACCTATGATTAAAGTGGCCATTATTGATGACAATCCACAGTACCGCACTGCCGTTTCTATCATTCTGCAATTGAATGAGCGCCTGCATTTGGTGCATCGTCTGGCAGATTGTGAATCTATGATTGGTTTGTTTATGGCTGAGCTTCCTGATGTAGTATTAATGGATATCGATATGCCCGGTATGAATGGAATTGAAGCGGTATGGCAGCTCAAAAAAACTTGGCCCGAGCTGAAGATTATTATGCTTACTGTTTTTGAAGATGATGAAAAAATTTTCGGAGCCATCAAAGCAGGGGCAAACGGTTATCTGCTTAAAAAAGATTCGCCACAAAAAATTATTGACGCTATCCTTGGCGTTGTCAATGGTGAATCGCCCATGAATGGAATGATTGCTACTAAAATGCTGGACTTTTTTCAAAAGAAAAACCGCACTATGAGTGAACTGGAAGAATCCAATCTCACCCAAAAAGAAAAAGAGATCTTACAATTGCTGGTTCGTGGTAACAGTTATAAAGAACTGGCTTCAGCCATTCATATTTCAGTAGAAACGCTCAATACGCATATAAAAAATATTTACCGTAAACTCAATGTACATTCCCGCAGTGAGCTGGCTGCAAAATACGGATCGGGTTTTTAGTTCTTTACCACCACGCCATCAGCTCAATCTATTTATCTTTGCGCAAAATTTTCACATGCTGCAGGTAGCTTATTTAAGACAGAATACCGAACTGGTAAAAGAGCGGTTAAGTGTTAAGCATTTTGCTGAATTAAATTTAGTAGATGAAGTGATTGCGTTGGATGACCAGCGCAAGCAACTCACTTTTCAATACGACGAGACACAATCATTAGTAAATAAAGCATCCAAGGAGATTGGTATGCTGATGGGTAAAGGGGAAAAAGATGCTGCGGAGGCAAAGAAAACAGAAGTAGCTGAACTCAAAAGCAAACTCCAGCCCATCAATGAGCAATTGGCGGCGGTTGAAAAGCAATTGCATGATACATTGATCAAACTGCCGAATCTGCCTTCTGCATTGGTACCTGCCGGTAAAACACCTGAAGATAATCTCAATGTAAAAGAAAGCGGTGAGGAGCCTAACCTTCCTGCGAATGCGCAACCGCATTGGGAGCTCATCAAAAAATATGATATCATCAATTTTGAATTGGGTGTGAAATTAACCGGCAGCGGTTTTCCGGTGTACAAAGGAAAAGGTGCAAGACTTCAGCGTGCATTGATCCAGTATTTCCTGGATTACAATACAGCAGCAGGATATACAGAATATATTCCGCCTTATATGGTGAATGAAGCAACAGCGTATGGTACCGGTCAGTTACCCGATAAAGAAGGGCAGATGTACTATATGCAGGCTGATAATTTTTACATGATCCCAACTGCAGAAGTGCCTGTAACCAATATTTACAGAGATGAAATTTTAAAAGAAACCGATCTCCCGATAAAGATGACGGCTTATACACCTTGTTTCCGCAGAGAAGCCGGAAGTTTTGGTGCTGATGTTCGTGGCCTCAACCGTGTACACCAATTTGATAAAATTGAAATTGTACAACTCGTACATCCTGGTAAAAGTTATGAAGTGCTGGATGAAATGGTGGCCCATGTAGAAAAGCTGGTGCAATCATTAGGGTTGAAATACCGCATCTTAAGATTGTGTGGTGGCGATATGAGTTTTGCCAGCGCCCTTACTTATGATTTTGAAGTGTGGAGTGCTGCACAAAAGAAATGGCTGGAGTGCAGCAGTGTGAGCAACTTTGAAAACTTCCAGACCAACAGGATGAAGATTCGTTTCAAGGATGAAAAAGGAAAACCACAGTTGATTCATTCTTTAAACGGAAGTTCGCTGGCCTTGCCAAGGATTCTGGCGGCTATTCTTGAAAACTATCAAACAGAAAACGGTATTGTGATTCCGGAAGTATTAAGACCTTATACCGGGTTTGATGTGTTGAACTGATGCTGCACGGCGTTTTAAATTTTCTAATCACTTAACATAAACATTTGTGAAAGGATAAAGGTGAAAAGCTTTTATCCTTTTTCTGTTTTATGTTGCGGCTTCATCAAAACTATCAACAATGAAAAAAACACTTCTTACAGCCACCTTGCTGCTGCCTGCTTTCTTTGGTTTTGCACAATTTCAAAAAGGAAATAAAGTGTTGGGTTTCGGTTTGGGGTTCTCAACCTATAAAGGGGAAAATCAAAATAATAATACCAGCCCCGTTAACAAAAACCAATCTTTCAATTTTTCTACAGAGCTTGGCTTTTCAACAAAGGAAAATGCACTTCATGGTTTTTTTGCAGGTGCAGGATATGGCGAGAACAAATCGGAATCAAGTCAACCAATATATAATTTGTCAAAAAACCAGAATCAATCGTTTAATGTTGGCTACTTTACAAGGCGGTATAAATCTTTGGGTAAAGGCTTCTATGTGTTCGGCGATTTACGTGGCGGTTACAATTATTCAGAAAACAAAAACGTGAATGTTAATTCAACAATCAGACTGGAAAATACTCAGAAAACACATACTGTAAACATCAGCGCTTTTCCCGGTATTGCTTATAAGTGGAGCAATCGTTTTTTATTGGAAGTAAGAACGGGTGATTTAATTTCTTTGGGATATAACCGCTCAATCAATACAAACAGTAGCAACAATGAAAAATTTGTAGGCAATAATTTTTCATTCAACTCAAGCCTTGGTCTTGGATTTCTTCAAAATATAGGCATCGGTGCCCGATGGATTATCGGACAGAAAGAAAAGTCTTAAATAAAAATCCCGCCACCCGGCGGGATTTTTATTTTCTCATGTTGATTGTAAAAAAAGCAATTATCTCAAACTGGCTCTTGGTCCGCCCACGGCCCAGGTTGCGTTCATACGATCTACCTGACCAAGGCTGAACATATACATACAGGCATCATCAGTATAATCCATATAATTCATCGTCATCATTACAGGTCTTCCGCTGCAGGAACTTGTGATGCCTGCTGCAGGACAGCCATAATTAGCACCGGTATGACCAGGTGTATCACCTACGCCATCGTTGCCGCATCTTTTGTCACCCCATATATGACGCAGATTGAAATAATGACCTACCTCATGTGTAGCCGTTCTTCCTTTGTTAAAGGGTGCAGAGGCAGTACCGGTTGTACCAAAGGCATTATCATCACAAACCACACCATCTGTAGCGGCAGCACCACCTGGGAATTGGGCGTAGCCTAAAATACCTCCGCCAAGATTGCATACCCAAAGATTTAATGTGGTGGTTGGTGATGTAGGATCAATGCCTCCGGATGAAGAACGCTTCATGGCATCATTAGTGCCCCATGAAGTATTAGTAGTGGATTTGCGGTTAACTGCAGAAAGTACAAACCTGATTTTAGGTTTCGTGCTGGTACTTGTAAATTTTACATTATTGTAAGTAGTTGTAAGATTCAGATCGGAGTTAGTTCCGCCAAAATCAGCATTCAATACAGCAATCTGCGATTGAATTTGAGCATCAGACACATTCTGGGCTGCTGTATTGTACAATACATTTACAACTACCGGCACCTCTAAATTACCATCAGCTAATACACGAAACGCAGCCGGGTTTGCAGCGTAGCGGGCAGTAAAGGCTTCAATTTCATCCATGCGTTGCTGTAAGGAAGGATCCTTTCTTAATTGTTCTTCCAGCACATCATAAGCAGCACAGGCACGTGCAGCTGTTGTGTTTGCTGTTTCTTTTTCGGGTACAATTGCCTGCTCAGTTGATTTGTTTTTGTTGCACGCAGCAAATAAAACAATACCGCATGCGGCAATGATTGAAAGTTTTCTCATGTTGAATAAATTGGTTTAGGTTTAAGAAGTGACTGGTGAATTTAAAGGATAAGCGGTAAGAATTCTTAACCTTTCAGATTTATTTTTTTGAAACGCCGCTGCAAAACCTAAACGGCCAGAGAAGTTTCTGCAGGCTTATTTTCTTTTTGGATGCTACGCATATTCCGGTGCATTATCCAGAACCAAAGTGGGGGAATATGTGCCAGTAGCATCATGCCGGGATAACCTGTGGGCATTTGTGGAGAATCATCATGATGTCGAAGCACCTGGTATTTACGACTGGCCATGTAATGATGGTCACTATGGCGGCTCAGTTCAAATAACATTAGCCTGCCTATTACATGATTGCTGTTCCAGCTGTGATGTGGCATGGCTCTTTCATACAAACCTTGTTCTTTTTTTTGCCGGCTCAGACCGTAATGTTCAATATAATTAACACATTCCAGGAGCAGAATACCCATGAGTGCTGCGGCCATGTAATACAATAAAATCTTCCAACCAAATACAAAGTAAATGGCTGAGATAAAGATCAATTGCAATACCTGCGCCTGCAGCATTTCATTTTGCCACCAGGATTTGTTTTTCTTTTTCACTTCTTCATTAGCAATTTTCCAGGCGCTGATATAACTGAAAAAAATGGTGCGGGGGTAAAATGCAAAAACACTTTCATGCAGCCGGGCACTACTGGGGTCTTCATGTGTTGCCACGTTTTTGTGATGCCCCTTGTTATGTTCAATAAAAAAGTGAATGTATTGCGATGTAAGTAACAACGCTTTGGCCATCCGTTGCTCAGCCTTGTTTACCCTGTGTCCTAGCTCATGTGCTACATTAATACCAAATACACCGCATAGCAGCCCCATTGATAAAATACGTCCGGTAATATCAACCGGGGTCAGACCCGGTTGTTGAAAGGAAAATAAAAATTGAAGGAGCAAAACGTATTGCAACGGTACAATGGCATAGAGTATAAAATCATAGGTTTTATCTGCTTTTGCCATTTCTTCTTCGGCGGATGATAAATTGGAGGTTTGAGGTTTTAGAAACAATTCCAGTAATGGAATAAATACAAATGCATAGATCACCGGAATGTAGGTAACAATACCTCTGTTATTAAAAGCAAAAGCTGCTGCAAGTAAAACAATAAACGGACTGAGGTATTTATATGGCTTCATTCCCATGCTTTAAAGTTAGAGTGGTATCAGTAATTTGTAAAATAAATGTAAGTGTAAAAGAATTTTCACATTTCTTTCGTTTACTGTTAAACCTTGTTCTTCGTCAAAAGTCTGAACTACTGAAATCAATCAATATGCCGGCATCCCTTCAACTTAAAAACCAGCATCTGCTCTGGCGGGCAGGCTTTGGTCCCGCTGTGGAGCAGTGGAATGATCTTTCAAAAACTACCCCTCAAAAATTATATGAAGCATTGGAAAAAGCCAGTCGCAAGGATCCCATGCCTTTAAAAGTGGCGAATAATTTTGTGGAGGGCTTAATGAATGGTATCGACGGCATCCGCCGCACGGAACTCACCAAAGAACAGCGTCAGCAACTGCAAAAGAAATCAAGAGAGGAAATACGCAATCTTAATCTCGAGTGGTTGGATGAAATGGTAAACAGTGAGCAGCAGTTGCGTGAAAAAATGGCTTTCTTCTGGCATGGACATTTTGCCTGCCGTAATCTCAATGCTTTGTATCAACAGGATCTCATCAACATTATCCGCCGCAATGCGTTGGGAAACTTCGGCGCCATGCTAAAAGAAGTAAGCCGTAGTGCTGCTATGCTTGCTTTTCTCAACAATCAGCAAAACCGAAAACAAAAGCCCAACGAAAATTTTGCCCGTGAGGTGATGGAATTATTTACCATGGGCCGTGGTAACTATACCGAGAAAGATATTAAAGAAGCAGCCCGTGCTTTTACCGGATGGCAGTTTCAATTGAACGGTGATTTTGTGTTCCGTCCGCAACTGCATGATGATGGCACTAAAACCGTATTAGGTCAATCCGGGAATTTTGATGGTGATGATGTGTTGGATATTTTATTACAGCAAAAACAAACAGCGCTTTATCTTACCAGGAAGCTGTATGTGTTTTTTGTAAATGAACTGGTTGATGAAGAAAGGGTGAAGCAATTAGCGGATGGTTTTTACAAAAGCAATTACAATATCAGCCAACTGATGCGTAACCTCTTTACAGCTGATTGGTTTTATGATGAACGAAATATCGGTACCCGTATTAAATCACCAATTGAGTTAATGGCAGGCATCCGCCGCAGTTTGCCCATGGAACTGGCGCAACCTGAAATACAATTGTACCTGCAAAAAGTGTTGGGACAGATATTATTCTACCCGCCGAATGTTGCCGGATGGCCCGGCGGTAAAAACTGGATTGACAGTTCCTCACTCATGTTCCGCATGCGTTTACCACAGATTGTTGCCATGAAAGAAAGCTTCAGTATCAAAGCAAAAAGTGATGACGACCAGGAAATGGGAAGGATGGAAGAACGGATGCAGCAGCAGAACAAACGTATTGCAGGACGAATGGTAGAAACAACCATCAACTGGAAATTGCCTTATGATCAATTACAAAAAACAAACAGGGAGCAGTTGCTGCTGCAAATGGCTTCACTGCTCTGGCAAACAGACAGTTCAAAGTTGAACAGGGCGTTGGTGGAAAAGCACATGGATGTTTCTGCTAAGGAACGATACATACAAACAGGCATCATTCATTTAATGAGTACACCGGAATACCAATTGTGCTGATTGTAAATTTAAGATTGCAGATTTTAGATTGAATGCAATCTGCAATCGTCATTCTCAACTCTAAAATTCTTGATATGTTGATCAAACGTAAAAGCTTCATCCAAATCGGTTCCCTCGCTACAGCCTCTGTGTTTGTGCCCAAGTTTTTAAAAGCATTTGAAACACCGGCTGCTGTACCACAAGGAAATAAAGTAGTAGTGATCATTCAGCTTAGTGGTGGTAATGATGGGTTGAACACGGTGATTCCTTTTCGTAATGATCTGTATTATAAAAACCGTCCTAAGCTGGGTATTCAAAAAGGCGAAGCATTAATGCTTACAGATGAAGCGGGTTTGCATCCATCACTTACCGCTTTTAAAGAATTGTATGATGATGGCAGTTTGGGTATTTTCAACAGTGTAGGGTATCCCAATCCAGATAAAAGTCATTTCCGCAGTATGGATATCTGGCATACGGGCAGCAAAAGCACGGACTACTGGAACACGGGTTGGGTAGGCCGTTACTTAGATGCACAATGTGCCGGTTGTGATAAACCCACACAGGCATTGGAAATTGATGATGTGTTGAGTTTAGCATTAAAAGGTGAACACATCAAAGGACTGGCATTGGAAGATCCAAGACGTTTGTATAATACCAGCCAGGAAAAATATTTTAAAGAAATTCTGGCCAATCATAAAGCGGATGCACATGAGCAACCGGTGGAGTATTTGTACAAAACCATGGCCGAAACGATCTCCAGTGCTGATTATATTTTTAAACAAAGCAAACAACGGCCCTCTGCCGAAACCTATCCGGATACAGAATTGGGTAAAGGTTTAAAGACCATCGCATCACTCATCTTCAGTGATATCAATACCAAAGTGTATTACATTTCCCTTGGAAGTTTTGATACACATATCAACCAGGAGTTCCAGCAAAAACGTTTGTTTAGTGAACTGAACGGGGCAGTAAAAGCATTTGTAAAAGATCTGAAAGCGAATAACAGGTTTGATGATGTATTGTTGTTTTCTTTTTCTGAGTTTGGAAGAAGGGTTGCACAAAACGCAAGCGGTGGTACGGATCATGGCAAAGCGAATAATATGTTTTTTGCGAGCGGTGCGTTGAAACAGAAAGGTATTTACAATGCGTTGCCGGATTTAAATAGACTAGATGATGGTGATTTGCAGTTTCAACTGGATTTCAGAGAAGTATATGCAACTGTATTGGAGAAATGGTTGGGCGCTGATGCCGAACCCATCTTAAAACAAAAGATGCAACCATTGAATTTTATTTAAACTGATGATCGGTTTCTTTTCCGTAAAATTACTATCAAGGTAAATAAGGGGAAACCCCTGTTGTTAAATCGGATTATTTTTTTACTTTTGAAATATCCAATTATCAAAGAAAAACTAAAGTCCAATCAACTATGGAAGTATCTTACTTCTTCCGCAAAGCACGGGCCCATGCTTTCAGTATCGAATCACTCTTCGATAATATTCAGCAGCAGGTAAAGATTGACAATCAGTTTAAGCCACAGAAAGTGGAGGTTCCTTCTATCAGGAATTTTGCAGCAAACATCGTTACTGCCGGTCAAAAGCAGTCACGCATTAATCATATTACCGGGGATATTCACTATGTATCACTTGGTATGAAAAAGTCTAATACGGTTTTAACCATTCACGACTGTGTGTTTCTTACCCGTTACAGCAAATGGAATTTTAAATACTGGCTCTTTAAGTTTTTCTGGTACCAGTTGCCCATGATGCGGGCCAATACAATTACTGTAATCAGCGAAAAAACAAAAAGGGAGTTAATACAACTTACCGGTGTGCGTGCTGATAAAATTAAAGTAGTACCTAATTTTTTTGATCCACGTCTTCAGTTCAGTCCTAAAGTATTTAATTCAGTTAAGCCACGTATTCTCCAGATCGGTACTAAAGAAAATAAAAACCTGCACAACCTGGCAGAAGCATTAAAAGGTATCCGTTGTGAGCTGCATATTGTTGGTCAGCTGGATACTGCTGCAAAAGAAATACTGGAAGAAAATAAAATTGATTACAGGAATTACTCGAACCTGAGTTTTGAGCACTTGAAAGAGCAATACCTCCTGAGTGATATCGTAACCTTTGTTTCAACATATGAAGGTTTTGGTTTGCCGATACTGGAGGCCTGTGCAGTAGGTCGTCCGTTGATAACAAGCCGTATTTCTCCAATGAATGAAATAGCTGATGATGCAGCCTGTAAAGTAAATCCTTATAACGTACTTGATATCCGTCGTGGCATCTTAAAAGTAATGGAAGATGCTGAGTACCGTGATCAACTAATTAACAACGGCTGGAAAATGCGTTACCGCTACAGCATTGAAAATGTAACCAATCAATATGCTGAAATCTATCAGCAGATTGCTACAGCTCCTGAAGCCTTTTCGTTATTACGTCCGGCTAAAGTTGCTGCTTCTTTCTTTGGTTTGGTATAATTCATCCGTTCATTACTTACTAACCCGTTCTGCATAGTTGTTTAAAAACGAAAGTCCCGCTACAAAGCGGGACTTTTTATTTGCAATAACGATGGTTGTTGTAGTTATTCTTTCAATGTGTCCGTTTTCTTAATACCGATACGGTAAAGTATTATGCCCATCAGTGTAAAGAAGGCGATACCTACAAAGAAATAACCCTGCTCACCAATTACTTCAGCTATTCCATGCTCCATATTGACTGATTTTAAAAATCCCTGCATGGCATCAGGTGCAGAAAGAAAGGCCAGCAATACACCGGCTAATGCACCACCTGCTACTAAACCTGTTGCAAACAAGTTGCCTTTGCCCAGGTCTTCCTCTTCTGCAGAAAGCTCCTCACCACTTTTCTTTTTCTTCATATCAACTAAACCACGAATGGCACCGCCTATGAAAATGGGCAATGTAGTTGATAAAGGCAAATACAAACCTACTGCGAAGCTCAATGATTTAATACCGCATAACTCCATAGTAATCGCAATAGCTACACCTACTAATACAAACTGCCAGTCAAGGTTAAATGAAAGAATACCTTTTACCAATGTAGCCATCAACGTACCCTGCGGAGCGGGAAATTTATCTGTACCAATAGCATGTTGTATGCCTTGTGCCAGCATTTCAGCACTTGGTTTATCTAATATTTTAATGGTAGCGCCAATGGCGATGGATGATACAACCGCTCCAATGAATAATGCCAGCTGTTGATATTTAGGAGTTGCCCCGACTATATATCCTGTTTTTAAATCCTGCGAAGTAGCGCCTGCGTTGGCTGCAGCAATACAAATCATACCACCCACAACAAGCGCCATAGGTTCATACACTTTGCCCGTCCATCCCACTAAGATAAAAATCAAGCAAGTGCCCATGAGTGTGGCAATGGTCATACCGCTGATGGGATTATTACTGCTTCCGATTAAGCCCACAATACGTGATGAAACGGTTACAAAGAATGCACCGAAGATTACTACTAGTAAACCGAGTAATAATTTACTTCCAATATTATCGCCCGGCACTTGCGGCAACAATGCCATTACAATGATTAACCCCAAACTGCCAAAGCCAACCACTTTAATATTCAGATCTCTCTCCGTACGTTTTACTGCTTCAGCGCCATCACCCTTTTCTTTTAAGGATTGAATGCTTCCTTTAAAAGATGAAATAATGGTGGGGATGGTTTTGATCAATGTAATAAAGCCTCCTGCTGCTACAGCACCGGCTCCGATCTGGCGAATGTAGGCTCGATAAATAGCTACAGAATAATCATTGAATGAGTGTGCTACGGGATCCCATCCACCGGGGCCGCCTGCTTTATCCAGCCCGCCGAGATATCCCAGCTTTACTAACTGTGCGGCTATAACATCCGGCGGAACTAAGGATGCCAAAAGAGGAGTAAACGCAAACCATGCAATCACACCACCGGCAACCAGCACACCACTGATTTTTGGTCCGATGATATAACCCACGCCCATGTACTCAGGTGTAATTTCACCACTCACTTTGGCGGAAGGAAAAAATTTATTGACCTGCTTGGTCATGAAATAAGGTGTTTCAGCAATTACATGAAACAGCTTTTGCAAAAACGCATATGCAAAGGCAAAGCCCAAACCCAGAAAGGCAGTTTTTGAAAAATCACCGCCTTTTTCACCCGCTTTCAGAACACTTCCGCAAGCCGTACCTTCCGGATAAGGAAGTACACCATGCTCTTTTACGATGAGTGATTTGCGCAGGGGAATCATCATGAGCGTTCCTAATATGCCGCCAAAGATGGCAAGTGTAAGAATGGTGAAATAATTAAAAAATTCTTTGCTCTCTGCAGATGATAAAAACAAAAAACCCGGCAAGGTAAATACCACACCTGCTGCAATACTTTCTCCCGCACTTCCGGTGGTTTGAATGATATTGTTTTCAAGAATGGTTGTTTTGAGCAGTGCCCGTCCCAGTGTAATTGCAATTACAGCAATTGGAATAGATGCACTCACGGTAAGTCCTGCTTTTAAAGCGAGGTATACTGTAGAAGCACCAAACAAAATACCAAAAGCGGAACCGACGAGTACACTCTTTATGGTGAACTCCGGCATCTTGCTTTCATCCGGCACAAAAGGTTGGAATTTTTGTTGCGACATATGGTAGTTGAATTTAGATTAAGAAAGATAGTGAAACTTTAATCGTTGATTGATCATGTAATACCATGCATCATTTTCTGCAGTTTTTTAGACAGGAGCAAAAGAATAACACCGGCCATTCCTCCCATGAATACAAATAGCATAAAGAAGTCATAGAGATTGTTCATTTGGTATCCAAGAAAGGTGGTAGTCTTCCCGTCCTTTGGGTATAAAGCACCCAAAACACCCACTAACTTATTACCTCCTGCATTTCCTAAAAACCAAACAGCCATTAAGAGGGAAGCAAATTTTAATGGAGAAAGTTTATTGAAAAGTGAAAGACCGATGGGTGAAAGACATAACTCACCCCAGGTATGTAACAGATACAAACCGGTAAGCCAGATCATACTTACAGTTTTTGTTTCTCCTGATTTTGCTCCGATAGCAATCCATAGAAAGCCTAAAGCCAGTAATATCAAACCAATACCCATTTTGGTGGGAGTGGCGGGTTGACTTTTACCCATCTTAAGCCATAACCATGCAAAAGCAGGAGCAAAGATGATGATGAAAGCAGCATTAAAGGACTGAAAAAAGCTCGCAGGCATTTCCCATCCAAAAATGTTACGATTGGTTTGATCTCTGGCAAATAAAGCAAGTGTGGATCCGGTTTGTTCGTATGCACCCCAAAAGAAAATTACAAAGAAGGCGATGATAACCATCACCCATACTCTTTGTCTTTCTTCTTTGTTCAGACTTTTATCAGATTGGATAAGGTAAACGATAAATACAAAGCTTGCAATCAACAGGTAAAACAGGTAATTAATTCTTGTATCCAGATAAATAACTCCAATCATCAGCGCTGAAAATGCTAACAGTCCAACAATAATGAATACAGGGTTTGACCAGATTTTTGAAGGGGCTTTTACAAATGAAGAAGCCGGAATTAAAGGATCATTTGATGGGGTATCAGTACCGGGGGTTAAGCCTAAAATTTTTCCTTCAGGTGTGCGTACATATTTATCATGATACAATTTTTGTATCAATACACTTAATAACATTCCAATGCCTGCTACAAGAAAAGCCCATTTAAAATCTGACGGGTCACCTGTGTCACCAAAATATCCGCAAACAATAGGACCAAGTGTAGCGCCAACATTAATTCCCATGTAAAAAATAGTATAAGCAGGATCAACACGTATATCTCCTTTCGGATAAAGCTGGCCAACTAAAGAAGATATATTGGCTTTAAAAAAACCATTTCCTGCAATCATAAACCCCAGACCTGAGAAAAACAGAATGTTTGCAATTTCCCGGGACGAATCATAAACAGAAGCGCAAACAAACAAAATTAACTCTCCCAAAGCCATGACCAAGCCGCCGACAAGAATGGATCGTTTGTTTCCCCAATACCTGTCGGCAATATACCCACCAACGAGCGGAGTAAGATATAATAAACTGATGTAGCTGCCATATAAGCCATTTGAAAATTCGGTTTTAAACAATAGTGCCTGGGTCATAAAATACGTTAGAATGGCCCGCATACCATAGTAGTTAAAACGCTCCCACATTTCTGTGGCAAACAATACCCACAGACCTTTAGGGTGCCCTTTTTGGGGAAAGGATTGACTCATAGAATTGATTTAGGTTTGTTGTAAGTGAACGTCCGAAAGTAAGGATTAATTCCAAACAGTTGTTCTCTGTAAAATGCTTTAAAGCAACAGGACTGCAGATTGTTTATAAAAGGTAATTGATTTTGAACCTGCTTCCTGTAATTTGCGGCACGCAATACTTACAACTCATGAATATTTTGCTCCTCGGATCCGGCGGTAGAGAACATGCTTTGGCCTGGAAGATTTCACAAAGTCCTCTTTGTACACAGTTATACATTGCGCCCGGTAATCCCGGTACTGCACAATGCGGCACCAATATTGACCTGCCTATTACCGGCAATTTTGCAGCGATGGAAGCCTTTTGCCGCTCTCATCAAATTCATATGATTGTGGTGGGCCCGGAAGAGCTGCTTGTAAAAGGGGTGTATGATTATTTTAAAGGAGCCCATCTTGCTAATTCATTTGGTGATGAATGGTTGGGGGTGATTGGCCCTGGTGCCTATGCTGCGCAGTTAGAGGGAAGTAAGGCGTTTGCTAAAGAGTTTATGCTGCGGCATGGTATACCTACTGCTTCCTATAAAGAGTTTACTGTTGAAACATTTGAAGAAGGAAAACACTATGTGCTCAACCATGCTTTACCGATTGTGCTCAAAGCCGATGGTTTGGCAGCCGGTAAAGGAGTTATTATTTGTCACAATCATATTGAAGCCATTACAGAATATGAAATGATGCTACAGCATTCCAAATTTGGAGAAGCAGGCAAGAAAGTAGTGGTAGAAGAATTTTTAACCGGTATAGAGCTTAGCGTATTTGTTGTAACAGATGGTAAGGATTTTGTGCTGCTGCCGGAGGCAAAGGATTACAAACGTATTGGCGAAGGAGATACGGGGCTCAATACAGGTGGAATGGGGGCTGTAAGTCCGGTTCCTTTTGCAGATGCCGCTTTTATGAATAAAGTACTGGAAAAAGTAATCAGACCAACTATTGAAGGGCTCGAAAAAGAACGGATTGAATACAAAGGCTTTGTGTTTTTTGGGTTGATTAAAGTAGGCGATGAGCCCTTTGTAATTGAATACAACTGCCGAATGGGCGACCCCGAAACAGAAGTGGTGATGCCACGTCTTCGTTCAGACCTCGTAGCACTATTGGCAGCTGCTGCTAAAGGAGAATTGAAAAAGGTACAAACTGAGCAGGATACCCGTTTTGCTGTTACTGTAGTGGCGGTAAGTGGTGGCTATCCCGGCAACTATGCCAAAGGCTATCCCATTGAAGGGTTGGATCAATCTACCGGCAATACAATTGTGTTTCATGCCGGCACTTCAGTTGAAAACAACTCAGTTGTAACCAATGGAGGCCGGGTGCTCGCCGTTACTTCTTTTGGTAATACCGTAAGCGAAGCGGCTGATTATTCCCGTCACATTCTGGAAGGTATACGTTTTACAAAAATGTATTTCAGAAAAGATATCGGTTACGAGTTTGAATAAGTAAACAGATGATGATGTTAAGAGAGTGGTTCGTTTAAAACGAACCATTTTTTTGGCAGGGCGTATGCATAAGTAGTTTCTTTAGTTGATAACGGCGTTTGTGTTTATTTATCATTGAGAAATGAAGCAGGTCTTGTTTTCTCAGTGATAAAAAAAATCCCCAAAATCTTTTAATGGCAGGGTTTTCGCTTTGTTATTTCCAATTATTTCACTCACATTTGCAAGAACGTTTTCTAATCTAATTTTCCTCTATACAAAATGGGACTTTTTAACTTCTTTACACAAGACATTGCCATTGACCTTGGCACTGCCAACACGCTTATCATTCACAATGATGAAATTGTGGTGAATGAACCATCCATTGTGGCACTGGATCGCAACAATCCCAAAAATGTTCTGGCTGTTGGTAAGAAGGCATTGATGATGCATGAAAAAACACACGAGAGCATCCGTACGGTTCGCCCGTTGAAAGATGGTGTAATTGCCGATTTCAATGCTGCCGAGCTGATGATCCGTGAACTCATCAAACTGGTGTATACCAAAAAACCTTTGTTTGCTCCCAAATGGCGGATGATGATTTGTATCCCCAGCAGCATTACCGAGGTGGAAAAACGTGCTGTACGTGACAGTGCCGAGCAGGCAGGCGCACAGGAAGTGTACCTCATTCATGAACCAATGGCAGCTGCCCTCGGTATCGGTATTGATGTGGAAGAGCCGGTAGGTAATATGATAGTAGATATCGGCGGTGGTACTACGGGTATTACCGTGATTGCCTTGGCGGGTATTGTTTGTGATCAATCCATTCGTATTGCGGGTGATGAGTTTACTGCTGACATTATGGAAGCGCTTCGCCGTTATCACAGTTTACTGATTGGTGAGCGTACTGCCGAGCAAATCAAAATACAGATCGGAAGCGCCATGAAAGACCTGGATAACCCACCGGATGATATTCCTGTAAATGGCCGTGACCTTGTAACCGGTATTCCCAAGCAAATCATGGTGAGCTACCAGGAAATTGCTGAGGCATTGGATAAAAGTATTTTCAAAATAGAAGAAGCTATTTTAAAAGCACTGGAAATGACACCGCCTGAACTGGCTGCAGATATTTACCGTCGTGGTATCTACATCACCGGTGGTGGTGCTTTGCTCCGTGGTTTGGATAAGCGTTTAACTCAAAAAATTAAACTGCCTGTACATATTGCAGATGATCCGTTAAAGAGTGTGGTGCGTGGTACAGGTATTGCTTTGAAAAACTACAACCGCTATCCGTTTGTAATGCGTAACTGATAATGAACTGGTTTAATGGTTTAAAGGTTTCATAGTTTTATTCAGCTATAAACAACCTTTAAACCATTGAACTTTTAAACCTTTTCAACCATTTTCTTGTGCGAAATCTTTTCGCTTTCATCCGCAGGTATTCTGTTTTACTCTTCTTCCTGGTGCTGGAAGCGGTATGCATCAGTCTTCTGGTGAGTTACAATAAATTTCACCAGGCAAAGTACATGGATGCAGCAGGCGAAATCACCGGAAGCATCCAGGCACAATACGCAGGCATTGAACATTATTTTTATCTCAAAAAAGAAAATGCAGATCTCAGGCGAAAGCTTAATGAGCTGCAAAACCGTTTGCCTGAAAATTTCCAGGGGGCAGATACTGCACAAAGGATAGTTACTGATTCCATTCCTTTTGATTCCACCGGTGAACGCAGACGTTATTTGTATATGGATGCAGAAGTGGTAAACAACAGTATTTCACTGCCTAACAATTATATTACGATTCATCGTGGCAGTAAACAGGGTGTGGCTCCTACTATGGTGGTAGTAGGTCCCAATGGCGTAGTAGGCGTGGTGCTGGATGTAACAGATAATTTTTCAACGGTGATGAGTATGCTGCACAAACAGAGCCGCATCAGTGCCCGCTTGAAAAAAACAGGGGAGAGCGGCCGTGTTGAATGGGATGGTGCAACTCCTAACCTAGTTCAACTGAGAGATATACCCAAGAGTGTAAAGCTGAGTAAAGGTGATACGGTATTAACCAGCCAGTATTCTGATTTTCCGCCCGGCATTAGGATTGGTGTGGTAGAGAAAGTGGTACAGGAGCAAAGCAGTAATAATTATCTTATCCAGGTAAAAACGGCCACTGATTTCAGCCGTTTGCAAAATGTATTCGTTGTAAAAAACCTGCAGCGGAATGAGCAAAAAGAACTGGAACAACGCTTACAACAGAAAAAGAAATGAGCAGCCTGCTTCGTTATATCATGCGTTTAGCGGTATTCATCCTGGTGCAGGTGTTTGTACTCTACCAGATACCGCCATTGCATGAATACATTACACCTATACTATACTATGTTTTTATTTTGTGGCTGCCTTTTAACATTGGCAGAAGCCAGTTGCTCATCGTTTCTTTTCTCACCGGACTTTCGCTTGATTTCTTTACTAAAACACCGGGTATGCATGCGGCTGCCTGTGTGTTCATCGGTTATATCCGTCCGTTTATTATCAATATCATTGTTACCCGGCAGGGAGCTGAATTTAATTACCGGGAACCAAGTGCAACCAGTTTGGGTAATATACAATATGCCATTTATGTGGCGGTTTTAACGGTATTGCATCATGCCATGCTGTTTACCATCCAGGCATTTCAATTTGGGAATATTTTATATCTCCTTTTTAAAACTGCCGGTGCCAGTATCATAAGTTTTCTTTTAATTTTAGTTGTTGAAATTATTTTTGTACGGAAACAGAAATTCATCACCAATACCTGAAGCAGCAGTTCTGAAAAACCAATAAGGCTATGGCCGTTTTCAATCAATCAAGACAGGTTACGATACAGTTGATTTTTGCTGTGGTGTTTGGCATTATGCTCATTCGCCTGGCATCACTGCAACTTTTTTCCAGTAAGTATGATAAGCTGGCTACAGACCAGGCTATTTTACGCAAAGTGGTTTATCCCAGCCGTGGAATTATTTTCGACCGTAAGGGCAAAGCCATTCTTGATAACCGTACAATGTATGATTTGATGGTAACTCCATCGCAACTAAAAAGTTCTAAAATTGATACCATTACGTTGTGCCGAATACTTGAAATAGATACAACTGAATTTAATAAACGTATTGTTACTTCCATTATCAAAAACACAAGAAACAGACCATCTGCTTTTGAAGCATTACTGAGCCCCGAAAAATATGCACGTATCAATGAAAATCTGTTTCGTTTTCAACCAGCGTTCTTTTTACAGGAACGACCAATTCGTGGTTATCCTTATAAAGCAGCAGCACATATTCTCGGTTATGTGGGCGAAGTAGATTCTTCTATGCTCAAGCGCTCAAACTTTTTTTATCAAATGGGAGATTATGCCGGGCGGAGTGGTCTTGAAAATTTTTATGAAAAAGTGCTCATGGGTCAGCGGGGTATTCAATACATTCTGCGTGATAATTTTAACCGGCCTATTGGTGCTTATGAAAACGGTCAGTTTGATACTGCTTCTGTTGCAGGCCGCCATCTCAACACATACATCGATATTGAAGTACAACAACTCGCTGAAAAATTATTAAGCAACAAAGTAGGTAGTGTAGTAGCCATTGAGCCAAAAACAGGTGGCATTATTGCCATGGCCAGTGGTCCCAGTTTTGATCCCAATGAACTTACGGGACCCAATGCCAGAAAAAATTTCGGTAATCTTTTTGTTGATCCTGCTTCGCCTTTATTAAATCGTGGTATGCAGGGAGTCTATCCTCCAGGTTCAACTTTTAAACCATTGGGCGGCCTCGTGGCATTAGATGAAGGATTGATTACTCCTTCTTTTGGTTATGCCTGTTTTGGTAATTATGGTCCTTGCGGCCGACCTAAATGTACGCATACCGGTGGCGGACATGCGGCTAATTTAAAACTCGCCATTGCCAACTCCTGTAACTCTTATTTTGCAGATGTATTCCGTAAAGCAATCGATAACCCTCAATACAGAAGCGTTGAAAAAGGAATTGTAAAATGGAAAGAGTATATGAGCGGGTTTGGACTGGGGCATCGCCTTGGAGTTGACCTACCCGGTGAATACAGTGGCTTTATTCCTGATACAACACGTTATAACAATCCAAAAATATTCGGTAAAAACAGGTGGAACTCCTGTACCATTGCATCACTCGGCATTGGACAGGGTGAAATACAGGCCACGCCTTTGCAAATGGCCAATGCTATTTGTTTAATTGCCAATAAAGGTTGGTACTACCCGCCGCACTTTGTAAAATCTATTGATGGCGAAACCGCAGAAGATACTATTCTCAATAAATATCGTCAGAAAATTTCACCGCTTCATATTCCCGACAGTGCCTACCAGGCAGTGATTGATGGAATGGAAATGGTGGTTACCAACGGTACGGCACGTAACGCAAAAATTGATGGCTTTAATGTTTGTGCAAAAACAGGTACCGTTGAAAACTACTTCCGCAAAGTGAAACAGAAAGATCATTCTTTCTTTGTTGCATTTGCACCTAAAGAAGATCCTAAAATTGCTGTGTGCGTGGTAGTAGAGAATGGAGGATTTGGGGCCACATGGGCCGCACCCATCGCATCGCTCATCATGGAAAAGTTTTTAAAAGATTCCATTGCGGGTGATAAACGTAAGTCGGAAGTGGATCGTATTGCGAATGCATCTATCATTCCTGCCCGTATTAAGTACGAACGTTTCAAACGTGATTCTATAAAGCAGGTGAAAGATTCTTTACTACGAATCAAACTGGAGCGGGAACAGCAGGCACGTATTGACAGCACCAATACAGCTTTTTATGAATCGCAGGAAGAAGGAATGCATTTACCAGTGCGGGTACCTGAAAAAAAACGCACCAAACCCAACTGGTCTTTTGCATGGATTCCGGATGAAAGAAGATTATTTAAAACAGCTCAACCAAAAGCCAACCGTGCATGACAAGAGAAGATAAGATAACAGGTGGCATTGATGGGCGTACAGTGCTGTTGTATTATGTACTGGTGCTTATTGGTTTTATTGCCATCTTTTCAGTAGAGTACAGAAGTGGCGATTCTTTTCTGCAATCATTAATGGAGCTGAAAAAAAGTTATGCCAAACAGGCACTGTTTATCGGCATCAGTTCTGTTGTGGCTTTGTTTATCCTCTTAATTGACAGTAAGTTTTTTACCACGGTTGCCAATCTCTTATACCTGTTCGGCATTTTGTTAATGCTGCTCACTTTTGTAATTGGTAAAGATATTTCGGGTTCTAAATCATGGATTGCATTAGGTGGAGGTTTTAACCTGCAGCCGGCTGAGTTATGTAAAGTGTTTAC
Organism: Lacibacter sp.; assembly: GCA_050916065.1. Taxonomy (GTDB): domain Bacteria; phylum Bacteroidota; class Bacteroidia; order Chitinophagales; family Chitinophagaceae; genus Lacibacter. Next base: position 3,777,456 of record CP051137.1, read on the forward strand.
TGCTTTGGCACTCGCCAAATATTTAAGCCGGCAGGATACAGAGTTTACAACTTTTCGTTCTCATTTGATAGCCATTGCCATTACATTGGTTCCTGCATTGCTCTCCATTGCGCAGAAAGAAACAGGATTAGCGCTGGTTTATTTCTGCTTTTTCCTGGTAATGTACCGGGAAGGTTTGCCTGCTATTTACCTGATTCTTGGTTTTTCAGTGATTGCATTATTTGTAACTGCTATTGTACTGGATATGGTGCCTTACGCCATAATGATTGCTGTACTTGTATTGATAGCTGTTTACCTGTTGTGGCGGCCCATCAAGCGGAATTTTATTTTATTCATTTTTATCGCATTGACGGCAGCCGCCACCTTAGGCTTTAAATACTTTGTAGACAATATTGTATTTGATAAAATTATGAAGCCTTACCAGGCTGAACGTGTACTGAATCTCTTTGGAAAGAATTATGAGCCTAAAAGCCAGGAACGTATTGCACAGTTTGAAAAAGATAAAGCACAGGGTAAGAAAAAAGATTATACCTACAATGTAAAGCAATCCAAGATTGCGATAGGTTCCGGTGGTTTGTTGGGCAAAGGATTTTTGAAAGGTGTAACCACGCAAGGTGATTTTGTACCCGAGCAAAACACTGATTTTATTTTCACAGCCATTGGTGAAAGTTTTGGTTTCTGGGGCAGTGCCCTGCTGCTGCTTATTTATTTTTTGCTGCTCATGCGCATCATAACCATTGCGGAGCGGCAGCGGAGTACCTTCAGCCGGGTATATGCTTACAGTGTGGCCAGCATCCTGTTTTTTCATGTGTTCATTAATATTTGTATGACCATCGGGTTAATGCCGGTTATTGGTATCACCCTTCCACTGTTGAGCTATGGAGGGTCCTCCATTGTAACCTTTACCATCCTCATTTTTATACTGTTACGTTTTGATGGCAACCGCCAGATGGTGTTGCGGTAGGTTTGTTTTTCATTATGAATCAGGTTAATCCGAACCGCTGTCTTCTGTAGCCCGAACCTTTTTTGTTTCTACCTGTTGTTATCAGGTAAACCCTTTCACATGAAAAAGTTTCTCTGCACTTTTACACTTCCTCTTTTGCTGGAAGAAAGCTTCTGGGAGCAAATTCCCAGCCACCGTAAATTCATCAACTCACAAATGGAAGCAGAGAAAATTGTTACCTACTCCGTTAACCATAACCGAAGCAAAGGATGGGTTGTGATCAATGCTGTTTCAGAAGCTGAAGCCAGGAAGGTGGTGGATCGTTTTCCCATACGCAGGTTTATTCATTTTGAACTGGAAGAACTGTTCATTTTTGATTCCATGATTGGCGCTCCCAGATTGGTGCTGAATTAATCTCAACAAATCAACAGGTTTATCCCCTCCCCGGAGGGGCCGTTCGTAACTCAGCCAGTCTGAGTGAATAAATGGGGTGGGTTTGTAGTCTCTTCTACGGATATTTGCAGCATGAAAATTATACCCCTTTCCGAAGGAAGTTTTACCGTTGATGGCACTAAAAAATTTGTTCCTTTTGATAACCGTACTGATGATTTAAAAAGCCGCCCTCCCGGCAGCCTGCTCGTAGAAGTACAACCTTTTGTGGTTATTACTTCAAAAGATATCCTCGTGCTGGATACGGGTCTTGGGTTTACCAATCCTGATGGCACGCTGCAGATTCACCAGAATTTAATTGATGCCGGCATTAATCCGCTGGATGTAACCAAAGTTCTCATGACCCATCTGCACAAAGATCATGCAGGCGGCGTAAGTAAAGAAGACGGTATTTTGCAAAAACGTTTCTTAAGTTTTCCCAATGCTACGTACGTGGTTAACAAACAGGAGCTGGAAATTGCTTTGAGCAAACTTTCCAAATCCTATGTAATGGAAGATGTAACGGCATTAACGGAAACGGATAAACTGTTGCTGGTAGAAAGTACCGGGGTGATTGATGATTACATTTATTATGAGTGGACGGGTGCTCACAGTCCCTGGCACCAGGCTTTCTGGATCAAAGAAAATAATGAAACGGTATTCTTTGGAGGCGATGTAGCGCCACAGCTTATGCAAATGAAAACCAAGTATATAACCAAGTATGATTTTGATGGAAAGCTGGCAGCAGATTTAAGAATGAAATGGTGGCAACTTGGTCATGAAGAAGGCTGGACGTTTTTGTTTTATCATGATATAAAAACGCCGGTGTATAAAGCCATCAGCAACTAAGCCCCAATACCCAGCTTTTCCACAGCGACCTGTGCAGCTATCTGACTGGCGTCTTTTTTATTAAAGGCTTTTCCCTGTGCAATGGTTTCGCCATCAACTACTGCAGCAATGGTAAAGAGGCGGCGTCCGTTTTCAATACGCTCATCAAGGGTTTCAAACTCCAGCACTTTACCATTTTTATTAGCCCAGCCGTAGAGTTTGTTTTTATGGTTGATTTCCAGCAGCTCCAAATCATCCATGTACAGGTGAGGGATGATGATGTTTTTGTTGATCCAGCGCTTGGTTTTGTTATAGCCAAGATCAAGGTAGATAGCACCCAGCAGTGCTTCCAGGGTATTGCCGAAGATCTGTGAAATTTTAAGAGAGTTATCACCTTTGTTATAAAGAGTGATTTTTTTCAAACCCATCTTTAAAGCAATATCATTCAAAGTTGCACGGTTCACCATTTTGCTCCGCATCTCCGTTAAAAAACCTTCGCCTTTGTAGGGATATTTTTTAAAAAGATAATCAGCTACCACAGAACTCAAAACCGCATCGCCCAAAAATTCCAGCCGTTCATTATTCTGATCGCTTCCTTCTTTAACGGAGCGGTGGCTTAGCGCTGTTTTGTACAATTGAATGTCACCCGGACTGTAGCCCAGTACATTACGGAGATTACTTTCAAACTTGTTGCTTGCTGGTAATATTTGTCGGATCAGGTTCCGCATCATTCAGTCAACTAACGCCGGCGATTTTTTTGTTGTTACAATTCAAATCTAAATGAATTTATGCATACACAAAGGCATCCACGGCTCAACTTTTCAACTTAATATTGAAACTAAAGTAATTCCGGAAAGAGGAAGGATCAGGCTTTGAATTTTTTTACAATCACAGATGCATTATGCCCGCCAAAACCGAATGTGTTGCTCAATGCAGCTCTTACTTCTCTTTTCTGTGCTGTATTGAATGTGAAGTTGAGGCGTGGGTCCAACTCCGGATCATCTGTAAAATGGTTGATGGTAGGAGGTATAGTATCATTCACTACCGCCATAATACTGGCAATGGCTTCCAAAGCACCGGCGGCGCCTAAGCAATGCCCGGTCATGGATTTAGTAGAAGAAATATTCAATTTATAAGCATGCTCACCAAATACACCAAGAATGGCTTTGGTTTCTGCTATATCGCCAAGCGGAGTAGAAGTGCCGTGTACATTGATGTAATCAATTTCATTTGGCTGCAAACCCGCATCTGCCAATGCCGTTTTCATCACGTTCAGGGCTCCTAAACCTTCCGGATGCGGAGCAGTAATATGGTGGGCATCAGCAGTAGCGCCACCACCGGCTATTTCACAATAGATTTTAGCACCACGGGCTAAAGCGTGTTCTAATGATTCCAGTACCAGCATACCGGCACCTTCACCCATCACAAAACCATCCCTTTCTTTATCAAACGGACGGCTGGCTGTTTTGGGGTCATCATTGCGTTCGCTTAATGCTTTCATCGCATTAAAGCCACCTACACCGGCTGCACTGATAACGGCTTCGCTGCCACCGGTTAAAATAAGATCTGCTTTACCGAGGCGAATGTTATCAAACGCATCAATAATAGCATTGGTGGAAGAAGCGCAGGCACTTACAACTGCATAGTTGGGGCCACGCAAACCATGACGCATAGAAATTTGCCCTGCGGCAATATCCAGGATCATTTTCGGGATAAAGAAGGGGTTGAAACGTGGGGTACCATCACCTTGTGCAAAATTGATGACTTCTTCCTGGAAGGTAATTAAACCGCCGATACCACTGGCGAAAATTACGCCGACACGATCAGGGTTAAAGTTTTCAGGAGTGAGGCCTGCGTCTTTAACCGCCTGGTCGCTCACAATGAGTGCGAACTGGGTAAAGCGATCAATTTTACGGGCTTCTTTTTTGTCGAGGTACTGAGTGGGTTCAAAGTCTTTTACCTCGCAGGCAAAGCGGGTTTTAAATTTCGAAGTATCGAACTGCTTGATGAAATCAGCGCCTGAAACACCATTAACCAGTCCCTCCCAATATTCATCAAGAGTTTTGCCTAATGGTGTTATGGCACCGATTCCGGTAACTACTACACGTTTTAATTGCATAAGTTGTTGCCTGGAGTAAAGAAGGTTACATCCGGCCCTTGAGGGGGCAGATGGTGATTACTTAGCGTGTTCTTCCAGATAAGTGATAGCCTGGCCAACGGTTGTGATGGTTTCAGCCTGCTCATCGGGGATAGAGATGTTGAACTCTTTTTCAAATTCCATGATGAGTTCAACTGTGTCTAATGAATCTGCGCCCAGATCGTTGGTAAAAGAAGCTTCGGGGTTTACTTCTGATTCTTCAACACCCAATTTGTCAACGATGATCTTTTTAACTCTTGATGCGATGTCTGACATTGTCGTAATAATTTGGTTACAGGCTGCAAAAATAGAGGTTTTATCCAATTAGCAAGGGATTAGGCAAAATTGTAGAATTCCGCTGCCGCAGCACCCGGTTCCGGAATATAACCCCCTTGTGAACGGTTGTTCGTAGTTCATCAAAAAAATGTATCTTGTTTGCCCAGCAGAACCACATATTATGGCATTGAAACAGTTAGTTCACGGCTCTCCTGATTACAGGCAAATGATACAACTCCGGTATGAAATATTGCGGAAGCCGCTTGGTTTGGAATTTTCAGAAGAAGATCTGGAAAAGGAAAAAAACGACATTCTTATAGGTGTGTTTGATGAGGATGAAATGCAGGCCTGTTGTGTACTAAGCCGGGTAGATGATAAAACGGTTCGTCTTCGGCAGATGGCAGTACACAAAAAGTTACAGGGTAAGGGTATTGGCGCCACCCTCATGAATTTTGCAGAAAACCTTGCAAGAGATCATGGATTTAAAAAACTCATCATGCATGCCCGCAAAGTAGCGATTGGCTTTTATGAAAAGCAGGGCTATAAAATTACAGGAGATGAATTTACAGAAGTAACGATTCCGCATTATGTGATGGAAAAGAAGCTGGTATAAGTGCTTTCATCAGCCATGATTGCTGAAGCAGCTCAGCATAATTCCGGATTCTTATGGTTTTCACTTAGGTATGGGTTTGCATTGGTATCATTATTGAACTATACTTGTGCAACAGAAAATTATCAAACCCAATCCTTATGAAACTGAACGTACGGTTTTTCATACTTATTTGTATTATTAGCCTTATCAGCTCCTGCACCCGTTCCGTTACTCCTTATGAGGCGGCGAACGGAAAAAGGCATAACGGAAAATGTTTACGCATCAGATAATTGATCAGCCCTCCGCAACGGAGGTTTTTTTTGCTCTTTGATAGAAACATTTTTTTGACAGTAACCGGCTTAAAGTTTATTTAACTTGCACGCCATTGAACCATTACTGCAAAAATTATGAACCGTTATTGTCTTATTCTTTGCTTTCTGTTCTTATCCTTTTCAACATTTGCACAATTAGTAAGCGGTCCCATGCTGGGGCCGGTGGAATTACGTACCGCAAAGATTTGGGTAGAAGTAAAACCGGGTTCAAATGTTGCACTTCAATACTGGAAAAAAGGAAGTGCGCCACAATCCTATCAAATCATTGAAAAGAAAACAAGTAAAGAAGATTGGTTTTCTCCTGTTGTGTTTGATGTAGTAGGGTTGGAAATGAACACTATGTATAAGTACAGGGTATTGGTTAACCAAAAACAGGTTACCCCACCTCAAAAAGCAGATGGCAGCTTTACTACCAAAGACCTCTGGCAATGGCGCAAACCGGCTCCTGATTTTTCCTTTCTCACCGGTTCCTGTGCTTATTTTAATGAGCCCGTATTTGACCGCCCCGGTAAACCCTATGGAGGCGACTCTTCCATATTTGAAACCATGGCCAAAGAAAGAGCCGCATTCATGCTGTGGCTGGGCGATAACTGGTACACCCGTGAAGTTGATTACGGTGATAAATGGGGCTTATGGTACAGGGCCAGTAACGACAGGTCCAGTTCTGTATTGCAATCCTTCTTAAAATCTACGTCGCATATTGGTATGTGGGATGATCATGATTACGGCCCAAATGATATCGGCAGTAGTTATATTCTAAAAGATGAATCAAGAAAAGTGTTCATGAATTATTTTCCGAATACTTCTTTTGGAATGAACGGACAGGGAATTTATTCAATGTACAGTTATGGAGATGTAGATGTGTTTATGCTGGACGACCGCTGGTGGCGCAGCACAGATGCTTTCAAAGATTCAGTGAATGGCGCTCCTAATGCGGAGAAAACCATGCTGGGCAAAGAACAATTACAATGGCTGAAAAATGCATTACTGCACAGCCGTGCTACGTTTAAGTTTATTGCTAACGGCAGCCAGGTGCTCAACCCTGTATCGCCTTATGATAAATTACTCAGTTGCCCTGCGGAGTACAATGAGCTGATGGATTTTTTGAAAGAGTATAAAATCAATGGTGTTGTATTCCTGAGTGGTGATCGCCATCATAGCGAAATCATTAAAGTAAACCGGGAAGGTACTTATCCTTTATATGATATTACTTCATCACCGCTTACCAGCGGTACCCATAAATTCAGCGGACCAGAAGCTAATAATCCTTACCGTATTCTGGGAATTGATGAAAAGCAGAATTACACAAGATTCAGTTTTAGCGGTGAGCGGAATAAACGGAAAATGCTGGTTGAATTTTTTGGCATAAAAGGAGAAAAACTTGGTGAATGGACAGTTACTGAAAACGAAATAAAATCGCCCCGATAATTATGATACTGGAACATGTAGCCTTATGGACCAATAACCTGGAGCAGCTCAAGGATTTTTATATAAAATACTTTGGTGCTGTGCCCAATCAGAAATATTACAACCCTGCAAAAGAATTTGAAAGTTATTTTCTTTCTTTTAAGAGTGGCGCAAGATTGGAAATAATGAAGATGAAGAATATTCCTGAAAACAGGAATGACACCATTCATCAGCAACACCAGGGATTAATTCACCTGGCATTTGGTGTTGAAACCATGGAAGAAGTTGATGCTAAAGCAAAAGAGCTGGCTGCAGTAGGATTGAGCATTTTAAGTGGCCCACGAAAAACCGGTGATGGTTATTATGAATTTGAAACCCTGGATCCGGATAATAACCGTATAGAAGTAACGGCTTTATTTTCAGAGAAAAATTAACAGTATTAAATGAGTACGCATCCCACTATATCGTTTACCTATAACCGCAAGCAGGTGATCCAGGCATTGCGATATCATTTTATTTCTAAAAAGGAAATCCGTTTGCTGATTATCCTTGTAAATATTTTTGCCCTGTTTGCAGCTGTGATGTATGGGTTTCATTTTATTAAACCACTGGCGTTGTTACTCAGTTCTTTTTTATGGTTTACGTTGATGCTTTCTTTCTGGTTTGTATTACCGATGACTGTGTACAATCGTGCCAAAACGTTTCAGGATTCCTTTGTACTTACATTTATGGAAGTGTACATGCATATAGAAAACCCTAAAGGAAGCAAAGACTGGAATTACCAGGCCTTCAAATACTTTCTGGAAACGCCTAATTTTTTTCATTTATACATTGATGATCGTTCCTTCTTCCTGGTTCCAAAGGACGCTTTTGAAAATTCAGATGATACACATGTAGTAAGATTGTTGTTGAGGGAAAAAATAGGGAATAAGCGGTAAAATAAATTTTAAATGATTGAAGTATTTACAGGTTAGTTGATGATAAAGGAAAGGTGGTAAGTACCATTCTGAAAACCAAAATAAATATCAATTGCCATTAGCCCAACTGCAACAGCTTACAACGGAAATTATTTTGTAGCAATTACAGATACATTCAACAAAGCCATACTCTGTACAAAACTCACAAAGCAATAAACATTACTCTGTTGATAGCAGAAAAGCAGCTTCATTTTTTGATGCGTTTTATTTCATAAACTGTAATTATACTAAGTAAAAGTTCTATAAACCTGCACTTTTCTTTTGGTGGAATTACTTGTTTTATAGATTAAAGTATTTACGCAAAATAAATTTTTGAAAATACTTGCAACCGTAATTTCCACATATTACATTTGTTTGAGAATAAGAAGTTACCCTTAGAGAACGACAGTATTTACAGCAGATTTATTTAGGGCAATCCTAACATTAATTACCTTGTCTGCTTTACTTCTTTAGTGTTTCTTCAAGTTCATTATTGATTACCTGTACCTTAAGAGAACGTTAATGAAAACATTTTTACTTACTATTTCTTTAGTAGCATTCTATGTAATCGGATTCGCCCAGGGAGGTTCTGAGTTGATTTTCATGAACCCCGTCCTGGAAAGTGGGATTAACAACCAACAAGGTGCAGTTTACAGGTTTTCCAATGTGAAAACAGGAGTAGATGCAACTGTTCGTTTAAAGCGCTTTTCAAGAAGCGATATTCAAATGGCTACGATAGATAATGCTGTATTTGGATGGCCCAAAGCATTTCAGCCTGAGTTTGGACTTGCAGGTACTGTACCCCCCAATCAAAACTGGTATATTGATTTTGAGGTTACCTTTTTTGTAGCAGGTACCACTACACGTTTAAAACTAGATACCATTGACTTTACTGCACTTGATGTAGATGGCGACAATGTAACGTTAAGTGAATATGTTGTTTACGACAGACCTAACTCAATTGTTCTTGCAACTACTACTGCATTAACCACCAGCCCGGAAGGATTGCTGGGTTCTGTTGCTACCTGTGCTGTTGATAATATTTCAAGTGCTATTATTACCTGTACTTATTGTTCGGGTTCAGGTGTTGTAAATGATTTTGAAGATGCTCATTGTGATGGAACGGGTAAAGTACATGCACAATGTCTTCATCCTTATGAAGGCGGTACCGGTACGGGGATGTACGGACCGGTTATGAATTTCACTAATATCGATACCTCAGCTTCAATGGTAATGTCCATTTACCGTTATCTCAACAGAGATCGTATTAACTTCCGATATGGCGCCAAAACAGGGGCTCTTTCTACAACTGCTGGAATTCGCTTAAATTCAATGTGGTTCCGCAGGTTTAGGGTTGACCGTATGTATGTGCTCCAATCGAACGTTACTAATTTTACTGCAAATAAATCTAATAACCAGGTTGATTTAAGATGGACAACTTCATCAGAAAACGGCATTAAAAATTATGTCGTTGAAAAAAGTACAGATGGAAAATCATTCAAAGAGTATGCTCTAGTACCGGCTGTAAACCAGATTTCGAATAGTTACAAGGTTACTGATTATTTAACCGGCAATGAAAAGGGGCTACTGTTTTACCGCATCCGTAATCAGGAATTCAGCGGCGATATTTCTTATTCTGAAACAAGGTTGATCCGAATCAACACATCGGGTACAGATGGAATAAAGTTGACTACCTATCCTAACCCGGTTACATCCGAGCTTAGAATTTCAATACCGGAAAGCTGGCAAAATCAAAGGGTGGTTTACCAGGTTTCAAACACAACCGGCAATAAAGTGTATCAAAAAGAAGCTTCTGCTGCCAACCAAACCGAGCAGTTGAACCTATCTAATCTGCCCTCTGGCTTGTATACATTACAGGTAAATTATAACGGTACTCAAATAGTCAGCCGCTTTATAAAACATTAAACGGTTTCTTCTGATTTTAAAAACGGCTGCAATCCGCCCTCCTTTATGAGGGCGGATTTTTTTTATAGAAAATATTTGGTTTATAAAATAAACCAATTTATGTTTGTGATAAATTTACAAGAATGAATCACCTTATCAATGTTTTAATTCTCTTGCTGGTGTCGTTAGGGCTGAAGGCTCAAACCATGATCAGCGGTAATGTTACAGATGCCAAAAAACAACCGGTGGCCGGCGCTTCATTGGCGATTAAAGGTTCCTACGATGGGGCAACAGCCGACTCTGCAGGTCGCTTCCGCTTTAAAACTTTTGAAAAAGGAACGCAGGTTCTTATCATCAGCTCCATCGGTTACAAAACCGTGGAAATGAATATAAACATCACCGGTGCAGAAATGACCATTCCTGTTCTTATGAAGCAGGAGGTTACAGAAATCAGTGCGGTGGTGATTACTGCCGGATCATTTGAAGCCAGCGACCGCAAACGTACAGCAGCAGTGTTAACACCCATTGATATTGTTACCACCGCAAGCGCCAATGCAGATGTAACCGGTGCGTTGAAAACACTGCCCGGTGCACAGCAGGTAGGAGAGAGTGAAGGCCTTTTTGTTCGTGGTGGTACAGCTGCTGAAACAAAAACGTTTATTGATGGTACATTGGTCAACAATTTCTTTTTTACAGGTGCACCTAATATTGCAGCCCGTGGCCGTTTTTCACCTTTCATTTTTAAAGGAACGGTTTTCAGTACCGGCGGCTACAGTGCTTTGTATGGCCAGGCTTTATCATCTGCACTTATTCTGGAGAGTATTGATTTGCCTGATCAATCTTCTGCCAACCTCAGTGTTACTGTATTGAGTTTAGGTGGCGGTTTTCAAAAACTCAATAAAAAGAAAACAGCCAGTTGGGGTATTAATTATGGTTACTCTAATCTTGATCTGGCTATTTCACTCATCAAACAACAACAGGATTACTCAAAATCACCTGGAGGTCATACAGCCGATGCCAACTTCCGTATTAAAACATCCAAGAACGGCATGCTGAAGTATTATGGTTATTATACATACAATTCACTGGCCTTTACAGTACCCAGCCTGGATTCATTGGGCTATTTAGACCGTTTCAGTTTAAAAAACGGAAACATGTATCATAATCTTTCCTGGAAAGAACAGTTTAAAAACAAATGGCGTTTGAATGCCGGTATTTCTTACTCCAACAACAGGGATGATTTACGTTTCGGTATGACGGATGCATCTAAAAATGATGTGGTGCTGGGCAATCTTGGTTTTGCTAAGAATTTTGATCTTGAAAACCGTGGCGATTATTTCAACACCAAGTTAGTGATTGAAAAAAAGTTTAAAGGATTGTCTGCCTTTCGTTTCGGAACAGAATATAACCACAGCAAAGACCGCATTAACTTTATTGCGGTAAACGGACAACGCTTTCCTTCCACCATCAAAGAAAATATTTTCTCTTTGTTTGCAGAACAGGATGTTTATATCACTAACAACCTGGCGGGTAAATTTGGTATTCGTGCTGAGCGTAGTGAATTGCTGAACCAAAATAATATAGCACCCCGTATGTCTCTGGCTTATAAAGTGGGAAAAAATGCACAGGCTTCTTTAGCATACGGACAATTTTTTCAGAATCCTGAGTTAAGAAACCTGCCTGCAGTAAATCCGCTCAACTTTCAGAAAGCAACACATTATATTGCCCAGTATCAAAAAACAACTAATCTCACCACCTTTCGTGTAGAAGCTTTTTACAAAGAATATGATGACCTGGTGAAAACCGGTTTGGTGAACAATCAACCAAGAGCTGTAAGTAATGCAGGCTTTGGTGATGCGAAAGGTTTTGAATTATTCTGGAGAGATAAAAAGACCATCAAGAATTTGGACTACTGGATTTCTTATTCTTTCCTCGATACCAAACGTGACTTTGCCAATTTCCCCTTTGCCATTACACCCAACTTTGCTGCGAAACATACAGCATCTGTAGTGATGAAGAAATTTGTAACGAAGTGGAAAACGAACGTAAACCTTTCTTACAATTTTGCCAGCAGTCGTCCATTCTATAACATTCAGCCTGAAGCAGGTAACACAGGAAAGTTTGTATTTGCAGACAGAGGTATGATTGATCCTTATCACAACATAAGTTTTGCCCTCAACTATCTGCCCAAGATTGGTAAGAAAGATGCCAAATCATTTGTAGTGTATGTTCTTAGTGTAAGTAATGTTTTAAACTTTAAACAGCAGTTTGGTTACAACTATTCGTTTAACGGGCAGCGCCGTCAGGAGATTGTACCGCCTTCCCGCCAGTTTATTTTCCTTGGTGCATTCTTCAGTTTTGGAGTGGACAGAAGTGAAGATGCCATCAACATCAACCTGTAACAACCAATATATTAACCAATAAAAATTTTATTATGAGCAACTTTCAACGCATCCCCGATGCCAACGAACAAAAAGACAAACAGCTTTGGGAAGTAGCCCAAAAACGTGCAAGTTTTAAAAGTCATCTCATCACTTATGTGTTAGTGAATTCTTTCTTATGGATTTTATGGGCCATTAACGGAGCCAAACATTATGGCGGTGGTGTGCCCTGGCCGGTATGGCCCACCCTGGGTTGGGGTATTGGCATCGTATCCCATTATCTCGGTGCTTATGTATATCCCAAATCAAACAGTGTAGAACGGGAGTATGAAAAATTAAAAAGGGAACAGGATTCAAAATAATTATCAATCATCTTTAAACGATCAAACAATGAAACAACTCATCATCACCTTATGTATGTTTACGGCCGTTGCTGCTTCTGCGCAAAATGAAAAATTCATGGGTGCCATGCAATCCAGGATGGAAGCATATAAAACCGCCAAAACACCACAGGATTTTTTAGACATCAGTAACGCTTTTGAACGGATTGCTGAAACAGAAAAAAATCAATGGCTGGCGTTTTACTATGCGGCACATGCACAGGTACTTCAAGGGTATATGCTGGCACAAACAAATCCGGCTGGTCTTGATCCCATTGCCGATAAAGCTGAACAACTCATTAATAAAGCTGATGCGCTGGAACCAAATAATTCTGAAATCACCTGTGTAAAAAGTATGATTGCACAGTTGCGTATGATGGTAAATCCCATGCAGCGATTTCAGCAATATGGAACGTTAATGAATGAGTACCTTGAAAAAGCCAAGCAGCAAGATCCTGCTAACCCACGACCTTATGCACTTCAGTCACAAAGTTTGTTTTATACACCTGCACAATTTGGCGGAGGTTGCACCACTGCCAAACCAATTGCAGAGCAGGGAATGAAACTGGAAGAAGCATTCAAACCTAAAACAGAATTGCATCCTAAATGGGGTAAGCAGCAATTTGAAATGGTGCTGAACGGATGTAAACAATAATGTATAAAAGTGCCGGCAGCAATTGCCGGTACTCTCTTATTTTTGAACATAAACCATCAGCCATGCAAGAACAGGAATTTTCTCCACAGGATAGTTTGAGTCTTATTGAAAGTATGATCAATAAGGCGAAAAACCGTTTTAATGAAAATGGTCATTTGTATTTACTGTGGGGTTGGGTAATTCTTTTGTGCAGCCTGGTAAGTTTTGTTTCTGTTTATTTCTACGGCAGCTTTAAGCCGCTGCAGTACATATGGATGCTTACGTTCCCTACCATTATTTATCAAACTATTTACCTGGCCCGCAAAAAGAAATCAACAGCGGTAAAAACCTATGCTGATGAAATTACCGGACAAGTGTGGCTGGCCTTTGTGATCATGGGTTTTATTTCAGGTGTTATTATCTATAAAACAGGAAATCCAGCGCTGTTTAATCCTGTGATTCTTATGTTATACGGTATGCCCACGTTTCTTTCCGGGGTCATTATCAAATTTACACCTCTTCGTGTAGGGGCGTTTTGTTGCTGGGCATTGGCAGTAGCATCTGTTTTTATGCCTTCTGAATTTTCGTTCCTGTTGATTGCAACTGCAGTTGTTGCTGCATGGATTATACCCGGTTATCTTTTACGTTCACGCTTTAAAAATCAAAACTGATTATGGCAGAGAAACCATTAACAGAACAGGAGAGTTTGCTCATTATTCAGCAAATGATTAATCGTGCCAAGAACAATTTTGTGGATTCAGGCATCGGTCCCATGTTATGGGGTTCTGTCATTACCATTTGCAGTGCTGTACAGGCGGCTAAAATTTATTTTGACTTTGAAATGCGTTTTGATATCTGGTGGCTGGCGTTGTTTGCATTGGTGCCGCAGGTTTTTATTTCCATCAAAGAACGAAACGAACGTAAAGCCAAAGGATGGGATGATGATATTATGAGTTATGTGTGGACCTGTTTTGGTATCGGTGTATTTGTAGTGAATTTTATTAATAACAGGTTGAGTGCAGAAATGGCGCCTGCTTTAGAAGCTTACCGTGCTGCCGGTAATGCTGTTCAGAGTTCCTGGAGTTTTGCAGGTTGTTATTTGTTGCTGGTGTTTGGTTTCCCCACCATCATTACCGGTGCAGCCCGTAAACAAAGATGGATGCTGGCCGGGGGTATTTTTTGCTGGGTGAGCGCTATTGTTGCCGCCTTTACACCCACTTATGTTGATTTTGTGCTCATGGCTTTTGCTGCAGCACTTTCCTGGCTTATACCCGGCATCATGATTCGAAAAAAATATGTAGCACAGAAAGGAGCCCATGTTTAAAGATCTGGATCCCATATTACATTCACAGTTGCGCCTCGCCGTCATGAGTTTGCTCATTGGCGTAAAGGAAGCAGAGTTTACGTTTATTAAAGAAAAAACGGGCTCTACGGCAGGCAATCTCTCTGTTCAGATCACAAAGCTCAAAGAGGCGGGTTATGTAGAAGTGATTAAGCAGTTTAAAGACAATTACCCGCAAACCATCTGCAAAATAACACCACAGGGAATTGAAGCGTTTGAAACATATGTGAAAGCCTTGCAAACTTATCTGCCCAAATAATTATGAGCCTTGTGCAAACCTTATCTTTACAAATCTGTTGTTCTTGCAGAATTGTATGAATCCTATCATTAAAGTAACCCGTCTCTCCAAACAGTTTAAGGAACTAAAAGCCGTTGATGAACTTTCGTTTACCGTACAGGAAGGGGATGTGTATGGCTTCTTAGGTCAGAATGGTGCCGGTAAATCCACTACTATCCGGATGTTATTGACACTCATTACACCTACTTCCGGAACTATTGAGTTGTTTGGATATAATCTCACAACACACCGCAAAGAAATATTACAACAGGTAGGTGCAGTAATTGAACGACCCGATTTGTACAAGTATCTCACTGCCTTCGAATGCCTTTCCATTTTTGCCACCATGAGCGGATTAAAGTTTTCCAAAGCTCAACTGATGGAACAACTGGAACTGGTGGGTCTTGCACAAAGAGCACATAGTAAAGTGCGTACCTACTCACAGGGTATGAAACAAAGGCTGGGTCTGGCTGTTGCATTGGTGCATAACCCTCAATTGATTGTTCTGGATGAACCTACCAATGGATTAGATCCGCAGGGTATTGCAGATATGCGGAACCTGATTTTGATGCTGAGTCGTGAACGGAAAAAAACAATCCTTGTTTCATCGCACCTGCTCAGTGAAGTGGAACAGATTGCCAACCGGATGCTGATTATTGATAAAGGTAAAAAGCTGGTGGAAGGCTCAGTAAATGAACTCTTTCATCCGGATGATACTATTGTGCTGCTGGAAACAGGCAATAAAGCACTTGCAGAAAGCATCATTCAGCAATCTGAGTATGCTGCTTCACTCATTAATGTGGATGCCAGCGGTATTGAATTAAAAATGAGCAGGGATGCAGTGCCAGCCTTCAACCGTTTTTTAGTAGCACAGCAAATTGAAGTAAAAGGTATTACTGCCCGGCACACGCTGGAAGATTATTTCTTAAAAATTACATCGGCCAATCAACATGTGGAAGCTTATAAAAATTGAAGTATTTAAAATCTTTAAAAAGCCACGTACCTACATCGCTTTCATCGCCGTATGGGCCATTGTATCGTTGATACAGGTTGCTATTTATGCTGATGGACAGAAGTATATGGATTTTGTACTGAAAGATGTGAATGATAATTTCCTGGTGATTGGTAATCCGCTCAATGGTTATTTTGTTTGTTTTGTGATTTTGCAAACCCTGCTCATTCATGTGCCATTGCTGGTGGCATTGATAAGTGCCGATATGATAGCCGGTGAAGCCAATATGGGTACGCTTCGTTTAATTGTAACCAAGCCACAAAGCAGAACGCAACTGTTGCTGAGTAAATTCATTGCTTCTTCTGTATATGTGCTGGCTTTGTTAGTTTGGATAGCAGTGATCGGGTTGTTTTTGTCGATGGGTATTTTTGGAAAAGATGGATTAATCAATGCCAAGAGTTCTGAAATTATTCTCATCAATGCCAATGATATTTTCTGGCGTTACCTGCTCGCATTTGCCTTTGCAGCACTGGCGCTGATTACCGTAGCATCGCTGGGTTTTTTCTTTTCCATTTTTGCAGAAAATTCCATTGGCCCGATTGTAGCTACCATGAGTGTGATTATTGTATTCACCATTCTTTCTACACTGGAAATTCCGTTGTTTGAAAAAGTAAAGCAGTTCTTTTTTACCACGCACATGATTGCCTGGAAAGGATTTTTTGAAATGAAGGAAAATGTGGATGGCGAATCCATTCCCGGTACCATCCGTAATCTGCCTGCGGTGTTAAGAAGTGCCGGAGTACTGGTGGCACATATTGTTTTCTTTGTAGGTGCCTCCATAGTTATTTTTAAAAGAAAAGATGTGTTGAGTTAGTGAGAGGTTGAAATGTTTAAGAGGTCTTGTGGTTAAAAGTTTTACAGAATAGTTTCAAAATTATAATTCATGCAGAGTCAATTCAATAAAAGGGAAAGTGCAAAATGGAGTACTTCGTATTTAGTACCTCGTACTTGTTTCTTCGTACTTCTTATTGCTTACTTCTTACATCCTGCTTCATCATTCGCTCAACTTCCCGCTCTTGATTTGGTTAAGAAAGTAAAAGCCAAGCTGGATAAAGTAAATGATTATACAGCTACCGGTAAAATGAAAACCGATGTGGTGTTTATTAAAGCGCCCATCAGTAATATTAAAGCGTATTATAAAAAGCCCAACAAATTTCAGGTGAAGCGTGATGGTGGTATTTCCTTATTGCCCAAAGGTGGTGTAAGCATTAATATCAGCTCTTTACTGTTAACAGAAGATTATACAGCTATTGATGCTGGCAACGGTACTATTGATAATACACCTGTCAGGATCATCAAACTATTACCGCTGAATGAAAACAGTGATGTGGTATTAACAACCATGTATATTGATGAAAAAGCACTGCTTATCCGTAAAGCCAGTACCACTACCAAAGACAATGGTACTTATGATATGCAGATGAATTTTGGCCGGTATGCCGATTGGGGCCTGCCTGATAAAGTGATATTTTCTTTCAATACCAAAGATTACAAGCTGCCTAAAGGTGTAACGCTTGAATATGATGACGGCAGTAAGAAACAAGAGTTACCCAAAAACAAAAAAGGAAAGGTTGAAATCACCTACAGCAGTTATGTGATTAACAAGGGAGTTAGTGAGGATATGTTGAAGTGATACAATTGCTCAACATTAATCATTCTCCCCTTAATAGGAAACTTATTACTACAGGTTATCGGCTAAAGACTTTTTATTCCTCCTGTAATTTTTCATCCACTGCTCTTGCCAGTAAAGCTGCACTTCTGCGTTTCATCGGGTTGCTTCTTGCTTCCGCATAACCATTTCTGGTTCTGAAAATATCAATAGCAGCAAAAATAGAAGCACGCAGGGAAGTTTCATCTGCTTTTCCTTTTCCGGCAATATCAAAGGCTGTTCCATGATCCGGACTTGTACGTATTACGGGCAAGCCCGCTGTATAATTTACTTCATCACCTATCGCTAATGATTTAAACGGAATCAAACCCTGATCATGGTACATAGCCAGTACTGCATCAAATTTTTCATATTGACCACGTGCGAAAAAAGCATCGCTGCTGTAAGGCCCAAAGCAGAATACATCGTGCTGCTGTTTGGCTTCTTTAATGGCCGGTTTAATGATTTCTTCTTCTTCTTTCCCAATCAGTCCTTCATCGCCTGCATGCGGGTTCAGACCCAGCACCGCAATCTTTGGTTTATTAATTCCAAAATCCTGTTTTAGACTCTGGTTCACAATTTTCAATTTTGAAATGATGGCGTCACGGGTAATGTGTTTGGCTACTTCGCCTACGGGTACATGTTCGGTTAAGAGGGCCACTTTTAAATTATCGGCCGTCATCAGCATCGCAACATCCGGCACGTTAAAAAATGCCTTTAAAAATGGGGTGTGACCGGTGTAAGGGAAAGCTTCGCTGTATACATTCTTTTTATGAATCGGTGCTGTTACCAGTGCATCAATCTGTTTGTTTTTTAAAGCCTCCGTAGCAGCCAGTAATGATTTAATAGCATATTGGCCACCGGTTTCATTTAATTGTCCGGGTGTAATAGCTACCTCTTCTTCCCAGCAACTGAAGATGGTAACCTGCTTGGGACTGAAACGATCTAACTCACGGGTAGCCTGGTAACTGAAATTTACATCCGGTATACTTTTTTTGTAAAAATTAATCACTTTGTTGGAAGCAAATACAACAGGCGTGCACAACTCATGCAGACGGGTATCGCTCAATGCTTTTATAATGATTTCAATGCCGATTCCATTGATATCGCCACAGGAAAATCCGATTACAGGTTTTGTTACATTCATAATGGATAAAGATAATGGTTTTACGGAGTTTGGAGATGGCAGATTCCTGATGATTTGCAGGTATTCATTTTAAAGACTCCTTATGATTGCCACATACAGGAATATACAATGAAAACATTGGTTTTTGAGAAAGCATACATTATCAGGAAATCAAATAGTTGATTTTCAACAAAAGAGCTGTTTTGTTAAGAGTTTTTAGGTACTAGTAATACAGGATAAAAGATGTTTTGTAGCTGTGTTTGAAAAAAAGAGTTGACTATCTTGCGCTAAATCTTAATCCCATGAAATCTTTTTTACTCTTTGCAGGAATACTTATTGCCTCCGGAAGTTTCGCTTCCGAAAAATCTTCAGTGGTACCGGTTGTTTCAGTTAAAGCTGCTGCCACGCCGCAACAGTTTGGTTATTTCAGAGCACACCGAATGGCGAATGATGCAATGCTTACATGGTCAGTAAGTAATCCCATGGAGGCACAAAGTTTTACCATTTTCTATTCTTACGACGGTCAATACTTCTACGAGTTGGAAACTATTGCTGCTACCGGTAGCCCTACTTATCGCTATCGTGATGTAACAGCATTACCCGGTGTTACTTATTACAAGATTGTAGCACAACAAAAAGATATGAGTACAACTGAATCTCCTATGGAATCAGTTCGTATCGTAAAACGTGGTTGATAGCATTCAGCTACCGGCCCCGCTGTATCAGTATCCGTCACGACCTCTTAACTGTATCTTATGAAACTTCAAATTTTAATTGCCAATGTTGCACTTTTATGGTGCACATCAGCCGGTGCACAAGTTACCGGCCCGGTTATTAAAGCCAATTTTGGAGTGGAAGCAGATTTGAGAGCTAATTTTTTTAATGGTTTCAGTTCAGCAGGTAATGATGATTGGTTCAGGGGAGCCAGTGCCGGTCCGGGTATAGGCGTTATTGATACAACCGGAGCTGCCTTTATAGTAAACCGTTACACAACTACTCCTTCATCACGATCACAGCCGTTTTTCAGGGGTATGCGTTATCCGCAGTTTTCCATTGTAAATAACCGGATGTTGATTGATGCCATATTTATCAGGGATCACCATGGCGATGACTCTACGGTTTTTGCAAGTGGTAGTAATAAAAACGGGATGAGCCCGCAAAGCTGGTCTACACCTGTTTCGCAGGGAATACCGGATAAGAATGATATCCTGGATATGTATATGCATGTGCGCAGGGCCGGACCAAACTCCAATGACTCTCTGTGGATGTTTGGCGGTGTATCCTTAGATAATACAACGGGTAACCGCTACTTTGATTTTGAAATGTATCAAACTGATATAACCTATAATCGGCCAACGCTTTCATTTACTGGTTATGGTCCGGATGCAGGGCATACATCCTGGTTGTTTGATGCAGGAGGAAATATTCTTAAAGCCGGTGATGTGATTTTTACAGCAGAATACGGAAGCTCCTCTCTATCCTTTATTGAAGCAAGAATATGGGTACATCAAAGTGCACTTTCTATAACTCCTGCTGCTTTTAACTGGGGTGGAAGTTTTGATGGAGGCGGGCCCGGTGCTACCTATGGCTATGCCAGCATTGTGCCTAAAACAGCCGGTGATTTTTATACCGGTCTTCAATCAGCCAATAATACCTGGGCCGGTCCTTTTCAAGTGGTGTTGCAAAACAATACCGTTGTTGCCAACTATACAGCCCGACAGTTTATGGAGTTTTCTGTAAACCTCAGTAAGCTGGGTTTGGATCCTTTAGTTACATCGAATGATCCATGTGCCATGCCTTTCAGAAGAGTATTGGTAAAATCCAGGGCATCTACATCTTTTACAGCAGAGTTAAAAGACTTTGTGGGTCCTTTCAGCTTTTTCCGTGCCCCTGCTGCTGAACTGGCTACTGATTTTCCTACGCTTTGCTTGCCGGGCATTGCAACCATTTGGGTGAGTAATCCATTGGTTACTTCTATTTATACCTGGCGTGCTTTATCAGGAAATATTGTGAGTGATACGGTGGGTGCTTCCATTCAGGTAGATCAGCCGGGTTTGTATGTAGTAAGCCAGGAGTTGATGGATAGTTGCGGATCAGTTTATGTAAGAGATACCATGCTAATCCAGCTTGGTTCCGGTTGTACCATATTGCCCTCACAGATCAACAGGTTTGATGTAAAACAACTACAGGCTTACAATCATATCAGTTGGGGTACGGATGTATCTGCGACAGGTGAAACATTTTATGTTGAACGCAGTGAAGATGGAATACGGTTTGAACGGATTGCAGGATTTCCGTCAAATGCAAGCGGCGACTATTCCTATACTGATCCCCACAAACCCAATGGACCGCCTTTATTATTCTACCGCATCAAACAGGTGTCTGCTAACGGAAGAGTTACATTCAGCCGTATCATACGTGTGGCTGATGCATCCAATACTGAAATCATCATCGGACCCAACCCCGTTTCCAGGCATCTGAATATTGTATTACCTAATAATCATCTCCCTGCAGAAATAACCGTTCTTAATATGAATGGGGTGATGGTAAAGCAGCAGGTAGTACAACCGCAACAAAAGGTTGTACAGTTTGATGTATTGCCGCAATGGGCTTCCGGTACTTACTTCGTCATTGTAAAACAAGGCTTGAAAACAGACCGGAAGAAAATTATCATCCATCATTAATCAGTATTCAACTGCTGCAAGCACTTCTGTTTTCTTTTTCAAACTGCTGCGATGCTTTACGTAGTGTTTTTTCAATTACAGTGCGTATAAAATCAAATTGTTTCGGATAAATGAGGCATTGATTTTGATTCAATAGATAAAAATCAATCCCATGAAAACAAGAATCATTACCCTGGCCGTATTGCTTTCCTTGCAACTCCTGTATTGTAAAGCCGGCTCATCCGTTTCCAACCCACAACATATTACTGTACATCACCCGCAACAGGATTATCCTTTTTTTAATGCGTACCGAATGGGGCGTGATGTTTCAGTAAACTGGATGTTTAATAATCCCATCCTCGTTGTGTTCTTTCATGTAGAGCGTTCTACAGATGGTGTGAACTTTACACCCATCGCTGAAATCACTCCCACCAGCAATTTTTTTTTCCGCTACCGTGATAAAACGGTAACACAGGGAACGTTTTATTATCGTATTGTAGCGTATCAGCATGATGGTGCGGTTCTTTATTCCCGCACGGATGTTATTCATATAGGCAGACGTTGTTAAAGAGCATACAGATAATTATCAGGTACTGCACAGCCGAAAGATTTATTTTTGCGCTGTGCAGTACACTTTAAAAAAATCGCTGGGTCAGCATTTCCTGAAAGATGAAGGCATTTGCCGCAATATTGTAAAGGCTGTAGAAGAAATGCAGCCGCAACAACTTTTGGAAGTAGGGCCGGGCGGTGGTGCCATTACCAAATATTTATTACAACTTCCGGGTGTTTCTTTTAAAGCAGTGGAGGTAGATACTGAAAAAGTGGAATGGTTGCTTCATACCTATCCGCAACTGAAAGATAAAATCATTCATCAGAGTTTTTTAGACGCTGCTCCTCCTTTTGAGGGCAGCTTTCATATTGTAGGCAACTTTCCTTACAACATTTCTTCACAAATTCTGTTTCATATACTGGAGTGGAAAGAACAGGTGCCGGTAGTAACCGGAATGTTTCAGAAAGAAGTGGCACAACGGATTGCTGCAAAAGAAGGAAGTAAAGTATATGGCATCCTGAGTGTATTGGTACAGGCTTTTTATAAAGTGGAGTATTTGTTTGATGTACATGAGAATTGTTTCAATCCGCCTCCCAAGGTTAAAAGCGGGGTTATACGATTGACGAAATCCAGCACCATGCCTGATATGAGATCAGAGGCCGATTTTTTCAAACTGGTGAAGACTGCTTTTAATCAACGGCGGAAAATGTTACGTAACGGACTAAGATCCTTATTTGATGAATCAACTTTAACGGATGAGCTGTTTACCAAACGTGCAGAACAATTAACTGTTGAGCAGTTTGCAGCCCTCACCTTTCAAATGAAGTAACAACGTGAAAGTAATTATAACAGCTCCTTGTCATGAATACCTGCGGCAGAAATTAGCAGCAGCCGGTTATACAGTGGTATATGAACCAACCATTACAACCGATGCCTTACAAAAAGAAGTGGTTGATGCACAGGGCCTGGTTGTTTCAACCCGTATTCCGATTAATCAATCTTTGTTAGAGGCAGCTGCACAATTACAGTGGATTGGTAGGTTAGGCAGTGGTTTGGAGTTGATTGATGTAATTTATGCACAAAGTCGTGGCATCAAAGTGTACAGCAGCCCGGAAGGCAACCGGGATGCTGTGGGCGAACATGCGCTGGGCATGCTGCTTAATCTCATGAACAAAATCAGCAGCAGTGCTCTTGAAGTAAAAAACGGATTATGGCGGCGTGATGAAAACCGTGGTACAGAACTAGGTGGTAAAACAGTAGGTATTATCGGTTTCGGAAACACCGGGCAGGCTTTTGCAAAAAAATTACAGGGCTTTGATGTAACGATACTGGCACATGATAAATATGCATTTGGTTTTGGTGGTGAACGCATCAGGGAAGCTTCATTGGAACAAGTGCTGCGTTACAGCGATGTTATCAGTCTGCATCTGCCGCTTACGGATGAAACATTTCATTATGCCGGCACTTCATTTTTTGAAGCCATGGAACAAAAGCCTTATTTCATCAATGCATCAAGAGGAAAAGTACATGATACAGATGCGGTAATAAAGGCTTTACAAAAAGGACTCATCAGCGGCGCTGCTTTAGATGTGCTGGAAAACGAAAAGCTTAGTTCTTATTCGGCTGAAGAAAATGAAAAGCTTCAGTGGCTTTTACAACAGCCGAATGTACTTATAACACCCCATATTGCCGGTTACAGCCAGGAGTCATTTTTTAAAATGAGTAAGGTAATTGCAGAAAAACTGGGCTTGTAGTCTATTTAGCTTCAACAGGAATTTCCAGTCTTATCTTTTCCCAGGCTATTACAAGTTTATCTTTTTGGATACTATACTCCAGCCGTTCCAGGCTTTGTTCAGTAGTAGCAGGTGTTATCATCAGGCGTAATATATCCTCCTGTTCATTGTACTTATCTGTAAGGTGTTGTTGATAATTCCTGTTAAGAATAAAAATCCACTGCTCTGGTCCCGGAATAGTGAAGATGGCGTAGGTACCTGCCTTAATAAGAGTACCACCTATTTTTACGTCTTTGTTTAACTGAATTCGGGTAGCGTTATGAGCGCCGGTAACCCACACCTGTTCAAAAGGAACCAATCCTCCCCATATAACACGTTTTTTTACACCGGGTGAATAGTAATTGATTTCAACTGCAACACCACCCGCCATGCCTTTTGCAATACAGGGGATGCTTTTTTTAAAAGTATCTAAGATGGAGTTAGGGTTAGTAAAGGGTTGTGCATACAGGCGATGTACCAGCAGCATCAAAACAAAAGAGACAATAATTTTTTTCATTCCTGCAAATTAAAGAGTAGGAGCAAAGTTAACTTGTCTGTTTATTTTCATTTGTTTTATCTTGTTTTGCAAAAAAGAACACCGCATGCTGGTAAAAACATTTGGAAGTGCTGTTTATGGAGTAAATGCCATTACCATTACTGTAGAAGTAAATGTAAGCAGCGGTCAGAAATTTTTTATGGTGGGGTTGCCGGATAGTGCGGTAAAAGAAAGTGAGCAAAGAATTGAAAGCGCTTTAAAAACTTCGGGCTATTTTTTTCCCCGCACCAAAGTTATTGTAAACCTGGCCCCGGCAGATATCCGTAAAACAGGAACCGCATTTGATTTACCCATCGCCATCGGCATTTTAGGCGCTACAGAACAAATAAAGAACCCGGAACGGTTAGGTGATTATGTAATCATGGGAGAATTGAGCCTGGATGGAAGCATTCTTCCAATCAAAGGTGCCTTGCCCATTGCCATACAGGCACGTAAAGAAAATTTTAAAGGATTGATTGTGCCGAGGCAAAATGCAAGAGAAGCGGGTATGGTGAATCAACTCAATGTGTATGGCGTGGAGCATATACGGGAGTTGATTGAATTCTTAAATGATGAAACTGCTCTCAAGCCAACAGAAGTAAACACAAGAGAAGAGTTTTACAATGCTCAATATAATTTTGAATTTGATTTCAGTGATGTAAAAGGTCAATCCAATATTAAGCGGGCTTTGGAAATTGCTGCTGCCGGCAGCCATAATGCAATTCTTATTGGTCCGCCCGGTGCCGGTAAAACCATGCTGGCAAAACGATTGCCCACCATTCTTCCTCCATTAAGCTTACAGGAAGCATTGGAAACAACTAAAATTCACAGTGTAGCCGGTAAGTTGCCTGAAAATGCAACACTCATATCAAAACGTCCTTTCCGCTCACCGCATCATACCATCAGCGATGTGGCTTTAGTAGGTGGCGGCACTAACCCGCAGCCTGGTGAAATTTCATTGGCACATAACGGCGTTTTATTTCTGGATGAATTACCGGAGTTTAAACGTACTGTACTGGAAGTAATGCGCCAGCCAATGGAAGAACGAAGGGTAACTATTTCAAGGGCAAAGATTGCTATTGATTTTCCTGCCAGTTTTATGCTCATTGCTTCTATGAATCCCTGCCCCTGTGGTTTTTATAATCATCCTGAAAAAGAATGTACCTGTCCGCCCGGCGCTGTACA
The DNA here is from genome assembly GCA_050916065.1 of Lacibacter sp. Lineage (GTDB taxonomy): Bacteria > Bacteroidota > Bacteroidia > Chitinophagales > Chitinophagaceae > Lacibacter. The sequence continues at coordinate 3,802,766 of CP051137.1, forward strand.
GAAATATCTTAATAAAATTTCAGGTCCCTTGCTGGATCGGATTGATCTGCATGTGGAGGTAACACCGGTGCCTTTCAGCGAACTTTCAAAAAACGAAACGGGCGAGCATTCTGAAAACATCAGGGAGCGTGTTATAAAAGCCAGGGAGCGGCAGGCGCTTCGGTATCAAGGTGTAGAAGGTGTATATGCCAATGCACAAATGAGCAGTAAACAACTCAAGGAAATCTGTGTCATATCACAGGCCGGACAAACACTGCTCAAAGCAGCGATGGATAAACTTAATTTAAGTGCCCGTGCTTATGACCGCATATTAAAAGTGAGCAGAACCATTGCAGACCTAGCTGATAGTGATGACATCAAAGTAGAACACCTGGCGGAAGCAATTCAATACCGAAGCCTGGATCGGGAAGGGTGGGCCGGTTAAGAAGATCAGGCAGCAATTTGCTTTTCGCCTTCAAATTCAACATTACGGGCTGCCCTGCTTCTTTTACTGAATAATGCAGCGATATTGCTGATGAAATGAGTGACTGCCTGGTAAACAGTTATGGCTAATATAGAAAGGTCAAAGGCCATCGAGCTATGGCGTATGTAAAACAGGTCCCAGCGAAAACGATGGATGATGCTTAAGTCATCAGTTGTGGGTCCACGAAACCCTTTGATTTGTGCAAGCCCGGTAATACCCGGTTTTACAAAGGAACGGAGCTTATAATTTTTTACAACTTCATTAAAATCTTTGCAATCCTTAAGCATATGAGGGCGTGGGCCAATAATGCTCATATCGCCGATCAATACATTAAATAGTTGCGGTAACTCATCAATATTGGTCTTCCGTAAAAAATGACCCAAACGGGTAATACGTGGATCATCATCACTGGCCTGCTTAAAATCTGCCTCAATGTTGTTGTACATGGTGCGGAACTTTAAGCAATAAAAGGTTTTCCCAAACCGGCCCACACGACGTTGTCTGAAGAAAACGGGGCTACGGCTGTCAATCAAAATCAAAATAGAGACGATGGGAACCAGCCAGGATAAAACTGTTACAATTAAAAAAGAGGCAACAACTACATCAAAAAATCGTTTCATCATCGTCCTTAAAGTCCGGCTGCGTAACTGTTTTGCAAAAGCAGAAGTGGCTGAAAAGCTTTCTTCTCTTTTTTGCCCGGAAAAGGTATGATGAACAGGGGTCATATACGGTTGAATGCGTGTTTTTCTAAGGTATGCTTTCTTTTAACACGTCTGACAAATGTAGGTGATTTTGTCAGAAACATATACAAGATTTAATATGGAAACGATTCCCTTTTTGTGTAGCTCTTTTTTAAGGGATTATCCTGATTTCAGCGCTTATTTCCGCAATTAAACCAGATATTTATAGCGATCAAACTAAGTGCCAATTATGCTGAAAAAACTGGCTTTTATCGGAGTCGTTACAGGTATCGGTCAGCTCTTTTCCGTATTTGTGCTTAAATACCTGTTAAGCAGTAATAATCCGCACCTGGTGGCACAGTTGGGGCAGGCAGATGCGTTAAGCCAGTTTTTGATCAACCTGTTTGCATTTGGTTTACAGGCAGCGGCCATGCGTAATATTGCGTTACAAAAAGAGTGGAGCAATGAATTTATTCAAACACAAAAAGCCCGGCTTACGCTCAGTTGCCTGTTACTGCTTTTTTCAGGTTTTGCTTTTTACGAACCTGTATTTCTCGTTTTTATACTCGTTCCATTATTTGCATTGAATGGTGATTATGCCTTGTATGCAACCGGGCATCCGTTAACGGGAGCATTGGTAGCATTAATAAGAATCATTCTTCCTTTTGGTGCTGTTGCTGCAGCTGCTTATTTCAGTAAAGAAAATCTGTTGACCATATTTGTAATAGTAATGCTGTTAAGCTACCTGCTTACCAACAGCTTTATTACTTATTATCTCAACGTACCGCTGCTGGTAAAACCTGTGCTGCATTCTCTCAAGCTGTATTATCAGCATTTCCAACTTGGGCTGGTATCAATTGCCTTGTATTTCCTGGGCTACGGGCTTGTATTAATAGCGCCCTATCTTTTTCCGGAAACAGAGCAGGTGGCTGTACTGGTAGCAGCTTTAAAGTTTTATATGTTGTACAAAGGAGTGCTTCGTATTGTACACCAGGCATACCTGCGTAATATGCTTAATGAGGAAATACAATTGGTTGTTGATAAAACCGGTCTTATTGCAGGAACAGCATTCCTGGTTTTCTTTTGTATGTACCCGCAAACCATGATCCGCATTTTTGTGGGTGATAGCTATGTTGATTATACAATGCTTTTTATAGTTCTTGCTGTTGCAGCATGGGTTTATGCATTCTTTTCAAGCGTAACTACAATTGCTTTGCTTCGCAAAATAGATAAAGATTATTCTTTCATAAGCACAATAGCTGCCCTGCTTACTGTTTTATTATTTACCGTATCAGCCCTTGTTACAAAAAATCCATCTTTTTCAATACTTGCGCTGCTGGCAGGTGAAGTTGTATTTGCTGTATGGATGATCCGCAGGTTACAACTTGCAGGTAAACTACGGCCTCGTCTTGTTTTTGCGTTTCAACTGTTGATCTACGCTCTGCTGTCTTGTTCGGTTTGGTTTGTGCTAGGTGATACGTTTACAGCATTCATGGCATCCGTATTGCTGTATGGTATTATCATGTTTTTCTCACAGCAACAACTTATAAAACAAATGATGAAAGAACCCGGCAGCTGAGATTAAGAAGCAGAGAAGTTCACCCCTTTCCTTAGATTTGCGTGCAACCGAATTCAACGCTTAATGAAGTCACTAAACGATATACTGAGGCAACAAAGTTTTCAACCGGGTATTGCCGCTGTTTTTTTTAATCCTTTTTTTTTGATACGCTATCCGTTGTTTAAAGCTATCAGACAACTGGCTCCGGAATTAAAAGGAAAGCTGATGGATTTTGGCTGTGGCAGTAAGCCTTATGAAAACCTTTTTACGGTTGATTCTTATACAGGTGTTGATGTTGAACAATCCGGCCATAATCACCGTTACTCCAAAATTGATGTTTTTTACAACGGTACCAGTTTGCCGTTTGAAAACGAAACTTTTGATAGTGTTTTCAGCAGTGAAGTGCTGGAGCATCTTTTTCAACCGGATATACTATTACAGGAAATCAACAGGGTTTTAAAACCCGGCGGCAAACTGCTGCTCACAGCTCCGTTTGGCTGGAATGAACATGAAATGCCTTTTGATTATGCCCGTTATACTTCTGAAGGCATTTGTTCTCTGCTCCGAAAAAACGGATTTGAAATAATTCGTTTTCAGAAAACAGGCAACTTCGTTAGGGTTTTATTTCAATTATGGATTCTCTATTTATATGAAATAAGCCGAAAAGGAGGTAAAGTTGCTCTTTATGCAGCTATGCTCTTGATTGTGCCGTTTAATTTGCTGGCAGTATTAGTAGCTCCATTGTTTCCTGTGAACCGTTCTTTGTATTTCAATAATGTGGTATTGGTACAAAAAAAGTTAACCACTGCGGCATGATTAAAAAACAGGCCATAGCGAATCTTTTTTTTCTCATAGCGCTCTGCTATATCATATCTCCATGGTTTTTTGAGAAGCAACTTTATTTTAATGAAGCACTTTCTTTTATAGGTTTGGGAATGCTGGCTTATAATCGTTTTAAAATTGAACGGAGTGAACTGGTAGTTTGCCTTTATTTATTATTGTCGTTAGGCGTTGTTCATTTGCTTACTTCTTTATGGCGCATGGATGGTTTGTATTTCTATCTGCGTAACAGTGTTATTGTTTATTCCATGTTTGCTTTTTTCATCGGTTATTTCCTGTATAAGTACCTGCCCGGTTTTTTAAATAAGATACGCTATGTATTATCGCTTTACATTGGCTTTTTCCTTGTAGCGCCATTATCAAGATTTTTGTTTGAAAGATTCGGGATGTCAGCACTTTTCCCTGCTGTTATTCATAACAGGAGCTTAAGGTATGGATTGCTGTTTCTGATGCTGCTATGCCTTATCTATGCTTTTGTGTACAGTTCGGCTACCATCATGATCCTGTTTCTCTTTTACAGTACTTTACTGTTTATTCCGGGGTACAAAGCAGCAAGACAACTGGGGCTTATTGTTTTAATTTCTTTTACGCTGTTTTTTATTACTGTACAGGAGAATCTTTCCTTAATGGATACTTTTTATTCCATTTATAACAGCGATGGTATTGATGCTGTAATGCAGTCAAACTTTTTACTGGGGATTGATCCGAGCACAACCTGGCGATTGATTTTCTGGAAGCAGGCGATTGTGGATCTGTTTCCGTCAAATATTATTGGATTGGGTTTTGGTACACCTTTATTTCGTTTTTATCCCGTTTATGAAATTGAAAAGCTATCCACACTACCTTATGTAATGGGAGCCCATAATTCTTTTGTTTACCTGTTTGCACGCATGGGCATTTTATATGCTCTTATTGCTTTTGCTATGTACCGTATTATTTTCAAGGAATACTTTTATTATAAATCATTTTATTATCAAAACCGGAGTGTTCTTTTTTTCTGGAGCTTCTTTGCAATTACCATCATTGCTTTCTTTAACCCTGTGTTAGAGTCGCCCATTTACGCTTCTGCTTACTGGTTATTGCTTGGTTTTCTGTCAAAAGCTATTGCAGTAAGAAAGCTTCAACAATCAGTATAACCCTGCCGTGCGCATACTTTTTATACATACACAATATTTGCAAAAGGGAGGAGAAGACCGGGCCGTAGAAAACGAAATCGAACTACTCCGTTCAAAGGGGCATGAAGTAGAAATACTTTTATTTTCAAACGAAGCAGGCGATGGTTTTTTTCAACAACTCCGAAGCGGGTTGCAGGCTGTTTACAACAGGCATTCTTATAAAATGACTTATGAAAAGGTGCAGGCATTTCAGCCGGACGTAGTGCATGTGCACAATCTTTTTTTCAAGGCTTCTCCCTCCATACTTTATGCATTGCATAAACTGGAGATTCCGGTTGTTGCCACCTTGCATAATTACCGGCTTCTATGTTCCAATGCTTTGTTGCTTCGGTCCGGTAAACCCTGTGAACTTTGTGTAAACAAAGTTTTCCCTCTTCAAGGAGTTATTCATCGTTGTTACAAATCATCGGCAGCAGCATCATTAGCTGCTACTTCGTTCTCATCTGTTCATAAACTATTGCATACATGGCAGCAAAACGTAGATCAGTTTATCATACTTACTGATTTTGCAAAACAAATCATCGCTTCCTCTTCATTAAAACTTCCCGAAAGTAAACTCATTATAAAACCCAATTTCACACAGGACATTTTTAATTCTGATGTAAAGCGGGAACCTTTCTTTTTATTTGCCGGCCGCCTGAGTGAAGAAAAAGGAGTTCAGTCATTAGTGCAGGCATTTCAGCAGATGCCGGATGTGCAGTTGGTAATTGCAGGACAGGGGCCATTAGAAAATGAAGTAATGGAACGTTGTGCTGCTAACTCTAATATTACATTCGTCGGGAACCTTGCAAAACCTGAACTTATCAACTATCTTCAGAAAGCACAGGCATTAATTTTTCCATCGCTGTGGTATGAAGGATTACCTTTTACAATGCTTGAATCATTTGCTGCAGGAACGCCTGTGCTGGCATCACACCTTGGTTCTATGAGTACTTTGGTGAAGGAGGGCAGTAATGGATTGCTTTTCAAACCCGGCAATGCTATATCTATTGTTGAATGTGTGCGTACATTTCAGCAAACAGCTTCTGCTAAACAATACAATGAAAAGGCCAGACAGTCCTATCTTGAAAAATTTACACCGGAAGCCGGTTATGAACAATTAATAAGAATCTACAAAACTGCAATATGGCAAAAGAAGAAACCATAAAGGTCATCAGCCTTTATCCGCATGCCATGCGGTTTACGGAGGCTATGCAATGGGTAGTAAATGCCGGAATAAATAAAATGCCGGGTTTTGTTTGTTTTGCAAACGTGCACATGACTGTTGAGGCCTGCAAAGATCCTTTGTTTGCACAACAACTGCGTACGGCTTCTCTTGTTTTGGCAGATGGACAACCCATTGCAAAAGCGATGCGTTGGTTTTCAGGAAAACCACAGGAACGGATTGCAGGTATGGATTTTCTTCCTTCTTTTTTAAAGTATTTGAATGAACGTAAAATAGCATTACGCATTTTCCTGCTGGGAGGGGAAGAAGCAATTCTCTCTGCTATGCAAGAACGCATCCGTAACGAATTCCCTTTTGTACAGCTTGCAGGCATCTATGCACCTCCGTTTGGTAATTGGGGTGAGGAAGAAAATAATACCATCATCCGTCGTATTCATGATGCAGAGGCGCAGGTTGTGTTTGTTGCCTTTGGTTGCCCCCGCCAGGAAAAATGGATGGCCAATAATACAGGTGCTATCAATGCTGTACTGTTGGGTGTGGGCGGAGCTTTTTCTGTTTTCAGCGGTAAACAATCAAGAGCACCGGTGTGGATGCAACGTTCAGGACTGGAGTGGTTGTACAGGTTGCAGCAGGAGCCCGGCCGTTTAATAAAGCGTTATATTACTACCAATTCACTTTTTATCTTACTTCTTTTAAAACAGTTAATTCAATCAAAAATCGGGTTTGATAAACAACAATATCATAAAGACGCAAAGTAATTCTGTAACTGAGCAGATAACCTGGCTGTTGGCGGCAGGCATAGCCATTACAATGGTGTGGTTTCCTTTTTTGAACGGAGCTTTATGTGTATTGTTTTTCTTGATGCGGGTGTATCAAACAAAATTCCGTTTCCGTATCAAACAGCCTTTTCTTTTTTTTGTTCTTACTGGTGCTTTTATCATCAGTGCCCTCAGTTTTTTTTACAGCGCCAATGTAAAAGAAGCACTTAACACATTGCAGCTAAAACTGCCTTTATTGGTATTTCCACTTGCTTTTGCAGATGGTTCTTTTGGAGGAATTCAAAAAAGAAAACAATTGCTGTATTTGTTTTCCGGTTCGGTTTTGCTGTACTGTCTGGTTCTTATTGGTAAAGCTTTTTTGTTTTACTGGAAATCGGGCAACACAAATGATTTGTTTGGTTATCATATTCTACCGTTTTCATACGTGTATCCATCGGTCGCCTCTTTATTCTGTGTGTTTAGTGTTGCCATCCATATGCATTTTATTGCCGGCAAAAAGAATTTGTTATACCATGTCATTCCTGTTCTCATTTTTTTGATTACACTGCTTCTGCTTTCTAACAGGCTGGGTCTTTTTTTATGTGTGATGCTAATTGTCTTTTTTGTAATCCGCATGGTTCCGACTTTCAAGTTGCAAACTCTTATAACAGCTTTGTTATTGGCCTTGATAACCGGGTTTATTCTCTTAAATCAACCGCTTCGTAACAGGTTTCAAGTTTTGTTTCATTTTAATAAGGCGTCTATGGTTCCTCTTAATGAAGATGCAAGTTTGGGTAAATCCTGGGATGGGTTGTATTTAAGAATTGCTATCTGGAGTTGTGCTGCAGATGTAATTAAAAACAATCCGGTAGCGGGGGTAGGCGCTGGTGATGTGCAGGATGAGTTGCAAAAAAGCTATGAAAGCAGGAAGTTTTATTTTGCTTCCAGGTACAACCGGTACAATGCCCACAATCAGTTTATAGAACAATGGTTGATGACCGGGTTCATAGGTGTGCTGTTTCTTTTGGCTGCAATTGCACTCCCGCTTTATTTATCACTCCGGTCAGGCGATTTGCTTTACACCCTCTTTCTTCTGTTCTTCATCCTGTATAGCTGTACAGAGTCTGTTCTGGAAATCAGTAAAGGGGTAGTGTGGTATTCGTTTTTTAATTCGATATTTGCTTTTCATCAACATAAACCGATCAATCCATAACTGTATGGAAGAAACAAATAAGAACCGGGCCGAAGAAATAGATCTCTTTACTTTTTTAAAACCACTTTGGGATGTTATTGTAAGTTTATTCAGGGCCGTTGGTTCATTTATCGGATTAATCCGTGCTAATATCGTTTATGTGTTACTCATAACAGTAGCTGCAGGTGTAGTAGGATTTTCACTGCGTTTTGTATTGCCCAAAGCATACCGCTCCGAAGCTGTGATAGTAACACATGAGCTGCCGGCCAAGTTATGTGTAATTTTGCTTGACAACCTGGAAGAGCTGGTTAAGAACAAAAAAAACAAATCAGTTGTAGCCAAGCAACTCGGCCTTACAGATGAACAGGCTGCATCCGTTGTTGCTATCCGTTCTCAACTTACCAAAGATTCCTTTTTTGTGAATGACCGGGATACCATCCGTAACTTTTTTACCATTACAGCTGTGTATGCTGATTCCGGTGTTACTTCTGTTCTTCAAAAGGGCATTATAGATTATCTTGAAAATAACAACTACGCCTTAAAACGCCGTGAAGCTAAACGCAAAAGTCTTTTGTCACTCAAGGCAAACCTTGATCTAAAGCTGAAAAGTCTTGATAGTTTGAAAATGATTGTGAACAACAGCATTATTCCAAGAAGCCAGGGACAGGGAATCATCCTGGGCGAACCTGTTGATCCCGTGAAAGTATATGAAGCCGAAATCAACTATTTTAAGGAGCAACTCTACCTTGATGAAAGCCTTGCAACGTTGGACAATGTTGAAGTTATACAGCCTTTTATCACTACTTCTAAGCCTAATCATCCCAGGTTTAACGAAATACTGTTGTACTTTCTGGGCGGGGGATTCCTGCTTTCTTTAGTTGGTATGTTTTTCAGAAAAAAGGCATAGGAAGATATTTGTTTTACCTTGTTAATTCCCAACCCTTCCTTTCATGCAACGTTTTGTTGACTGTTTGAATCAGGTTTAAAAAACTTGATTTTTTTGGTTACAAATTTGCTGGCCATAAGTTCATTCAATCAGCTTTTTCAGCATCTTTGTTTTATCCGGCTTAACAGTCTTTTGTTCATGCAGAACCTTTTTGAGTATATAAATTGTTTTTTTGATAAGATTTTTATCATTACCATACCCCGTGCCACAGAGCGTCATCAGAAAATCAATGAACATTTAAAGGGACTCAGGTATGAGTTTCTTTATGGAGTGGATGGTAAAGAACTGAACCAGGAAAAACTTATAGCGGATGGAGTGTACAGCCGTAAGCTCGCTCAGCAGCATCATCTCTGGAATCAACCCATGATTAACGGCCAGATTGCCTGCTCCTGGAGTCATAAAAAAGTATATGAATTGCAGGTAAAAGAAGGATATGAACGTGTTTTGATTTTAGAAGATGATGTTGTAGCTAATAAGACCGGGCTTGATCTCTTTTCTAAAATGACAGAAGAACTTCCTGCAGGCTGGGAGCTTTTGTACCTCGATTATCACAAAAGAACTGATAATAACCTCCTGAGCCGCTATCGCAAAGCAGTATACATGATCCAACATTTAAGCGGCCGCAACAACTGGACGCCTTCCATGATCAGGAATTTATATGCACTTCCTTTTTCCCCTCATCTCAAAAAGGCAGGGTATCATGAATATACCAGTGCTTATGCCCTTACCTTAAGTGCTGCCAAAAAGCTGCAACGCCTGCAAACGCCTATCTCCTTTATTGCTGATAACCTCCTTGGGTATGCTGTTACTAACAGAATTGTAGAAGGTTATTTATGTGTTCCTAAATTATTTGAGCAGGAATCTCAGCAGTTGGGCGGCAATAACTATTCCTACGTTACTGATTCTTACGATAACGGGTTGTAACCAACAACTGCTACATTTGCTGTTTGAAAATCTGAATGTCCTGTTTGGCGGCTTCATAACAGGCTGTGTAACTACTGCAGCAGCTAAACGATGTTCGTGAGTTTTTCTCTGCAAACTTTCTTTATAAAAATCATTGATCTGTAGCAAAATATAATACATGAAAATTTTATTTAAATACCTGGCTCCTTATAAATGGCTGGTTGGTTTAACCATACTGCTGGCAGCTATTAACATGGGGTTTTCATTGGTTGACCCCATTCTTTTTGGAAAACTGGTAAACCTGGCTAACGAGTTTCAGCAAAGTAAGGGTGGTACTGCACCAATGACGCAGCAAACGTTTTTTTGGGTTTATGAAACTGTAGAACGCAATGGTAAGTCTTATACGCAGATAGGTGTATGGTGGATCATCATTTTTTCAATTACTGTGGCTATGATCAGCCGTATTGCAAAAAACTTCCAGGATTATTTTCTCAATGTTGTTATCCAGAAGTTTGGTGCTAAAGTTTTTACAGATGGTTTACAGCACGCCATGAAACTTCCTTACCAGGAATTTGAAGACCAACGAAGTGGCGAAACGCTAAGTATTCTTACCAAAGTGCGTACAGATGTAGAAAAGTTCATGAACTACTGCATCAATGTACTATTTGGAATTCTTATAGGTATCAGTTTTGTTTTTGTATATGCTGCATTAAAAATAAGCTGGTATGTTCCCATTGCTTACCTGGTAGGCATTGCCTTGCTCACAGTAATGACCAATCTGTTAAGTAAAAAAATCAAACAGATTCAAAAAACAATTGTTGGACAAACAACTGCTTTAGCCGGTTCCACAACTGAGTCACTTCGTAATATTGAACTGGTAAAAAGTCTTGGATTAACAGAGCAGGAAGTAAGCCGTCTCAATAAGAATACCTACAAAATTCTCGGGCTTGAACTTACAAAAGTAAAACGCATCCGCAGCATCAGCTTTCTGCAGGGGACATTGGTAAACACACTCAGACAGGTGATTCTTTTTATACTGATGTGGCTCATTTTTAAAGACCAGATGGATGCCGGGCAGCTGGTAACCATGCAAATCTTTTCCTTTTTTGTATTTGGTCCTTTGCAGGAAATCGGTAATATTCTACTTTCTTACCGTGAGGCAGAAGCATCGCTCAATAATTTTAATAACCTGATGATGAAGCAGCCCGAGCCGACGCCTGCACAACCCAAACACCTTGGCGAAATAGATAAGCTGGAATTTAAACAGGTAACATTCAAACATCAAACAGCAGGGCAAAACGCTATTACGGAAATCAGTTTTGCTGTGCAGCAAGGAGAAACGGTAGCTTTTGTGGGTCCATCCGGCAGTGGCAAAACCACTTTAATGAAATTACTGGTAGGATTATACCGTCCGCAGCAAGGCACTATTCTTTACAACGGCATTGATGAAAACTCGATCGATTTTGAAGACCTGCGTAACCAGATTGGTTTTGTAACACAGGATACACAACTTTTTAGCGGCACCATTAAAGAGAATCTCACATTTGTAAATCCTGCTGCTACGGATGATGATTTACGGGATGTGCTGGATAAAGCAAGTTGCCAACGATTACTGGCAAGGGCTGAAAAAGGACTGGATACGATGATAGGCGAAGGTGGTTTAAAGTTAAGTGGCGGTGAAAAACAACGTCTTTCCATTGCCCGGGCTTTGTTACGCAAGCCAAGGTTGTTGATTTTTGATGAAGCAACTTCTGCATTGGATTCTATAACAGAAGAAGAAATCACTTCTACCATTCGGGAAATTTCATCGGCTAAAACACAGATTACCATCCTCATTGCACACCGCCTCAGTACCATTATGCATGCTGACAGGATTTATGTGCTGGAAGGAGGCGAAGTGGTGGAAACAGGAACGCATCAGCAATTGCTGGAAGAGAAGGGTTTGTACTTTGCCATGTGGCGTCAGCAGATTGGTGAACGCCGAAAGATGATCTCAGCAGTTAGTTAATGACTTATAAAGTAACTCAAATCACCATGCATGATTTAATCAGCCTTTATTTTTACAAAAAAATAAACAATGGCAGGAACAAAATCAAAGCCTAATTATTTCTGGAGTGTTTTCAGTATGCATTGTCCCCGTTGCAGAAGAGGAAAATTGTTTAAAGATTACAGTGCTTATAATTTCAAACATACGTTTGATATGCATGAATCCTGCAGCGTATGTCATCAGAAGTTTGATATGGAACCGGGGTTTTGGTATGGAACAGGGTATGTAAGCTATGCTTTGGCAGTTGCTTTTTCAGTAACTACATTTATTGCATGGTGGGTATTGATAGGTATATCCATTGATGATAACCGTGTTTTCTGGTGGCTGGGGATAAACGCCTTTCTGCTGCTGGTATTACAACCATGGCTTATGCGGTTGAGCCGTACCATTTACCTCTATTTTTTTGTGCGGTACGATGAGGACTATGAATCAAGTGAACCTAAAAGTTTTGATTATTGATTCCGTTATGCCTCTTCATCATCCACATCCAGGATACGTTTTAAAATACTCCGTTCTTTCAGTTCCATATCGCTCAACTCAAGGTCAATCGCTTTGGTACTGCGGAAGATTTCGATAAGTGAAAAAATAAGTGACAGCAGTAAACTTAACAAACTACCTGCAAAAATCAGTTTAGCGGCACTCTGATGGTTTTCAAAAATCAGGTAAATGCAGATAATGCAGAGCAGGAAGCTTAATACACCGGCAGCCTGCATGTTTCTTATAAGACTGATGCGGCCACGCAGATTTTTAATTTGCCTCCTGAGCAGTTTGTCTTCTTCTTTGGTGTACTCATCATGCAGCTTACGCACCAGCGCCGCAATAGCCAGAAAACGGTTAGTGTAAGCCAGCATCAATAGTGTAATGGCAGGGAATAGCAGTGCAGGAGTGTTAATAGAGAGTTCGTTCATACTTTAAAAATAGATAAGCGGTACTGAATAAAAAAACCACTTCAAAAAGTTGAAGTGGTTATGATAGATGTTTTACAGAGGCTTTTATTGTATTCGGGTGGGGAAGCTTACTTCTACATCTGTTTCACCTTTTGTTACCGGATCGCCGCTGGCTTTAACACCCGGCTTATGTTTTAAAGTGATTTTTAAAGAGCCATTACTAACAGCTCCTGAACCCCAAACAGAAGTTGTGCCTAACGGTAAGCCTGCATTATCATTATTCAAACCGTTGATAACTACTTGTACACCTGTGGCCTCATAAAAAATCTGGTGATCATTTGCTTCTGCAACTATTTCAGTTGTAATATTTTCAGCAGGATTTTTACTTTCATCTAAAAATTGCAGAGTGCAATTGTATGCGGTTGAAGGCACTAGTGTTATTTGATCAATTGTTGGTGCATTACCCCCCGCACCGTCTACATCCTTCCAGGTATAGGTAGTAGCTGCACCACCTGATATTGGTGTAAGTGTTACTTTCACGGTTGTGATTAATTCTTCTTCATTTTCTTCTTCTTTTTTCTTTTTACATCCGGCAATCACTAACCCGGCAAGCATTAATACTGCAAACATTTTGATGTGTTTCATCTTCATAACTTCTGATTTTTTAATTGTGTTGATGTTTAATATTAAATGGAATTTTTATGCGTAAAGAAATATTGCGTCCCATTTCATCACTGAAATAGCGGAATGCATTCATATAATCCCTGTAAGCAAGATTGCCGAGATTGGTAACACTCAGAATCACACTCCAGTTATCATGTTTCATTTTTACCTGTGTGCCTGCTTCCAGCGACAGGAGAAAATAAGCAGGAGGCGGCGCCAGGTAATCACTTTGTTTTACAGACGAACCTGGTACTTCAATATTACCGGTGGCAGGCACTCTTTTTTGACGAAGTACGTAGGTGCTGCTGAAGCTGATATATGTTTCGTTGATTTTTTTTGCATTACCAAACCGGTAGCTCAATTCAGTTTCATACCTGTCTGCAGGCATTTGAATTAACCATTCTTTGGTTTTTTTATTCCAGGCTCTTAACAGCGAGGCTTTTCCAATGGCCAGCCAATGTGCATCAATTCGGTATTGTACTGTAGCATCCAGCCCATGCAATCGTGCATCAGTTTGAGTATAACGAAAAGCAGGAAAGGCACCACGAATCGTTAGCTCAGGTGGAAAAGTGGGTTCCAGGTAGATAAATCCATTAATATGTTTCAGGTAAATACCTGCATCAATATCCAACCTGTCTGTATTCAATAACACTGAAGCGGAAAGGTTATTACTACGTTCAGGGGTAAGTGCTGTATTCCCTTTTTCAATACGTGCAGCACCATGATGCAACCCGTTTGCATATAGTTCATTAGGCTGAGGTGCTCTCCATGCAGTTGAAAAATTAGCCAGCATCCGGATATTCTTCCCGGCTTTATACACAAAACCTGAATTGGCAGATACGTTATTAAAGAGCAAATCAGTATAAGTCTGTGTATTACCGTTATCAGAAATATTGAAAAAAGATTTTCGGTCAAAGCGGATACCGGCTTCCAATTCTGTTTTATTGAGTACCAGTTTTTCAATTACAAAAAAGCCATAGTTGATAGATTGATAGTTGGGAATAAATAAACGTCTCGTATAGCTGTTTTCCTGGAACAGAAACGAACCTCCAACCGTGCCTTTGAATTTGCCGGTATTGTAGTGATCCCATACCAGTTCTGCAATGGCGGTACCAATGGATAAACTCAATTGAGGTGCATTGCTGCTGCTGGCAAATCGTTTTTGGTCATACTCCTCCCTGTTATTGTACTGCCCGGAAACAGTTAGATTGAGCCGGCCGATGTTGCCGGTATTAGTCCATGCTTTCGCTTTTAACAGCTGGTGTTGTACCTGCTGGTATGGACGTTCAATGGCATAACTGAAGCCAACATTCTTAATATAGTCCGGTGGTTCTTTGCTTTGAATAGCATTCCATAAATCTGTTACATTACCAATATGCGAACCGGCAAAAATTCCGAGCCGGGTGTTGAATTGTGAATAAAATAACTCTATTCCCTTTGTTTGCGTTTTAAGTGCCGTGGTAACTGAAAAATTCAATTCTTCGTTGGCTGAATTGGCTAACCAATAATTGGGTGTTCTGGCATTGCCACCTCTTTTATAGGTGCCCTGTAAGCGCCAGCTCCAGCTTTTCCATTTTTCACTCTTTCCTTCCAGCATCGCTGATGCCACGCCCATTCGATTATTACTGAAGAAGGAGGTGTTGAATTCTCCACCAATGCCCGGGTCGTTTCTTAAGAATTTCGGCTCAACCAGTACCACTCCGCCAATGGCATCACCACCGTAACGTAGAGCGGAAGCTCCTTTTATTACTGAAATACGGTTGGCAATGAATGGATCAATCTCCGGCGCATGCTCACTGCCCCATTGCTGTCCTTCCTGCCGAACACCATTATTTAAAATCAAAACACGGTTACTATGCAAACCATGAATAACCGGCTTATAGATATTTGTTCCAGTTTGCAGTACACTCACTCCGCTGATGCGTTTGATGCTTTCTGCCAGGCTAAGCCCCCTTGATGCTTCTAATGCTTTTCCTTTTAGTTCAGAGGCGGGAGAGGATTTAGATGTAACGCCGGTTACAACAACCTCACCCAATTGAGCAGCGGTATGGTTTAACTCAAAATCTTTTTCCAGATCGTTTTTAAGGTGAAAATGAAATTCAACCGGCACACAGGAAGCATGGCTTACCCGTACTGTATATAAGCCCGGACAAAGGCCTTTGAACTGAAAACTGCCATCTGCCTTTGCAGTTTGTGTTTGATTCAATTCTATAATAGTAATTGCGGCTTCTTCCAGATGCTCTTTTGTTTCAGCATCATTAATATGGCCGGAAAAAGTAAGTGTACACTGTGCCCATGATGCTGTAAAACTCATAGTTAGTACCACAATCAGAAGAATCAAAATCCGCAACATTGATGCAAAGTAATAAAATGCAACAAAGTTTCAAAAATATTTTCTTGCGATGCCTCTTTACCGCACTTTCAACATTGGTTTTACCTGCTGGCTTACGCCATTCTGAAAGCGTACATAGTAAACGCCTGGCGGCATACCATAAGAATCAAAACTGATTTGATAAGTGCCGGATTGATAATCCCTGTCAACTGGTGTACGCAGTACACGACCAAGTGAATCCATCACCTGTATAAGTGTATGCCCACCCTTGGTAGTAAAACTGATCGTAGTAGTTTCAGTAAACGGGTTCGGATAATTGGAGACTAAGGAAACTCCGGTTTCTCTTGTACTTACAGCCGTAGTGCCGGTACAGGTAGCAGGCGCCATCACCGGTAGCTTCTGAAAGTTCTGGAGCATGATGGTTTGTAATGTTGTATTGTCCACACAGAACCAATCCTGCAGAATAGATGCGTAAACACTTCTGAAATCATACTGCATCGGTATATTATCATTCACATTGGCTACGGCAGGAATAGTGGGGTTTACACCCGTGATGCCGGGATTTACTTTTTTGCCAAACAAAAACAGCGGAGCTGCAGCACCATGATCTGTACCCACACTGGCATTAGATTTTATACGACGGCCAAACTCAGAAAAGGTCATACCCAGCACACGGTCTTCAATACCTAATCCTACGAGGTCATTCTGAAAAGCCGTGACAGCATCACTCAGCCGCTGCATGAGTGTAGCATGTGCACCGGTAGTTGTATCTGTATTGGTTTGAACAGAGTGGGTATCAAAGCCACCCAAACTCACCATATAAACCCTTGTTTTTAATCCTCCCTTAATAAGCCTTGCTACAATTTTTAATTGATCAGCCAAAGAGTTATTGGTGGGGTAAGCTCCCTGTGTGGGTACATTGTTGGCGGCACCTACAATACGGGCACTGTATTTATTACTTTGTTGAGCTACCAACCTCACATATTTCAATGCATCACCTGCAGGAGTCGCAGGTGCCGGATCCTGGATTCCATTAATGAGGTTATAAAAATTGGTAGCACTGGTAATACTGATGCCTGTATTTACACTCGGCCCCTGGAAGGTGAGCGAAGTGGAAGAACCAATCTGTATACCCAGCGGATCGGGCATTTGAGTATTTGGATAACCAACGGGATAGTTGGGATATTGATCGTTCAGGTACCTACCTGCCCAGCCACTTGATAATTCCACATTACTGTCAGAAGCACTCATCCAGATATCAGTAGCACGGAAATGTGAAAAGTTGGGGTTGGGATAACCAACGGCCTGCACCAGGCGAAGTTTTCCATTGTTATAAAGTGATTGTAAACCCGTCATTGCCGGATGAAGTCCTGTGGTATTGGTGCCGGTTAAACTCAGCACACGGTTTTGCGGAATGGCAATATTGGAACGGGCATTGAAATAATTGGAATACTGATCCAGCGGAATCACCATGTTCAAACCGTCATTACCTCCGTTGAGTTGAATAATCACGAGCACACGGTCTGTTTCCACATAAGCATTCAGCATGGCGGCCATCAGCGGATTATCGCCCAGCACTTTAAAAGACATACCATCAATCAAAGCAGGAAGGATGGCGGCCGGAATTGTATTTTGAAGAAATTTTCTGCGTTTCATTTGTACTCGGTTTGATTGAGCAATGGATGATCGGATATCAGGCCAGTTGATACTCAGCCAGGTTCATAAAATATTTATACAATCCTCTCAACCTTGGATTGATGATATTGAAATTAGCCGTTGTTGGATTGAAGATGTAAGCATTCCATGCATTGGTCCAGTAATAATCCTGGTCTTGTCCGCTCAAGAGAAAATCTTTCTTCAACTGATCTCTTGAAGCCTGTGTTAAATCAATCTGGAAAATAATGGCAAGCACATCGTTGATTAATTGATTGGGATCAGAAGGGTTAGGTAGTGTTTTGGTAAACTCTACTGCATCAATCCATATTTTTTTACCGTTGCGGGTATAACCATTACCGATCATGATATCAGTAAACTGGTTTCGTTTCGGCAGTGTGTCGGTATTCACCCATAATTCATAATACTGCGGCGTTTGATAATAGGCGGGCCAGCCGGCTACATTGGGAGGATCGCCCAGGTTTTGGCCTGCATTGGCAGCAGCAGCTAAAATATAGTTCCACATACCATAGGCATCAGCATACTCTGTAATACTGTTCGGAAACACAATATTCCATTCTCTGCATACGGCTATAATATGATCCAGTGGTGATTTAATTTGTGCTCCCTGGTTTAATACATCATAGAAGTGCTCACTCTTGAGCAAACGCTCCATAGCAATTTTAATATCCCAGTTGTTGAGCCGCAGTTCCAGCGCTAACGGTTCTATCACGTTGGTTTCTGTGGCGGCATCAATTTCTGAATACACAAAAAAGCGGTAAAGTTTTTTGGCAATAAAACGGGATACTTCCACTTGCTTATTGAAGATCATGTTAAGCAGATCATCCAGTTCCTCCGTACCGGCAGTAGCAGTGTTGCGACCGGTAATGATGGTGTTATTGAAGAAGGATGAAAACTGCTTATTGTTTTTATCATGACGTGATAAAGTGAAAAAGGATGGGAAAGGTGCTGTGGTTAAATTCACCTGCCAGCCGGTAAGTACTCTTGCTGCCGCTTTTACATCGGCTTCTGTATAGTTGGGATTGTTTTCTTTGCCCAGTGTAAATAATTCCTGCAACTCACGTGCATAGTTTTCATCGGGGGCAGTTGCTGTATTAAAGCGCCCGTTGAGATAAATAAGCATGGCTGCATCCAGTGTAACACTTCGTACCAGTTGTTTAAAATTCCCAAGACAATTAGTACGTAACAAGTTGACATGATTGTAAATCATATTAGCACTGCTGATGTCTACCGTTTCAGTTGCAAAATGATTATGCCAGAACAAAGTCATTTTTTCACGGATGCTTCTGTCCTGGTTGAGCTGGCAGCCAATCCACCATTTTTTGAGGGAGGCTCTTCTGCGTGCCTGAATTGTACCATCAGTACTTACGCTGTTAATCCAGGTACCTCCGGCAGGTACATCATTATCGGGTGTAGCAGCACCTGTAACGCCATCGTATTCTTTCACGGGCGGATTGGGTAACGGTGCTGTTGGATTCAACAGTTCATCAACCGTTTCAATCATGGTTTTACCCATGAAGTAATTTACATCAGACGGCCGGGCACCAAACATGGTACGTTTAAGCAAATGCACAATCTCATTCCCGGTCCACGGACCTGTATAGAGTTGCAAACCTGTATTGGTTCGGGCAGATGGAGCAGCAGCTTTTTTTTCTGTTGCTTTTTTACGGGCAGTTAAAAATTCCCTACGGTCCATAGAGCAGTTATTTGAATGTTAAGCACTGTTAAATCTACAAAATACAATCGGTGTTAGTGCGACAATTGCAGCAAAAATGCCGCCACAAAAGGCATTTGGTACAAAAAAAGGGCCGCATTGCGGCCCTGTATAAAACAAAACACTTAGTTCTTAAGCAATATTCTCTATAATACCTGCGATACCTTGCCCGCCACCAACACATGCTGTTACAATTCCGTATTTTTTGTTCAACCGCTTCATGTCGTGTGTGATCTGAATGGTGAGTTTTGCACCGGTGCATCCCAGCGGGTGACCCAACGCAATAGCGCCACCATTGATGTTAACGATATCCGGATTTAGATTGAGTTCACGTATCACGGCTAATCCCTGTGATGCAAATGCTTCATTGAGTTCAACTAAATCAATATCATTTAAACTCATGCCGCTTTGCTTTAATACTTTCGGCACAGCTTCAACAGGACCAATACCCATGATGCGTGGATTAACACCTGCCACGGCACAGTTCACTAAACGGGCAATGGGTTTTAAATTGAGTTGTTTCACCATTCGTTCACTCATAACAATCACAAATGCAGCACCATCGCTTGTTTGAGATGAGTTGCCGGCGGTAACAGTGCCATTCATGGCAAAAGCAGGTTTCAGTTTGGCTAATGCATCAACATTAGTATCAGCACGCACCCCTTCATCTGTATCCACTGTAAAATTTCTTTTTGCTTTTTTCCCTTTCGCATCTAAATACACTTCTTCAACGTTAATCGGAAGAATACCACTTTTGAAATATCCGTTTTCAATAGCCGTCTTTGCTTTCATATGTGAGTTGTATGCAAACAAATCCTGGTCTTCACGACTTACATTAAAATCTTTGGCAACCGCTTCGGCAGTTAATCCCATACTCAAATAATAATCGGGAGCTTCAGTAGCAATAGAATAAGCTGGTACTGTTTTCCAGCCTGCAGTAGGCACCATACTCATACTTTCCACTCCACCCGCAACAATGCACTCGGCCATGCCCATTCTTATTTTGGATGTAGCAATGGCAATGGTTTCCAAACCACTGGCACAATAACGGTTTACCGTCATACCCGGTGCATGTTCACCCAAGGCACGTGCAGCGATAATGCGGCCCACCTGCAAACCCTGTTCAGCTTCGGGCACGGCATTGCCTACAATCACATCATCAATCTGTTTGGCGTCAAGCTGCGGCACAGAGGCCATCAATCCTTTAATTACGTCTATAGCTAAATCATCAGGACGTGTAAAACGAAAACCTCCACGTTTTGATTTGGCAACGGCGGTGCGGTAACCGGCTACGATGTATGCTTCCTGCATTGGTAATAAATTAAAGTTGATGGTTCATAGTTCATAGTTAAAGGCAAGTTGAATTCGTAATGAACTATGAACCATTTGCCAATAACCCAAATAGTTGTTTATGCAACTTTCTTGACTCAAAGTTAAGGAAGCGGCAGATTAGAAACCAAATTGCAGGCGTTAAAAAAATTGCAGCGTTATCTTCGCAGCCGTTATGTATCAACTCATCCGTTCTGTTTTCTTTTTGTTTGATGCTGAAAAAGTGCACTACTTCGCCATGAATATCCTCAAGTTGCTGTGCAGCTTTGGGTTTTTAAGAAGCTTAATTAAAGCGTCATTTAATTCAACGAAAAAGATTCAATACACGTTGTTCAATTTGAACTTTTCAAATCCGGTTGGATTAGCTGCAGGGTTTGATAAAAATGCAAAGTATTTAAGAGAAATGGAAGCGCTGGGTTTTGGTTTTGTTGAAATTGGAACGGTTACACCCAAGCCACAAGCCGGTAATGACAAACCAAGATTGTTTCGTTTGCCTGCAGATAAAGCTATCATCAACAGAATGGGTTTTAATAATGATGGGGTAGAAGTGGTAAAGAAAAGATTGATGGATTGGCAAATGAAAGTTGGAAACGCAAAATCAAAAATGATCATAGGCGGCAACATCGGCAAAAATAAAATTACTCCCAATGA
Source organism: Lacibacter sp. (assembly GCA_050916065.1). Taxonomy (GTDB): domain Bacteria; phylum Bacteroidota; class Bacteroidia; order Chitinophagales; family Chitinophagaceae; genus Lacibacter. The sequence continues at coordinate 3,823,743 of CP051137.1, forward strand.
AGAAGCCTGGAAAGATTATGAAATTTGTTTCAATGAGCTGTATGAATATGTAGATTATTTTGTGGTAAATGTGAGCAGCCCCAATACACCCGGTTTGCGGGAGTTGCAGGAAAAAGAAAGTCTGCGCAAAATATTAACGCATTTGCAAATACTTCGTTCGCAAAAACCAAAATACAAACCTATCCTCTTAAAAATTGCACCGGACCTTACCCATGAGCAATTGGATGATGTGATTGATTTGTCAACTGAAATAAAGTTGGATGGATTGGTTGCAACAAATACAACTATCAGTCGGGAAGGACTTATTACTAACAACTCTGAACTATCGGCTATCGGCTCAGGCGGTTTAAGCGGTTTGCCGGTGAAACAAAGAAGCACAGAAGTAGTGCGTTATATTTCAGCAAAAACAAAAGGAACTATTCCCATCATTGCCAGTGGCGGCATCTTTACGGCAACTGATGCAAAGGAAAAGTTGAATGCAGGTGCATCATTGGTACAGGTGTGGACGGGTTTTATTTATGAAGGTCCTGCTATTGCAAAGAAGATTACCAACAGGTTGTAAACAACCCACCCCATTTAAATAGAACTATAGTTTAAGACTCAACCGCCCCCGTCCGAACGGTTCAGCCGGGCGGGCCTCCCGGGAGGGGATAGAAAGGTTGATTATCAAAGAACATTAACATCATTAGCAATCCATTACTTTTGCATCTTTAATTTTTACAACAGCATGGAACATTTATTTACCAGTGAAAGTATCATCAGCTTTTTGGTATTGGTGATTTTGGAAATTGTATTGGGTATTGATAACGTCATCTTTGTTTCACTTACACTTAATCGTCTTAAAGATGAAAAGGACAGAAACAAAGCACGCAAGTACTGGATGGTATTGGGTATTTTAATGCGCAGCTTGTTGTTATTTGGTTTAAGCTGGTTGCTTGCACAAAAAGGTAAAAATTTGTTTTCCATAGGCGAAAGAGGATTTGACCTGGCAAGCTTAGTCATGCTGGCGGGTGGTTTGTTCCTCATCTATAAATCAGTAAAAGAAATTCATAATAAACTCGAAGGCGAGGACCCGAATGAAACACTTAAAAATCAAAAAGGTATTGGATTTGGTCAGGCGATTGCTTCAATTATGTTGATTGATGCAGTGTTTTCATTTGACAGTATCATTACCGCTGGTGGTACGGCCAAGCATGTGGAAATTATGATTGCTGCAGTAGTAATTGCTATGATCGTTATGTTCTTATTTAGTCCTGCTATTTCTTCTTTTGTACATAAACATCCAACTATTAAAATGCTGGCCTTGTCATTCCTCGTGATGATTGGATTGAGTCTCGTAATAGAAGGTTGGGATAGCGAAGCGGCGCATCAACTGCATTTGAAAAATTACATCTACTTCGGTATGGCCTTCTCCTTTGGTGTGGAAATGCTCAACATGACCATGCGCAGTAAAGAGAAAAGACGGAGAGCCAAGCTGGTAAAACTGAATGAGCCGGTGCTGGAAGAAAAAGAAGAAGGGTATAATGATATGGCGAGATAAATGAAATAAAAAACCTGAGCAACGCTCAGGTTTTTTTATGAAAACAAAGTCGGACTGTTTCCTCCATGTAGTGTTTTCCCTAAATGTTCATACGCTTTACCCGTAACTTCTCTTCCCCTTGGTGTGCGTTGTAAAAAACCTTCCTGTATTAAAAAGGGTTCATATACTTCTTCAAGCGTGCCTGCTTCTTCACCTACCGCTGTAGCAATAGTGGTAATACCTACAGGGCCGCCTTTAAACTTATCAATAATAGTGAGCAGGATTTTATTGTCCATATCATCCAAACCATATTCATCTACATTCAATGCTTTTAAACCATGTTGTGTTACAGCCAAATCAATCACGCCATTACCAAGCACCTGTGCAAAATCACGCATGCGGCGTAACAGGCCATTGGCAATACGTGGTGTAGCACGGCTTCTACCTGCAATTTCTCTTGCTGCATCACTTGTGATTTTTACATTTAATATTCCTGAAGCACGTTGAATAATTTTTTGCAACACATCCGCACTGTAATATTCCAATCTTGATTTAATGGCAAAACGGGAGAGGAGAGGAGCAGTTAATAAACCACTTCTTGTTGTAGCACCAATTAAAGTGAAGGGATTTAAGTTGATTTGAATACTTCTGGCATTGGGTCCGGTATCAATCATAATATCAATACGGTAATCTTCCATCGCCGCATACAAGTATTCTTCAACAACCGTACTCAAACGATGGATCTCATCAATAAACAACACATCATTGGCTTCAAGGCTGGTAAGCAATCCTGCTAGGTCGCCGGGCTTTTCAATCACAGGGCCACTGGTTTCTTTAATCTTTACACCGAGTTCATTGGCCACAATTCGTGAAAGTGTTGTTTTGCCCAAACCGGGAGGGCCATGAAACAATATATGATCCAATGCTTCGCCACGCATCTTTGCAGCTTTGATAAAGATTTTTAAATTATCAATAATTTGCTGCTGACCACTGAAATCTTCAATGCTGGAAGGACGGATATTGTTTTCAAACTCCTTATCGGCAGCGCTTAAAAATTCTTTATCATTATTGAGATTGGGATTCGGCATTGTACCGCAAATTAAACATTTTATCTGTCAGTTATTGATAAAGGGAAATACATCCACATAAACGAAGGCGGAATTAATACTTATAACTGTACCCAACTCTGAATACCTGGGTTTCAAAATAATCTGTACTTACAAACCTGAAACCATTGCCCTGTATATTTCTCTTTATGCGGAGTGTATTAAAAAGATCAGTGCCGTTTATAAACAATTCGCCTTTCCCTTTTTGAATTTGCTTTTTAATTCCTGCGTCCACTGAAAACCGTGAAGCAATCCTGCCCTGCGGAATTAAATCAGGTGCCAGGTAAACCGCCGTGAACTGCAGTTCAGTTTTCCGTGGCAGATGCACAAAGCCATTCAGTTTTACATTCCCGGAAGTAATGGATTCTTTGGCAGCGCTGAAAACAGATGGCACAGGATATTGATTCTGCACCGTAAACGCATCAATCACCGATTGATAAACAGTTGCATTGGTATTAAATGAAAATGTTTTGGATAACTCTTTTTGAAAAATCAGCTCAAGTCCTTTGTTGGAACTGGTTCCTGCGTTTTGAAATACAGTATAAATGAAAGGGGATGGCGGCACAGTGGTAGCAATACGTGTAATGGTGTTGCTGGTGCTGCGGTAATATAGTGCTGTGTAAAAATATCCTTTCTTCAAAGTGGCTTTATATCCCAACTCAACATTGTTTGTAAACTGCGGCTTTAATGCCGGGTTCCCCACTTTAATAATTTCTGCATCATCATACTTTGGAAAAATGCGGATGTCCACTTCATTGGGTCGGTCAACCCTTCGGTTATAAAACAAAGACAATTTGTTGTTCTCGTTCAGCTTGTAAGCTAACCGAACATTTGGAAATGGTTGTGTGTAATTATAACCATCACTTTTGTAGGTGTTATGATCCGGATTTACAAAATAATCAAGCTTTACATATTCTATTCTTAAACCTGCTTCTGCTTCAAATCGTTTGCTTTCATAAATATAAGTTCCGTACACTGCAGGGATGATTTCAGTATAGGTTGCTGCTCCGCCCGCACCTGTATCCAATGGTGAATTCAAACCGGGTTTAAATTGCATGTTGGTAGGAATATCCCGGTACCTGAATTTGATTCCCGTTTCAACACGTCCCTGTTTCAATGGTTTTACATAGTCAAATGTAAAGTCTGCTACATGCTCATCAGATATTAACGCAAAAGAATCCAGTCCTGTGTAGGTAGGCAGTATGTTGGTGAAAAAATATTTTTCATCTTCACGGTGAAAGGTATAATTGAAACCCATTCGGTAGTAATGACCCGCCTGTGCAAACTTATGTTCATACTGTGCAGCTCCAACAACAGTTGTTTTTAATTCATCTTCCAGGAATTGCCAGAGCCTGAGTTGTTTTGAAAAATCAGTATTTAAAAAAGGCTGATCACCACGGTCAATAATTTTTTCAATACCGTAAAAGCCTGAAAGCGTAAATGTATTTTTACTGCTGATGTTCCAGTCAATGCCTGCTTTATTATTTAAAAAATGCGTATTACGGTTTCGTTTTGTTTGCTGATGTATGATTGTTCCGTTGTCGTAAATACGGTCAACAAATTCATTTTTATTCAGCGTTTCTGTATACAACCAATCTGATTGCAGAAAGAGATTTACTTTTTTCTTGCGGTAGTTTAAAGAGATCGAAGGATTAATCTTTGGTGTACGTTGGTATTGCGGTCGGATGCCGGGCAGGTTTTCTTTTTTGATCCACAATGCACCAAGTCCGGTTGCCAAACCAACCTTACCATTAAACCCTTCCTGTTTTGTTTTTTTATAGATGATGTTGATGATGCCTGCATTGCCGTTGGCATCATATTTTGAAGATGGGTTGTTGATGATTTCAATTCGCTCAATATTGGATGCTGGAAGATTATCCAATCCTGTTTGATTGCCAAAGCCGGTTAATGCTGTTTGTTTGCCGTCAATCAACACTGCAACTTTATCACTGCCCCTCAGTTCCACTTTGCCTTCCTGGTTTACTGTTATGCCCGGCTGATTTTTTAAGACCTGCAATACCGAGCCTCCACTTTGTGCAATATTATCAGCTACGGTTATTACTTTTTTATCCAGCTTATTGCTTACTTCTTCTTTTTGTACAGTAACTACCACTTCACCAAGCGATGTTACGGCAGGTTTGAGTTCTATAGTGCCTGCATCATAATAAAGATTGAGTGTTCCGATAATTATTTTTTGCAGGTGTAATGTATAACCTGATAATGAAATTTGAAGTATGTAATTGCCTGGCTTTATTTCTGTTAAAGTGAAACGACCGCCTTCAGAGGTAATAGTTCCTGTAACAAAACCGCTGTCTTTTTCTTGTTTTAAAACAACCGAAGCAAATGCTAAAACCTTTTTATCATCACTGCTTTTTACAATGCCTGAGATACCTGCGTTTTGTGCATTTAAAAATTCAGTAACACAAATTAAACAGGTAAAAAGAAGTAAGACTCTTATAATCATGAATTGCATTTTTCAAACAGTGCAAATCTCTGATTTCTTAAACAGAGGCAGCCACCTTTCATCCTTTTTTTAAATATTTGTATATACAAACAAAAATCCTTTATCTTTGTTTTGTGAAAGCAGCAAGCAGCCGATATTGTAAATGCATGTACTTTTCTTCACAGGCCATGGCCCGTAAAGTAGAAAAGCTGGCCCAGCAATCCTGGAAGAAAGTGGATTTATCGCCCAGTCATGCTTATTTGCTGATGATGGTTTTAGAGGAACCGGGTATTCAACCCAGTGCACTGGTAGAAGAATTGTTGCTCACACCCAGCACCATTACAAGGTTGATTGAAAAACTGGAAGAAAAAAAATTGGTAGTGCGTACCATGGAAGGAAAAATTACCAATGTTTATCCTACACCTAAAGCCAGGGATTTGTTGCCCAAACTCAATCAATGCCTCGAAGAGTTTTATCAAACCTATTCATCCATTCTTGGTAAAGAAGAGAGTATGCAAATGGTACAGCGGATGAATAAGTTAACAGACAAACTGGAAGTATAATTTTTTTATCACATAATTTGTATATACAAATATTTATTAATCATATCAAACATTCAACACATGAAGTATGTAGTAACCGGTGGTGCCGGTCATATCACCAAACCACTTGTAGAAAAACTCCTTGCAGCAGGTCATGAAGTAACCGTAATAGGACGTGATGCAGCCAAACTGCAATCACTCGTAGAAAAAGGTGCAAAAGCGGCTGTGGGTTCTGTAGAAGATCCTTCCTTTCTTACCAATGCCTTTGCAGGTGCAGATGCTGTTTACCTGATGATTCCGCCCAACTTTGGCGTTACTGATTGGCTGGGATATCAAAAGAAAGTGGCCGATTATTTTGTACAGGCTGTTAAACTCAATCAAATTAAAAAAGTGGTGGTGCTCAGCAGTGTAGGTGCACACATGCGTAAAGGTGCCGGTCCGGTTGATGGACTTGCTTATTTAGAACAACAATTAGAGGCCGCAGGAACGGATAATAAGTTCTTACGTCCTTCTTATTTCTACTATAATCTCTTTGGGCAAATTCCTTTAATCAAAGGAATGGGCATAATGGGAGCCAATATGGGGAGCCCTGATACAAAATTGGTACTCACGCATACTGATGAAATTGCAGATGCAGCAGCGGAAGAGCTCCTCAATTTATCTTTTACAGGAAGTTCCGTTCGTTATATTGCCAGCGATGAACGCAGTACATCAGAAATTGCAAGTGTATTGGGCAATGCTATCGGTAAAGAAAATTTACAATGGATTCTGTTCAGCGATGAACAGATGAAAGCAGGTTTATTACAGACCGGCCTGGCTGAAGTATTTGCACAAGGTTATACGGAAATGGGTGTTGCCTTACGCAGTGGTGAAATGGAAGCTGATTACTGGAACAATCGTCCTGCTCAGTTGGGCAACATAAAGCTGGAAGATTTTGCAAAAGAATTTGCAGCAGTGTATAACGCATCCTAATTTTAAAGGACGGCAGGCATCGCCTGCCGTCCTTTCATTCTAAAAAGTAAACAATATGAATATTGCAATCCTCGGCACCGGTATGGTAGGGCAGACGATTGGCACTGCATTGATCAGTAAAGGTCACAACGTAATGTTAGGGAGCCGTACAGCTACCAATGAAAAAGCAGTTGCATGGACTGCATCAAATGGAACTAACGCAAGCAACGGAACATTTGCTGATGCAGCAGCGTTTGGTGAAGTGATCTTTATTTGTTTGAACGGATTGGGAACTGTGGATGCCTTGCAAAGTGCCGGTCCAAACAATTTTGAAAGTAAAACAGTGATTGACTTAACCAATCCTTTGGATTTTTCAAATGGGATGCCGCCATCCCTGCTGCCTCAATATTGCAATACATGGAGTATGGGAGAAGAAGTACAAAAACAATTACCCACCGCACATGTTGTAAAAGCATTGAATACTGTTACAGCCAACCTGATGGTGGATGCCAATAAAGTAAATGATGGCAATCACAATCTCTTTATTTGTGGTAATGATGCTGAAGCTAAAAATAAAGTGAAGCACTTGCTGGCGGAAAACTTTAACTGGAAACCGGAACTGATTCTTGACCTGGGCGATATTAAATATGCACGCATGACGGAAGCGATTGTTCCGTTTTGGGTAGCAGTAATGCAGGCAGAAAAAACACCGATGTTTAATTACATGATTGTAACGTAAAATAGTTTTATTAAGACCGGCTAAATATTAGGATAGTTCAGTTAACTATCAATGAGAATGCGGAACATAGGATGTACAGTAGTATAGAATTGTTATTCACCACAGTAGTACAAAGCTTCATCAGGGAACCTTCCGAGACTTCGGGGTATCAAGTCTCGGTGCCCTTTTTTGGTTACTTTTTTGGGCAAACAAAAAAGTGAAAAAAGAACTGCAGAGACTTCAGTAATAAAACTGATCAAAAATTAGTTATAAATACCTGTTCATCCTCAATATCAAATCCGGATCCGGACAATTATTCAGATAATAATCTTTATCACTCATCCTGCACACACCTGGGTAATCACCTTCTTTCAACTCCAGGTCAATAATGATCTGAAAATGCAGGTGCGGCGGCCAGTGCCCGTTTTCTTTTTCATGACCAAAGTGTGCAATCACTTCACCACGGTTTACATACTTACCGCTTTCGACTTTATGAATATCTTTTAAACCGATATGACCGTACAACGTGTAAAACGAGTGTGTATCCAGTTGGTGTGAAAGAATCATCGTGGCACCATAATCACCAAAATGATTGTTGTAACCAACACTGTGTACCATGCCGCCCATAAATGCATACACAGGCGTGCCCACAGGCCCCCAGATATCAACTCCCAAATGCAAACGCCTTGGTTCCATAGCGTTGCTTACACCTTCACCAAACGTTGCCGACACTGTATCACCAAACAAAGCACTGCGGCTGTACACCGTTCTGTTTTCTGCATAACCACCAATACCATACCGGGCACCGGCTTCTTTGAGTAAGCCATTTACATAGGTGGTGAACTTGCGGGTATCATCAATAATATCTGCGGTGAGGCTTTCATTGGCCGCTGTAAAATCCATAGCCAGTAACTTATCCTTTGCTGGATCAAAATCCACAACGGGATGAAAGTCGTGAGCGTAACGGTTGAGTACGGAAACAATAGTCTGGTGCTGCATTTTGAATTTTGTTATTGGTTTTCAATAATGGATTTTACTTTTCGTTGCAATTGTTTTTTATCAGGCAGATAAAGCTGGTACTTGGAAACAAAAATCTTATTGGTAATACCCCGGATAGCGTATTCTACAGTAATATCATTTTTATGGCGTGAGAGTATAATACCTATGGGTTGATTATCATCTGCTGTATTTTGTTCTGTTTCAAAATAGTTGAGATACATGTTCATCTGCCCGATATCATTATGTTCTACTGATTTTATTTTTAAATCAATTAATACAAAACATTTTAATATACGGTGATAGAATACAAGGTCAACCCGGTAATGTTTGTTATTCAGCGTTATCCTGAATTGTCTTGCTACAAACGTAAAACCCTTGCCCAGCTCAAGAATAAATTTCTGTAAGTTGTCAATAATTTTTTGTTCTAATTGTTTTTCCGAATAGCTGTAGTGTTCAGGGATATTTAAAAATTCAAGTATATACGGGTCACGGATTAAATCCGTTTCTTTTTTGATCACATTACCTTTCAACGCAAGTTGCATTACGCTCTTCGGTTTTTTACTAAGTGCAATCCGTTCAAATAAAGCAGAATTGATTTGCCTTTCCAATTCTCTCACTGACCAATTTTCCAGAACAGCTTGTTGTTGATAAAAATTTCTTTCAAGCAAATCGGAAATTTTTAAAAGCTCATTATAATGTGACCAGCTCAGCTCTGTGAAAATGGTTTGAAGTTTTTGGTCAGACACTGTCTGACCGGTTTTTTGCTTTCTGTTTTTTTGGTCAGACGCTGTCTGACCAGTCATTGGCTGTACCTGTCCAGACACTGTCCGGACAAACTTATAGTTTAAGTAAAACAGCCGCATGTAAACAAGATTGCTTCTCGAAAATCCTCTGCCTATTTCTCTTGTAAGTTCTTTTGAAAGAATAATCATCATTTCCCTTGTGGATTGTTCATTATTCTGATCTTTTATTTCCTGTTGTACAAGTAACCTGCCTACATGCCAGTAAGTAAAGAGCAATTCTGTATTAATATGCCGTACCACATTGTTTCGCCCCTGCTGAACCAATGCCCCGATTTCACGTAAAAGATTTTTGTATTTAGCACTTGAGATTTTCACTGCTTACAAATATAATTAAACAGTAGGAGGCAATGGCACCATTACGGTCTATCTGTTCCTGTTCCCAACGGTAGCATTTTCATATAATCGGTTGGGCATTCATACGTCTTCCTCCTTAACTTAGTCAGCCGTTGATGCGCTTCATCACAACGCACAACGTTCAACTTTCTTTAAACCAAATAACGTAAAAAAATGAAAAAGGTTACTCTGCTTTTTTCCGTAGTACTGGCAACCATCAGTTCCTTTGCTCAAAACGCTCCGATGTGGATGCGTTACCCCGCCATTTCACCCGATGGTAAGACCATTGTGTTTTCCTACAAAGGTGATCTGTACAAAGTAAGTGCCGATGGTGGCACCGCTTTACCACTCACCATGCATGAAGCACACGACTATCAACCCGTGTGGAGTCATGATGGAAAGAGCATCGCTTTTGCCAGCGATCGCTACGGCAACTTTGATGTATTTGTGATGCCGGCTGAAGGTGGCACACCCGTACGCCTCACTACCAACTCAGCCAATGATTATCCCTATGATTTTTCGCCCGATGATCAAAGCATCATCTTCGGCAGCGGACGTCATACGGTGAACACCAATGTACGTTTTCCCGCCGGTCGTTTGTTTGCGCAATTGTACACCGTGCCCGTGAAAGGCGGCCGCAGCGTGCTGCTCTCAGCTACCGGAATGGAACATGCGCAATACAACAGTGATGGAAGCATATTGGTTTATCAAGACAGGAAAGGAACGGAAGATCCCTGGCGCAAACATCACACGTCTTCTGTAACCCGTGATGTGTGGTTCTATGATACCAAAGCAAAAACCTATTCCCAGTTCAGCAAATATGAAGGAGAAGACCGTGAGCCCGTGTTCAGCAGTGATGATCAGTATGTGTACTATCTCTCTGAAAAGAACGGCGCACAGAATATTTTCAAAGCGCCCATCCGTTTAAAAATTGCCGAACGTCAATTAACCAATTTCAAAAATCATCCTGTACGTCATCTCACGAGAGCAAAAGACAATACGCTTTGCTTTACATGGAACGGTGAAATTTATACCATCAAGAATGATGGCGAACCGAAAAAAATCAACATCAGCATAGTGGCGGATGCAAAAAGCAATGATGATAGAATTGTACCAGTGATGGCCTCCGGTGGTGAAATCGCCGTTTCACCCAATGGAAAAGAAGTGGCGCTTGTATTCCGTGGAGAAGTATTTGTAACCAGTGTGGAAGGCGGCATTACCAAACGCATCACCAATACACCGCAACAGGAACGCATGGTGGAGTTTGGCGCTGATGGTAAAACATTGTACTACTCTACAGAACGCAACGGCAGCTGGGATATTTATAAAACCAGTATTGTACGTAAAGAAGAACCTTATTTCTATGCTTCTACTTTGTTGAAAGAAGAACCCGTGCTGGCTTCAGATAAAGAAGAGTTCCAGCCGGATGTGTCGCCCGATGGTAAGGAGATTGCTTACCTCGAAGAACGTAACATTTTAAAAGTTTACAACCTTGCTACCAAACAAAGCCGCACCATCATTCCTGCAGGTGTGAACTTTTCCTACCGTGATGGCGACCAGGGTTATGAATGGAGTCCCGACAGTAAGTGGCTCGCCGTACGCAGTAACAAAGGCGCTTACAACCGTAGCGAAGTGATGTTGTACAAAGCCGATGGTTCTGATAAGAACGGAAGCGATCTCACCCAAAGCGGTTTTAATGATGGCGGACAAAGTTTTGTACTCGAAGGCAAAGCCCTCATCTGGGCCAGCGATAAATTCGGTAAAAAACCATTGGCCTTCCAGGGCGCCCGTGAAGCGGATCTGTTTATTATGTTTTTTGAACAGGAAGCCTACGATCGTTTCCGTTTGAGCAAAGAAGATTTTGCCTTGCTCAAAGAACGGGAAGACAAAGTGAAGAAAGACTCTGCCCAAAAAGCCAAAGATTCCATTGCCAAAAAGAACTGGCAGCCGAATCTCAATAACATTGATGATCGCAAACTGCGCCTCACCGTTACTTCCGGCAACATCGGCAGTTATGCCCTTTCCCTCAATGGCGAAAAATTATGGTACAGCGCTACCAACGAACGCAACACAGAGTTGTGGGAGCTCAACACCCGCACCCGTGAAAGCCGTGTGCTCACCCGCCTCGGCAATGGCGCCAACTTTGTAATGACGGCTGATGGCAAAGCCCTCTTCGTCATCAGCGACCAGGGTATTTTAAAAATTGAAACCGAAACCGCCAGGGCAACACCTGTTTCCATCCGTAGCGAAATGGTGCTCAACACCGCCGGTGAGCGTGCTTATATTTTTGAACATGCATGGCGCCAGGTGAAAAAGAAATTCTATGACCCCAAACTCCACGGACTGGATTGGGAAATGTACCGTGATAACTATGCACGCTTCCTGCCGCACATCAACAACAATTATGATTTCCAGGAACTGCTGAGTGAAATCCTGGGTGAACTCAATGCTTCCCACACAGGCGGACGCTACTCACCGCAAAACCCTAATGGCGATCAAACAGCCTCCCTCGGTTTGTTCTATGATGAGTTTGCAGGGGGTGACGGATTGAAAGTAACAGAAGTCATCACCGGTGGTCCGCTGGATGTAGCTACCAGCAAAGTAAAACCCGGTGTGGTGATTGAAAAAATAGATGGAGAAGCCATTACTAACGGTGCCGACTGGGCTACACTGCTTAACCGCAAAGCAGGGAAGAATGTGTTGCTCTCCGTGTTTGATCCTGCAAAGAATGAGCGCTTTGAAGAAACAGTAAAACCCATTGCAGGCCAGCAGGAGCAGGGCCTGCTCTACAACCGCTGGGTAAACATGATGCGTAAGATGGTGGACAAACTCAGCAACGGCCGTGTGGGTTATGTACACGTACAGGGCATGAATGATGGCAGCTACCGTACGGTGTATGAAGAGGTGCTCGGTAAAAATGCTGATAAAGAAGCCCTCATTGTAGATACACGTTTTAACGGCGGTGGCTGGCTGCATGATGACCTGGTTACCTTCCTCGGCGGCAAACAGTATTTAACCTTTGCGCCTTATGGTTTCAGCAGTAAAGGACAGGAGCCGCTCAACAAATGGGTGCGCCCCAGTTGCGTGGTGATGAGTGAGAGCAATTACAGCGATGCCTTTATTTTCCCCTATGCATATAAGAACCTCGGCATTGGTCCACTCATTGGCAAGCCCGTGCCCGGTACCGGTACGGCCGTGTGGTGGGAAACACAGATTGATCCCACACTTGTATTCGGTATTCCCATGATTGCCACCATTGGCAAAGAAGGCCGCCCCACAGAAAACCTGCAGCTCAATGCAGATTTTGATGTGGCCCTGCCTTATGATGCCTTCATCAATGGTAAGGATACACAAATAGAAAAAGCGGTGGAGGAGATGTTGAAGGAGATTGGGAAGAAATAAGAAGATGAAGTGATGAAATAAAAAGACGTTACTTGATGGTAACGTCTTTTTTTATTTACCTCCTGAGACATTTTAGAAAACCTGAGAAGGAAATAGTTGTTTGAAGATGGCTGAGTGCAAATGCTCAGGAGATTACCACGCCGCTACCCCACGCACAAAGCCCGGGGCGGCTCGTAATGACGTGCAGGGGGTGGGGCTGTGCAAGAACATTCAACGGAAGCACATGAATCAGTACGTCATTGCGAGGGCAGCCTGGTTTGGAGCGATGGCCTGCCCGTGGCAATCTCCTGCTACGGAGAAAGGATTTGTTTGAAAATGGCTGTATACAAGGTTCGGGGGATTACCACGCCGCTATCCAATGCACTAGGCCGGGAGCGGCTCGTAATGACGTGCAAGAGTTGGCTGTGATACTTTATTCAAGGGATGTAGATGAATAAATATTAAAAAGTTACCTGATAACCACCTGAGACATTTAAGGAAGCCTAAGGGAAGTAAGACAATACGACAGTAATAGATAAATATATGAGCAGAGGGGCATTAAGTACGCTTTTGAGTGGGCTTTGAGTGGGAGTTGCTACGGAGTAAAAAAGCAGGGTTTTGGGGGTGTTTTGGGTGTATTTTACGACAGATCGGCAGGATTGGTGAGGAGGCCCGGGAAGGCGGTGCGGATGTTACCGGAAGGGTCTGTGATAACGGTGAGGGTGTTTACGGGGAGGCCTTCCCTGTTGTAGCCGATGAGTTGGGAGGCTTGATATACCCTTTGCAGGGTTTGAAAACCCGGAATGGGTTGTGCAGGTGTGCCGGAGGCTTCTGCAATAAGGGTAAGGATATCGGGGATGGGAATGGTAAACTTGCCTTTGTGGGGATGGCGGGAAATTTTGTGGTAGTGATGTTCAATGATATGGGCCAGAGCGGTAACGGAGAGGTAATAGTTTTGCCGCCGGCATTGTTTTTTGTTTTTAGCGGGGAGCAGATGAAAATGGTTCAAGGATAGCTGCTTTATCCATTGCTCGGTATCACTGAGGAGGAAGAGGAGGCGTATCCATTCGGTTTCGTTGAACATGGTTTGAAGGTTTGAATTGTAAAAGCGGGTTATTTGTTTTTATAAATAGTGCGGACATAGATTAGGTGGAAGGCCTCAATGAGTTTTTGTAAATGTGTGTGCAGTTTGAGCAGGCTGCGGCCATCGGGCAGGTCTTCCCAATCACTGCCGGATAAGGCGTAGAACTGCATTTCCTGTACTTGTTTTTTCCATTGTGCAAGTGTGTAGTAAGTTGTAAATGTGTCTAAGGCTTTATAGGGATTGAGGAATTCTTTATACGAGAGATGACGGGGCAGGTACTGCCAGGGTGTGTAACGGGGATTGCTGCAAAAAGTATGAGTATGGGTTAATAGTTTTTGCCGGTTGTATTTTGTTTTGGAAAGTATGGCTTTGGGGTTGATGGCGTTGTTTTCTGTGATTAAAAAGGCGGTATCTATCAGTTGTTGCAGCAGTTCTGTAAAATAAAGTACCTGTGAAGGACTACCGGCCGACCATGTTTTATAACTACAGGCGGTGTAAAGGATGCGGGCAAGTATTTTTTTTGCGGGTGTATAGCCGAAGTTGTCGAAAAAATTATCAATGGCGGCATCGTAGTAAGGGTTGTGCATGGCAGGGTGTTTTGCGTAACCGATGCAAGTAAAGAAGGACGAAGCCCGTACCCTACTCCAACGATTTGTATTTTACAAGCAGGGAGTTGTATTTTACGACGATTGATTTTTTATCTTTACTGAAACAAGCAGTATGACTGAGAAAACCATCCATGAAGGAAGAAATGTAAAACGCATCCGTGAGATACTGGGTGTAAAGCAGGATGCACTGGCGGCGGAGCTGGGATTGAGCCAGCAGGCGGTGAGTGCATTGGAGCAGAAGGAAGCATTGGATAAAGAAGTGATTGAAAAGATAGCCAAGGTGTTGAAGGTGACTCCTGAATCTATTAAAACATTTAGCGAAGAGAGTGTAATCAATATCATATCAAATACCTTCAACTCACACGATACTTCAACTTTACATGCTGTAAATTACTATCCAACATTTAATGCGTTAGAGAAAGTTATTGAACTCTATGACGCTTTATTAAAAAGCGAACGTGAAAAAGTAGCATTACTGGAGAAGTTATTAGATAAGAAATAATGAATCAGTGGAGATTTAAGAGGGCCCCTGCGGATGTGGGGGCTTTTTGTTTGGAGTTCTGCAGCCTTTTTCCGGCTGAACTTGTACTACTTTGAATTTACACTGATGCCATGGTTCGTGTTTTAACAAACCAAAAGATTTATTATTCCTGTTCGTGGAGACACGAACCGGGGCTTTAGTTATAATGAATAGTTTATTTTATTATACCTTTTTTCATCAACCATTTTAATATTTGCTCTCTCTCAGTATTCAAAACATTAATAGGAATATTGTAATAATGCTCTTTTGGGTTTAACAAAAAGCATCTTTTGTATTTCTTGCCGCTATTACAAAAACATTTTTCGTTTCTACCTAGTGAGACATTTTTACAGATTAAGTTTAACCTATTCATCACTTCTGATTCAGTCTCTAGACCAAAGATTTCTTTGTAACCCACTATCATTCCTTCTTCTCCATGAGGATATTCTCCATTTGGATAAGTATTGTCTTTTAATTTGATAACGTGATTTGCAAGGTAGTCATGGACGAATCGATTCATCCATTTCAACAACGAAATAGGAGTCCCCAATTCTTTATAAATGATCGCATTTGTTGCTAAACAGCAAATTCCATTATTATTATGCCAATCAGGTGTAGGTTCAATCTCCCCTCTAGTTTCTTTTAAAATAGGCAGCTCAAAAGGGAATCCTTCAGGTATTTCAATTGTAATTGCATAAGTAGCCCAATTGTAACCATCTGAATCTACTACGTCAAACTCCCCATCGATCTTCCACCCATTATTAAGTTTCTGTGGCGGGAGAAGTTTTTTATACTTAGTACAGAGCTCTTCGTATTCCTGATATACTAATTCTTTGGTGACCATGGTTTGTGAACTACAGTACTTTTTAGTGCATCTATTTTTGGCTGTTTAGTAACGATTGGTTTTGGAGTTTCTTTTGCCAGATGGCATGGGAAACGAGTTCCAAAATGTTTCTCCCATTCCTTGCAAGCATCCTTTTCATTTTCCGCATCAATAGCTTTGTTTGCAGATGTAATCAAAGCGTTTAGTGCATTCATGAAATAATCTTTTTGTGTTTGGCTGGTTGAAGCGAACAAATCTTCACCGAGTGGTGATGTAGGTCTAGGACATTTGAATCCGTTACGGTTTAAGTAATTTCTAACACTTATAAGCGTATCACGAAAAGCAATATCATCTCTGTCATCCACAGCAAAATTTTCAGCAGTGAGAATTGTCATGATAATTCCGCAGGGCATTTCCTGCTTTTTGTAATTAGCCCACGCCTTCATGTAGCGAACTAATCTTCTCAGTTGACAATCTGCTTTACGAATATCAGTAAGCCACTTCTGATAAGGTTCCGCATATTTCAGTGATTCGTAAATGAATGCTTTTTGGAAACCTGATTTTGTTTTCTCTTCAAACCATGCAATGAATTCAACAGGGTTGCTTAACAGCCAACCCTTTTTCGTCTCGGCAAGGTCAGGCGAATCATAATTGTCGGCGTAGTAAATCGGAATGTCAATGTGAAACCCCATCTTGTACTGAACACGAACACAAGTTGTTTTGTCTTTAACTTCTTCATACTCATTGTCCTTGTCCACAGCACGGATAACCCAATCGTGAAATACTTGCGGTTTAGGCCTTTGCGTTTCCGAAAGATTACCAACAAAATAAACACCATCATCTAAATCAAAATCTTCATTCAATGGTTTTATTATTGTGTCCATAATGAACGAGCCTTGCGTTTGAAAATTCATTTGAAACTGCTGCCGTTCCATTGCCTGAATTCTCTGATAGTTGGAGTTCATTCTTTTTCTCAATGAATCCCTGAATCGGATAAGTGTATCTCTTTTCTCATCACCTAGTTTGATGGCACTATTGAAGTGCTGGAATAATTGATGACTGTTTGCCATTGTATTTATATTAAAAGATTAAAATTTTCCTTCAAGCTTTTTTGAGACGAACACGGTTTCAATTTCCCCCCGTGTTTGAATTTGCCTATTTGTGAAATAGTGACCCTTGAGTTGAGTTGCTGAACCATTGTGTCCGGGGAAGAACCGTAACTTACTTGCTCCTTCATGGCAGTCAAGACCACCGTTCTGTTTTGAACCACTGTTCAGATAAAAAAGATAAACATCGTAAAAGCCATCTTCTTCATGCTTGATATCTTCAACCAAACTTTTTGAAGAAGTGTTTTCATTCACCCCATCGCTAAAATATGTATGTACTTTTATCTTGGAAGCTGTTTGAGTTACCTCAATAAAACAATCTTTTTCTCCAGACTTTCCATCCCATTCAAACTTGACTTTGCCTTTGTATCTGCCAGCAATATTTGGAACAGCCATCAATAAATTGAAGACAGGAAGTTTCCACAATAGATTATCAAATAGAATGAAAAACATTCCAAGCAAACTCACAGTAGTTGGAACTCTAAAGTGACTTTTGGGAGAAAGGTGGTCAGCAAGAAAAGGACTAATCCAATGACCAACTGCATAATCAATCAATCCGGAAAGGATGATGATTGAAATTATTAGCGGTGTTGATTTGTAGAACTTAAAACTCATCATTTATACTTTTTTGTAACCCTACTTTATACAAAAACAGTTCTAATTAGAAATTCTGACATTTTGACAAAGAGGGGTTTGTCGAATCATAATGCTACATATTCAAAAAAATTTGCCATCAAATGGCAAAATAATTTCAGAAATTAGCATATCACTTTACATAGCTTATGAATTCTCTTGATGCAATACGATCAGAAAACATTGATGAAATTATCGACAGTATGCATCAATATGCGATGTCTGAATTAAAATCCGTAGGAGTTAAGGACTTCAATGGTAAACAACCTATCGACTTTGTTGGTGACCTTATTTTAAAAGTTATTGAGGGAACTCGAGATTGGAATAAGGCAGATTGCTCTTTCAAAGAGTTCCTGTTTGGCTGTTTAAAGAGTGAAATATCCAATTTCTTCAAAGCTAAAAAGCGACATGTTGCAGATGAATCTCCGAGTATTCCAGTAAATGGACATTCGATAAACTTTGAAGAGACAAAAAGTAAAATTGTGGAGCTTCTGAAAGTGGAAGGGGCCGACGATGATGAATTACAGGTTTTTGAATGCTGGCTGGATGGAATCTATAAGCCAGCAAAGATAGCTTCAGAATTAGGCATTCCAGTTGAGAGAGTTTATGTAGTCATCAAACGTCTAGAACGTAAGAGAAAAAAAATTATGCAAAAAGCAATCATTATCATATGAGTAATGAAATCAAAAATAAAATTGATGAAGCTTTATATCACTTCTATTTGGAAGCCGATAAAGATATTATCAAAAATTCGCTGCAAGACGATATTCAAGACAAAGTGGAATATGAAAAGAAGAAAAAGCGTATCATCTTTTTAGCAAATGCTGCTGTAAAGAAGAAACACAATGAATATCTTCTGCAACTTGCAGAAAAGTTTGAGAAAGCCCTTTCATTAAATATTGAAAAACCAGTTGCTATTCTCAAAAAATTAATTCAGGGAAATGCTTCTTTGGCTTTACATAGAAATCTTGACAAGCTTTCTAAAGAAGAAATTATTGAAATCATAAAGGATAAAAATCTTGTGGAACTTTTAGAGCAATTAGACGAAAATGAAAAGAAGCACTAATGCTTATTTACAGGCGCAAAAGTTATTGGCTGACTGCGGACTTGATGAAATAACTGATTTGTCAATGGATCTGTTTGTTGCAGGCTTAGATGCAGTTCTAATTGAGGAAGAATTAAAAAATTGTGACGGCAAAATTATATTTGGAAGTAATAAAGCAGTTATTAAGGTAAATTCTCAAATTCAATTCCCTGGGCGGAAAAGATTTGTAATTGCTCACGAAATCGGTCATTTGATAATGCATAAGGGAATGAAACTTCCTGATGATGTTTTTTCAAACTTCAATATAATTTCTGGAATGGAAAGGTTATTGAAGAACGGAATACAGGAGTTAGAAGCAAATGAATTTGCAAGTGAACTTTTAATACCTCAAAAATTATTCTTGAAAGAAGCGAGCGGAAAAAAATTCTCACCTCTTTTAATAAAACAGCTTGCAGAAAGGTTTAAGACAAGTTTGACAGCGATAGTTTTCAAGTATCTGCAATCGGACAATTTACATCCTATTTGCATTGTATTTATTGAAAATGGGAGAGTTAAGTATTGGAAAAAATCTAGTGAACTAAAGGTTTGGCTTGGTGATTATATTCGACTCGCTCCTCCAGTAGATTCTGTAGCGATAGAGTATATTCAAAAGGACTATGAGTTTATATACAAGATGGAAGAAAAAGCACAGTGTATAAAAAAGTCAACTTGGTTTAATCTAAATGAATACGATGATGAGGATTCAATATTTTATGAGTATTGTATTCCGACAAAGCGGTATAAAACAATCTTAAGCATTATTTGGGAAGATTAAACCCCCAACCGTTCAAAGTATATAAACAGCGGGTGCAGGACTGAGGTATAAGCAAACAACTTGGCTTCCTGCACCGGATCATTCAAAATGCATTTTCTCCTGCCTTTCAAAATCGTTAAACAGCGAAACTGGCGCAACAATTGCTTAGATGCAGTGTTTATAACCGGTACACATAAAATCATATCTTAAACCGTGAAAACCATGCGTACAATTACCAACCGCAGCAACGTAGCAATCAAGACCTTATTCTTCTTTGGCCTTTTAGGTATGGTCCTGTTAGCCTGTTCTAAAAAATCAGGCTCTTCAACACCTACACCGCCTACGTTAACCGGCACACCCGAACTTACTACTACCACGGTTCTCAGCAACCAGGGTATCATCTGGGGTTTTGATGTATTGCCCAATGGCAACCTGCTCTATACCCAGAAAACAGGAACGATGCAATTATACGATACCACAGCACGCAGCAACACAGCACTCACCGGGCTGCCTTCCAATATTTCAAGTGCAGGTCAGGGTGGATTGCTGGATGTAGCCGTAGCACCCGACTTTGCTACCACCAACCGGGTGTATGTTACGTACAGCGTTACAGGCGGCTTCCTGGTGCTGGCACGTTTTACCTTGCAGGGAACGGCCGCCACCAATTGGCAGGTGCTGGCCACAACAGAATCTGCTTCCACCTGGAATGGTCATTACGGAAGCCGTATTGCTTTTGGTGCAGATAGTAAATTGTACTGGAGTGTGGGCGAAGGTGGCGGAGGTTCTTTGGGTGGTGCTTCCAGTCCGCATCAAAACGGTCAACGTCTCAATACGCTTTGGGGTAAAATTCACCGCATGAATATGGATGGAACGGTACCGGCAGATAATCCACTCTTACCCGGACAATCCACCCGTTCTACCATTTACAGTTACGGCAACCGCAATCCGCAAGGTTTGGCGTTTGAACCCGGCAGTGGTCGTTTGTTTGAGCATGAGCACGGACCCAGCGGCGGCTGTGAACTCAACCGCATAGAAGCCGGTAACAACTATGGATGGCCCTTGTACAGTAGCGGCATTAATTACAACGGCACCACCATCAGTAACGGGCATAATGCCCCAGGCATTACTGCACCACTCAAAACATGGACACCGGCAATGGCACCTTCGGGTTTGACGTTTATCAATCATCCTTCTTTCAAAGACTGGAACGGCAATTTGCTGATAGGAAGTCTTGGCCGCCGTCATTTACTTATGATCAAAATGACCAATGGTGTACCCGGTGAAGAAACAGTTTTGCTCAACAATGCAGGTCGTATCCGCAATGTAAAGATGGGTCCCGCCGGACGTATTTATGTGAGCGTGGAAGATGGGCGATTGCTGATGCTTACGGCAAAGTAAGAACGAAAGGTAGAGGTTATTTAATTCGTGGTTGGTATGCTGTACCAACCATTTTTGTTTTCACTGCACTGCTGCAATGGGAAAAGAAATTTTATGCTTTGCTCATTTCCTTATGCACCGTTTTCTTCCGATTCAAATGGCAGACCTATTTCGCCATCTGCCCAAAATCTTTAACTTGTATTCAAACCCGCCATCATGACCAACCTGAAATTACTCCTGAACCTTGGTTTTATCAAGGAACTCATTCTTTCTTTTGTTCCCACATTCTTTGCCTATGTCGGTTTTATTGAGCAGATCTTTTTTACCATTGAAGCAGTAGGCGTAAGTATATTAATCTTTATTATTCTTTTTATCATCATGGTGGTAACCAAGGTAAAAGAATACCAACGCAGTGTTTCAAGAGCATTGGCAAACGGGTATTATAAAAATTTCATGGAGAAGTTAACCGGCTTGCTGGCATCACGTGGTAACAATGAAATTACTTTTTACCTGCACAATGAAGCCAAAACATTTACACCACAGCAGATTTCTGTTGAGGTGTATTTAGCCAATTCTTACAGTGAACTCCTGGCCAAAGATGCTGCTGCAAAAAAAGAAGCCCAGATTGTATACATTGACCGTGATGCCTACAATTATCCCTTTTATGTATGGGCTTCTGTTACTGATGACCGGTTGATGATTTATGATACACCCCGCACTTTACTGGCCTTGAAAGATTATGTAGATCCCACGCTTGAAACAGAAGCGGAGCTGGATAAAGAAACCAAACCCTTTTACAAAGCCTTCAACAGAGAAATCAAGAAATGCTGGTCCCGCCTGGATAAGCGTGGGATTTCTATTTCACTTCATGGATAAAGCATGCCGCAGTTTATTTTTTGCAAGTAGTGAGAAATAAAATATCTTATATCGCATATCGAAATTTACGATGTAGTTTTCCGGTATGCGAATGCGATCATTCAAATTCTCTCACCAATTTCTCCAGCCATTCTCTCAACACCTGATTCTACAGGTTTTATCACCAATCAACAAACTGGTTCATGCCTTTTTCATTACCCCTTTGTGTAATTGACCGGCCCGGATAATTCACCGATTTTTAAGTTCTTAATTCTTGGCTATGAAAAAAGTATATATCTCCATTGCCGCTGCATTTATTACGGTTGTTTCGTTTGCACAAAATGTGGGGATCGGCACCACCAGTCCGCAACAAAAACTGCATGTGGCCGGTAACATAAGAATTGATGCACTATCAGGCACCAACGGAATTTTAAAATACAACAGCAATGGTGATCTTGTTCCACTGGCTTACAGCGGTAATGCAGGTGATGCTTTATTAGGCAATGGTACCTGGGGTAATATTAACGGCACCATTCCTGCAGGGGCCATTGTAGCAACAGAAAACTACAATGATGCATTATTGATCAGCAAAGGTTTTGCATTGCTGGGCAGTATTCCCGGTTTTTACAAATACATCAATTCATCCTACACCGCTGCTGCTAACTCATGGGCCGTTACGTACTACAAAGGAAATATTTCAAAATACACACCACCACCGTTTGATCCTAATAACCTCATAGCCTGGGCTGATACCGAGGCGTATGTATTTTCAGAAAATGCGTTCTATGCTTACAATCCTGTAACAGACACATGGCGGCTGGTGACCACCAACCCAACTGCTTATACCGCATCACCAAGTTCTAAAATGGTGTGGACGGGTACAGAGCTTGTGGTGTGGGGCGGTTATCATACCAATGCTACCAACAATGGGTTTCGTTATAATCCAGCTACCAATACCTGGACCGGTATTCCCACCACCAATCAGCCTGCTGCAAGAATCGAATTTACCATGCATTTTATCAATGGAAGAATTGTGGTTTGGGGTGGTCGTGATAATTTTTCAGCTACTACTTTTAATAACGGGGCTATGCTGGATATTGCCGGTAACAATTGGATCACACTGAGTAATATTAATGCTCCATCAGCACGTTTTAATGCGGCTTCTGTACAAACAGCTGCCAACACCATGATCGTTTGGGGTGGTAATGGCCCCGGGGCTGGTGTATTTGGCGATGGTGCCGTTTTTACTCCTGCTACCAACACATGGTCTGTCATGACCAATACCAATGCGCCTGCTGCAAGACGTGATCATACGGGTGTATGGAGCGGTACAGAAATGATCATATTTGGCGGAACCGATTTAAACGGAACAGTGATTTATAATAATGGTGGAAGATATAATCCCACCACCAATACATGGACAGCTATAGCCACAGCCCCGGTTGGCAGGTTTGTTCATGGTGCTGTTTGGACTGGAACAAGGATGTTGATCTCAGGTGGCTTAGGTGGCTCAACCACTAACAACGCTTCCTTTAATGATTCTTATTTATACAATCCTGCTTCAAACTCCTGGTCAACCGGCGGTGTAACAGGCGTTCGGTTACGTAATCATAAAAGCATGCTGGCAGGAAACATTGTGTTGTTGCTGGGAGGCTACCCGTCTGTTTTCAACCCCTTAACAGGTGATTATACTGAAACCATTACCTGGACACAGGGCTCCCGTTTTTTCATAACAAGTACACCCACCACCCGTACACAAATACAGGCAGTACAGGATTTGTATTTATACATCAAGCAGTAATGAAAACAAGTTCACATGAAAATAGTTTCGTAATGCATGTACCGGTAAATGTTTTGATGCTCAAAACATTTGCTCTTGCTATTTCTTGTAGATTATAAAAGGTTCAACAATTAATCAACCTCTTTCACTAACTCCTCCATCCACTCTCTTAGCATGTTATTCTTTTGCAGCAAAAAATGATAAGCCGTTTCACTGCCTTTTGCTTTGAGCAGGAACAATTCTTTTAGTGATTTTTTGAGCGAAGGGTTTTGTTGCAGTGCTTTTATATGCTGCAGGAGCAATAATGCCCAATTCTGTAACGTGAACTCCAGCATCGGGTCATCAGCAATCGTTAATTTCAAGATAGATGCCAGTTGTTTCGCTATGTCTTTTTCAAATTTGCTCCTGTTGTTTTTGAACTTCTTCTGAAGTATAGCAGTATACGCTAAACTCAGATCATTGGCGTCAAACTGCACACTCTTTTTTTGCAGCAGCAATTCCATTTTGGTTTTGGCTAATTGCTTTAATACGGCTGCAGGGCTTCGATACCCTTTGATGGTTTTAATTTTTTTTGCTTCGCTGTTTGCTAATTGTAATTGTTCTTTTTCCATCGGACGAAAACCGGAATGATAATACACCCAGAACGCACCGGACTTGATACCGTCACTGTTCTTTCCGCCGATCTGGTACGGGTCCACTGTAAATCGTTTCAGTTTATACACCTGTGCATGTACCTCCAGTATCTGCTGAAAAATATATTGTGATTCGCCACCACGGTAAGCAGGAAAAATATTGAGACCGATCCGTCCGCTGTCAAACAACAACCAGGAGCCGGCATAGGCTACAGGTAATCCGTTTTTAAAAACAGTATAACCCATATAGCTGTCAACAGGATGACGACGCTCCGGAATCATTTCCATCAATGCAATGCTCAATCCTCTTGGCAGTTGATAGTAGGAAACAAACCTTGCATCGGTAAAACTGATGGGGTCTATCTCCCGGAGATGACGCACTAAGATCATTCTGCTGCAATCAAGAATGACTGCTGCCTCTGCATTATTCAGTTTTACTTTTATGGCTTTGGTAACAGGAGCAGGATTTGGTTGTTTGCGCAATAGCTCTTTATGGAAATAAGGTTGTATCAATGATGCAGGTAAACCGATAGGAGTAGTGATTTGAATTTCAGTATTCACACCTAAGGCCGTCCAGAGTTCATCTTTCACTTCAGGTCTGGTATTATTGTTATCAAACACAGAAAGCAAGCCATCCAGAATAGTTTCGCCGGGTGCCAAACTCCGTTCCATCCATTCCTGCCAGGTAAAATAGGAGTCCTGTAAAATTTCTGATTCCAGTTTGGTCATCATAGCACAAACAATGGATTGCAGTTGTGCTTCATGTGCTTCAAAGGAATCTATACGGATGTTCTCAGGATATTGCTTTCGCAACCATTTGGTGATTTCAAAACCAAAAGCAGCACAGAGCCTTGTGCCGGTGATGCCACTGTTGTAAAAACGGTATTGGATCGTTTCATTCGATTGGATGTAGAGTTGCAGTTCTTCGAGTTTTTGTTGCGCCAGTTTGTACACCTGTTTGTTATCAGCATAGGCTATAAGAAACAGCAATGTATCATGGTAAAATTGAAGAGCCGTTTTGCTTTTGAGGCTCTGTACATCAATATCATTAAGCAATTGAAGTTTAGCAACATTTTCCTGTTGGCCAAAGGATCGGCGTAAGGAAAAAAGTTGTTGTACTGTTGCTGCAGATTGATTCATGTGCCGGGCATTTGCTCTGGGTAAGTTAGTTTATTTTTTAACGGATGCTGCAGGGGTGGTGAAAATGTTTTTTGCTTTGTGCTTCGGATACAGAAATCAAATCTTTCTGCTTATCTTACTCTTATAACTCTTTCAACATGCGTTCATCTGCTTTCACCTGCCTGTTGCTGCTGCTGGCAGGGGCTGTATTTTCACAGCAA
Source organism: Lacibacter sp. (assembly GCA_050916065.1). GTDB lineage: Bacteria > Bacteroidota > Bacteroidia > Chitinophagales > Chitinophagaceae > Lacibacter. The sequence goes on from CP051137.1 coordinate 3,849,134, forward strand.
ACTACCTGGATCACCAATGTAACCATCGTCAATACAAAAGATGGTAAACTGCAGCCTGCTCAAACGGTAGTGGTACAGGGAGAAAAAATTATTCAGGTAAACAAGTACAATGCAAAAGCTAAACTGCCGGATAGTGTAAAAGTGGTGGATGGTACCGGTAAGTTCATCATGCCCGGTATGGTGGATGGGCATATTCATTTTTTCCAGAGCGGTGGTTTGTACACAAGGCCCGATGGATTGAATCTTGGCAAAGTATATCCCTATGAAAAAGATCAGCAGTGGATCAGGGAGAATCATAATGATCTCATGCGCCGCTACCTGGCCTGTGGTATCACTACTGTAGCAGATGTGGGCGGACCGATGAGTAATTATGACGTTCGAAAAAAGAATAGTGAGAACAGTAATAGTCCCGGTGCATGGGTAACCGGTCCGTTGATTTCAACGTATCAGCCACCGAATCTTGATAAAAAGGATCCGCCCATTATTAAAGTGAACAATGAAGAAGAGGCAAGAGAGCTGGTACGCAAACAAATTCCCTTCAAACCTGACTTTATAAAAATCTGGTACATCGTCAATCCCGGCCAAAAAGCTGCTGCTACTTTACCCATTGTGAAAGCTGCTATTGATGAAACACATAAAAACGGACTAAAAGTTTGTGTGCATGCTACTGAATATGAAACAGCAAAGCTGGCGGTGGAAGCCGGTGCTGATATTTTAGTGCACAGCATCGAAGACCAACTGTTGGATGATGATTTTTTAAAACTGTTAAAACAGAAAAACATCACCTATATTCCTACGGCTATTGTAGCCCGCAAGTACAGGGAAGTGTTTTCTCAACAACATACTATTACCACGCATGATCTAACCTATGCACATCCTTTTATAATGAATCAGCTTCATGACCTGAAGCATTTAAAAACAAAAGACATCGGGTTTGATTATAAATCCTATTCCAAATCAGTAAAGCTGTATGATAAGTTTGATACGATCATATGGCAAAACATCAAGCGGGTGACTGATGCAGGTATCAATATTGTTGCGGGAACTGATGCGGGAAATATCGGCACCATACATGCTTCCAGCTTATACATTGAACTACTGGAAATGCATAAAAGTGGCATGACCAATGCACAGGTGTTACGCTCCTGTACCTATAATGCAGCGGTTGGTTTTGGTAAAGAAGCAGAGACAGGAAGTATAGCACCCAACAAACTGGCGAATTTTTTATTGCTGAATAAAAATCCCCTGGACAGCCTGGCCTATATCAATGATTTTGATTTTGTGATGAACCGTGGCAAGTGGATTAAAAAAGATACTTTGTTGCCGGTATCACCACAGCTATTGGTAGATCAACAACTGGCGGCTTATAATGCAAGAGATATTGATGCGTTCTTAATTCCTTACAGTGATAGTGTGGAGCTATATGAATATCCCGGCAAGCTGATGGGCAAAGGAAAAGAAGAGATGCGCAAGATGTACAGGGGTATGTTTCAGCAGGTAACACAACTGCATTGTGAACTGGTTAACCGTATTATTCAGGGTAATGTGATTATTGACCATGAAAGTGTGAGCGGCTTTGGAAACAAACCGGTAAGGGCTATTGCCATCTATACCATTTCTAAAGGAAAAATTCAGAAAGTGGAATTTATACAATAGAAGGAGGAACGCATGATTACGTTCATGGAGTACTTGTTCTTAAAAGATGAAGCAGGCTACACAGTGGCCTTCTTCACCCTTACCGCACTGGCGCCTTTAGGACCCATCTCCACTTCAAACTGTACTTTATCTTTTTCGCCTATGGCTTCCAGTAAGTTGTTGAGGTGAACAAAAATACTTTCCTGTGTTTTAAGGTCTTTGATAAAACCGTATCCTTTGGCATCATTAAAAAAAGTAACGGTACCGGTTCTTATCAGGTCAGCCGGATCGATGTCTGCTGCTTTGGGTACACCAATCTCAATATCTTCCAGTTTGAATTTCTTTGCTTTTTTGGGATCGGGTGGAGTGGCAGAAAGATTACCGTTCTCGTCGAGGTAGGCCATCATATCATCAATGCCTTTCCCTTTTGCATCTTCTTTGCGTTGTGCTTTTTTTTCAGCTTTTTCTTTTTTCTGCTGTTGCTTTTTTTTCTCTCTTTCTTTTTTATTCCAGGTTTCTGCCATATGAACTGTAACGAATGATTTAAGGATGAATAAAAATTGTACTTACAACCTATCTGGAGAAAAAATGATGAGTGATTTCGGCAGATGCCCTAAAGGTAACTGAATTAAGCTTAGTAATAAAACCATCCTTTGAACGTTTATTATTTGGTCAATGCCGGTTTTAAAATAAAAACAGACTTCTGCCAATAAAACCGTAGTTTTGCCACTCTTACCGTTAGTACTCCCTCTGTTTGTGATCCCTCTCAAATATTGTGATGCATAACCTAAGGCGGATAATGTATCAGCACCTGCTGATAGCCTTATCACAATTTTTAATGATAAAATAAGAATCGTGACTTTTAAAGAATTACAGCTGATTGAGCCTGTATTACAGGCCCTCAGCAAAGAAGGGTACACTACACCCACACCCGTACAGGCGCAATCCATACCCGCAATTTTAGAACGCAGGGATTTATTAGGATGTGCACAAACCGGCACCGGAAAAACAGCCGCTTTTACATTGCCGCTGTTACAGTTAATGTTTGAAGAAAAACAACAAACAAGACCATCACATCCGCAGCTGCACACACTCATCCTTACACCCACCCGTGAGCTGGCTATACAGATTGGTGAAAGCATTGCAGCCTATGGCCGTTACCTTCCGTTAAAACATCATGTTGTTTTTGGAGGTGTACCGCAACAGGCACAGGTGAATGCCATTAAAAAAGGACTGGATATTATCGTTGCCACACCGGGCCGTTTACTCGATTTAATGCAACAAGGTGTGGTATCGCTCAGCAGCATAAAATACTTTGTATTAGATGAAGCAGACCGTATGCTGGACATGGGTTTTGTACAGGATGTAAAACGCATTATTGCACACCTGCCGCATCAAAAACAAACCTTGTTCTTTTCTGCTACCATGCCTACCGAAATCAAACATCTTGCTTCTATTCTTTTACGCAACCCCGTAAAGGTGGAAGTAACACCGGTTTCTTCCACAGCAGAAATGATTCAGCAATCCGTGTATTATGTAGAGAAACATCATAAGCAATCTCTCTTGCTGGAATTACTGAAAGATGGAAGTATTGAAACCTTACTCGTGTTTACCCAAATGAAACATGCGGCTGATAAACTGTGCAAGCATTTGCAAAAAGCCGGCATCAGTGCGGAAGCCATTCATGGTAACAAATCACAAAATGCCAGGCAGGCGGCTTTAAAAAATTTCAAGAACCGTAAAACACGTGTACTTGTTGCAACAGATATTGCTGCCCGTGGTATTGACATTGATGAGCTTACACATGTACTCAATTATGAATTACCTAATGTACCTGAAACCTATGTGCACCGTATTGGACGTACAGGAAGAGCCGGCGCAGATGGTACTGCTTTTTCTTTTTGCGACTGGAGTGAAAAAACTTTTTTAACGGATATTCAGAAACTCATTAACAAGCAGATTCCGGTTGTAAAAGATCATGCTTTTGATGTGCCGTCTATGCATGCTGTAACAACACCTGCAGTGACTAATGCATCAACTTTCCGCAATTTCAGTTCACAAATGCGCAGACCCAGAGGCAGAACTTTTACCCAGCGTTAATAGCGGTAACATACGGCATTGATGTTCATGCCGGCGCCCACGGATGCAAATAAAATTACATCGCCCGGCTCCAGTTGATGGGGCGGGGCTTCTCCTTTTTGCACAAGGTCATACAAGGTAGGAACAGTGGCTACAGAGCTGTTGCCCAACCAGTGTATACTCATGGGCATAATATTTTCCGGTACTTCGTTAATACCGTAGAGGTGGTATAGGCGTTTGATGATGCCATCATCCATTTTTTCATTGGCCTGGTGAATAAATACTTTTTTCAATTCATGAATGGAAACACCGCTTTCATCCAGGCAGGTTTTCATGGCAGCAGGTACATGCGTCATTGCATATTCATACACTTTGCGGCCCTTCATTTTAATATAACGAACCCGCTCATCACTGCCCGGTTTATAGGAACAGCCCATGTTAATGTAGTTCACTTCATCAACAGCATGTGTTTGTGCACAACAGCCGAGAATTCCCTGGTGAGATGCCCCGCTGTCAAGATACTCCAGTACAGTTGCTCCGGCGCCGTCACTAAAGATCATACTGTCACGGTCGTGTGTATCAATCACTCTTGATAAGGTTTCTGTACCTATAATCAATGCTTTTTTTGCCATGCCTGCATTAAAATAAGCATGGGCAATAATAACTCCCTGCAACCATCCCGGGCAACCAAATAAAACATCATAAGCCACGCAGTTGGGATTTTTTATCTGCAGCTGATGTTTGATAAGACTGGCCAATGAGGGCACTGCATCAGATTGTATGGTATGTTTGTACACATTGCCAAAATTGTGAGCGGCAATGAGCAGGTCAATTTCTTCAGCATTTATACCGCTGTTAGCAATGGCTTCTTTTGCAGCCAGGGCCCCTAAATCAGAAGCATTGAGTTGATCATCAGCATACCTTCTTTCTTCAATACCGGTAATCTGTTTGAATTTCTGCACCACATCTTCCGGCGGTGTATCCAGCAGCTTGCCTGTTTCGCTGTAAAAAGCAGAGCTTACAAAATCAGCATTGGTTTTAATAGTAGCAGGAATATAGGATCCGCTGCCGGTAATAATCGTTTGTTTCATTGCCTTGAACAAAAAATCTGCTCCTGCATACATATGCATTGAGCAGATAGGTTTAAAATTGAATCCGAAGCTCGAATATAATTAATCGTTTGCTTCTGAATCAGCTATTTCTGCAAGATTATCGCTTTCAACGGCAATAGGTGTTTCATCCGTAATAGTGAGTTCACAATTGCCATTAAAGCTAAAGCTTATATTACGGGTACGCAGCAGGCTGCCCGTTACAGCATCATCCAGCAATACGTCTGCGAGCTCTTTTGCCAATGCTGTGTTCTTAAGCAGGTTGTTCATGCGCCCCTTATTGATTTCCATCCTTGAAAAACTCAATTTGAGTTTGCGGCCGCCAAGTGCTCTTTCAAAATCAGTCTGGTTGAGTTGAATGGTTTGTGGACCATTTGCTGATTTTTTTAAAAACATTGTAAGCAGGGGTAAATACTTCTTCCAGGTTTGTGAAAACATAATGATTGTTTTGATGGGTTATTCAGCTTCAGACAGTCTGGTAAACTCGGCACCATTAAAAATACGGGCCAGGTTGTTATCACCGGTTCGCTTCCACTCCGCATTATTGCTTTCGGTAACAATGCGCCAGAAGTTTTTTGATTTTAGCTCTTCGTAATCGGCTGTTTGCAGAAAGACACCTTTTACAGTAGATCTCTGTTTGAAGTGAATGTTCACACGGGCATGTTTCTTAACTTTTTTCTCAATGAATTTTTCTATGATATCGTTTGTCATGAAAGTTGTTTTAAGGGAAAAAGAGTGTGGTTACCATTTATTGCGTGGTTTTTCTTCACGGGGTCGGGCTTCCGTTATTTTGATAGAACGGCCATCTGCCATGGTGCCATTTAGTTCGTTCATTGCTTTAGCGGCTGCTGCATCATCCGGCATTTCTACAAAACCAAAGCCACGACTTTTATTCATGATCCGATCCATAATTACCTTGGCAGAAGAAACAGAGCCATAAGGCAGAAAGAGATTTTTCAATTCTTCATCCCCGGTATTGAATCCGAGGTTTGACACATACAAGTTCATACAACAACATTTACGGTTTTAAAAAATTGAGATGCTACTGGTGTAAAGGAAGAATATAAAAAACCGGTAGAACGATTATTCGATTACAGAAGATGTAACTCAAGTGGACTGAATAAAGGTAGCGGATTTCAGGTTAAAACTCTCCTTTAATTTAATGAGTGCTGTAAAGCCAATAGCAACAAGCGGAAAGTATTCATCTTCATAAGGTAGAAGGGTTATATACTATATTGGTTATTAACTTTGTACAAAAAATATGGAACTTGGTGTAGGCATGTTTGGCGATAACCATTATGACAGCAATGGAAAGCCTTTATCAACAGGTGAGCGTTTAAAAGAACTGATTGAAGAAATTAAGCTGATGGATGAAGTGGGGCTTGATTTTTTTGGTATTGGCGAACATCACAGGCCGGATTATGCAGTGTCCTCACCTGAAATTGTATTAGCGGCGGCAGCTACTGTAACCAAGCAAATAAAATTAGGCAGCGCTGTTTCTGTCCTCAGCTCATCTGATCCGGTAAAGCTTTATCAGAATTTTGCCAGCATTGATTTACTCAGTAACGGCCGGGCAGAGTTAATGGCCGGTAGAGGCAGTTTTATTGAATCTTATCCCTTGTTTGGTTACAAGCTGGAGGATTATGATGAGCTGTTTGAAGAAAAGCTGGACCTGCTTACCAAAATCAATCACAACAATCCTGTTACCTGGAAAGGGAAATTCCGGGCAGCGCTTAACAATCAGCAGGTGCTTCCCCGTGCTGTCAATGATCATCTCAATATGTGGATTGCTGTGGGTGGCACACCGGAAAGTGTGGTGCGTGCTGCAAAGTATCGCCTGCCTGTTATGTTTGCTATCATCGGGGGAAGTCCTGTGCAATTCAAACCATTGTTTGAATATTATAAAAAAGCATGGCAGCATTTTGGAAACGATAAAGATGCTTTACAGGTGGGAGTTCATATTCATGCTTTTTTTGGTGAAAACAGCAAAACAATTGCTGATGCATATTATCCTGTTTATGCAGCACAGATGAACCGTGTGGGAAGTACCAGGGGCTGGCCTCCTTATGAACGTTCTGTATATGATGCAGGCAGACAACGCAATGGTCACCTCATTATAGGTGATGCTGCTGAAGCGATTGATAAAATTTTATACCTGCATGAGTTGTTCGGCCTCACCCGTTTTTCTGCTCATATGGATGTGGGAGGTCCTTCTCATAAAGCACTCATGAAGTCGATTGAAATATATGGAAGCAAGATTGCTCCAAAAGTGCGGGAGGCTTTGAAAACACGGGTTGCCGCCACAGCTTCATAAAATTTATAGGGCAGTATACTGTACCTGCTTAAGTTGGCAGTAGTAGTTTGTAACTTCTGTTCTTTTCATCCGTATCACAGAAGTTCCACATTTAAATCAACCACTATGCAACAGGCTGTTCAACGCAGGTACTATATTGACTGGATACGGGTACTTGCTTTTTTTCTGCTCATCTTTTTTCATTGCGCAATGCCCTTTGTGATCTTTGGCTGGGAAGTAAAAAATGAAGATACTTCCATGGGGCTGAGCCGTCTTATCTGGTGGATGCATCAATGGCGTATTCCGCTTTTGTTTTTTATTTCAGGCGTTGGCATTCACTATTCATTGCAAAAACGTTCCATACTCAAATTTGCAGGTGAGCGTGTTGTACGTTTGTTCATTCCGCTTTTGTTTGCCATGTTTTTTACCATTCCGCTGCAGGTATATTTTGAAAAATTACAGCGTGGCAAGATCAGTGGTTCTTATGCTGATTTTTATCCAACAGTTTGGGCGATGGTTCCATATCCTGATGGAAGTTTAACCTGGAGCCATATGTGGTTTGTGGTTTATCTTTTTGTGTTTTGTTTATTGCTGCTGCCGGTATTTGCTTTGTTCAAGATCAAATGGCTGTCAATGATGAAGCAAAAAGCAGCAGCATGGCTTTCCAATCCTTTCATGTTGTTAGTGACCGTGCTTCCTTTCACCTATTATTATTTCACGTTGTATTTATCTTATCCTGAACAACAAAGTTTGCTGGATGATTGGTTCCTGTTTGTATATTCCATTACATTATTGTTCTATGGGTATGTTCTTGGTGGAAATGAACAATTCTGGGCGAGCTGTGAACGGTATCGTTATCTGTTCCTGATTATTACAATCGCCTGTGCTGCTTATTTAATGGTGAATTACTGGTGGCAGATGGATCTGCCCAAACAGGAAGGAGTAAGGCTTTCTGTTTATGGAACAGTGAACTCTCTTCATGTTTGGTGTATGATCCTTACATCAGCAGGCTTTGCAAAGAAATATCTCAACTTCAGCAATCGCTTTTTACAATACGCTAATGAAGCAGTATATCCATTTTATATTTTGCATCAAACATTAATCGTTGCATTTGGATATTACGTGGTACAATGGTCGTTGCCGATTGCAGTCAAGCTGCCGGTCTTGATCATACTATGTTTTGTCAGCCTCTTCCTGTTGTATAACGGAATTATTAAGCGATTTATCATTACCCGGATTTTATATGGGCTTAAATGGGCCGGAAGTGGGTCTAAAGATAGCAGCAGTAAGACAGGGTTTAATAGTTGATAAAACGGTTCCGGCTACTGCTGTTTTAGTAGAATATTCTTTCTTCAAGAAACTGGATGTGGGAGTGGGTTTTCATAAAGCATTCATCATATCTGATTGGCACAGATACAAGTAAAAAATACACTCAAACTATATGAGGTGTTGAGTCAATAGCTCATTTTACTGATTTTACTCAAGCAATTATAAAACGGGCGTCATATAAACAGCCATTGGCTGCGGAGTACCTTTCTCTTTCAATACAATCATATGAGAGCGTTTTCTTCTGTTTGGAGGGTCATTATACAGGTGGGTATCATTGCATTTTTTACATCTGCCGATGGATGCCATGACAATGAAATGAATGTGGGCTACTATTACATTGAAGTTCCCGGTTATGAAACAGGCGATTACTATAAGATGCTGCAAAGCTCTAACCGGGAGGAGCAATATAATGCATTAGCCTGTTTATCCTTTGAGTACAGGGATCAGAAAGTTTTGAAGTACGACTCCTTAAAAGGAACGGGTCCTTATGATACGGCTTTACTTATTTACAAGAAGGCGATGGAGTTAACCAAAAGTGCTGACAGTTGGGTAAGCAGTGCTGCTTTCCGTTTATTGGGCTCCATGGAGTTAGATGGTAAGGATTCAGGGTACTATCAATACCTGCTCAGCAACAGAAATCCATCTCTCAACGTACAGTTAGAGCAGTTTGTACAAATTAATAATAACAGTGAATGGGACTGGAATGCTTTATTGCTTGAATCAAAAATGGAGTTTTACCGAAAACACCCTTCGTGGTTACTTCAAAAAGCAGCACGGCAACTGCTCATAACAGGCGATAGTGCTACGATGCTGCATGTGATGAATGAATACCGTACTGCAAAGGACGAAATTGATAAACGTCTTCTTTTGCAGGCTTTACTGCTGCATATGAATACAACCGTTTTTGATTTTTTAGCAAATGAATGGCAAACCACGAAAGATGAACGTATTAAAGAAATGATTCTGCAAAGTTTGCCAACAGCATCTAATCAGCAACAGGTAATCAACTGGTACGCACAACATACACAGGAGTTATTTAAGCAGATGCCGGCATTTATTACCGATGGATTTGAAGGTGTAGCTGACTCTCCGGTTTTCAGTAAGCTCATTGTACTGGCTCTTGAAAAAGGATGGAAGCCATCTTCACTTCTTGTGAAAAGCGATGAGCCCCGTTTCAACGGAACACCAAAGCTGTACTATTATCTACTGGAGTCGAAGTACAACCGCAATATTCATCCGGATAGTATAGCGGAACAACAGCCGGCTAACAGTAAAAGAGTTGAACAGGCTTTGCTCAAAAATCATGAATGGAATAAAGAATGGCAGGTTTTTGAACAGCAGCATAAAACACATCTGCTGCCGGCTGCATTAATAACTGCCCACCGGCAGTTAACTGAGTTGTATGTAAAACAAACCAGGATGCTGATGCAGCAATACGGTATTGATTCTGTTTATTACAAAGAGTTGATCCGTGCTGTAACTGATCAATCAAAATGGATGTATAAAGAGCCGGTAAGAGGGCATTAGGAATCTTCGTTTAAAATACCTTTTTTATTTTTCTGATTCATCAGCAATCGATTCTGAGTTGCGGGAGATGTAGTAATTATTCTACATTTTCAAACCATTGGATTCCCTATTTTAGCCGTTATCCAATCCATCAATTATTTTCCGGATGCTGAACGAATCCGCCTTTGAGCTTATGCCCTTTTTTGAAATTACTCCGGATCTGGTTTGTATAGCCAGTAAGGAAGGTTATTTTAAGAAAGTAAACAGGGCAGTGATTGAAAAATTGGGTTATACAGCGGAAGAGTTGTTTGCAAAGCCCATATTCTCTTTTATGCATCCCGACGACAGGGAACGCACTGCAACCCAAAGGCAAAAACTGCTGGAAGGTTCGCCCATGATTAACTTTCAAAACCGGTACATCAAAAAAACAGGCGAATTAATATGGCTGGATTGGACAGCTATTTATTTTCCTGATAAAGAGCTGGTTTTTGCCATTGCAAAAGATATTACAGACCGCAGAGTTAAAGAGCAACAACTACAGGCAAAGTATGAGCAGTTCCGTTCCCTGGCTTTACATTTTAAAACCAGTCTTGAAAAGGATATGAAGAACCTGTCAGTTGAATTACAGGAAGACCTGGCACAACTGGCAGCAGTTATTAAAATTGATCTGCAATGGGTGCTGCGATGGGAATCAGATTTGCCATCTTCGGTTATTCAGCAACTGGAGCATGCCGCACAGGCATTAGATAAAATGCTTGTTACCATCCGCAGAATGTCTTTTGCACTCAGTCCCGCTATGATTCATGATATCGGGTTTTATGAAACACTGCAATGGTATTGCAGTGAATTCAGTGTTCTCAATAATATACCCTGCCGTTTAACCGGTAATACAGCGGCTATATCATTATCCAATGAAATCAAACTGGATCTTTTCAGAATTGTACAGGATGCGCTTACCAATATTGTACAGCATTCCGGAGCTACTTCTGTAATTGTTGAGCTAAAAGAAGAGGAACAAAACTTCGTATTGTATATTACCGATAATGGTAATGGTTTTTCGATTGGTCATGAAACAAAAGGTGCCGGTGTTAAAAATATGAAGGAACGTGCTGTTTCTTTCGGAGGATCCTTTCATATAACCAGTGGCACAGGTTATGGTACAAGTATAAGAGTAATGATTCCTAAATAACAGCAGATTTAAATTCCTTGCTGCCTCATACTAACTGGTATACCCGGTTTAATTCAATCAATTGTGCCAGGTTTTCAATTCCCAGTTTATCAAACAGCCTTGCTTTATGTGTGCCCACTGTTGAAACACTGAGATGCAGTTGTTCGCCTATTTCACTTACTGATTTGCCATCGATTAAGAGATTGGCAATTTCCATTTCTCTTACAGTAAGCCGTTCAAAAGGGTTCCCCATCCTGTCTTTATCTGATTCTGTAGCCAGTATTTCAGCCAACGTATCACTTATGTAGCGTCGGTTATTTAACGCCAGGTCAATTCCTTTTTTCAATTCTTCTAATCCTGATTTTTTTGAAACAAAACCCATGGCACCTGCTTTGAGAAAACGCTTGGCATAAATGTTTTCAGCACCCATAGAAAAAATCAACACCTTAGCTTCGGATTGATTAATGCGAATATACTCTACCAAGCTCAAAGCATTTGAGTCTGGCAATTGTACATCCAGTAAAACGAGGTGGTAGTTTCTTTCTTTAAGTAGCTGGAGGGCACTTTTTTCATTGTGGGCTTCATAAATTGTACAGGGAAAGTAAAGCTCAGCTAAAACCTGCTTAACTCCGGTACGTACAATTTCATGATCATCGACAATTAAAAAATTTTTCATTGCAGGGTTTAGTTCAGTTGAGAGTTTGTAAAAGAGTAATGAATTTACATAAATTGTTTTCAGGCATGATTGATTCAATTTCCCGTATTAAGGGTTAGCTACTTCAATATTCCTATTTTGGTAATTTTACGTATTTTCTATACAAAGTAACCAGAAAAATACTTAATGAAATTACGAAACTGCGGTTTTGCTTACTTCCTACATGTTTACACTTACAGCGAATGCCGGTGCCTGCAACCCCTTTTTGTACTAAATATTCGAATAACTTCTACTGCCTGTTCGAATAAATATTATCCCCGAAGAGTGTTTTTTCAGTTAATTTGATCTTTACAATGTAAGTAAAATTATAATTGAGCATAACAATTGTAATTTTTAGAATCCTATTTAAACATGGAATCCCATTCACTTTCAAGCCATCCAAACTTATCAAAAGAAGAGTTGTCAGTATTCTATAAAACTCAAATAAAATACTACGAGCAGCAATTGCTTCTTTTACAAGAGGAGAACTCTGCCGTAAAATCAACTCCAATTAACAGCTTTATACATTCCGGTTATATTCAATCTTTAATTCCCGGCCTTATACAACAGGCAATTATCGTAACAGATATTGAGGGTCATGTGATTTACTGGAATGATCATGCATCCGATATGTACGGTTGGAGCAAAGAAGAAGTAATGGGCAGGAATGTGATGGAATTTATGGCTTCGGATCTTACTTATACTGAGGGGATGGCCATTATGGAGCAGCTAAGAAACGGTAAAGCATGGTCGGGTGAATATACGGTGAAACACAAGGAAGGGCACTCATTTAAAGTATTTGTACATGATTCTCCCATGTTTAATGAGCAGGGTCGTGTAAACGGTATCATAGGAGTAAGTCGTGATTTGAGTGAAGAAATTAAAACCAAGGAGTTTATTCTTCTCCAAACCAATTTGCTGGATAATGTAGAGCAGGCGGTTATTGCTACAGACCTGGAGGGGAATGTTTTTTATTGGAATCATTATGCAGAAAAACTATACGGGTGGACTAAATCTGAAATGATGGGGAAACCTGTGAGTGTTATTACAACAGATGATCCTGCTTATTTAGAACATGGTGCGCAGTTAATGTCGGAATTTAAAAAGGGAAACAGCTGGGCGGGAGAATTCTTACTGCAGAATAAAAAGGGGGAGCAGTTTTATGTGTACAGCATTAATTCGCCTATTAAAAACAGTGAAGGGGAGTTAATTGGTATCATTGCTGTTTCCAATGATATAACCAAACAAATACTGGCCCGGAAGGAAAAGGAATATGAACGTTTAAATCAGCAAGCACTTATTAACTCTACTACAGATCTTATCTGGAGTGTTACTACCAACTATGAACTCATTACAGGTAATAATGCATTTATACAACGGTTGAAAGAATATACAGGTACTGAATTAAGGCCAGGTGAACAATTGCTCAAAAAAGATATTTTTCCCGTGGACTATCTGGATTTCTGGAAAGAAAAATATGATAGTGGTTTAAAAGGTGAGCGATGTAGCTTTGAAGTGCATGTGCCACCTATGGGCAATATTCCTGATCGATGGTCAGATGTAACGATCAATCCTATTTTTAATACCCTTAATGAAGTAATTGGAGTTGCCTGTTATGCACGTGATAATACTGATGCCAAAATTGCAGCACAGGCGATGCAGCAAAGTGAAGAGCGTTTCAGAGTTATGTTTGAAAAAGCTCCCATGGGTATTGCTTTAATTGATTCCTATACCGGTCATATTTATAATGTAAATAACAAATTTGCTTCTATAGCCGGTCGTAGTATCGAAGAACTAAAGACTATTGACTGGATGTCAATCACGCACCCGGAGGATGTACAGGAAGACCTGGATAACATGAAGTTACTCAATGAGAAAAAAATCTCCGGGTTTACCATGCAGAAACGGTACATAAAACCTGATGGTGCTCACGTATGGATTCAAATGTCCATTGTACCAATAGAGCATAATGAACCCGGCAATCCCCGTCATTTGTGTATGATTGAAGATATTACACAGTTAAAGCAAAGCATCAATGAAATTCAAAGCAGCAATGAACGGTTTAACCTGGTGGCTAAAGCTACCAATGATGCCATTTGGGATTGGGACCTGGAATCAAATAAGGTTATTCGCTTAGGTACCGGGCTGGAAAAATACTTTGGTTATAACTCGGAAACTGCATCAGTAGATAATGATTTCTGGTTGCGTTATGTGCATCCTGATGATTTGCCCTCTGTGCTTGCATCCCGTCAGCAGGTGCTGGATGACCCCTCTAAAACCAACTGGTCTGATGAATATTGGTTTTTAAAGGCGAACGGGCAATACGCTTATGTATACGACAAGGGTTATATCATTCGTAACCATGAAGGAAAAGCCATAAGAATGATTGGTGCCACCCAGGATATTACAGAGCAAAAAAAGGCTGACCTTTTATTAAAAGATTTAAATCTGAAGTTGGAAAAGCGGGCTTTGGAACTGGAAAAGTCCAATGCAGAATTAGAACGTTTTGCATACGTTGCCTCCCATGATTTGCAGGAGCCGTTGCGGATGATCAGTAGTTTTCTTCAATTATTTGAGAAAAAATACAAGGGGCATATTGATGAAACGGCTGATAAGTACATCCATTTTGCCGTAGATGGAGCCGAGCGGATGAAGCGTCTGATTCATGACCTGCTGGAGTATTCAAGGGCCGGCCGAAGCCAGGAAGAACTGGGGGATACGGATATGAACAAAGTAGCCGCAGAAGTTGTTTATACGTTTGAACCGGAAATACAAAAACGTAATGCCATTGTTAAAATAGGAGCTTTGCCTGTGCTTTCTGCCACAAGAAGAGTACAAATGATACAATTGCTGCAGAACCTCATCGGTAATGCCCTCAAATACAATAACAGTATCCAACCGATCATTCAGATTGAAAGTACAGAAACTGAAACTAATTGGCAGATCGCTATAAAAGATAATGGACTGGGTTTTGAACCCAAGTATGCAGAAAAGATCTTTTTAATTTTTCAACGTTTGCATAACAAGGAAGAATACTCGGGCACCGGAATTGGATTAGCTATTTGTAAAAAAATTATGGAACTTCACGGCGGTACCATCAGTGTGGCCTCTGAACCGGGAGCCGGAAGTACCTTTTACTTAACATTCCCCAAACCGAAACACAACAGTACGTATGCATTTAACCAAACCAATCCGGATTCTGCTGGTGGAGGATAATGAAGGCGATATCTACTTAACATTAGAAGCATTTAAAGAAGGGAAATTCAATAATTCTATTGCAGTAGTACGGGATGGTGCTGAGGCATTGCAATACCTTTTGAAAGAAGAACCGTATACAAATGTTGAAATGCCGGATCTTATCTTACTGGATATCAACCTGCCCAAAATGGATGGAAAAGAAGTATTGAAAGTGATTAAGAGTCATGAAATACTAAAAAGTATACCTGTTATTATACTCACTACCTCATCTTCTGAAACTGATATTATAGACTCCTACAACGGGCATGCAAATTGTTATGTCATTAAACCTGTAAAACTCGAAACTTTTTTATCCGTGGCCCGATCTATTGAAAATTTCTGGATCAGTATTGTAACGCTACCCCGTTGAAAACAAAACGACAAGAAAAATCTGATACCATGAATACCTTAAAGGTTCCTGTAAAAGTATTAGTGATTGAAGATAATCCGGGCGATCAGTTTCTTCTGGCTGAGCAATTACGTACGGTTATAACCGAAAGGGATTTGATTTATATGACAGATTCCCTTTCCGGTGCCACAGAACTTCTCAATCAAGTGGTTCCGGACATAATACTTCTGGATTTATCGCTCCCGGATAGTACAGGTATCGAAACCTTTGAACGTATTAACCAGCTTTGCCCCGCCACACCCATCGTTATACTCTCCGGTTTAGAAGATACGAATCTTGCTATTCAGGCTATCACATTAGGCGCACAGGATTACCTGCAAAAAGGTGACTTTGATGAAAATCTTCTTTCACGCTCCATTCGTTACAGTATAGAACGCAAGCGTACTTTGGAGGAATTGAAAGCAAGTGTAGATCGTTATACATTGGTGAGTAAAGCTACCAATGATATGGTTTGGGATTGGGATTTGCAAACCAATACCGTATACCGCAATGAAGAACAATTTTGCAGAATGCTGAAACTTCCGGCGGCTATGAAGGATCTTTCTGGTAATTTTTGGATGGGAAGAATTCACCCGGATGACAAAAGCGAGTTACAGCGGCTTTTTGCAAAAATTGAAGCTTCTTCTGATATCAGTGTATTTGAACTGGAATACCGGTTTCTCAATGGCGACGATACCTACCTGTACCTGTTTGACCGTGGCTATATTATCCGCAATGAAAATGGTGTGCCCTTACGTATCATCGGTTCCACGCAGGATATTACAAGACAAAAAGAGATGAGTCTTGAAATGCAAAAACTTTCACTCATAGCCCGGGAAACACAGAATGGGATTGTGATTACTGATAAGCATCGTAAAATAGAATGGGTGAATCATGCATTTGAGCAGATCAGCGGGTATCACTTGCATGAAATTAAAGGAAAAAATCCCGGCCATTTTTTACAGGGCGATGAAACAGATGCCGTTCAGATTGCCTTAATGCGTTCTCAATTGCAACAGGAAAATCCTTTCGAAGTAGAGTTGGTTAACTACAGACGTAATGGTGAAAAATACTGGATTAATTTACAGGTGCAGCCCATTTTTGATGCTAATGGAAATATACAGCAATATTTCTCCATTCAATCTGATATCACGGCTCAAAAAAATGCAGAACAGGCATTAAAACTATCTGAGGAACAATACCGTTATCTTTTTGATAACAATCCGGCCCCCATTCTTATCTGGAATATTGAAGATTTGAGTTTTGCAGAGGTGAATAAAACGTTTCTGAAAGTATATGGATATAGCAGGTTTGAATTGACGTCCATGACCATTAAAGATATTCGGCCGGCTGAAGATATACCTTCCATTATTGAATTTGCTAATAAAGCAAAAACAGTGAAACAGATAATGGTAAGCCGTTTGTGGAGGCATGTTAACAAGCAAGGCGACTTAATGTACATGCAGGTTTCTTCTCAAAAAATCAGCTATAAAGGCAAAGAAGCAATCCTTGCCATAGCCATTGATGTAACTGAAAAAAAATTGTTGGAATTAAAACTGGAAGAAGAGCGGATGCAAAAGGAAAAAGAAATTACCAACGCTGTACTTACTGCACAGGAAAATGAAAAAGAATTTATTGGCCGGGAGTTGCATGATAATGTAAACCAGATATTGGCTTCATCCCGATTATTTGTAGGGCTTTCCAAATCAAAGCCAACACTTGAAAATTTACAGTATGCTGATGATTTGCTGGGCAAAGCCATAGAGGAAATACGGGTACTTTCACATTCATTAATACCTCCATCATTTGAAATAACACAGCTCAATGAAAGCCTGGAAAATCTTGTTACCATTGTAGAAAGTACTACCTCCATCACTTTTAACAGGCAGTATTGCAGTACTCATTACGAGGGAGTGCCCAAACTTCTGCAACTTACCATTTACAGAACAGTGCAGGAGCAACTGAATAATATTATTAAATATGCCAACGCCAAACAGGTTTTGATTCAAACCATCCGAAACGAAGATGAATTATCACTTATAATTGAGGATGACGGTGTGGGTTTTGACACCAACAAAAAAGGCATGGGAGTTGGGCTGTTGAATATTCAAACAAGAGCCAATGTTTCAAACGGAATTATGAAGTTGCAAAGTAGTCCTGGCAACGGTTGTAAGCTGCAATTGGATTTTAAATTATAAAGCCCGGCGTTTTTCATTGCCGGGCTAATGGTAATTCAATTGGAGATTAGATTTTTCAACGATTAAGATTACAGCTTCTATATTAACATCTGAGCTAAGGTCAATAATTTTAAACCTGTAATCAATCGTTATATTCCGAAATAGGTATAGAATTTATTCTAAACTCGGAGCACCGGCTGATTCAATTAAAACCCCGGCACGAATACCGGGGTTGTGCTGATATAAAGACTAACTAACTACTTCTTTTTCTGATGGTGTAAAGAGTTCCTGCATGTTAATTTCAATTGAATCAGCCAGTTGTTCCTCAAGGAGTGTTGCATAGGTTTCAAAATATATAATCACATCTTCCCGTACATTCCGTTGCAACCAACGGAAACCACCGGGCAAACGTTCTAAAACTTTTTTATCTTCTAAATACTCAAGGTTATGAATATCACTGGGTGTTAAACCAACCTGTTGCAGCTTGGTAATAAGCAAACTTGCGGGGGCGTCTGTAACACCGCAATAATCTTCTGCTAACTCTGTCCACTCACCAATGCCGGTATGTGCATATTGCAGAATTTCTTCTTTACTGAGTTTGGTTACTACCTGCGTAAGATTGCCGCAATTGCAGGCGCCATGATTACCCCATGCATAGTGAGCGCCGTTGCGTAAACGGTTTGCTGTTTCCCGTAACGCATTGATTAAAGTAAGATTCGCTGCTGCCATGTTTTAAAGTTCAGGAGAAAAGAGAACCTGTTTATGTTTTGTTGAAAGTTTAACATTACTGCAAAATAAAACCTGTAAACAGTCCGTTTAAGCCGCATACCAACCTTGCATGAAGACAATTTTTATTTCCCTCTGTTTATTGATGTGTAATGTTGCCATGCAGGCGCAAATGATTACCGGTGTGTGGAAAGGAAAGATCGGAACAGGGTTGCGTTCACAAAAAATGGAAGTGAAACTGGTGCAGAAGGGTGATAGCATTGCGGGCACCTCTTACTATTATGAAAACAGTAATCATTACAGGCGGTATAGTGTAAAGGGATACTTTAATCAGCAAACCAATGAAGTGGTATGGTGGGATGATGTATTGCTGGAACAGGTAATACCGGGTTTCAGAGTGTTGAGCCCTAATGAAATACCGTTGCTGATGGAAGCTGATTTTAATTGCCCGGGAGGTGGTATCATGAAATTAGATGGGAAGGCAGTTCATAAAGCTGACAATAAAAATAAAGGCGAACTACATCTTGATAAAGTAGAACAAACCCAGTTTGATGATGAGTGGAACTGGGTGATTGAAAATTATACTGTAGGGGCCAACAATCCGGAAATCATTGACAGTATTGCACAACTACATAAGCCTGTAACAGAACCTGCTGTTACCCCAGCACCTGTACCAATACCTCAGCAACAGGAACCGAAGCCTGTAACAGAACCAACAGTTACCCGGCAACAACCCACACAATCCATTCAAAAAGCGGATGCACCTGTAACAGCACCACCGCAAAACAAACCAACAGTGGCAGTTTCAAAACCTCCGGCTATTAAAGAAAAATTTGTGCAGCGTAAAAAAGTATTAACAACTGAATTGCCATTGGAAGGTGATACCATTGAAATTCATTTTTACGATAATGCTGAAATTGACGGCGACAGCATTTCTCTCTTCATGAATAACAAGCTGGTATTTGAGCATGTAAAGCTGAGTGATAGGCCTTATGTTGTAAAATTTGCAGTGAATGTATTAACTGAAAGTAATGAGTTGGTTATGGTAGCCGAGAACTTAGGTGCTATTCCACCCAACACTTCCTATATGATTGCTTATATAAACAACCAACGTTATACGGCGAACCTGGAAAGTACCGAAGGCAGCAGCGCTATGATCCGTTTTATACGAAGAAGAGAAAAGTAGAAAATCGAAAATGAAAAATCACTTTCGATTTTTCATTTCTTACTTTTTGTTTCCCTCTACCTGGTATTCTTTCAAATGACGGTACATAAGGTTACCGTTTTCAACAGCAATTAAGCGAAGATCCATAAACACACTGTCAGCATCATAAAAACCAACAATGCAACTCATGGGATTGGGTCCTTTCTTTAAACCGGGTTTAGGCATAAAGCCGAGATTAGGATAAGAAAAAATCTTTTCACCGTTGGTGCCATTGTAAGAAAACTTTACTTCGTACTTGAGGGATTCCTTTTGTTCAAACAACTGTACTTTGAGTGTTTTGGAAGTATCACCGTTTTCTGATTCCGTATAAGTTAAAACAGGTTCTGTTTTTACTGTTGTCCGTTCTTTGGTGTAGGGCTGTGTATCCGATGTTTGATTGTTACAGGCTATAAAGCTGAGAATAAGAACAGAAAAAAATAATTGTTTCATCATGTTTGGTTTTTTACCACAGAGGAAAACAGGAGGGAGGGAGTGCCGCTGAGGTTTCCTCTTTTCCTCAGCGGCACTCTGTGGCCTATATCACCACGTTAATCATCTTATTCTTAACGTAAATAATTTTCTTCGGTTGTTTTCCTTCCAGCCATTTTTGCACCACTTCATCTTTAAGTACAATGGCTTCCACTTCCTGTTGCGATATATCCAGTGCCAGGGTGAGTTCTGTTCTGGTTTTACCATTAATGGCTACCGGGTAGGCTTTGGAAGATTCTTTTACATACTTCTCTTCAAATACGGGGAAGCTGGCGTCGAGTATACTGCCACTGTTGCCCAAAGCAGTCCACAACTCTTCGCTGATATGCGGCGCATACGGTGTTAAGAGGATGAGCAACTGTTCCAGTATTTCTTTTTTATGACATTTGAGATCGCTGAGTTCATTCACACAGATCATGAAGGTGCTAACGCCCGTATTAAAACTGAAGCGTTCGGTATCTTCTTCAATCTTTTTGATGGTCTTGTGTAATACTTTCAATTCAGCATCAGTGGCTTTGTCTTCATTCCACACTTTTCCTTTAACATCATCATAAAACAAACGCCATAATTTCTTAAGGAAACGATGTACACCTTCAATCCCTTTTGTATCCCATGGCTTGCTGATCTCCACCGGACCCAGGAACATTTCATACATGCGGAAGGTATCGGCGCCGTATTTATCAACGATCATATCAGGGTTTACGGTGTTGTACTTGCTCTTACTCATCTTTTCGACTTCTGAGCCACAGATATATTTGCCATCTTCCAATATAAAATGCACTACATCATCACCATCAGGATATTTACTTCTAAATGCATTCACATCTAATTCATATCCATCAACAATATTTACGTCAACATGTATTGCATTAAGATTAACTTGACTTTCGTCATCTAATCTCGTAACAGCTCCGGGAATATGTTTATTTATAAAATCTACAACTTCTTTGGTGTTGTCTTTAATAGCACTTAAGAAATCGTAATGCGATTTTGAAACAAAAATCTGCCCTTTTCTATTTCCGCCACTTGGTGAAATTGATACTCTATACACAAACCTCGAACTCCCCTGTATCATCCCCTGGTTCACCAATTTCTTATACGGTTCATCATGTCCAATATATCCGAGATCATGTAAGGCTTTCGTCCACATACGACTATAAAGCAAATGTCCAACGGCATGCTCTGTACCACCAATGTATAAATCTACCTGTCCCCAGTAATCAGAAACTTTTCTGTCACAAAATGTTTTGTCGTTATGCGGATCCATATAACGTAAGAAGTACCATGAAGAACCAGCATAACCAGGCATGGTATTCGTCTCCAGTTCTTTCGACACCCATTCAGGAATATTGGCCAACGGTCCTTCACCTTCCGGTCCGGGGCTGTAACTATCCACTTCAGGCAACAGCAATGGCAGTTCTGTTTCACTTAAAGGATAAGCTGTTCCGTTTTTCCATTGAATCGGAAACGGTTCACCCCAATAACGCTGGCGACTGAACGCCGCATCACGCATTTTATAATTCACTTTACGGATGCCGATGCCTTGTTCTTCCAGTTTGTGGATGACGATTTCAATCGCATCACGCATTGGCACACCATTTAAGAAACCACTGTTCTCTAATACGGCATCTTTGGTGGCATTGGCTTCTTCACCATTGTAATGTTTGCCGATGATGTTGGTAATGGGAATATTGAAATGTTTTGCAAACTTATGATCCCGCTCATCACCGCAGGGTACCGCCATGATAGCACCAGTACCATAACCGGCCAATACATATTCACTGATCCAGATCGGAATTTCTCTTCCATCAAACGGATTGATGGCATAAGCACCTGTGAAAACACCGCTGATTTTCTTTTCGGCCATACGTTCACGTTCACTACGGCCTTTTACAAAAGCAAGATATTCATCAACCGCTGCTGATTGCTCTGCTGATTTGATATCTTCTACCATCTCCAGTTCAGGCGCCACTACCATAAAATCTACGCCGAAAATGGTATCAGGTCTTGTAGTGTACACACGCAAACTTTCCACTTTCGATTTTTCACTCTTCACTTCAAAATCAATTTCTGCTCCACTACTTTTCCCAATCCAATTCGTTTGCATTTCTTTCATCGCATCACTAAACTCAATACGATCTAAACCTTCCAATAGACGATCGGCATATTCTGTAATGCGTAAATACCATTGACGTAATTTCTTTTTCACCACAGGATGTCCGCCACGTTCACTCACACCATTCACTACTTCATCATTGGCCAGCACCGTTCCCAATGCTTCACACCAGTTTACTTCGCCATAGCCGCAATAGGCAAGGCGGTGATTCATTAAGATGTTTTGTTGGGCAGCTTCGTCAAAAGATTTCCATTCATCTGCAGTAAAGTTGACAGTTGACGGATTACAGATGACAGTGGAAGAACCCTCTGCTTCAAAAACGTTTATCAAATTAGCAATGGGTTCTGCTTTGTTGGTTCTTCTGTTGTAAAATGAATTAAAGAGTTGCAGAAAAATCCATTGCGTCCATTTGTAATACTGTGGATCACAGGTACGCACTTCACGGTCCCAATCATAACAAAAACCAATATTGTCTAACTGCTTGCGAAAGTTGCTGATGTTTTGCTCTGTACTCACCGCAGGATGTACCCCATGTTCAATGGCATATTGTTCAGCAGGCAGCCCAAATGCATCATAACCCATCGGGTGTAATACATTATAACCTTTTAATCTTTTAAACCGGCTGTAAATATCACTGGCGATATAACCCAACGGATGACCCACATGCAAACCAGCACCGCTGGGGTAGGGAAACATATCCAGCACATAGAACTTAGGTTTGGCGCTTTCATTACTAACCTTATAGGCATTGGTATCTTTCCAATGTTGTTGCCATTTCTTTTCAATATCTCTGAACTTGTATTCCATAAATGTATTCGATCTGTAATTGTTGTTTTAACATGCTGCAATAAACCTGTGAAAGAAACCTTAAGAATCCCGTTTCTTCACGCTTTATGCACCGTCAATAAAATAATGGCTTGCAACAACCGTTAAGAGCGAACAAAATTAAGGATTGCAGGGCGAAATCGTCTATTTTTGCCCGTAGCAAAACTTACAAATCTTACTGCATGACGCAAGTACAAAGCAAAGCAAGCATGAAACGCTCCAAGCCCTCGTATGTGCTCTCCATCATCGGGGTGGCGTTGGTCTTAATCATTCTCGGAATCCTTGGTTGGAATTTTTTGAACGTACGGAAAGTAAGTAAAGTGTTGCGGGAAAATATCCAGATTCATGCCTGGCTCACAACGGGTAATCAAAAAGCCGTTGATAGTGTACAGAACTATATCAAAGCACAGCCTTATGTGAAGAGCTGGGAGTATGTAACCAAGGAAAAAGCTAAAGTTATTTATAATAAAGACGGAAACGAAAGCTGGGATAAAATTCTCAATGAAAATCCCCTGCCGGAGAGTGTTGATTTTTTTGCCAACAGTGAGTATGTGCAAAAAGACAGTCTGCTGAAAATTGCAGCTGATCTGCAGGCAAAATTCCCCGGTGTGATCAGCGAAGTGCAATATCCGGCAGAGCTGGTGGTAACAATTACCGACCGCAGCCGCAAGTTTGGAATCGCCTTTTTGATCCTCGCCCTCATGCTGAGTATTGTGGTGATTGTGCTGATTGATAATACCATTCGTCTGGCCATGTTCAGCAACCGGTTTTTGATCAAAACCATGCAGATGGTAGGCGCTACCCGTGGTTTTATTGCCAAGCCTATGAACATACGTGCTGTAATTAACGGACTCATCAGCTCTGTGATTGCCATTGGCGCTATCTGGGCGATGATTTTATGGATTGAAAGCTATGTGCCTGATATGAAGGCCCTGCGTGACCCGATGAACTATGTGATTTTGTTCGGCGGCATTGTGGTGATAGGCGTGGGGATTTCCCTGTACAGTACACACCGGAGTGTGATGAAATATCTGAAGATGAAGCTGGATGAGCTCTATTAAAAGTTGAGAGCTGAAAGATGACGGTTCACAGGCAATTCTGCCAGCTATCAACTATCCTCTGTCATCTGTTTTCCCTATCTTCGCCCCTCAACAAAAGATTATGAAAGAGAAAAAAATCATAAGCATTTTTGATAAACAGAATTACCTGTGGATGGTGATTGGTGCTGTTACGATTATTCTTGGTTTTTTGCTGATGATTGGCGGTAAAAGTGCTGACCCGAATGTGTTTAATAAAGAGGAGGTGTACAGCTTCCGCCGTATTACATTAGCACCCATCTTGATTGTGGCAGGTTTGATTATTGAGATTTATGCCATCATGAAAAAGCCGAAGGACTAAACCCACATCCCCTGAAGGGGAGTAAGAAATACAGCGATGAGAGTATCATCGCTTTTTTTGTTTCAAAGAATTGATTTCAGCTTACATTAGCAAATCAGCAAATTGATTTATGAGCACACTTGAATCCATCATCATTGCCATTGTAGAAGGAATAACAGAATACCTGCCCATCAGCAGTACAGGTCATATGATTATTACGGAACGTTTGTTGGGCGTGGAGAGTGATAATTTTACCAAGCTGTTCACCATTGCAATTCAGTTGGGCGCTATTTTAAGTGTGGTGGTATTATACTGGAAAAAGTTTTTTGAGTTTAAAAACTGGCAGTTTTATGCCAAGTTATTGGTGGCGGTGATTCCTGCACTGGTGCTGGGTAAATTATTCAGCGACCAGATTGATGCCTTGCTGGAAAGTCCGCTTACGGTTGCCATTACTTTATTACTGGGTGGTTTTGTGTTGCTGGTGATTGATAAAGTATTTAAAGAACATCCCGTGCAGAAAGAAGAAGATATTACGTTTGGTAAAGCCATCATGATCGGTTTGTGGCAATGTGTGGCCATGATCCCCGGTGTGAGCCGCAGTGCTGCCAGCATCATTGGCGGTATGCAGCAAAAACTCACCCGTTCTTTAGCAGCTGAGTTTTCCTTTTTCCTTGCCGTGCCTACCATGGCAGCAGCTACCGGTTATTCATTGTTTCTGAAAGACTGGACTGAAAACGGTATAGAGCAAAAAGGATATGAACTGATTATAAATGATCATGCCAATCTGCATGCTTTTCTTATCGGCAATGTGGTTGCCTTTCTTGTAGCTATGCTGGCCATTAAATTTTTTATCGGCTATTTACAAAAGCATGGGTTTCGTTTGTTTGGCTGGTACCGGATAATTGTAGGCATTCTGCTGTTGATTTTATTATGGACAGGATATTTGAAATGAGTTAACAGTTTTTGTTTGCGACTTTGTATCTTTTGTGACTTTTCGTGAAACAAAAGTTTGAAATTTTCTTCCTACTTTCCTGTTTCAAATCAACCAACCCTCCACATGCAGACTGCCCCCAAAAAAGTTGTGAACGCCTGGGCCATGTACGACTGGGCCAACAGTGTTTACAATTTAGTGATTACTTCAACCATGTTCCCCGCCTATTTTGAAGAAGTTACCAAAGGCAATAATGGAAATGTGCGTTTTTTAGGGCGGGAGTTCGTCAATACATCGCTCTATAATTATGCACTGGCTTTTGCTTTTTTGATGGTGGCTTTTATGTCGCCTATTCTTTCTTCCATTGCTGATTATAAAGGCAACAAGAAAAACTTCATGCGCTTTTTTGCAACGCTGGGCAGTGTATCCTGTTCCCTGCTTTTTTTCTTTAAAGGCGATAATTTACTGCTGGGGATTGTGTGCGTGGTGTTAGCTTGTATCGGCTTCTGGGCAAGCTTAGTTTTTTATAATTCTTATTTGCCGGAGATAGCTGCAGAAGAAGACCGTGACCGTATCAGCGCCAAAGGATTTACCATGGGCTATTTAGGCAGTGTGCTGTTGCAGGTGGTTTGTTTTGCCTTATTCTTTTTCCCCACCAGTTTTGGTTTGAAAGATGGTACACAGGCGTTACAGGTTTCGTTTTTAATGGTAGGTATCTGGTGGTTCGGCTTTGCACAAATACCATTGTCTGTTCTTCCCATTTCCTCAAAGTCGGAGCGGAAAAGTAAACATCATGTTTTGGCCAATGGTTTTATTGAGCTGAAAAAAGTATGGCAACAATTAATCCATATCCCGGTGCTTAAACGTTTCCTGTCTTCTTTTTTCTTTTATAACATGGGCGTACAAACAGTAATGCTGGCGGCAACACTTTATGGAAAGAGCGAACTGGCAATTCCTACCACCAATTTGATTATTGCTATTCTGCTCATTCAATTAGTGGCCATACCCGGTGCCATTTTGATTTCTAAACTCAGTGGAAAGATCGGCAACATCAAAGCATTGATGATTTGTGTAGCTATCTGGATTGTTCTCTGTTATGCCGGTTATCTCATTCCAAAAGGAGGCATTATGGAGTTTTATGTACTGGCTGCCTGTGTAGGCTTTGTGATGGGTGGCATTCAAAGTTTGAGCCGTTCTACTTACGCCAAGCTCATGCCCGAAACAAAAGATACTACTTCATTCTTCAGCTTCTATGATGTAACGGAAAAGATTGCCATTGTGATCGGTATGTTCAGCTTTGGATATATTACGGAACTCTTCAATGGATCGCAACGCAATTCTGTACTGGCGTTGATGAGCTTCTTTATCATCGGTCTCATCTTATTATTCTTTACTTTGCAGGCACAGCAAAAAGCAAAGTCATGAAATTATATACCATTGACACCGGTTATTTTAAACTCGACGGTGGTGCTATGTTTGGCGTAGTTCCTAAAAGCATCTGGAACAAACTCAATCCGGCTGATGAAAACAATATGTGCACCTGGGCATTACGTTGTTTGCTGATTGAAGATGGCAACAGATTAATTTTAATCGATACCGGCAATGGTACCAAGCAGGATGATAAATTCTGGAGTCATTATTATTTGCATGGTGATGATACCTTGCATTCATCCCTTGCCAAACATGGATTTAAAGCAGATGATATTACCGACGTTATTCTTACGCATCTGCATTTTGATCATTGTGGTGGTGCTGTGGATTTGGTGGATGGCAAATTGGTAACCGCTTTTAAAAATGCGATCTACTGGAGCAATGAAGCCCATTGGAATTGGGCTATGGTACCCAATGCGAGAGAGAAAGCTTCATTTTTAAAGGAAAACTTTTCTCCAATATTTCAAAGCGGACAATTGAGGTTTGTTGCTCCGTGGGAGTCAAAGGTTGAGAATGGCAGAATTCAGGGATGGCACACAAATTTGATTCAGGACAATACGTACAAAGTTCCTTTTTCAGAAAATATATCAATTATTTATACGTATGGTCATACACACGCCATGATGCTTCCCCAAATCAACTACAACGGAAAAACAATTGTGTATATGGCTGATCTCTTACCCTCAGCTGCACATATTCCATTGCCTTATGTTATGGGCTATGATATGTTTCCGCTTACTACACTTAACGAAAAGAAAATGTTTTTGGATGAAGCAGTAGCAGGAGATTACATTCTCTTTTTTGAACATGATCCTAAGATCGAATGCTGCACTTTACAACAAACAGAAAAAGGTGTGCGGATGAAAGAAGCCTTTCCGCTTACTGCAATCTGATTTATCGCCTGATTAAAGATGTAAGTGGGTAACGGATATTTTTATAATCCATCATATCCACTTTTACACTACCTACAGAAATGGGGCTTTCAATACGTAAAGGCATTTTATTGGCATCATCACTCACCCAAACCGTCATCTTTTCACCACCGGTAAATATAGTTCCTTCAATCAGTAGTGGTTTAAACTTTATGGCATTAAAGCGGCCATACTTTGTTTTAATTTTTTCTTTGCCCAGGTAGCGTACATATAGACTATAATATTTATCGTCAATAAACATCGTAAAAGGAATCTGTACCCCCGGTTTGTATTTATTAAAATCAATGTTTCTGCAATAATAAATGGCGCTTAATACATCATGCACACAGTTGGGTACTTTGAATGTTCCGTTGGTAGATGTTGCGGTATTGGCTTCATGATTAAAGGTGACGGTTTCAAATTTTTTATAATCACCTTCCAATACATTGCGAATGAATTTATAAGGTTGTAAAGAACCTGTATCAACATAAGTTTCATAACGGTCACGTACTTTAAACAGGCCATCAAAAAAGGAATTGGTTTTTCCTTCGCCTACAATATGATAAACCGGTTTTCCATTGAGGCGGTCATTCTTTATACTGAAGGTAGCATCGCCGCCATACACATAAATACCTGCAAGGGTATAGTACACATGATAGTTTATACTTTCACCCGCCATCCACGCATAGTTGCGCAAACCACAGAACTCTGTTTCTGAGCCCTGGTTTTGCGGAACAGCAGCAGTAAGACTTACCAGCATCAATACAACAGCCAATCGGATCATCGTTCTTTAAATATTTTAATCGTTAGCAAAAATAAACTACCCACCAGCGCCGGCAATGCAAGATTCAGCAACCACATTGTTACTGTTCCCGCCAGTACTGCCAGTGCGTTGGTTGTAAATAAACCTGCAATAGCTAATGCCACTTTTCCACGGATGCCGATTTCTGCAATGGCGAAACCCGGTACTATTGCCATTATCAAAAATACGAGAGAGATGCACCAAAACGCCTGCCATCCGTCCATTTCTGTTTGTAAAGCCTTCCACATGAGTACATATTGCATTGCAAATACTATAAAACGCAACAGGGAGTAAAATAATATTTTTCCATTGGTAACAGCTGTTAAATGTTCAAGCACAAAGGCAAATGAAAATTTTTCTTTCACTTTCGGAAAACGTTGTATGATGGATACCAGCCATGGCATTCTGAAATAAAATAAACACGTGATGATGGCGGCCAGCAGCACACCATAGGTAAAAAGCTGAAATACAAGTGTAGAAAAACCGGTGCCGGCAAAATGTGCCTGTTGCAATGGTTGTTTCAGAACTAATAAACTGATGCAGCCGAAAATAAGCGTTATGAGCAATTGCGAAACACTGCAAAAAACCGTTAAAGCAATTCCACGGAGACGGAAAGCAGGTTGGAGGTATAAGATCCTGCCACCATATTCGCCAATGCGGTTAGGCGTATTCATAGCAAAGGATAAACCGCTGAGTACGGATTCAAAACTCTTTGCAAAGCTGATGGGTTGAAATTTATTCACCAATACATACCATTTATACGTTTCAAGCGCCCAGTTTACCGGCATTAATGCAACGGCCAGCCATAACTGCCAGGCATGCTTGCCTGTCATACTTTCTTTCAGGTGCTGCCAGGCAAGCGGTAAGTCGGGCTGTTGCCGTATTTGGTTGTATAAGGAAATACTAATCCACAGAAACAGTACGGGTCCCAGGAAGTAATTGATAAAGATTTTGTAGTTCTTTTTCAGTTTCGGTTATTTGTTCAAAATTAAACGGCTCCTTGCAAACTTTTTCTAAAATCATTTTGGGGATTGATCCGGGTACAGTGGTTATGGGTTACGGGCTGGTAGGCGTTACCGGCTCACAACTGCAGTTAATTGAAATGGATGTACTCAAGCTGGGCAGCATCAAAGATATTTATGAACGCCTGCAACGTATTCATGAAAAAGTGAATGAGGTAGTTTCCATCCATCATCCTACTGATTTTGCCATTGAAGCCCCGTTTTTCGGAAAAAATGTTCAGAGTATGCTCAAACTGGGCCGTGCACAGGGAGTAGCTATTGCAACAGCAATGAGCAATGGTTTAACGGTTACTGAATATTCACCCAAAAAAGTAAAACAGGCTGTAACAGGTAATGGTAATGCAGATAAAGAACAGGTTTGGAAAATGCTGCAGCATTACCTGCACTTTAAAGCAAAGCCCAGGTATTATGATGCAACAGATGCACTGGCGGTAGCTTTATGTCATCATTTTCAAACACACAAAGCTATTATTACCGGTTCAGGAAAAGTGAAAGGCTGGGAAGATTTTATCCGTAAAAATCCTGCACGTTTGAAGAAGAGTTAAAGTTTGATCTTGTATAACTTCTTATGATCTGTTCTGTTGAAGTAATCTTTAATGATGCTGTATGAAAAAGGACGTTCGGGGTCAGTACGCAACAGTACCATATTCCATAGTGGTTTGGACAGATAAAACTGCTCACTGATCATGCTCCAGCGGTAACGTTTTACCATCTTTGTATCGCTGATGATTTTTTGAAAGCAATGTTCACACGCTCCATCGCCGGTTTCTTTATAACAGCGGTTGTTACGTTTAAAGAAATAACTGAAGCCTGCCGTATGTTTTCCTGATGTATCAGTTACAATTACTGTAATGCTTGAATCAGTTTCAGAAAAACGGTAAGGCTCCTGCTGTTTGCTGTAAAAACGGGTGAGTTGCTTTTTAACATTGCTCCGCTTCATGGAAAGAAAACCCTGTGCTGATGCAGGGTAGTACATCAAAAGAAAAACAACAAGACAGCTTACTGGAAAAGCGATCCTGCTTTTCATTAATCAGTTGTTTTCATTTTCTTCAACAGCAAAAGGAAGAAAGCAGCGGGTATAAGTGCCAGCAAAAACCAGGGATTAAACTGTTTCCATAAAGCATCTACGCCCAGTTTCAGCAGCACAACAATTCCAAATGAAATGGGCCCCCATTTTTCCATACTCCAGATACCGCTGATGGCCACAAAACTGAAAACAATCATGAGTGCATTTGCAGCTGGGTATAAAGTGCCGAAGTCTTTATAAATGCCGATATAGGAAGAGATGATATCCCAAAACCCATAAGCCACCAGCGCAAGGCAAAGGAATGTAACCATGGGTGGACGCTTGGTTTTTTTCTTAACACGTTTTTTGTAGCCGTATTCGTTTTTTACATACATAGGTATCAGTTTAAACGGGAAAGTATTTTTTGCTGGGCAGCTTTCATCTGCTCCTCTGTGAATTTCAATTTAGGTCTTGTAAAATTCAAGTCATCTGCGCTGTTAATGGGTACCAGGTGCAGGTGGGCATGCGGTACTTCCAGTCCAACTACTGAAAGGCCCACACGGTTACAAGGAAAAGCCGCTTCCATAGCTTTGGCGATGGGTTTGGCAAATACGAGCAGTTCACTCAGGTACTCATCAGGCACATCAAAGAATTTGTCAATTTCCTGTTTGGGTACAATGAGCGTATGACCTTCTGTTAACGGGAAAATATCCAGGAACGCATAAAACTTATCGTTTTCTGCAATCCTGTAAGACGGAATTTCTCCTGCAATAATTTTTGAAAAAATACTCATACCACCAAACAATTTTGATTTGAGTGTAAGCAGTAACATGTATAAACGTTTTCTGCTCATGCACAAATCTACAATAGTCAATGCAAACAAAAGCAATGGAATTAAAAAGCCCCGTTTTCAAACGGGGCTTTTTGTATCAACCGAATCTTTTTTAAATACTTATTTCATTGATCTCAAACTTAATCATACCGGCAGGTACCTGCACCTCAGTAACATCGCCCACTGTTTTTCCCAGCAAGCCTTTGCCGATAGGGGAGCTTACAGAAATTTTTCCTGCTTTCAAATCGGCTTCTTTTTCACTCACAATCTGGTAAGTAACCTGTTTTTTAGTAGCCAGGTTGGTCACCGTTACTTTGGTAAGGATAGCTACCTTACTGGTATCAATCGTGCTTTCATCTACAATACGGGCTGTAGCAATCATTCCTTCCAGCTGCTTGATTTTTGCTTCCAGGATGCCCTGTGCTTCTTTGGCCGCATCGTATTCCGCATTTTCTTTTAAGTCGCCTTTTTCACGTGCTTCTGCAATGGCACGTGCAGCCGCCGGTCGCAACACGCCCTTCATGTGCTGCAGCTCCGCCTGCATTTTTTCAAACGTTTCTTTCGTTACATACTGTGTACTCATAGTTCCTCCTTTCGTTTAAACAGAAAAAAATAACAACGCCTCAGGTATGAGCTGAAGCGTTGCTATTCGTGTATTGCAAATATAGGGAAATTGTTTTGGCAAAAACAAGAGGGGAATTACGATGGAAAGGTTAATTTTTTATGGAACAGACTATGTGCAAACGAGGGAGTGTATTTGCAAAGTTTACCCCGCTGTATTTTGCGGGGCTCGTTTCATCGTTCCGTTTGTTATAGCATCTTTGAGTTCCTGCTATAGTTTTTCCAGCATTTCCACCACTTTCTCCCGTTTTAAAATCAAATATCCAAACCGATCATTACTGATGCCTTCTTTTAATTGATAGCTGAATTGCAACTGTTCTTCCGTAGCTGTTGTTTCAAAATACCGGAAGGAAATGTTGGGGTACACTTTTAATTCATCTCCAATCTCATACAGATGCGTGGAAAGAATGAACAATGAGTTTTTGATTTTCAACAAACCTTTAATCACTGCTGTGCTGCAATGCATGGCGTCCTGTATGTTGGTGCCTTTAAACAGTTCATCAATCAACACCAGCCATTTGCGGCCATCTGTAATTTTCAGTACTGTGTTTTTGATACGCTGCACTTCATTAAAGAAATAACTTTCTCCTTTTACAATATTATCCTGCACCTGGATATTACTCAACAATCCATCAAATAAACTCAGCTCCATACTTTGCGCCGGTACACCCATTCCCACATGTGCTAAATACACAGCACATCCCACAGCTTTAATGAAGGTGCTTTTACCTGCCATATTTGCACCGGTTAAAAAAATAAAATTGGTTTGCGGGTTGAGTGTTACATCATATGCCACCGGTGTTTGCAGTAACAAATGATACAATCCATGTGCCTCTATCAAAGGTTCTTCCTGTTCCTTAACAGTTGGAAAATGCAGGTTAAACTGTTGAACCGCCATCGCCATACTGTAATACGCATCCAGCCGGTGGTACAAATGCATTAGTTTTTCTGCTTCCTGTTTAAACTCATAACGCAGGTAATGACCATACCTCAGCATTTTGGCCGGTGTCATCTTTTTACTTTTCTCTGCTATGAGGTGTTGAATCACAGAAGGCTTCATCAGCTTCTCTGCTTCTGTTACAATATTTTGAAGTAATAAAGATTGATTCTCCTGTTTAAGTAATTGCAGCAGCCGGTGCATTCCTTTTAAAAAATCCATGAAATGACCCACGGTATAACGCACCAAACCATAGTCGGGCGTATCAAATACCATGTACAAATAAGCAGGAACAGGGGAGTGACTGTTGGGTATTTTGTCAAAAGGATAACCGTAAAATTTTTCAAGCACCAGCAAAGTTCCGTTAGTGATTTCTGCAGGCCATTGCTGTAACAGGCCCTGCAGTTGCCGGATGGCTTCCTGTGTTTGCTGAATTTCTTTTTCACTACGCAGCGGATGCGTTAATAAATACTGCAAACGCTCAGCACCACCTACTGTTTTGCAAAAGTTAATGCGGTGCAGCAGCGAATACTCTTCTTCATTGTTGAAGATGGAGAGATCGTAGTATGTGACTTTGTCTATTTCCAAAATGTATCAGCGTTCAAACGCCAGTCTTGATCCTTTTTGAGACTCATCAAACACACCATTTGCATAAACAGCATGGCCGTTTACAAATGTATGGGTAATGGTAGCAGGAAATGTAAACCCTTCCAGCGGGCTCCATCCGCATTTGTATAAAAGATTTTCTTTGGTTACTGTATGTTCTTTGTTCAGGTCAACCAGCACCAGGTCAGCAAAATAACCTTCCCGTATATAACCACGTTCTTTGATCTGAAAACAATCAGCTACGGCATGACTCATTTTTTCAGCAACTCTTTCCAGCGGAATGCGTCCTTCTTTTACATAATGAAGCATCAGCAGCATCGGATGTTGTACTAATGGCAGACCCGCATGAGCATGTTCATAACTGCCATTCTTTTCATCCCATGTATGTGGTGCATGATCCGTGGCAATTACATCAATGCGGTTATCCAGCAACGCTTTCCATAACGCTTCTCTATTTTCTTTGGCCTTAATGGCAGGATTGCATTTGATCTGGTAACCCAGACGTTCATAATCATCTGCTGTAAAATGTAAATGATGTACACATACCTCACTGGTGATGCGCTTTTCTTTTAACGGCATCATATTTCCAAACAGATCCAGCTCTTTGGCAGTTGTGAGATGTAAAATATGGAGACGGGTGTTATACTGCCTGGCAATCTGTATGGCCATTAGTGATGATTCATAGCAGGCATCCACATCTCTGATTAAAGGATGATCAGCGGGAGAAAATTCTCCTTTGGCTGCTTTCAACCGCTCATAATTATTTTTTACAATGCTTTCACTTTCACAATGCGTGGCAATAAGTACCTCACTTTCACGAAACACTTTATCCAGTGTATTGTAATTATCTACCAGCATATTGCCGGTACTGGCACCCATAAAAATTTTGATGCCGCATATTTTATCCTTGTATTTATTAGCCTGCAAAGTATCATCGGCACTGGTATTGCTGGTGCCCATATAAAAAGAATAGTTCGCAAGAGAAGCATTGGCTGCAATAGTATATTTCTGTTCCAGCAATTCAAGATTAAGTGCATTGGGGATGGTGTTGGGCATTTCCATATAAGTGGTAACACCACCGGCCACTCCTGCTTTTGCTTCGGTATAAATATTGCCTTTATGGGTGAGACCGGGCTCCCTGAAATGAACCTGATCATCAATCACACCGGGAAATAAATGCTTTCCTTCTGCGTTTATTTCTGTAACTGCTTCTTTTGTTTCAATGTTTGAACCGATTTTTTCAATACGTCCGTTCTTAATCCATACATCTGCAGGCTGTATGGAGCCTTCGTTTACAAGTGAACAATTTTTAATTAAATAATTCGCCATAGCTTATTTTTACTTTTAAATACAACCGCATGCAATTTACCAAAAGCTGTTTGTGCATCCTCTTTTCAACTGCTTCAATTTTTGCAAAAGCCCAGAGTACCTATTTTCAGCAGCAATCCAAACATATTCATTTTATTGACCGGATGGAAATTAAAACCGGACATGTTTCTGATCTTAATTTCACTTCCGGCAAACCTTATGACCGCCGTTATGCGGTTGAGTTTTTAGGCAGTAAGGTAGATTCTTTACTTTCCCTCAAACCTTTATTCTACAGTACAGACACGGCATTAACACTCAGTAAAACGGATCGCTATAACCTGCATAGTTTATACCTTAATAACCAGGAATGGGTAAAAGGCGACCGTGCTGTTTTCAACAGTAAGAAAAAGCTGTTTAATAAACTGTATCCCACCCCTGCCGGAATGATTGAAAAATATGGCGATGATTTTTTTGTGGTCGTAAACCCCATGATCAGCTACCGGCAAATGGTGGAACTGAATAACACTAATCAGAATCTTTTTATCAATCAACGTGGCTTGAATGTGCGTGGCGGCATCGGTAACAAAGTGGGTTTTGCAGCCAGTGTAATGGATGTGCAGGAGCGGGGGCCTTTGTTTTTTCAAAACTGGGTAAGCCGTTATAATGCAGTACCAGGGGGTAATTTTTACAAACGCTTTAAAACTACCGGTGTTGATTATATTGATGCCAGAGGTTATTTCACCTTCCGTGCGGCCAAGTATATTAATTTCCAGGCAGGCTATGACCGCAACTTCATCGGCAATGGTTACCGCAGTTTACTGCTGAGTGATTTTGCAGGTAATAATCTCTTTGTAAAAATCAATACACGCATCTGGAAGTTTAATTACCAGAACCTGTTTATGGAATTGCACAAGGGAGCGAATAACAACAGCACCAGTAACCTCGTTCCCAAGAAATACGCCACCATGCATCACCTGAGCATGAATGTATTGCCCTGGTTGAATGTTGGCGTGTTTGAAAGCGTTGTGTTTGGCCGTACCAACAGGTTTGAGTTTGGATATATGAACCCCATCATTTTTTTCAGGAGTATTGAAGGAAACCTTGGCAGTGCAGATAACGCATTGGTAGGTGCTGATTTTAAAGCCAATCTCCTAAAGAAAGTACAGGTTTATGGACAGTTAATGGTGGATGAATTCAATTTAGGAAAGCTGCGTGGCGATTCCAGCGGATGGTGGGGTAATAAAACAGGCGTACAGTTAGGCTTTAAATACATTGACGTAGCTGATATTCAGAACCTGGATTTGCAGGTAGAGATGAACCGTGTCCGTCCGTTTACGTATTCACATTTTGATTCTGTAAGTAACTATACGCATTACAATCAGCCATTGGCACATCCATTGGGTGCTAATTTTAATGAAGTTATTGCGATTGTACGTTATCAACCCACGGGCAAACTCAATCTTATGGCAAGGTTGATTTACTGGAAACAGGGTCTTGACAGTGCCAACGGAAGAAATTTTGGCAGTGATATCTTCCGTTTGAATGGCGACCGCCGCAGAGGTGATTTTGGTTATACCCTTGGTGCAGGTGTAAAAAGCACAGGGCTGAATGCTTCCTTCATCGCCAGCTATGAACTGCGTGAAAATATTTTTATTGATGCCAATGTATTGCTGCGACAATTCAAAAGAGGAACTACTACTCAAAACACCACTTTATTCGGATTGGGTGTAAGAATGAATTTATGGACGAGGGAGTATGATTATTGATGAACAGATTCCTACAGAAAGGTAGAAGCTCGTAAAAAAATGGTGAGTTGTATTATTCAGTACAAGTGAGTGACACAACTGCAGCTTAATAGCAGCACTAAACTCTGTACACAAATCTTCTTCTTAAAAATGCGAAGCATTTAAAAATCAGTATTTATCAGTTGCATCAGTAAAATCAGTGTATCTATCCTTACCCTTCCAGGTGAATGCTAAACACAATCATCCGTGCCTGCATCCGGTCAATTACATTGCTGTAAATTAAGTTGGCATCACGGCTGTGTACATTACGGAATGTATTGCTGAGTTTTATTTCAGGGCTCAAAATAAAACTGGGGAAATAAAAATGAAAGCCCATGCCGGCTTCGTAACCAAAACCACCTTTTGTAAGTTTTACCAGATCTTCTGCACGGCGTGCCTGGCTGTTACTGGCAAGATCAAATTCAAATTTGGCACCTGCAAGTATGTACACACGGAAATTATTGATGCGGTCACTGCTGAATTTCAACTGCACCGGAAAACTGGTATAAATACTCTCAATTGTTTTTTGCTGCCAGGAACTGTCGCCTGTTTGCGGATAGGCGAGGTAATAGTTAATACCACGGCTGGCAAAAATGAGATGCGGATTAAAACGTGCTTCCAGGTGATTGGCCAAACGCAAAGTGCCGAGCAAGCCCAAACCAAAGCCGGGTTTGTTCACCGCTTCAATATAGGTTACACTATCACTGGTTAAGAATTTGGGATGATGTTCAATTTGAAAACGGGAGCTATTGGTGCTGAGGGTAATACCAAAATAATATTTCTTTTCCTCGTGCTGTGGCAGGTTTATTTCACGCTGGGCAAAAGAAGCGGTGCAGAACAGAAAGAACAGGGTAAAGGTTAAAATTATTTGTCGCCCGTATAAATGCTGCATATTCCGAATGTAAGTGGTTTGCATTGCGTTTGTTTAAAGCCGGTTTTTGTGAGCACCGCTGTAAATGCTTTTCCTTCCGGGAAAGCCTGAATGCTGCTGTTAAGATATTGGTAAGCCTGTTTATTGCTCACTGTGCCTGCAATTGCCGGCGACAGTTTGCCAATGTACCATTTGCACAGAGCGCTGAACCCGGGCAGCCATGGTTTGGAAAATTCCAGCACCACCAATCGGCCTCCCGGTTTAAGTACACGGTTGATTTCGGATAAACCTTTTTCAAGGTTTTCAAAATTGCGTACTCCAAAGGCAACTGTTACTGCATCAAACGTGTTATCAGGAAAGTTTATTGTTTCGCTGTCACCGCTTTGGAGCTCTATTACGGTGCTTAAACCTTTGTTTTCAATCTTTTTTCTACCGCCTTCCAGCATTTTTTCGCTGATGTCTATGCCAATGATGCGTTTGGGTTGCAGGCGATTGGCCGCCATAATAGCTACATCAGCAGTACCGGTAGCCACATCCAGCATTAATTGTGGCTGTAATGCTTTTAACTGGTTTAATGCCTTACGGCGCCATCCCTTATCAATGCCGAGGGAGAGAAACCGGTTCAGCAAATCATAACGGGGCGCAATAGTGTCAAACATTTCTGCTACCTGTTCTTTCTTGCTTTTTTCGGAGTCGGCACGGGGTACCACTTTATCATGTAAATAGTTATTGCTCATGCGGGGGCAAAGATAGTCTTTAGCCGATAGTTGTTAGTGGTCATAATCCGCTTATAAGTTAGGTACTAACTACAGGCGTCCCCGGCTATTGGCTAAAAACTTATCTTGCAAGAGTGAACATCAAATCTGCAACATACTTAATCAGCAGTCCTTCGGTAGACAAATGCCCGAAAGCAGACCGTCCGGAATATGCCTTTATCGGGCGCAGTAATGTGGGCAAATCATCGCTCATTAATATGCTCTGCAATAATCAGAAGCTGGCCAAAACCAGTGCCAGCCCCGGTAAAACACAAATGATCAATCATTTTACCGTGGAGAGCGTGCATGAAAAAAGTGGTAAAACCAATGAATGGTACCTGGTGGATTTGCCTGGCTATGGTTATGCAAAAGTGGCACAAGGGCAACGGAAGCAATGGATAAAGATGATTGAAAACTACATCCGCAAACGGGAGAATCTTATAAACCTTTTTGTGTTGATTGACAGCAGGCATAAGCCACAGGCTATTGACCTGGAGTTTATCAATCAATTGGGAGAATGGAATATTCCTTTTACCATCGTTTTTACGAAGGCAGATAAAAGCACACAAAAAGAAGTAGCTGCAGTAGTAAAAGCTTTTTTAAATGCGCTTGCTCAAACCTGGCAATTCCTGCCGCAGAGTTTTGTGAGCTCGGCTGTAAAACACAGGGGGAGAAAAGAAATTCTTTCGTTCATTGATGAGTGCAATCAAAAAATAAAAGAGAACAGTTAATAACAAAGAGGGCGTTTCATTTGAAACGCCCTCTTTTATTTTTTAAGTGGAAGCTTTTAACCTTCGTTCACCACTAAACGGAAACCGTTGCCGTGGATGTTTACAATTTCAACTTTTGCATCTTCTTTCAGGTATTTACGCAGTTTGGCAATGTACACATCCATACTGCGTCCGTTGAAATAAGTATCGCTGCCCCAGATGCGTTTCAGTGCAATTTCTCTCGGCAACAAATCATTCTTGTACTCACAAAGCATCCGCAGCAACTCACTTTCTTTTGGTGAAAGCGTACTGGTTTTGCCGTTCACTATTAACTCTCTCAGTTTGGGATTGAAATGGTAAATACCCAGATCGTATTCTTTGTTTTCTGTTTCGTGCTTGGTTTCCTCGTTACGCTTGAGAATGGCTTTTATTTTATGCAGCAGCACTTCACTGTCAAACGGCTTAGTGATATAATCATCCGCTCCCAGTTTGTAACCGGTAATAATATCATCCTTCATGGTTTTGGCACTCAGGAAAAACAGCGGTACATCCGGGTCAATATCCCTTATTTCTTCAGCTAATGTAAATCCATCCACATGCGGCATCATTACATCCAGCAAACAGATATCAAATTTGTTGCGCTGAAAAGCTGCTAACCCCAGGCGGCCATCCCGTTCCAGCGTTACATCAAAATCGTTCAGCTCCAGGTAATTTTTCAACACACTTCCAAAACTGCTGTCATCTTCTACCAGTAAAATTTTTGATTTGGTTTCTTCCATCGTTTAAAATTTATTGTCAAATAAAGTTAAAGCTTTTGGGAGTTGTGCAGGCAACCCCTCAATATTTTGTTAAAGAAGCTTTGGGGCTGTAAACTGCGTCCTGCATTTCATCTGTTTCCCACGCCCACCTGCAAAGCTCCGCCCGCAAAAACAGGGCAGGCATTTCCGTCTAAGCGTGGCAGCCTTTGAGCAGTTGTAATTCTTATCATCATTACTTTTGCCATTCAAATGAATGACCATGCGTATTACATCTGACAACCGCTTTAAAAAACTCATTGTAATCGGAGATCGTTTATTGATTAAACCCAGTCGGCCTGATGAACGAACTGCCAGCGGATTGTACCTGCCACCCGGTGTACAGGAAAAAGAAAAAGTGCAGCAGGGTTTTGTTATTAAAACGGGTCCCGGTTATGCCATACCCATGCCGGTTGATGACGAGCCCTGGAAAAATGAAGAAGACCAGGTAAAATATGTGCCCCTCCAGGCTAAGGAAGGAGACCTGGCTATCTTTCTGTTGAGCGGAGCTACGGAAGTTATTTACGAAGGAGAAAAATATTTTATCGTTCCTCAAAGCGCCATCCTCATGCTGGAGCGTGAAGAAGAATTATAATGACGTTGAAATAAAAGGAAGCTGCTCTGCTAAAGGTGGTTTTCATGGGTCAACAACCCGTTTTTAAGATCAATATTTACGGGGCAGAGCAGCTTCGCTTCAAGTATGAGTGAGAAGGCAGCCCAAAAGTATTCTCCATCATTACATTCTGCAATACCACAAATGGGGAACTACCGTAAAGTAGTATCCGTTTTAATTCGCATAACTCCACTTCCTGTATTTTATTAACTTTCCAATCTAAATCAATTCTATGGCGGACACATCTGCTTTTCTGCAGCAAGTAAAAGACGGTTATACTTTTAAAGGCGCTTCATTTCAACTGGGCATCGGAATGCTGGATAAAACAACAGTGCCGGATGCTGCAGTATCGCTGCCTTTAAAAACAATGAACCGTCATGGTCTTATTGCAGGTGCTACCGGCACGGGTAAAACAAAAACGTTACAGGTGCTGGCCGAAGGTTTGAGTGATGCAAGCATCCCTGTGGTGTTGATGGATATCAAAGGTGATTTGAGTGGTATAGCTGCTGCGGGAAGTGCAAATCCTAAAATTGAAGAACGGATGCAGCTGATGAATCTTTCTTATAAGCCTGCTGCCTTTCCGGTGGAATTGATGACGCTGAGCGAAGATAAAAAAGGGGTTCGCCTGCGTGCCACCGTAAGTGAGTTTGGTCCCATACTGCTTTCCAAAATTTTAGGTTTGAATGATACGCAGCAGGGGATTGTGGCCATGATCTTTAAGTTTTGTGACGATAATAAAATGCCCTTGCTGGATCTGAAGGATTTTATAAAGGTGATTCAATACATCAGCGATGAAGGCAAAAAAGAGCTGGAAAAAGACTACGGAAAAATATCTACTTCATCAACCGGCACCATTCTCCGTAAAGTAATTGAATTACAGCAGCAGGGTGCTGATGCGTTCTTTGGTGAACCCAGTTTTGAGGTAGACGATTTAATGCGGATTAGTGATGATGGTCGTGGTGTCATCAGCATCATCCGTGTTATGGAACTGCAGGACAGGCCCAAGCTGTTTTCAACCTTTATGCTGAGCCTGCTTGCAGAGTTGTATGCCACGCTACCGGAAGAAGGCGATATGGATCAGCCCAAGTTGTGTTTGTTTATTGATGAAGCACACCTCGTGTTCCAGGAAGCGAATGAAGCATTGCTGCAGCAGATTGAAACAGTGATCAAACTCATCCGCTCCAAGGGTGTTGGTATTTTCTTTTGTACACAAAACCCGCAGGATGTACCGGCCAGTGTATTGGCGCAATTGGGTTTGAAGGTGCAGCATGCATTGAGGGCTTTTACGGCAGCCGACAGAAAAGTGATTAAACAGGCGGCTGAAAATTATCCTGAAACAAGTTTTTATGCAGTAGATGAACTGCTTACACAGTTAGGCATAGGCGAAGCTTTTATTTCGTTACTCAATGAAAAAGGAATTCCCACACCTTTAGTACACACCTTACTGGTGCCGCCCCGCAGCCGTATGGATATTTTAAATGATACCGAAGTGGATGAACTGGTGAATAAAAGTAAGCTGGTAAAAAAATATGCTGAAACAGTAGATAAAGAAAGTGCCCTTGAAATCATTACAGAAAAACTGAATGAAGCAGAGGAGCGCACCAAAGCAGCAGAAGAGGCGGAAGTCAAAGCAGAAGAAGCAGCTAAACAGGAGAAGGAAGAAAAGAAGACAGCCAAGAAGGAAGAAAGTTTCCTGGACAACCCAATGGTAAAACAGGTAGGGCGTACTGCTGCTAATGTCATTACCCGTTCTTTATTAGGTGCCTTAGGTTTAGGCGGAAGAACAACAAGAAGAAAAAAGGGTGGATGGTTTTAAGATAGCAGTTCATTTCAGGATCAGTTGCCCGTCAAAATCTAATGATGCCTTTTCTTCTGCAATCAACAGATTAATTACTTCCTGAATACGTACCCGTTCTTTACTGCCGCTTTGCAGCAATAATTTTTTAGTGTCAATTTTTTTATCACTTGACCGGCTGATTAAATACTCATGAATGCGATTGTATTCTTCCTGCGAAAGTTCATTTCC
The DNA here is from genome assembly GCA_050916065.1 of Lacibacter sp. Lineage (GTDB taxonomy): Bacteria > Bacteroidota > Bacteroidia > Chitinophagales > Chitinophagaceae > Lacibacter. The sequence continues at coordinate 3,891,446 of CP051137.1, forward strand.
TTTTTTCCATAAGCACACATCGCAAATACTACATTCATCACTATCTGCGTCGCCAAAATAAGTGCTGATTATTTTGCTGCGGCATTGTGTTTGTTCTTTGGCATAAGCAATCATCGTCTGTATACGTTTTTCAAACTCAGCTTTTCTGTTGAGCCGGTTTTGCGGATGTATGAATAAGTTTTCTACCGAAGGGCGGCCCTGTGTAAACTGAAGCTGCGGTTTATCTTTTTGCGGCGAGTAGTTTACAATTCCCAACTGGTGCAGTTGAACTAATTGCTGTTTCACCTCTTCTAAACTTTGCTGTGTAAACTTCACTAACTGTTTTTCTGAAATAATACTTTCCATATCAAAAATGCCGCCGTAGTTCCGCAACAATGCTTTGACGAGGGGTTCTAAATCAGCCCTCTTTTTTTCAAACTCAAACAGGGTTTCTTTGTCGGTCGTAAATACCAGCCGGGAGGGAATAAAAATCTGCTCTGCATAACTCAGCCATCCTTCCTGTTCCAGCGTTTTTAAACTGTACATAGCGGTATGTACGTTAAGCTGAAATTTTTTGATAAAATCAGTTATATCAAACTCCATCCATTCCATTTCACCGCTGCCTTCCGGTACCTGTAAATAATTAACCAGACATTGGTAAACATGTCTTACTTCTTCAATGGAAGGAAAACGAATGGCAGGCAGTCCTTCCAATTCTCTTAAATCTTTTTCCTCATACAGCAATACAGCATAGGCTTTCTTTCCATCACGTCCTGCACGACCGGCCTCCTGGTAATAATTCTCCAAACAGTCCGGAATATCATGATGAATTACAACCCGTACATCGGGCTTATCAATACCCATTCCAAAGGCATTGGTACATACAATGACTCTTGTTTGGTTTTGCAGCCACGCTTCCTGTTTGGCACTGCGCTCCTCATTGCTCAATCCGGCATGGTAAAAATCTGCACGGATATTTTGTAGTTGCAGCAGCTGTGCCACTTCCTGTGTCATACGCCGGCTTTTGCAATACACAATGGCCGTACCCTGCACGTTGTTCAGCACCTGCAAAATTTTATTGATGCGGCTTTCTACTTTAAAAACGCTGAATGAAAGATTGGGGCGTAAAAAACTTCCTTTGTAAATATGATGATGGGTGAACTGAAGTTTTTCGCAAATATCATCCTGTACTTTAGGCGTGGCAGAGGCTGTAACCGCCAGTACAGGAACATTCGGAAGTTCGTTCCGCAACGCTGCAATTTTTAAATACGAAGGCCGGAAATCATAGCCCCATTGGCTGATGCAATGTGCTTCGTCAACTGCTATCATTTGTACATTCATGCCGGGCAGGTATTCCAGAAACAAATTGGTAGTTAAGCGCTCCGGTGATACGTACAGGAATTTGAGTTTTTCATTTACTGCTAATTGCAGAATTTCTTTTACCTGAGGGAAGGGCATTCCCGTGTAAATAGCTGCAGCTTCAATTTTCTTTTGATGAAGAGCCTGCACCTGGTCTTTCATTAAGGCAATAAGCGGACTTACTACAATACACATCCCGTCTTTTGCCAAGGCAGGTACCTGGTAGCAAATACTTTTACCGCCACCGGTAGGCAGCAAGGCCAATGTATCTTTTCCTGCTAAAACGGATTCAATAATTTCCTTTTGTAAAGGCCGGAAAGAGGAATAACCCCAGTAGTGTTGTAATATTGAATGAATACGCTGCATCTGTTCGTTCGAATTTACACTACTTTCTTAACGAACAGGCGAACAGAGTTAATGGCCAGCACTACATCACTCAACCCCATAACCAATGCACCAAAGGTGGGGGTTAATAATCCAAATGCAGCTACAGGAATAGCAATGATGTTATAAAAGAATGCCCAGAATAAATTTTGTTTGATGGTTAAAAAAGTGTGCCTTCCTAATCCTAAGCTCAAAGGCAAATTCTTTAAACCATGATTCATCAACACAACATCGGCTGTTTGCATGGCTACCTGCGATGCATCGCTCAGCGATATACCGATGGTGGCTTTTGCAAGAGCGGGTGCATCATTAATTCCATCGCCCACCATTGCCGTAGGTGCTTTTGCAGTTAATGCAGCAATAGTTTCCAGTTTTTGCTCAGGAGTCTGTTCTGCTATTACTTCGTCAATACCCAGTTCTTTTGCAATCAATTCGGTTTTGTGTTTACGATCTCCACTTAGCAGAATTGTTTTTATGTTTTTACTGTACAAGTAAGTAATAATTGGTTTTGCTTCTGCCCTTAACTCGTCTTTTACATCAATCCATCCGAGCAGCTCATCATTCTTCAACACATACACATTATGTGTTTCATCATTTGTAAGATGAGCCGCTGCTTTATACGAACCGGCTATATAAACATCCCCTTCTTTACTTACGGCTTTCATGCCCAACCCTTTGATCTCTTCTATACTTGCCCAGCGGATATCATCCTTCATCTTCCATCCTTCGCTTATACATCTGGCGATTGGATGATTGGAATATTTCTCGAGGGAATAGACAATACGCTTAAAGGTGTCAATATTCAATTGTGAATGGTGATTACTTGCGGCATCATTCACTATTGCCTTTTCACTATTCACAACTTTGAAATCTGAAATCTGGAATTGCCCGGTAGTTAATGTTCCTGTTTTGTCAAACACAACCTGGGTAATATTTTTAAACAGCTCAAGGCTTTTTGCATTTCGGAAGAGTACGCCATTCTTTGCAGCTCTTCCCAAGCCTACCGCAATTGCCGCAGGAGTAGCCAAGCCCATTGCACAAGGACATGCAATTACTAATACTGCAATACTCCGCATAAGAGCCGGTGTAAACTCTTTTAATATGATCCAGTTAGCAGCGAAAGTTACTCCTGCAATAATAAGCACCAGCGGAATAAACACTCCACTGATCTTATCTGCCATTTGCTGCATCGGGGGCTTTTCACCCTGCGCCTGTTTTACAAGGTTTACAATATTGGCTAATACAGAATCTTTGGCTGCGGCAGTTACCTGTGCTTTAACGGTTCCATCCACAAGAAGGCTTCCCCCGATTAATGCATCTTTTTGTTTTTTGGTGATGGGCAAACTCTCGCCTGTAATAATGGCTTCATTTACCGTTGCCTCACCCCATAAGATTTTACTATCTGCCGGAATCTGTTCGCCGCTTTTAATAAGAATCAGATCACCTGTGCGAAGTACATTATTCTCTACCTGGAAAATCTGCTCATGATGATGTTCATCAAAGGCAATCATGTTTGCCATAACCTTTTGGCTTTTGGCCAAACTGTTTAAAGCTCTTTGTGTTTGCATTACAGAAGCATCTTCCAGGTAATTCCCGAGAAATACAAGCGTAATGATCGTAGCCGCTGTTTCGTAAAACATGTATTGTTCTGCCTGCCCGGTGAGTGTGCCATACAAACTGTATACAAAGGCAGCGGTAGCACCTACAGCAACTAATACATTCATGTTCGGCATGCCGTTACGAATGCTCTTAACAGCACTTTTACCGAAATAACTCATGCCGATTATATAAACAGGGAGGCACAAACCCAACTGCACCCATGGGTTCATAAGCCAGTGAATATGAATAACGGATTCCAGCATGTGCAGCATCAGTACCAGCGTAAACGGAGCGCAAATGAGCACATAACGTAGGTAGCGGTTCATTGGTTCTTTGGTTTCTTTTCGGGTACTCACTCCGTTTTTTTCTGCTACATGATATCCCAGCGATTCTATTCCTTTTTCAATTTTTTCAAAACCATTACCCGCCACCACGTCAAAAATTACTTCGCCGCTAACTGGGTTAGCTTTTACATTTTTCAATCCTTCTTTTTCAAGGTATTTAGAGATGGTTAAAGCACAGTTAGCACAGGTCATCCCTTCTACTTTCCAGTTAATTGTTGCTGTTTGTTCTGAGCTCTTGTTCATATTGCAAAGTTACAACAGGGCTGCTAGCTGCTCAATCAATATCTTTGCAACCATTATTCAAAATCATTGCAAAAAGAAGTAACCATACAAAATATACAAGCGTCTGCTAAGGAAATATGGTCTCAATACCACCACTACAAAGTATGGGCTTTTAATGCGGCAATGGGCAGCGGTAAAACCACCTTTATTCATGCTTTGTGTGATGTGCTGGGTGTAACAGATGCTGTAGGTAGTCCCACTTTTTCTATCATCAATCAATACCAGATGGCCGACGGACAAACCTTATACCACCTAGATTTATACCGTATCAATGATGATGAAGAAGCGGTACAGGCCGGGATAGAAGAGGTATTGTACAGCGGTGACTATTGTATGGTAGAATGGCCCGAGAAAATTCCCGGTTTATTACCTGATGATGCGTTGCAGTTGCAGATAGAACCTTTAAATGATACTACACGCAGAATAACCATCACAATTCCCGAATAGTTTTTGTAACTTAACCGTTCAATATTCAATTATTTACAGACCAACCGTATGGCTCTTTCCAAACCGATTGTAAGTGCTTCTTTCAGCTACGAAACTTTAGAGGAAAAATTAGATATTAAGGCAAAAGGTGCCCAGTTGTTTATCGGCATTCCCAAGGAACAAATGTTCCAGGAAAACAGGGTGGCGTTAACACCGGAAGCAGTAAGTGTACTGGTTAATAACGGTCATCGTGTACTCATTGAATATCTTGCCGGTGAAGGCGCTCATTTTTCTGATAAGGATTACAGCGAAGCGGGTGCTAAAATAGCTTACGACCGTAAAGAAGTGTACCAATGTGATATGCTCATTAAATCAGCACCGGTAACAGAGCAGGAGCTGGAGCTTTTAAAGCCGGGGCAAACCATCATTTCGCCTTTACATGTAGCCGTTATGAAATCCGGTATCCTGGAAGGCATGATGGAGAAACGCATTACTGCACTTTCTTTTGAAAATTTAAAGGATGATTCCGGAAACAACCCCATCGTTCGCAGCATGAGTGAAATTGCCGGTAGTGCCGTAATGCTGATTGCGGGGCAGTACCTCAGCAATTTTAATAACGGCAAAGGGGTATTGTTGGGAGGCATCAGCGGTATTCCGCCTACAAAAGTCATCATCATCGGTGCCGGAATTGTGGGTGAGTATGCAGCCCGTACGGCGTTAGCGATGGGCGGCAGTGTGAAAGTGTTTGACAATAATATTTACAAGCTCAAACGCATGCAAACGGCCATCGGTCATCGTATGTGGACGAGTGTGATAGAACCCAAAATCCTGGCCAAGCAGCTAAAAACCTGTGATGTGGCGGTGGGTGCTTTGTCTTCCATGGGAGGAGCCCGCAGCCCGGTTGTGGTAACAGATGAAATGGTAAGTATGATGCGGCCCGGAAGCGTAGTGGTGGATGTGAGTATTGACCGTGGTGGTTGTTTTGAAACCAGTGAAGTAACCAGTCATGAAAGTCCCATTTTTATCAAACACGGTGTAATTCATTATTGTGTGCCCAATATACCCAGTGGTTTTGCCCGTACTGCTTCGCAGGCCATTAGTAATGTATTAATGCCGCTGCTGATTGAAATAGCAGATGAAGGTGGTTTGGAAAAACTACTGTGGCATAAGCTTAATATCCGGAACGGGATTTACATGTTTAAAGGGGCGCTCACCAATTTCCATCTGAGCCAGCGTTTTGACTTAAAGTTTACCGATCTGAATTTACTGATTGCAAGCAGGGGGTAGAATTTTATTTATACCTGCTAACCGGGAGTATAGAATTGCAAAACTTATACTCCTGTTCATCATTGCTGCTCACAATTACCAGTTTACTACCGGCATAATGTTGAATGAGATGATGATACAATGCAATACCATCGGCATCTAAATTGGTAGTAGGTTCATCCAGCAGTAATACCGGTACATTGCTGAAAATGGCTGTTGCCAGTTTTACCCTTTGTTTCATCCCACTGCTGTAGTAACGGATTTGTTTTTGAGCTGCATGTTTTAATCCAAGTGTTTGGATGATTGCAGCTGTATCAGTAAGAAAAGGTTTGAATGATTGATGAAACGCCAGTACTTCTGTAAGCGTCATTTCTTCCGGCAGCTCTAAATAAGGAGCAGCAATAGAAAGGTATTGATGATGCCGCTCCGGTTCAATTGCCTGATCATTGAGCTTAAATTCAATCTCGCCTTCATTGTGTTGTACAGCACCGGCAATTACCTGCAGTAATGTTGATTTACCGCTTCCGTTGTTGCCTGTAATGGCATAAGCAGTACCTGTATTGAATTCGTAATTAAGATGACGAAATATCCATTCCCTGTTGTATCGCTTACCGGCATCAGAAAGCAATATCTTCATCACCATTGTTTTGAGAATGACGTTTGATAATCCCGATTTCACTTTTGCGGATAAAGCCAAGAATTTCTTCCCTCGTATCTGTTTCAGGAAGCATCTGTTCAATCAACTGAACAGCTTTGGAAACAATATGTTTCTCTACAAAAAGAATATGATAGATCTTAAAGATTTCTTCAATCTTTTCCTTGCTGTAACCACGTCGGCTTAAACCGACGTTGTTAATACCCACATAACTTAAAGGTTCACGTGCTGCTTTTACAAAGGGAGGTACGTCCTTACGGATAGCACTCATACCGGCTATGTACGTATGGGCGCCAATATGTGTAAACTGATGCGCTGCACTCAACCCGCCAATAATAGCAAAGTCATCAACCGTTACATGCCCGGCTAATTGCACAGAGTTTGCAAGAATTACATTATTACCTACAATGCAATCATGTGCCACATGGGCATAAGCCATAATAAGACAGTTACTACCCACCCTGGTGGTGTTCTTATCAGTAGTGCCACGATGGATGGTTACACATTCACGGATGGTGGTGTTATCGCCAATTTCAGCAAGTGTATATTCATTGCGGTATTTCAGATCCTGCGGTACGGCTCCGATAACAGCACCGGGAAATATTCTGCAGTTTTTGCCAATACGGGAACAGGGAAACACAGTTACATTGCTCATAATATGAGTTCCATCGCCTATAACTACATCATCATGAATCATTACAAAAGGATCAATAGTAACGTTGTTGCCTATTTGCGCATTGGGGTGTATATGTGCCAGCGGACTGATCATTGGTTGGTTCTTTTTACAATTTGAGCAGTAAGGTCGGCTTCACACACAACTTTGCTGCCCACAAAAATGGTTCCTCTCATTTCGCAAATACCACGGCGGATGGGATTTTTCAACTCCATCTTTAAAATTAAGGTATCGCCGGGAACTACTTTTTGTTTGAATTTACAATTATCCACTTTCAAAAAGTAGGTATCATATTTATCAGTGGTGTTTTTTGGAATGGCCAGTAAGCCGCCGCATTGCGCCAGCGCTTCTACCTGTAACACACCGGGCATTACGTAGTTACCCGGGAAATGTCCCTGGAAGAATGGCTCATTATAGGTTACATTTTTTACACCAACAATATGCGTATCGCTGAATTCGATGATTTTATCTACCAGTAAAAACGGAAAACGATGAGGGAGAATTTTTTCAATCTCTACTACATCATGAATCGGTGGCTTTTCCGGAAAATAAGCCGGAACATTTGCTTTAAACTTGTTTTTCCTGATGTGCTCCTTTATCTTTTTTGCAAAGGCTACGTTACTGGCATGACCGGGTCGGTTAGCAATAATATGAGCTTTAAACGGCATGCCCACGAGCGCCAGGTCGCCCACAAGATCCAGCAGTTTATGGCGGGCCGGTTCGTTAGGGAAACGAAGTTTGAGATTGTTCAGATATCCTTCACTGGTAACGGCAAACTTCTCCTTCCCAAAAGCTTTGGAAAGTGTTTCCAGTTGCTCATCGGTTACCTCTTTATCAACCACCACAATAGCGTTGTTCAAATCACCGCCTTTAATGAGATTATTTTTTAAGAGGAACTCCAGTTCGTGAAAAAATGAAAAAGTACGGCAGGTGGCTATTTCTTCATTAAACTCTGCCATGTTTTTGATCTGGGCATGCTGGGTGCCTAAAACCGGGGAATTAAAATCAATGAGGGTATTGATGCGGTATTCATTGGCCGGCATGGCTACCATTTCCACCTTCTTATCATCATCAGTAAAGTAAATATTATGATCAATGGTATACCATGTTTTAATAGCGTCCTGCTTTTTGCGTCCTGCTTTGAGTATAGCCTGTACAAAAGGGCCTGAGCTGCCATCTAAAATGGGGATTTCAGGGCCATTGATTTTTACCAGTACATTATCTATTTCACAGCCTGCTAATGCAGCCAGCAGGTGTTCAATGGTACTTACCGAGGCTCCGTTATGAGAAAGCGTAGTGCTGCGGTTGGTTTCCGTTACAAAATCAACATCTGCTTTTACCGTAGGCTGTCCTTCAAGATCAACCCGCTGGAACACAATACCTGTATTGGCTTCGGCGGGTTCAAGCGTCATTGTTACCGAATGACCGGTATGAATTCCTACACCGTCAATAGAAATTGCTTCTGCCAACGTATGTTGGTTACTGCAGCCGTTTCCGTTTCCGTTTTCCATGGCTGCGAAAGTAGTAAAAAAGGGGTAAATGGGGCGGAACGACAGTTAGCCTGCCGTTCAGATACTTTCTTTTTCTGCCACCAGTTGTTTAATGAGTTGTTCCAGTTCCGCTATGCGCTTTTCCATTTCAGGAAGGGTGCGGAATACAGCCTGGCTGCGGAGCATGCTGGTATAGTCATAAGCAGGGCTGCCTGTAACGACACTGTTCGTTTGTTTGAGTGATTTGCTCACACCGCTTTGTGCGTTAATACGGCTGCCATCGGCAATGGTAATATGACCCACAATGCCTACCTGTCCGCCAATCATTACTTTATTGCCGATTTTGGTACTGCCGCTTACACCGGTTTGAGCCGCTATAACGGTGTGGTAACCCACTTCCACATTGTGTGCTATCTGAATAAGGTTGTCCAGTTTGGCGCCGGCATGTATGATGGTGCTGCCCATAGTGGCCCGGTCTATAGAGCAATTACTGCCTATTTCGACGTCATCTTCAATCACTACATTTCCTATTTGGGGTACTTTTTTATAAGTTCCATCGTTTTGCGGTGCAAATCCAAAACCATCACCCCCAATTACTGTTCCTGCATGAATGGTAATGCGGTTGCCCATCGTGCAGTCGTGATAAATTTTTACACCGGGGTGTAACACGCAATTATCACCAATTACCACATTATTACCGATAAATGAATGCGGATAGATTTTTACGTTATTTCCCACCTTTACATTTTCACCTACATAAGTAAAAGCACCAATAAAGACATGCTCACCCAACTGGGCAGATTTACAGATATAAGAAGGTTCCTGTATGCCTGTAAGTTGACCTGCACTTAATTTTTCGTAAGTCTGTAAAAGTGTAGCAAAGGCAGAATAAGCATCGGGCACACGTATTAACGTAGCGGAAATAGTTTCTTTTAACTCCTGGTTTTCATTAATAATAATGATCGATGCCCGGGTAGTATATAAAAACTCTTCGTATTTGGGGTTGGCTAAAAAGGCGAGCTGATTGCTGGTGGCTTCTTCAATTTTACCAAAGGAACGCACTGAGGCTGAAGGGCTTCCTTCAATTTTACCATTTATGATTGCAGCAATTTGTTGCGCAGTAAACTCCATGTATCCTTGGTGTATTAGTTAAAGATAATTCCTAAAACGCTGCTGAGCAAGATTTATGATGCTGTTCAGGCCTTTTTCAGGATTTGCCCCGGCGCACAAAGGTAGAACTTTTGAGCCGGGCTGCTGCCGGTTAAATGAATCAATCCATACTCAACTTCCGAAATATCTTTCACTTCACCGTTTTTAAACAGGATATTGATCCGTTCATTCTTTGTGTTGTACATCTTATTCTCTGCTATGCCATCAAACACAAGATAGGCTGCTTCTTGGACAGTAATCTGCATCCATTCCGCTGCTTTGTGCTGCAGCTTTTCTTTTTCAGCGGCATCAATGGGCCGCATCTGTAATCTTGTTTTGAGCATGTTGCGATTGATGAGCATGGTACTGAGGGTGCTCAGAATTTTATCAGGATGATGCGACCATTGTTTGATGGAGCTAAGTACATCATAATCATCCACCGAGCAGAATTTATCCAGGTTTTCACAGATGAAAGCGGCTGAATTGGTGGTTCTCAATATTTCATCCAGCACAGGGTTTACTGAAAAAGTACCGGTTGAATCCTGCGCCAATAACCTTGCCCTTTCCAGTATTTTCACCAGCATATTCTCTGCACTCAAAACTGTTTTGTGCAAATAAGCCTGCCAATACATAAGCCGGCGGGCCACTAAAAATTTTTCAATGGAATACACTCCTTTTTCTTCAATCACAATTTCATTGTTATGTACCGTCATCATTTTGATAATGCGGTCGTAACCGATGACACCTTCATTTACACCGCTGTAAAAACTATCACGGGTGAGATAGTCCATACGGTCTACATCCAACTGGCTGCTGATGAGCTGGTGCAGAAATTTTTTGGGATGCGTGCCTTTAAAAATGCTCAGGGCTGTTTGTAGTGCGCCATTCAGTTCCCTGTTGAGTTGCTCAAAAATGAGTACGGATATTTCTTCGTGATGTACTTCTTCAATCAGTACATGCTCCAGTGCATGGCTGAAGGGGCCATGACCTATATCGTGCAGCAGAATGGCAATTTTAGCGCCTTGTTCTTCATGTGCCGAAATTGCTACTCCTTTGCTTTTTAATTCGCTCAAAGCCTGGCACATGAGGTGATAGGCGCCCATGCTGTGGTGCAAACGTGTGTGCACGGCACCCGGGTACACAAGATGGGCCATTGCCATCTGGTGAATACGCCGCAGACGTTGATACCATGGATGAGAAAGCACTTTGAAGATGAGCTCATCATCAAAGGTGATAAAGCCATATACAGGGTCATTTACTATTTTTCGAAACTTCATGCTTTTACAAACTGTTAAAATAAGGGCAGTAAAAAATCAAAGGTAACAGAAGGGGAGGAATTCAATACATTTACAAACTTTGCGAGGATGAGGAACCTGTATCAAGTTCATTTAATTGCATGTGTTTAAAACAAATTGTATTCCTCTCTGTGTTCTCCTCTTCCTCTGTATGGGAAAAAATAGCACTCAGAGGGAACAGGGTACACAGAGGAGTAAATGCTTTGCATTTATTTGAAAACTCTTTTTTGATAAAATAAAACTCTTACATAAGAATGGCATTAGCAAAAATACTTTGGGTAGATGATGAGATTGAAAGCCTGCAATCTCAAAAATTATTTCTGGAAAATAAGGGCTACGAAGTGCAAACACTAACTAATGGGTTTGATGCGATTGACTATGTAAAAGAAAATCCGGTAGATGTGGTGCTGATGGATGAAACGATGCCGGGCATCACAGGGTTGGAAACATTGGCCAAAATCAAAGAAGTAAATCAATCCATACCGGTTGTGCTCATCACTAAAAATGAAACAGAGAACCTGATGGATGATGCCATTGGTTCGCAGATCAGTGATTACCTCATCAAGCCGGTAAATCCTAACCAGGTATTGCTGAGTTTAAAAAAGATCATTGATAATAAACGGTTGGTGAGCGAAAAAACAACCAGTGCTTACCAGCAGCAGTTCCGCAATTTGTTTATGGCGCTCAACAGTAATCCCAATTATAATGAGTGGATGGATATTTATAAAAAACTGGTGTACTGGGAACTTGAAATGAGTAAGGCCGATAGTCCTGAAATGAGCGAAGTGCTGCAGGCCCAAAAGGATGAAGCAAATAATGAATTCTTTAAATACATCTCCAGGAACTATACACAATGGCTCCAACCAAAAGCAACAGAGGCACCGGTAATGAGTCATAGTCTGTTTAAGTACAAAGTGCTTCCGCATGCAGAAAAAGGAACGCCTTTGTTTTTTATATTGATTGATAACCTGCGTTTTGATCAATGGAAAACCATCCAACCCATTTTTGCTGAAAGTTTCCGCATAACAGAGGAAGAAACCTTTTATGCCATTTTACCTACAGCTACACAATATGCCCGCAATGCCATTTTCAGCGGAATGCTGCCCATTGATATTGAAAAGAAATTTCCGCAGCAATGGAAAAACGATTATGAAGAAGGCGGAAAAAATCTGCATGAAGAAGAATTTTTCAGGGCACAGATGAAGCAATTAAATAAAGGCGATTTAAAAGTATCGTTTACAAAAGTGCTCAATCACCAGGCAGGACAGGATTTGATGAATAATATTCACAACCTGCTCAATAACGACATCAATGTGATTGTGTACAATTTTGTTGATATGCTCAGTCATGCACGTACTGAAATGGAAGTACTCAAAGAACTGGCCAATGATGAAAAGAGTTACCGCAGCATTACTGCCAGTTGGTTTGAGCATTCGCCGCTGCACCAGGCTTTGAAAAAAATCGCTGATAAAAAAATCAATATTGTACTGGCAACTGATCACGGCAGCATAAGGGTACAAAAGCCGGCGAAAGTGGTGGGGGATAAAGAAACCACTACCAACATACGCTACAAACACGGCCGTAACCTGAACTATGAAGCCAAAGATGTACTGGCTTTTCGTGATCCTAAAGAAGCCGGGTTGCCTGTGCCCAATGTAAATTCATCTTTCATTTTTGCAAGAGAAGATGTATATCTCTGCTACCCCAACAACTACAATTATTATGTGAATTACTACCGCAACACTTTTCAACACGGCGGTGTGAGCCTGGAAGAAATGATTGTACCGGTAGTAAGAATGACGAGCAAATAGTAAGTAGGAAGTAAGAGGTACGAAGTACGAACTGTGGAAAAGTCATTCGCCTATTCTTGCAGTTTCATCTGTGGTACGGATAAATTTGCAGCATATTAAATCCGCCGTTTATTACCGGCAGAAAAGTGGTGAAACATGAAACTGAATCAAACAACATTAGATAAGCTGGAAGCAATATTAGAAGAAAGCGGATACATCGTTCGCTATGAGCGGGGCACTTTTCAAAGCGGCTATTGCATTCTGGAGCAGAAAAAAGTAGTAGTGCTCAATAAATTTCTGCAACTGGAAGGCCGCATCAATACCATGCTGGATCTCATTCCCCAACTGAAAGTAGAATTTGATGCCCTCACTGCCGATTCTCAGAAACTGTATGAAGAAGTGCATGCAATGGCAGCTTTAAAGCAAGCGGAGGAATAAGAAATGAAGAATGATCAATGAGAAAGTGTTGCCAATGCTTTTTAATTTTTCATTTCTTATTTTTCATTTTTAATTTTACCCGTGTCTTATCCTTCCATCAAAATAACCTTTCTTGGTACAGGTACCAGCAGCGGTGTTCCTATGATTGGCTGTGATTGTGTAGTTTGTACTTCTGCTAATCCAAAAGATAAGCGGCTCCGCAGCAGTATTATGGTGCAAACAAAAAACACCACTGTTGTTGTAGATACGACACCGGATTTCCGGTACCAGATGCTGCGACTGGGTGTAAAAAAAGTTGATGCTATTATTTTCACACATCCCCATAAAGATCATATAGCCGGGCTGGATGATGTAAGGGCCTTCAATTTTCACACCCGAAAGCCCATGGATGTATATGCTAACTATTTAACCGAGGAAGCGCTGCGGCGGGATTTCTATTATGCTTTTTCTGATACCAAATACCCGGGTGTTCCTGAAATCAATTTAAATACCATTACTACGGAGCCTTTTACGGTAAACGATCTTATCATACAGCCCATACTGGTGTGGCACTTAAAAATGCCGGTGCTTGGTTTTCGTTTCGGGCCTTTTACCTATATCACTGACGCCAATCGTATTGATGAAGAAGAAAAAGAAAAGATCAGGGGCAGCAGGGCGATGGTTGTGAATGCGCTTCGAAAAGAACCGCATATCTCTCATTATACCTTGGATGAAGCTGTGGCATTGGTGCAGGAGTTACAAGTACCTGAAGGATATTTCACACACATCAGTCACCAGTTAGGTTTGCACGAGGAAATTGAAAAAGAATTACCTCACGGTATTCATTTAGGTTATGACGGGTTGGAACTCAGGTTTTGATTTTTTTGAAATGTTCTATTCGCTTCTACCCGCTTTGTAGTATTGCATTTACTTTTGGCTTTGGCTAATTTTAAATGATGCCCGCCATACGTAACACCTGGATAAAAGATTATTTCACCTTCACTAAAAAAGAACGAAGAGCAGTGATACTGCTGGCGCTTTTTGCCCTGTTCTTTTCCTTGCTTCCTGCCTTGTTTCCATTCCTGGTAAAACATGAAACTGATATTGTTATTGATGAAGAAAAGGAACAACTGCTGGCATCCATGCGTACGGGTGAAAAAAAGCCTGTTAATTCAAATGAGGGGGCGGACAATGCAGATTGGTATGAACCAAAGCGGTCCTTTATGCCACAGGCTAAATCAATGGAACCAAAAGGTGCGCTTTTTTACTTTAACCCCAACACAGCAACGGCTGAAGAGTTAAGTCGGCTTGGTATTCGTGAAAAAACGGTTCAAACCATTTTAAAATACCGGAGTAAAGGCGGGCAGTTTAAAAAGCCGGAAGACATCAGCCGCATCTACGGTCTTTCTGCCAAGGAGGTGGAGCGACTGATGCCATATGTAAAAATTGAAACCACTTCACCGGTTGCAACTGCTTCATCAAATACTGCTTCAGTATCCACGCAACCACAATCAACAGGCAACTCCTTTTTTTCTGAAAAGAAGTCAAAACCCATTGACATCAATACGGCTGATACTTCTGAATGGAAAAGTCTCAAAGGCATCGGTTCTTATTATGCTAAGAAGATTGTAGGTTTTCGTGAAAAGCTGGGCGGTTTTTATAAGGTTGATCAAGTAGCGGAAACCTATGGTCTACCGGATTCCACCTTTCAGAGTATCCGTTCTTTTCTGCTCATCAACACCGATCGTATCAAAAAGATCAATCTGAATACGGCAACTGTTGAAGAACTCAAAGCGCATCCTTACATTAAGGCCAATATTGCTACCGCTGTCGTCAACTTCAGAGCCAATCATGGCGCTTTTAAATCCGTAGAACAATTATTGAATATCGGGGCAGTGGACAATGAGTTGTACCGGAAAATAGCGCCCTATCTGTCTGTAAACTAAGAGAAATATTTTTTCAGAAGAATCGCTAACATTTGTTAGCAAGCCCTTATCTTTGTGCTGCCGTTACGATTGATTGCTAAAACAGAATGAGTCATGCTCTGCTTGCAGTACATGACTCATTTATTTAAAAGAAGAATGATGAACTTTCAAACCAACGAATTAACACAACAGGTAGCCCAGGTAGCCAGGGATTTTGCAGCCAAACATATACGTCCGCATGTGATGGAATGGGATGAAACTCAGCATTTCCCCATTGAAACCATGAAGGCCATGGGTGAATTGGGACTGATGGGCATTTTTGTACCGGAACAATACGGTGGCAGCGGCTTTGGCTATCATGAATACGCAACTGCCATAGTAGAGATAGCCAAAGTTTGCGGCTCTGTAGGATTGAGTTTAGCTGCACATAATTCTTTGTGCACGGGTCATATCTTATACTGTGGTAACGAAGCTCAAAAGCAAAAGTATTTACCCAGGCTGGCCGGAGGTGAATGGATAGGTGCGTGGGGTTTAACAGAGCCCAACACCGGAAGCGATGCAGGTAATATGAAAACAACAGCTGTAAAAGATGGGAATGATTGGATTTTGAACGGAACCAAATGTTGGATCACACATGGTATTAGTGGCGATGTGGCAGTAGTGATTGCCCGCACCGGGGAACCAAGAACAAGCGGAAACGCTACCGCCTTTATTGTGGAAAGGGGAACGCTTGGTTTTAAAGCCGGCAAGAAAGAAAACAAGTTGGGTATGCGTGCCAGCGAAACAGCAGAAATGATTTTTGACAATTGTCGTATCAGTGATGCACAACGCATCGGCGAAGTAGGAGATGGCTTCAGGCAGGCATTGAAAGTTTTGGATGGCGGACGGATTTCTATTGCGGCACTATCACTGGGTATTGCTAAAGGTGCGTACGAAGCAGCATTGAATTATTCAAAAGAAAGACAGCAGTTTGATCAACCTATTTCCAACTTCCAGGGTATTTCTTTTAAACTGGCTGATATGGCAACAGAAATTGCCGCAGCGGAGTTGCTCATTGCCAAAGCAGCTGATTTAAAAAATCGTGGTGAGAAAGTTACCGAGGCCGGTGCTATGGCAAAGTATTATGCCAGTGAAATTGCAGTGAAGATCAGCAATGATGCAGTGCAGATTTTTGGTGGCTATGGCTACACCAAAGATTTTCCCGTTGAAAAGTTTTACCGTGATTCCAAATTGTGTACGATAGGTGAGGGCACGAGTGAAATCCAGAAGATTGTGATTGCGAGAGAAGTGTTGAAGTAGGGCGGATTTTTAGATCTAAATTCTTTTTTTTACGTTTATTCTATACCACTATTGCCTAAAAATTCTATTGAATTTGTAGTTTAACTTTCATTTGTGTAAAGGGTGCTTAACTTTCCTTTATTTTTAAATGTAATAGCATTAACTTGATATTTACTGTTTTGTTTTGCCTGGCAAAGGGCAAAAATTGCTTCTGCAATTATTTAACAGGTAAATGAGTTTGCCAACTTAAGAAAGTTTAATACTTGTTTGATGAGGTTCCTGCTTATAGCTACGTTGTTGCTATGTTTAAAAACATCTCAATGCCAGTTTCTCAAATCTGAGATAAAGGCCATTTTTGACAACCCTGTCTGCGAAAGTATTTATTTGCATTTTGACCGAACTTTGTATGCGCCGGGTGATACAGTATGGTTTAAGGCTTATATATTAGCCGGTCGTAACCTTTCATATTCCAGTACAAATTTCTTTATTGAATTTTTTAATGCATCTGGTGTGCCGGTAAAGCAATTAGTTTATCCGATAGTTTCGGGATCTGCTGCAGGATTTATCAAGATAGACCAAAGTTTAAAAACGGAGTTTCTTTTTTATAAAGCATATACAAGACAAATCCTTGATTTAAACAAAGAGTTTGTAACAAAGGGAATTCTGCAGGTTATTCAATCGGAATCAGCCAACTCAATCAGTAAGGTCTACATCAATAAACAGCATCAGCTTTCTTTTTTTCCTGAGGGGGGGGATATGATAAAAAATGTCGATAGTTATATTGCCTTTAAGGCAGTAGGCAGTAACGGAATCCCTGTAAAAACTCAAGGTGTCATTATTAATAATTCTAATGAAACACTTGCAAAATTTAGTGATGCACATAATGGAATGGGGAAATTTATATTAACTCCAAGAGGGGATTCTCTATGGGCTGTATATCAAATAGAAGGTGCTCCCGGTTATTATAAATTGTTATTACCACAGGCACAGGAGCAAGGTGTTGTTTTTAATATCCTTAAGCAAACGGATACAGGTTTTATTTTCCGGGTGAAGAGGGGGGATGTGCTCAATACCAACTCAAAACGTTTCTTCTTATTAGTGCATTCCGCAAACAATGTATTTTATGAAATGCCGATAGACTTAAGTAATAGCTATGAGTTTTTTGGATCAGTAAAAACAACCAAGGTCGAATCCGGAGTTTTGAAGTTTACATTGTATTCTGAAGATAAACTGCCGGTAGCAGAAAGAATTGTGTTTATTAATGCAAAAAGTCATTCGCAATCACTTAATGTATCTAATATAAAGATCGGGTTAGGCAAAAGGGCTTTAAATGAAATAGAGATCGGAATAACAGATACTGTTCTCACGAATATGTCAGTTGCTGTTGTGGATGAGGATCTTTTTTTAAGTAATGAACTGCAGTCTGACATCATAACAAGTACGTTATTGGAAAATGAACTGACAGGTTCTATTTACCAGGCATCTTACTATTTATCTGATACCGTAAAAGCTGAAGATCTTGATTTGCTGATGCTTACCCATGGCTGGCGCAGGTATTCTCTTGAAAATGAAAAGGACATCTATGTTCCATTCAGTTACCAAGCAAATGAAAACTACATAACACTGGAAGGTAGTGTAAAAGGTTTAACAAAAGATGATTTAATAAAAGCAGGTGAGCTGAATTTGGCTTATAATGCTTCGGATACTTCTTTCAATATTATACCTGTTGATCTTGATAATAACTGCAATTTTCAAATGAATCAACTGCTGTTTACCGATAGTTTACAGGTGTCTTTCGCTTTTGCGAAACCTCCCGGTAAAAATTATCAAATTGAAATTAATTCCGGATTCAGCTTTGATAATACTCCTGAAAACATAGCAACTGCTACCGGCAAGTATCCATTAAAGCAAAATACTGTACTCGGCTTTAAACGTTATATCAACGCCGACAGTATCAAGAACAACGAGATCAAGTCGCTCAAGGAAATTATTGTTAAAGGAAAACAGAAGAGTCAACTGGACATTATGGATGAAACCTATACCACAGGATTTTTTCGTACTGACAGGGCGGTGAGAATTGATGTTATGAATGATCCGTATTTACTTACATACACAGATGTGATCTCCTATCTAAGATCAAAATTACCTCCCGGTATACAAGTTTCATCTACCAACGGATCGAACCTGTATTTTGTATGGCGCAACGCACTAACACATATTTACCTGAATGAGCAAACGGTAGATGCTGCCACCATTGCTGATTTGTCAATAAATCAGATTGCATACATCAAGGTCTTACGCCCGATTTTTTTAGGGTTGCCTACAAACCCTAACCCAACGGATATTAATATCCCCGGCGGTATAACCGGTATACGACAAATTTTTGGCACAGGAGGAGCTATCTGTGTTTATACCAAGCGTGGGAATGATCCGATGGTTAAGAATGATGTAAATCCGTCAACAAAAAATATTTTTACTATATCGGGGTATTCTCTTTCAAAGGAGTTTTATTCGCCTGACTACTCATTGGCAACACAAAATGACGAGACAATCGACACAAGAAAAACGCTATACTGGAATCAGGCAATTATCCTGAATAGTAAAAAGCGAAAGGAAATATTTAGGTTTTACAATAACGATTTTGCCCGGTCAATAAGAATAATAATCCAGGGAATTGACGCAAAGGGTAGGTTTGTGTACTATAATCAGCTGTTTAAGTAAAGAACCTACATCAAGTAAAAATTAAAGTGAGTTTTCCGGAAAATTGGTTACGGTTGGCAGATTCTTTTCACTCCAGAAAATCTTCTTCTTCATTCTTAGGGCTGTACTTATCAAATAACTTATCAATAGCTCCACCGAAGATGGGAAACTTTTCTTTTGCAAAATTTTTAATCACATCTATAGCAGCATAGGCCTGCTGTTCAGTAAGTCCTTTTGCCATTAATCGATTGATGAGTTCCTGCATGTGGTTGTTTTAATCTTTTACTACAAATGTTTCCCAACCATCATAAACGCCATTGTGTTTGCCCGCTTCTTTACCCAGGTAAAGTGTCAACCGGGTGATGATAGCAGGCTCCGGTTTATCTGTACGGTACATTTGTAAACTATAGGGATGGGTGCGGCCATCTTTCATAAAGTCCATTTTTTCAACCAGGAACTTCTGGTCGGCAACTTTTAAGAAAAAACTGCGACGGTCTTCTTCTGTTTTAAAATACAGCCAATGATCAATACGGCGTTCTTTGGTGAGTTTATCCCCTGCTTTGGTTAATTGCAGAATCACTTTTTGATTGGCCATCGATTCTTTGGTTTCATCATTGGGATATAAAAATTGCAGGTAGCGGCTCCAGTTTCTGTCTTCCTGTATTTCAATGATGAATGGGTACTGCGGGAAATAAGTTTTATAATAATCCGCCAGGTATTTCCGCAACAGCAGTGTATCGTTTACGTAATAATAGTCAGTTCGTTCACACTGATAGGTAAATGTTCCGGTCAGGATACGTCGTTTCTTTTTATCAATTAAATCATTAACCCCGTCTGATATTTTGTAAAGTGTTTGAAATTCCTGCGGAGTAGGAAATCCATCCGGGGAACAATCTTTTATTTTTACTCCTGTAATAACGAGGTATTGATAGGCCTGAACAGGTGCTTTTTCTTTTAAGGACATAT
Organism: Lacibacter sp.; assembly: GCA_050916065.1. Lineage (GTDB taxonomy): Bacteria > Bacteroidota > Bacteroidia > Chitinophagales > Chitinophagaceae > Lacibacter. The sequence goes on from CP051137.1 coordinate 3,911,423, forward strand.
TGAGCAGTACCGATCCTGCTCCTCTTTGATAAGAAGCCATATAGGTATCCCATTCTTCTTTCAGTTCCTGTGCTGAGCTATTCAGGAAAAAGAGAAATAAAACGGCAGATAACAGCAATTTCATACTGTGAAAGTAATTTGAATTTTTACAAGGACAGAAAGCTTTCTCTTAAATCTTCAATAAAAAACCCGAAACAGTTGGTTCCGGGTTTGAGTTATATTTTCAAGTGATGTTTTTATGCTACTTTAAGCATACTCAGCTTGCTCTTATCAAACTTGTGCACTGCATAGTCCAGCGTTAAATGAAATTTCTTTTCATCGCTGCCGGGCATTTCAAACATAGCATCGGTTAAAATGCTTTCGCAGATGCTGCGCAAACCACGGGCGCCCAGTTTGTATTCCATAGCCTTGGCCACCATAAAATCATACACTTCCTCATCAATGGTTAGTTCAATACCTTCCAGGTCAAATAATTTATGGTATTGCTTGATGAGTGCGTTTTTGGGTGTTACCAGGATTTCACGGAGCGTTTCAGCATCCAGCGGGTTGAGATAAGTAACTACCGGCAAACGTCCCAGCAATTCAGGAATCAAACCAAAGCTTTTTAAATCCTGTGCGTTTACGTATTGCAGTAGGTTTTTCTTCATGTGCTCCTGTTCTTCCTTGTTCACATTAAAGCCGATAGCATTTGTGTTCACACGACGGGCAATAACTTTATCAATACCATCAAACGCACCACCGCAGATGAAGAGAATATTAGATGTGTTGATCTTGATTAATTTTTGTTCGGGATGTTTACGTCCGCCCTGTGGTGGAACCAACACTTCCGTTCCTTCCAGCAGTTTCAGCATACCCTGTTGCACACCTTCGCCACTTACATCACGTGTTATTGAAGGATTATCACCTTTGCGTGCAATCTTATCAATCTCATCAATATAAACGATTCCCTTTTCAGCAGCAGCCACATCATAGTTACAAACTTGCAGCAAACGGGTTAAAATGCTTTCCACATCTTCGCCCACATAGCCTGCTTCAGTAAACACAGTGGCATCCACAATTGCAAAAGGAACATTGAGCAGTTTAGCAATGGTTTTGGCCAGCAGGGTTTTACCGGTTCCTGTTTCGCCTACCATTACAATATTGCTCTTTTCAATTTCTATTTCACTTTCTGTTTTTTGCTTTAAGCGTTTGTAGTGATTGTAAACGGCAACAGCCAATACTTTTTTAGCATCATCCTGGCCAATGATGTATTCATCCAGAAACCGTTTGATTTCAATTGGTTTCTTAACCGTTAATTTAAAATTGGAAACGGAAGCATCACTTTTGATCTGCAACTCCTGTTGTATAATTTCCTGCGCATGCTCCACACAGTTTTCGCAAATATGTCCTTCCTGGCCGGCAATGAGAATTTTTACCTCATCCCTGTTTCGACCACAAAAAGAGCAATGCAGCATGTTATTCTTTGCCATTATGTTGGATTTTAAGCAGTTTTTTTATCTGGCAAACCGCCTTCAAAGATAGGAAAGGGTTTTTAAAGCGCATAGTTTAATAAAAAAGGAGAAGCAAGGGCTTCTCCTGTACAAACAATTGTTACAACTTTATAATTTCTCCAGTATGCCATCTACAATACCGTAGGCTACTGCTTCCTGTGCATTCATCCAGTAATCACGGTCAAAATCTTTCATTACCTGGTCCAGTGTTTTGCCGCAGTTATCAGCTAAGATTTGTGCACCCAGTTCTTTTGTTTTGGCAATCTGGTTGGCCAGGATTTCCAGGTCAGCACTGGTGCCTTGTGCACCACCGATGCTGGGCTGATGAATCATAACTTCTCCATGCGGAAAAATAAAGCGCTTGCCTTTAGTACCACCACTCAGCAAAATGGAACCCATACTTGCTGCCATACCCATACAAATAGTACTTACAGGTGAACTGATCATTTGCATGGTATCATAAATAACCATACCGCTGGTAACCACTCCACCGGGACTGTTGATGTACAACTTAATTTCTTTACCGGGATCAACAGCATCTAAATACAAAAGTTTATTTACGATTTCTTTGGCGGAGTTGTCATGCACCACACCCCAAAAGAAAATCTTGCGTTGCTCTAAAAACTTTTTATTGTAAGGCCCAAAAGCAGCAGCTGAAAACTGTTCCAGCGGATTATCTTTTGGTTCATCTTCATCATCCATACGTACAGGATATTTCAAATATTGCTGATTCATTGTTTCAATGATTTTGTGTTGTTCAATTATTGATCTTTTGCTTTACGGGGGTTCATGACTAATACTTCATCAACAAGGCCATATTCTTTTGCTTCAGTAGCGGTCATCCAGAAATCACGGTCGCTGTCTTCTTTCACTTTATCAAAAGTCTGACCGCTGTGGAAGGCAATGATTTCATATAATTCACTCTTCAGCTTCTTTACTTCATTTACCATGATCTGTATGTCAGTGGCCTGACCGCCGGCACCACCATAAGGTTGATGCAGCATGATGCGTGAATGCTTTAAAGCGGTACGTTTTCCTTTGGCACCTGCACACATGAGCACAGCGCCCATACTGGCAGCAATACCAATGGTAATGGTACTTATATCAGGTGTGATGTATTGCATGGTATCATAAATACCAAGCCCGGCATAAATACTGCCGCCCGGACTGTTAATGTACATCTGTATATCTCGGGTACGGTCAGTGCTTTCTAAAAACAGCAATTGAGCCGTAACAATGTTAGCCACATAATCATTGATAGGTTCGCCCATGAAAATGATACGGTCCATCATCAATCTTGAAAACACATCCATACTTGCTACATTGAGCGGACGTTCTTCAATGATATACGGAGTAAGATTGCTCGGGTTGAAATGTGTTTGATAATTGTGCAGGGTGGCGCCGGAAATACCACGGTGTTTCACAGCGTATTTTTCAAATTCTTTATTTAAATCCATAGTTCAAATTTTCGGTTACAAGTTAAGGGAAACGTTTGAATTCCTGATTCTTTTCAATTACCATGCAAATTACTGATCTGCGACATTAAGACAGTCAAGGAATTTTAAATTGCAGATTTACGATTGCAGATTGTTTCAAATTCAAAGCGACTTACAAAATTTGGCAGTTTCATGTTCAGAAAAAATAAACCCGCTGATTTTAATCAGCGGGTTTAATCTATTCGTACTTAGTATTTCTAGTGATGATGGTGCTGGTGCTCTTCATTCATCTTAATAAATTCTTCAGCGCTTACTTCCTTCTCTTCTTTCTGCACCTGTGTTTCCGCCCAGTTAAACACCTTTTCTGTAATGATACGACGGTAAGTTCCATCTACCTGCTGTTCATCTTTCATCAGGCTTTCTACATACTGGTCTAACCAATCCAAGTTATCACCACCCAAGCTCATGCCGCCGAAATAACCCATTACCTGTTGTTTAAAACTTGCTTTCAATTCTTCAGCCGTTACATCCAGGTTGTTTTCAGTTATGATTTTATCGCTGATGAGGGTCCATTTTAACTGGTTTACAAACGTAGGAAACTCAGCTTCTACCTGCTCTGCAGTTTTGGGTTGCTTGTTGCTGTCAGTTTGTGTGCTCAGCCATTTTTTCAAAAAGCTTTCCGGTAATTCCATTTTAGTATCATCCAGCAATACATGGTATAAATGATGCTGCAACTGGTTGCTGCTCTGTTTATCCCAATACGCCTGAATGTCTGCTTCAATAGCAGCACGGAATTGTTCTTCTGTTGTAATGTCTTTTCCGGGCATGGCTTCTTTGAAAAACTCTTCGTTCAAGTCACGCTTTTCAATCAAACCTACTTTGGTGATGGTGAGTTTGAAATACTGATCAGCATCTGCTGCCTGCAATCCTAAATCACTCAATACCCAGTTACGTTCTTTTTCTTCAAACGCTTCCTGTAAGTTGATAACAAGCGTATCGTCTTTTTTCAATCCCTGCAGTTTGGGACGCACCGCCTCAGAAAAATATTTAACGAGGAGTGAATTATCTTTCTTTAAAGCACCTTCAGCTACGTTGCCATTGGCATCACTGGCTTCAAAAGTTAAGTTGAGCACATGCTCATCGCTGGTAACTGTTTCAGGCTCGGTCATTTTGCCGAAACGGTTGCGCAGACGCTCCACTTCATCATTGATCATTTCTGCAGTGGCCTTTACTTTATAGAATGTAGCTTTTGTTTTGTTGAGGTTGAGTTCAAAAGCGGGTTTGAGACCGATTTCAAATTCAAAACTGTAATCAGCCGGTGTTTCCATGGCCGGACGGAAATCGGCATTCGGCAAAGGAAGCGGTTGAGCAAATATTTCCAGCTTTTCATTCACCAGGTAATCATTCAATCCCTTTTCAATATTGCGGAGCACTTCTTCCGTAAAAATGCCGGGGCCGTACATTTTCTTTACCATACCCGTAGGCACCATGCCTTTACGAAAGCCGGGAATGTTGGCATTCTTGCTGTAATTTTTTAATGTTTTTTCAAACGAAGGAAAGTATTCGTCTTTTGTAATTGTAACAGTGAGTTTGTCATTCAGCAAACCAATGTTTTCTCTTGTAACTGTTGCCATTTCATTTTTACTTTTCGCTTACAACTATAAGTTGATAGCTGTTAAAAAAGCCTCCCCTTGGGGGAGGTTTGGAGGGGCTGTCCGGATGGAGGGACTCGAACCCCCACACCTTGCGGCATCAGATCCTAAGTCTGACGTGTCTACCAATTTCACCACATCCGGAAGAACTTTGTTTAAAAACGGGCTGCAAAGGTAGGGGGTTTCACTCATTCGTTGCTTCTGATAGAAGGGTTTTTCGTAAATTCGTTCTCCACTGGAAACGATTACTACCATACAGACTTACACTCTTACACCTGAACAGGAAAAAAAAGAAATCCTGCGGCATTACCGTTCGCTATTGCGTTCGTTAAAAACCAAGCTGAAAAAGGGCGACAAGGAATTGGTGCGTACCGCTTTTGAAATGGCAGCGGAGGCACACAAAACCATGCGTCGTAAAAGCGGGGAGCCTTACATTCTGCATCCGTTAGCCGTAGCGCAAATCTGTGTGGAGGAAATAGGGCTGGGGGTTCGTTCCACCATCTGTGCTTTGTTGCATGACACAGTAGAAGACACGGATATAACACTGGAAGATGTGGCCCGTGAGTTTGGAAATGAAATTGCCCGCATTATTGATGGTCTTACCAAGATTGCAACGGTAGTAGATGCCAACAGCAGTCAGCAGGCTGAGAATTTCAAAAAGATCTTATTAACGCTTACCGATGATCCCCGTGTGATACTGATTAAGTTGGCCGACCGCCTTCACAACATGCGTACGCTGGACAGTATGAAGCGGGAAAAGCAACTCAAGATTTCCAGTGAAACGGTGTATGTATATGCACCGCTGGCACACCGCCTGGGTTTGTATAATATTAAAACGGAGATGGAAGACCTCTCCATGAAATACCTGGAGCCGGATACGTATAAAGAAATTGCCCGTAAGCTATCTGAAACGAAGAGAGAGCGTACCCGTTACATTAATGAGTTTATCCGTCCTATTAAAGAAAAAATGGAGAAGACGGGTTTTACCAGTTTCGAAATTTATGGAAGACCTAAAAGCATCCACTCCATCAGCAATAAAATCAAAAAGAAGGGTGTGAGTTTTGAAGAAGTGTATGATCTCTTTGCGATTCGTATGATCATTGACTCACCACAGGAAAAAGAAAAAGAAGATTGCTGGAAAGCTTACAGCATTGTTACAGATATGTACACCCCTTCGCCTGAGCGTTTGCGTGACTGGCTTAGCAACCCCAAGAGCAATGGTTATGAAGCCTTGCATACCACGGTGATGGGCCCTCAAGGTAAATGGGTGGAAGTACAGATACGCACCAAGCGGATGAATGAAATTGCGGAGAAAGGTTTGGCAGCTCACTGGAAGTACAAAGAAGGCACCGGTGATGAGGACCGTTTTGATAAATGGTTTCATAACATCCGTGAAGCGCTTAATAACCAGGAAAGCAGTTCGCTTGACTTTTTGCAGGATTTCAAGAGTTCATTCCTTGCGGAAGAAATTTATGTGTACACACCCAAGGGTGATGTAAAAATGCTGCCGATGGGTGCTACTGCCCTGGACTTTGCATTCAGTGTGCATAGTGATGTGGGCAGCCGTTGTATTGGTGCCAAAGTGAATCATAAACTGGTGCCCATTGCACATAAGCTGCGCAGCGGCGACCAGATTGAAATTATTACCAGCAGCAAACAAAAACCAAGCGAAGACTGGCTCAACTTTGTAGTAACGGCCAAAGCCCGTACTAAAATCAAAGATTCACTCAAAGAGGAGAAACGGAAAGTGGCCGATGAGGGTAAGTATGTGCTGCAACGCAAGCTGGAGCAGATGGGCGCTTCTTTTGATATTCACAATGTAGAAACGCTTACGCTTTACTATAAACTTCCTTCGCAGCTGGATCTTTTTTACAGAATTGCCACTAAGGCCATTGATCTGAAAGATTTAAAGGAATTAACGCTTCATGGTGATAAACTCGAACTACCCAAACCGGCTAAGCCTGTTTTAGAACCCAAACCTGAGTTTGATCCCAATAAGCCGAGTGCTGCTTCCAAAGATTCGGAGTTGATCATTTTTGGCGAAAGCAGTGATAAGATTGTGTACACACTGGCTAATTGCTGCAAGCCCATTCCCGGTGATGATGTGTTTGGTTTTGTAAGTACCGGAAAGGGATTGATCATTCACCGTACCAGTTGTCCCAATGCTTCCCGGCTATTGGCCAACTTTGGTCACCGTGTGGTAAAAACAAAATGGGCCAAGAATAAAGAAATATCTTTCCTCACCGGTATAAAAATTATTGGGGTTGATGATGTAGGTGTGGTAAGTAAAATCACCAATCTCATCAGTGGAGAACTTCGGCTAAACATCAGCGCTATTACTATTGAAGCAAAAGAAGGGGTGTTTGAAGGAAATATCAAAATCTTTGTACATGATAAAGATGAGTTGGATGAACTGGTGAACCGCCTGCTAAAACTCAATGGTATTGAAACGGTAGAACGTTACGATACGGAGCAGTAAAAATTCATACGACTATTTAATTTTTTTTATTAATCAGGGTTTAATCTCAAGAAATTGACATTTTTCAGAAATGTGCTTTTTTTCTTGTCCTAAATATTTTCTTTTTTCAGTACAAAGATTATTTTTACTAACATTAGCAGTAAACCATTTTTTTGGTTTCACTCTTTTTCCTGCATTCCTGTTTTAAACACCATCATTTTATTTTATAACCCATAACAACCAGTCATGAGAAAAAAAACGCTATTAATGTTGCTGTTAGTTTCAGCAATTGTATTTCCGCAAGTCCTGTTCTCACAGGCAACAGTATCAGGAACTGTAAAAGGTAAAGGCACGGCACTGCAGGGTGCTACTGTTAGCGTCAGGCCATCAGGTAAAGGCACATCTACTGATGATGATGGTAAGTACAAACTCACACTTCCTGCTGGCACTTACACGCTCAACTTTACTTCATCAGGTTATGCATTGTACTCTGTGAGTGTTACCCTTGTAAATGGCGATAACAAAACAGTTGATGCAGATTTAGCTGAAGATGTGAAGGGGCTTGAAGATGTTGTGGTTGTAGGTTCACGTTCATTGCCCAGAACATCAGTAAGCTCTCCTTTACCCATTGATGTGTTGAGTGCCAATGATCTTAGAAGTACGGCACAACCTTCATTTGATAAACAAATGCAGTACAGAGTGCCTTCGTTTAACACCATCAACACACCGGTAAATGATGCCACTACATTGTTGGATCCTTATGAAATTCGTGGCCTTGGCCCCAGCAGAACATTAATACTTATAAACGGCAAACGTAAAAATCTCAGCTCGCTTTTGTATGTACAATTTGCACCCGGCCGTGGCGAAACTGGCGCTGATTTGGCCGCTATTCCCATTGATGCCATTAAACGTGTTGAAATTTTGAGAGATGGTGCATCTGCTCAGTATGGTTCTGATGCGATTGCAGGTGTTGTAAACGTAATACTCAAAGACAAATATCAATACAGTTCACTTACATTAAATACAGGTATTACTTCAAAAGGTGATGGTGAAACCTATGGTCTTTCATTCAACAGCGGTTCTAATATTGGAACCGGTGGTTTTGTGAATTATACATTCGATGTGAGCCAGCAAAACAATGCTATACGCTCAGGTACCATTCACCGCCCCACAGAGAAATTTATTTTTGGTGGGAGCCCTTCAGCCGATGCTGCTATAGATGCTTATCTCAACCGTTTTCCCACAGGTAATAACTTAAACGGAACGGGTGAAGTAACCGCAGCCAAGTTTAATACAAACTTTGGCATACCTCTGGGAAATGGTGCACAGCTTTATGGAAATGCCGGTTATGTAAATAAGAAAGCTATCAGTAATGCAAATTACCGTACTCCTTATTGGAGAACTGATGCAGGTTTGCTGCATGTACGTATTCCCGGTGCTCCAAACTATACAGGAGGAAATGATCCTTTATATGAAGGTTATCTTGGATACATGCCTACTTTTGAGGGTGATCTTTCTGACTATCATGCCACTATTGGGTATAAAAACAATAAAGGCGGATGGGTGCATGATGTCAGTTTTACTACCGGCGGCAACCAGCAGCTTTATACAGTTGAGAATACAGTAAACAGAACATTGGGTACTTCAAGTCCTACTACGTTTAAACCCGGGGGATATCGTTTTTCACACATTGTAGGCAACTATGATATCTCTAAAACTTTTTCTGAGAAATTCAGCTTAGCCTTTGGTACAGAGGTAAGAAGAGAAACTTACCAAATAATTTCCGGTGATACTGCTTCTTACAGCGGCGAGGGAGCTAATTCTTTCCCCGGTATACGTGCAGAAAATGCTTCTGTAAACAATCGTTTAAACTTTGGTGCTTATGCTGATGCAACGTTTAATGTGAGTGAAGATTTTTTAATAAACGGAGCAATACGTGGTGAAAAGTACAGTGATTTTGGTGATGCTTTTGTTTGGAAACTTTCTTCACGCTATAAGTTTGCTGATGATAAAGTTACCATCAGAGGTTCTGTGGCAACAGGTTTCCGGGCGCCAACGCTGCATCAAATCTATGCACAGTCAACACAGGCATCGTTTGTAGCAGGTACCATTCAATTGTCAGGTTTGTTTAACAACAGAAGCAAGCAGGCATTTCTTTTAGGTGTACCAAAACTTACTCCTGAAAAATCAACAAATATAACTGTTGGTTTAGGTTTAAACCCTACAAGAAAGCTGAACATTACTTTGGATTATTATAATATCCGTATTAAAGACCGCATCTTTTACAGCTCGGCTATTGCTTCCAATACACCGGGCAGCACTCTTGATCAAATTTTGCAGGCAGCAGGAGTGGTACAGGCCCAGTTTTTCTTAAACGGGTTGGAAACACAAACCAGCGGTCTTGACTTTGTATTAAGTTATAAAGACATTGCATTGGGGCATGGTAAACTTGCAGTAAACGTTGCTGGTAACGTAGTGATTGAAAACAAAATTATCGGTGCTCCTAATGATCCTGCTGCTATTAAAGCCGAAGGACAAACTACTCTAAGTGCACAAATACGCTCACTTTTAACTGAAGGGCGTCCTTTGTACAAAGCAGTACTTGGTTTTGATTACACCATTAACAAATGGGCTTTCAGTTTAAATAATACATTGTTTGGTACCACACGTTTTCAGGATTTGGATAACGGTGCATCTTATGCAGCTTTTGGTATAAATGGTGTGCCCGGAAATCCAAATGTAATGACCCAAATTAAACAGGAATTTAAACCTGCCGTGGTAACTGATTTAAATATTCGTTTAAACCTGAACGATAAAGTGAGTATAGCCGCAGGAGCGAATAACCTATTGAATGTATTACCAAAATGGAGTTTAAAAGCAATTGATGGCAATGCCAATGCACAGGCGCTGCTAAATAATCAAACACAGCGTGATTTGCTGGAAGGATTACTTTCCTTTAGCGGGCGTTACCGCATACTGGGTTATAATGGTTCACAATTCAGCCAGCTTGGAACAACATTTAATGCTTCTGTAATTTTCCGTTTCTAAAATAAAGTTTGGATTACCTTTAAGGTGCAATGTTTGTTGCACCTTTTTTATTTTTCATCATGTCCCGGCTTTACACATCGCTATCCTCTGTTTATGAAGCCATGTATCAAACTTTTATAAATTATGAAGAGGAATTTGTTTTTTATGAATCCATAAGAAACCAATATAAGGCTGCCTCCGTGCTTGAACTTGGGTGCGGCACAGGTAATATGGCTCCGCTTTTTTTACAGGCAGGTTGTATATATACAGGTACAGATATAAGTGAACACATGCTGGCAATTGCAAAGCAAAAACATAAGAATGCAGTTTTTGTAAAAGCTGATATGCGTGATTTTGAATTGCAGCAGAAATTTGACTTTTGTTTGGCAGCAGGAAGAACAGTAAGTTACCTGGTAACGGATGAAGATGTATGGAACTGTTTTAAAACTGTAAGTAGCCACATGAATGAAAATGGAATTTTTTGTTTTGATTTTATAGATGCATCCCGTTTCATACCGCTTATTGCGCAGGAAAAAGAAGTTGTTCATGAAGCATTTCATGAACAGATACAGTACAAACGCAGCAGTTTCTGGAAAATAAATGCAGCACAGAGTTTTACCTTTCACTGGCATTCTGCTTTTTATGAATTAAAGGAAAACGGGGAAGCCATTTTTTTAGGGGATGATGAATCCACTATCCGTGCGTTTACAAAAGATGATATTGGTTTATTTTTACAATGCAGCGGATTTCAAGTGCTGAATTTTATAAACAAAGCTTCTTATGCCTTTGATACGTTTGTGGTAATTGCTCAAAAAACAACTAATTGATTTTTTCTCATGGCGATGTATGATAACGATAATACCGTAAAAACTTCATTTGATTTATCGTATGTAACGGAGTACCTGCAGCAGGCACAGTGGGCAGAATTAATTGAGTTGAAAAAAATAATTACTGAAGGCTTTCATCAAAAGCAATCACCCATTCGAATTTTAGATATTGGTATAGGTAATGCACGGGTGGCAAAACATTTAAGCGCCATTGATGAAATATGGAACATGATTGAACGGTATGATGGCATTGATAATGCACAGGCATGTGTAACGCTTGCTAAGGAAGCTGCACAAACTTTACATATTGAACATAAGTTACATGCTTTTTTATACGATGCTGCAAAGCTGCATCAATTAAACAGAAGCTATGATATGGTTGTGTGCACCTGGTTTACACCCGGTAATTTTCATCCGCCCGACTTTGATTTTGAAAATTATATGAAGGATGGGAAACGGCTGAATCTTGACAGCAATCCTGCTTTTGAAAAAGTATTTAAAGCAGCTTATAATTTGTTGAATACGGATGGATTGCTTGTACTGGGCGCTGTGTATATTGACAGTGATGCTACCCGTTTAAAACAGGAACAGGCATACACAAAAATGGGAATGCACATAATAACTGGTCCCGAAGACTCATTTACTGCCACGAAAGAGGGTTTCTGGAGCCAGCGGTTTACAAAAGAAAAATTAGTGAACTACCTGCATTTTGCTCCTGCTTCTGCCATTCGCTTCCTGCACCTGGACACCTATAATTATGCTATGCAGGTGCATGTGAAGAAGTATTGAATTAAAGCTTTTTTGAGTGGGAAAATAAAGTTCCTGTCAATCTATAGTTCACCTATTTTTGCGCCTTTGAAAACAATAAGCAATGCTTGAATTTTTCTGATGCAATATGCACAGCCGATGAAAGGATTGCGACGCAACGAAGATGCCACGGAGAACTGAACGCCGGTATCACAAAAAAATAATATATGGTTGATGTAATTCTCGGGCTCCAGTGGGGCGATGAAGGAAAAGGTAAGATTGTTGATTTTTTTGCACCTGCTTATGATGTGATTGCCCGTTTCCAGGGCGGGCCCAACGCCGGGCATACACTGTATGTAAAAGGTGAAAAAGTGGTGTTGCACCAGATACCCAGCGGTATTTTTCATGAAGGTATTGTAAACCTGATTGGTAATGGGGTGGTGCTGGATCCGGTTACATTAAAAAAAGAATGCGATAAAGTAGCAGCTTTTGGTGTGGATGTTCGTAAGAACCTTTTTATTGCAGAACGTACTAATATCATTGTTCCTACCCATCGTGCTTTGGATAAAGCGGCTGAACTGGCTAAAGGTGATGAAAAAATAGGCTCTACATTAAAAGGTATTGGCCCGGCTTATATGGATAAAACGGGTCGCAATGCCCTGCGTGTGGGTGATTTGTTGCGTGCAGATTTTCAGGAAATGTATCAAAAGCTTAAGGACAAACATCAGCAGTTGTTAGATAACTACAGCTTTACAGAAGACATCAGTGAATGGGAAAAGGAATTTTTTGAAGCGGTGGAATTTGTAAAATCGCTCAATATTGTAAACGGCGAATATTTCATCAATAAGAAATTAGCAGAAGGAAAGAAAATTTTGGCTGAAGGTGCACAGGGCAGTATGCTGGATGTTGATTTCGGTACCTTCCCGTTTGTTACTTCTTCCAATACAATTTCTGCTGGAGTAAGTACAGGTTTAGGTGTGGCCCCTAATAAAATCGGTGAGGTAATAGGTATTACTAAGGCTTACTGTACAAGAGTGGGTAGCGGTCCTTTCCCCACCGAATTGTTTGATGCAACCGGAGAAGAGTTGCGTAAAATCGGTAATGAGTTTGGCGCTACTACGGGTCGCCCCCGTCGCTGCGGCTGGATTGACCTGGTGGCCCTCAAGTTTGCCTGTATGGTAAACGGTATTACACAGATTGTAATGACTAAGGCTGATGTGCTGGATAGTTTTAAGGAACTGCAGGTGTGCACTGCCTATAAAATTAACGGCACACAAACGGATGAAGTGCCTTATCAAATGAACAAATTGCCGCTGCAACCCGTTTATAAACAATTTGCGGGATGGAGTAAGCCTGTTTCTGTCTGCAATAACTGGAATGAACTGCCTGCAGAAATGAATGCTTACCTTGATTATATTAATACTTATCTGGGTGTAAAAGTGACTTATGTAAGCAATGGACCGGGCAGGGATCAAATCATCAGTTCCCGTTAACTTTGAGGTAAAGAAAATTTACCCGAATTTTTTTGGCTATTTAAAAATCTCGTAGAAATTTTACAGTATAACCAAGTGTAACGCTATGGCAAAGTCAATCAAAAAAGCAAGTGAAAAAACGTCTCCTGATGAAGAGACTAAAAAACCAGTATCCAAATCCAGGAAGCAGGAAGATGATGAGGAGGAGGATGATTTTGATATGGATGATGAGCCTGTTGTAAAAAAAGGTGCTAAGGCAAGTGCATCTAAATCCAAATCAAAAGACGATGATGAGGATGATGAGGAAGTTGATGAGGAGGATGATGACTGGAACAAGGCAGATGAGGAGGATGATTATGATCCTGACTTTGATGAATTTGATATTCCTAAATCAAAAGGAAAAAGTGTTGGTGGAAAAAAGAAAGGTGGGGATGATGACGATGATTTTAAAGTGGATGAAGACTTTAAAGAGTTTGATTCCTTTGGAGGCGGCGGTGATGATTTTGATGATGAGGATGATGATTTTTAATACAACACGTGAAGCGAACATTTCAAAGTTTTTCAGTTACTGATTTTAATACAATCAAACAGCAAATGTTGAGCCTGGGTAACCGGTTCAACATTTGTGCTTTTCTGGACAATCATCAATATCAACTGCCGGGTCATGAGCTGGAATGCCTGGCCGGTTTTGGTGCTGTAAAGGAACTGCAGTGCATTGCAACAGAGCCTGATTCCTTATCTTCCTTACAACGATTAAAGGAATTCCTGGATGAAACGGACGACTGGCGCTTTGGTCATCTGGGTTATGATCTCAAGAATGAGATTGAGCAACTGCATTCAAGACATACGGATGCAACCGGTTTTCCATTAGTTTATTTTTTTGTGCCGCAGTATGTATTGCAGTTGAATGAACGGGAGTTGAAAATCGGTTCGTTTGAGAATGATCATGAATTATTGTTCAAGCAAATACTTGCCTCCCCAAAAAAAGATGAAGCACTCCCAAAAGTGGAAGTAAAAGAACGGATGAGTCGTGAGGACTATATCAGTACCATTCACAAGATTCAGCAGCATATTTTAAGAGGGGATTGTTATGAATTGAATTACTGCATGGAGTTTTATGCAGAAGAGGCTGTTATCAACCCGGTTCAGGTGTATCAATCTTTAACGGCAGTTTCACCAAATCCTTTCTCGGCTTTTTACAAAGTCAACAGCAGCTATTTGCTTTGTGCCAGTCCGGAACGTTTCTTAAGAAAAAAGGGAATGCAGTTATTATCACAGCCTATTAAAGGAACATTAAAGCGGAATAAAACAAATGCGGCAGTAGATGAGCAACTCAAACAAGAACTCTACACCAGTGCTAAAGACAGGAGTGAAAATGTAATGGTGGTGGATCTTGTTCGTAATGATCTGAGCCGTGTGTGCAAAGAAGGAACGGTGCAAGTGGATGAATTGTTTGGCATCTATTCATTTCCGCAGGTGCATCAAATGATTTCATCCGTAAGCGGTGAAGTGAAAGAAGATGTTTCTTTCGCAGAAATTCTTCATTCCACATTTCCCATGGGTAGTATGACGGGGGCTCCTAAAAGAAAAGTAATGGAGCTAATAGATTTGTATGAACGAAATGCCCGTGGTTTGTTTTCCGGTGCTGTAGGCTACATCTCACCGCAAGGTGATTTTGATTTTAATGTGGTGATACGCAGCATACTCTACAATGCAGCTGCACAATATTTGTCTTACTCCGTTGGCAGCGGCATTACCTGGTACAGTGTGGCCGAAAATGAATATGATGAATGTTTACTGAAAGCAGCAGCGATCAGAAAAGTGTTGAAGTAATTTATACCTGTACCCAGGTTTTGAAACCGTTTTCATAATCAAAGATGGCTCTTCTGTTGCCACTAAGGTGCAGAAACACCCAGTCCATTTTGTTTATAATCGTTTCCACTACACAAAAATGATTCCTTGCTGTTTCTAAAAGAGCGTCATCTGCTTCTTTAACATTCAGATTGATCAACTCCGGAGCATCCAGCTCAGTACCGGATGGGGAAAATGTGGTGTACGTAAGTTTGCTGGCCAACCGGGAATGTTCCCAGCCATAATCCGCCACGGCATCTTTTGTATGTAGCACAGCCTTTGCATACAGGCGCAATTGAATCCTGCTTTTTTCATCATAAAAAAGCCAACTCAACAGCGGGTGTTCTTTCAGCTGCTCTACTTTTTGGGAGCGGACATCAGTATGAAAAAAAAGTTGATGCGTATCCTGCAGTACTCTTCTTAAAATAACAGTACGTAATTCCGGAATATGGTGGTGGATGGTGGCAATGGTTCCGTAATGGAAAGGAGCCCGATGACTTTTGGTAGCTTGCTCCAGCATATTCCAGATAGCTGCGTTGATTTCAGAAAGGTTTTGCGATAAAAAAATATCTTCCATTAACTTTTTTTCTTCACCGGTTTTTTCTTCAGCTCCGGCAGCTCACTTACTTTGGGATAAATATCTTTCAGCCCTTCTTCACCATAAAATCGCATCAGCAGCTGTACACTTTCGCTAAGAATGTTATAGCGGTTGGCATTGAATACAGTCATTTTATCTTTAGGCAAGCGTAATTTAAACGTATTATTTCCTGCCAGTACTTCGTCAAACTTTGGATTAAGGGTATTGAAGTAATATAGATCCATCACTAAGTTTTTAGCCATCACCACGGAACTGAACTTGCCTGCAATTTCCTGTACGGCAATATTAGAATCCAGTTTCTCCGGTGCAAACGCATTTACTTTTGGTTGCTTACCATCATTCACCATAGTGGTAACACCACCTTTACCTTCCATGATATAATGTGTTGCAATAAACTTCTTTACATGATTACGGCTTTCTTCGGGCAGATAGTATTGCAGTTTCCAGAAGTCACGGCTGCCACTTTTTTTAATGGCGCTGTACACTCTTCCCGGTCCGCCATTGTAGGCGGCAATCACCAGCAACCAATCGTTTAAATCGTTGTAAAGAGAAGTAAGATACTTTGCCGCTGCGTGTGTACTTCTGAAATAATCCGTGCGCTCATCCATCCAGTTACTCACCATCAAACCATAGTCCCTTGCGGTACCGGGCATAAACTGCCAGGGACCACGTGCACCCACCCAACTGGTGGCATTGGTGTTGAGCCCGCTTTCAATAACTGCCAGGTATTTTAATTCATGCGGCAGGTTGTATTGCATCAGCACATTTTCAATCAGGGTGAAATAAGGCAAGCCCCAGCTTTTCATCTTTGTGAGATTTTTTTGATGCCGCTCCAGGTAGTCCTGGATAAAACCCCATGCCTGCGGATGGATTTGCCCATCATAAGGAAGTGCTGTATTAAAGTCTTTGTTTACAAACAGATTTTGAAACCCGTACTTCTCAGCACCGCTTTGCTCTTTGCTTGTATCGGCAGTTGCCATTCCTTTTTGAGCGAAAGAAGAAAAAGAAAGAAAAAATAACAATATGGTCGAAACAAGATATTTCATGATCAATCAGGCCTTGTATTGTTTCATCCACCCATCAGCAAGGCGCAGCAAAGATACCTCCTCAAAATGCTTGCCCATCATTTGTAACCCGAAGGGCAAACCGTTGCTGTGCTGAAATAAAGGTATGGACAGGGCGGGAATACCCACCAGATTCGCAAATACAGTATAGATATCTGCCAGGTACATGGCCAATGGATCATTACTCTTTTCACCAATTTCAAAAGCGGTAGATGGAGAAACAGGCATCAGAAGTACATCTACTTCGCTGAAAACCAGTTGGCATTGCTCGTATAATTTTCTGCGAACCTGTTGCGCCTTGGTATAGTAGGCATCATAATAACCGGCACTCAGAACAAATGTACCGAGCATAATGCGGCGTTGCACTTCTTTGCCAAAACCTTCTGATCGGTTAGCCGAATAAAATTCCGTTAAATCACTTTTAAGTGGTGTTGATTGATGACCAAACCGAACACCATCATAACGGGAGAGATTACTGCTTGCCTCAGCAGTTGTGAGAATATAGTAAGTGGGAACGATGTAATCCAGCAAATCAAAACTCAGTTCTTTTACTTCATAACCATCTGCCTTCAGTTGGGCTAAAAAAGCGAGATGCTTTTGTTTGATTTCTTCGTCCAGCCCTGCATGCAACAATGTTTCTTTGAAATACCCTGCGACAGGTTTTTTTGAAGAAGACTGCTTGATTGCTTCAGAATAATCGGGAACAGGAGTTGAAGAAACAGTACTGTCAAAATCATCAGCGCCTGCAATAACGTTCAACACCAGTGCCACATCTTCAACATTTTGAGCTAATATACCTATCTGGTCAAAACTGCTGCCATAAGCAATTAAACCATGACGGCTGATTCTTCCATAAGTCGGCTTCATGCCCACTACACCACAAAAATCGGCCGGCTGGCGAACAGAACCTCCCGTATCACTGCCTAAACTGATCATGCAAAGATTTGCCTGTACCGCTACGGCAGAGCCACCGCTGGATCCTCCCGGTACACGTTTTTCATCCAGAAAGTTTTTAACGGGGCCGTAAGCAGAATTTTCATTGCTGCTGCCCATGGCAAACTCATCACAGTTATTAATACCGATAATAATGGCACCTGCCTTTAAAAGCCTTTCAACAGCAGTTCCATTATATAAACTTTTAAAATCTTTCAGCATACCGGAAGCAGCACTAACTGGGTGATCTTTCCACGCCAGCACATCTTTGATGGTAACTACAACTCCATGCAAAGGAGCTAATGCATTACTTGCTTTCTGATGTGCATCCAGTTCACGGGCACGTTCCAGTGCTTCTTCTTCAAACACATGCACTAATGCATTTAAATGTTTGTATGTTTTAATGCGGTTGAGATAAAATATTACCGCAGCTTCGCAAGAGGTTATGCCTTGGCGCAGTTGTTCATGGTAAGATGCTATGGTGCTTATCGGAAACAATACTTGCTCCGTTCAGATTTGAAAAGAAACTTGTGAAAAATATTATTGCTTGGCAGAAGAATTGTCGCTGTTGTTGGGAGCTTCCTCAATTTCCTTGCGAACGGTATTCTTGGCATCATTGAATTCACGGATGCCCTTGCCCAAACCACGCATCAACTCAGGAATCTTACGGCCACCAAATAAAAGAAGTATGATAATGGCAATAATGATAATTTCCTGTGTGCCGAGTACGCCGAGAAGGATGGGTTGAAAATTCATGTTCATTCGTTTAACTGAAAAACAAAGGTACAGGTAAAATACCGTAGCTGCATAAAAAAACCACCTTAAGGGTGGTTTTCAGCGTGTTAAAAATCCGGATGGATTAACGGATATAATTTTTGCCGCACTTACCGGCTTTACCGTTTGCTGCCTGGTAGGGCGAAATGCCACGGTTACAGGAAGCAGCAATAAAACCGAGAATTACAAGGGCAACCAATACTTTTTTCATGATTTCGAAACTTTGAGTTTTAAAAATTGAGTACGTGGAATTAAAAGGATCTGGACTCTCAGTTTCGATAGGAGGGATTTTGTAGATCGGGCTACTAATATAAACACAAAATCTGTGCCCCAAAAGAAAAGGCGGTAAAATTTACCGCCTTTTCTTTTATGCTGCTTATTTCATGCGCTTTTCTTTGATACGTGCACTCTTACCGCTTCTTTCACGGAGGTAGAACAATTTAGCACGGCTCACTTTACCCACTTTGTTTAACTCAACAGAGTCAATATTGGGTGAATTTACAGGGAAAGTACGCTCCACACCCACGCCGTCAGAAATCTTACGAACTGTGAATGAGGCTGTTGCGCCGGTACCCTGACGCTTTACCACATCGCCACGGAAGCTCTGGATACGCTCTTTACCACCTTCAATAATTTTATAGTTAACAGTAACGTTGTCACCTGCTTTAAAAGCGGGGTGCTGTTTTTTTACTGTGAGTTGCTCGTGTACAAATGCTACTGCGGCGTTCATGACTTTCAATTTTTTGGACGGCAAAGGTAGGGGAAAACTTCAGATTATTGCCTCTTGAATTTAGATTTTTTATCTGGCTACGTTTACAGCCCGTTTTTCCCTGATGACAGTTACTTTAATCTGGCCCGGATATACCATTTCGGTTTGAATCTTTTGTGCCATTTCAAAGCTCAGCTTATCACTTTCACTGTCTGTTACTTTTTCAGCTTCTACAATAACACGTAATTCACGACCTGCCTGGATGGCGTAGGCTTTTTCTACACCGGGATAGCCCATAGCCAGGTTTTCGAGGTCTTTAATACGCTGCAGGTATTGCTGCATAATCTCTCTGCGTGCACCGGGGCGTGCACCACTGATGGCATCACAGGCCTGAACAATGGGAGAGATGACATACTGCATCTCCATCTCATCATGGTGGGCACCGATGGCATTAACCACGGCAGGGTTTTCACCGTATTTCTCAGCAAGTTTAGCACCCAGTAAGGCATGGCTCAGTTCTGTTTCTTCATCAGGCACTTTACCAATATCGTGTAACAAGCCGGCACGTTTGGCCAGTTTGGGGTTCAATCCAAGTTCTGAAGCCATGATGGCACAGAGATTAGCTGTTTCCCTACTATGCATCAACAGGTTTTGGCCATAAGATGAGCGGAAACGCATACGTCCCACCATTCTGATCAGTTCTTTATGCATGCCATGAATACCCAGTTCAATCACCGTACGTTCCCCGATTTCCATTACCTGCTCCTCTAATTGCTTACGGGTTTTCTCAACCACTTCCTCAATACGGGCAGGGTGGATACGGCCATCAGTAACCAGGCGTTGTAAGCTCAGACGGGCTACTTCACGACGGAGGGGGTCAAATGAAGAAAGAAGAATCGCTTCGGGAGTATCATCCACAATCAAGTCCACTCCGGTAGCGGCTTCAATAGCACGGATGTTACGGCCTTCACGACCGATGATCTGGCCTTTGATTTCGTCACTTTCGAGGTTAAAAACAGTAACTGTGTTTTCAATAGTCTGTTCAGCTGCAGTTCGCTGTATGGTTTGAATAACAATTTTACGGGCTTCTTTACCGGCTTTTTGCTTGGCCTCTTCAATGATTTCCTGTTGCAGGGACAGCGCCTGTGTTTGAGCTTCCTGTTTAAGGCTTTCTACCAGTTGGGCCTTTGCTTCTTCAGCTGAAAGTCCTGCAATTTTCTCCAGGCGGCGGATATGTTCTTCCTGATGTTTTTCCAGTTCTGTACGCTTTTGGTTTACCACCTCAATCTGGCGGTTGAGGTTTTCTTTGATAGCCTCATTTTCCTTGATCTGCTTATCCAGGTTGCTTTCTTTCTTATTGATGGATTGTTCTTTCTGGCGGATACGGTTTTCGCTCTCACTCAGCTTTTTATTACGCTCCAGCACATCACGGTCATGCTCCGCCTTCATCTGCACAAACTTTTCTTTGGCTTCAAGGGCTTTTTCTTTTTTGATGGTTTCGGCCCTGAGTTCTGCTTCTTTAAGAATGGTTTGTGATTGAAGTTCAGCTTCCTGAATTTGTTTTTGTGTGTTTTTGGCGAAGATGAATTTACCCGCCACGATGCCCAGAATGAGTGCGGCAACGCCTATAATGATGTATAGAATAGTAGGTTCCATTTTGATTCAAATAGTTTGATGTTTGTTTGAGCAACAATTCCTTACGTATGGCAGCATATGCGTTCATAATGGAAATGCAGTGGGCGAAAATACGAAAATATAAGCAGTAAATAACCTCCCTTTTACTTTAAAATGGGGCTTGACAGATGCATTAAAGCTAATTGAATTACTGATTTTGGTTTTACTGGCAGAAAGCTGACCGGCAGAATAATTTTACAGTTACATGGGTTGTAATCAAGCAAAAGGCTATTCAGCTTTTTCCTGGGGTAGTAACTCATTTACCTGCTCATCCAGTTTTTGAAGCGCCTGCAAGAGGGCTTCATTGTTGTTGCCATCAATAGTACCGGCTGTAATTTGAGTAGCATACCAGATAAGTACCATTGCAATGTAATCCTGCATGTCCTTGCCGGCAAAATTGGTTTTGAATTCAATGATCTTTTCATTGATCGTTTTAACGGTCTTGCGTACATGCTCTTCATCTTCTGGCGCTACTTTGATGCGGTAATTACGGTCGCCTATTAAAATATTTACAGGAATTAATGCTTCCATAATGCGAATTACGAAAAATTGTTATTAAGTTAGTGCCCCCATTAAATAACTGCTTACCGGGATCAACACTTTTGATCCTGATGAAAATTTCACCCAAGGTACTACCATTCTGTAATTAAACAGTTTGATTTTATGCTTGCGAAAGTAAAACCACAGGTATTCCTGGATACCTTAAAGATAGAAGTGTTACAGGAAACCAACCAACTGCTTACTGCTGTACTGCGGGATGATAAGGGATGCATCTGCCGCTCCGCAGATTATACGTCTGCACACACAAAAGATTTTACCCTGAACGGCTTGAATGATCTGCCGTATGGGGTTTATTCTCTGGAACTCTCTCATGGGGAGGAGGAAATGCAGGTACGACTGGTAAAGCGTGTATAAGCCTAACGGCTGAGCATGGAAATACAGCGGTCAATCTCACCAATAAAATGCTGCAGCTTCTTTTCCATTTCTTTTTTTTCTTTGTCCGTAAGATGTTGCTGTGATGCTTTAAGCATGGCATTCTGCATTTCAAGAACGCTCATTTCCTGTTTTATGGCATTGGTTTGTTCCTTAAATACTTCCACATCCTCTTTGAGCTGCTGGTTTTCTTTTTGCAGCTGGCGTTGATGTCTGGCCAGGAGTTGAATTTTTTCCCGCAGATTTTTAATGTATTGCTCAGCAGTATCCATGCAGGTGCTAAAATAAGCTATGAAACTGAGATTGAGAAAGGGTGGATTGAACCCACCCCTAAGAATCCTATTCATTTTCCGAGACTCTAACTCCCCTCCCGGGAGGGAATAGGCACTCCATGTTTTTACTTTCTTATTTCCGCACTCAATTCTTTTTCAAGTTGCGTCATAATCTGGCTCATCATTTTATCGGTTTCCGTATCAGTGAGTGTTTTTTCTGCATCCTGGAACACAAAATTCAGGGCAATGGATTTTTTATCAGTTCCCAGTTTTTCACTTTCAAACACATCAAACAGGGCAATATTTTTTAACCGTTTTACTTTGGCCTGTAACACTGTTTGCTCCACTTGTTCGTAGGTGATGTTTTTTGCAAGCACCATTGCCAGGTCACGTTCTACTGCCGGGAATTTTGGGATTTCGATGAAATCAATTTTTGCTTTGGAAGCAATCTTCAGTAACGCATCCCAATTGATATCAGCAATAAACACCGGTTGTTTTATGTCAAACGTTTTGAGCTTTTTTGATTGTACAGCACCTACTGTTGCAATGGGTTTTTTGTTGATGCTGTAAACAACGCCGTATTGAAAATCATCAGTTGCTTCCATAGTAGCCACAATTGCTGTTACTCCCATCTGCTGAAACAATGCTTCTGTATAAGCTTTTAACTGAAACAGATTGCTGGCTTCAGCTTTGTGCTTCCAGGAAGCCGTGCTGTTGCCCGATATATAAAAAGTAAGGTGTGCTGTTTCTTCATATTCACCAACCGCAGTAGTGCTGTACGTTTTTCCAAACTCAAACAAACGCAGATTCAGATTGCGGCGGTTGATGTTGAAGCCGATGCTTTGCAAACCGGTTTCAATCATAGAAGGCCGCATTACGTTCAATTCAGCGCTGAGGTTATTGAGCATCTTTACTGTTGTCTGCAGCGTTTCTTCACTGTACCAGGCACTGTTGGCAATGGAATTGGTAAAGATTTCATTAAACCCGAGACCGATTAAATAGTTGGCAGCTTTCTCCCGCAGGATTTCAGTTTTATAGTTGTTTTCTACTGCCGGCGAAATGGTAATGCTGGTTGGGATGGCTACATTATCCAGACCATCGATCCGCATAATTTCTTCTACAATATCAGCCGCATGTTCCATATCAGTTTTGCTGAAGGGAGCTGCAACTCTGAATTCATCAATACCTTCTTTTACAATTTCAAAACCAAGAGCAGAGAGAATTTTCTTTACGTTATCCGGATGGTAGTTTTTTCCGCTGAGCTTTTTGAGATAGTGCCATTTAACGGCTACTTCTACTTTTTGTTTGGGTGAAGGATAAACATCCACTACATCACTGGCAATTTCACCACCGGCCAGTTCTTTAATGAGTAAAGCGGTACGTTTTAATACATTCACTGCATTACTGATGTCCACACCTTTTTCAAAACGGGTAGCAGCATCTGTACGCAGGTTATGACGAAACGATGTTTTACGGATGCTGATGGGATTGAACCAGGCACTTTCCAAAAAGATGTTGGTTGTTGTTTCAGTTACACCACTTTTCAATCCGCCAAACACACCACCAATACACATAGGTTCTTTGGCATTGCAAATCATCAGGTCTTCTGCACTCAGCTTCCTTTCTTTTTCATCCAGGGTTACAAAAGCGGTTCCTTCGGCGCAATTTTTTACAATCACTTCTCCTCCTGTTACCTGATCGGCATCAAACGCATGCAGCGGTTGTCCTGTTTCATGCAAAATGAAATTGGTGATATCAACAATGTTATTGATAGGACGAAGCCCGATGCTTTTAATCCGTTTCTTCAGCCACTCAGGACTTTCTTTTACAGTCACCCCTTTAATGCTTACACCGGCATAACGCTGACAGGCATCTTTATTCTCAATGGTTACTTTAATGGGAAGCGAATTATTATCTGCTTTAAATCCATTGGTAAAAGGTGATTTTACAAGGTATTGTTTCTTTTCATGAAAATTGAGCCATGCAATTACATCACGAGCCACACCTAAGTGACTCATTGCATCCATACGATTGGGTGTTAAACCAATTTCATAAATCGTATCTGTGCTCAGTTGAAAATAGTCAGCAGCCGGTGTGCCTACGATAGCATCTTCTTTTAAAATCATAATGCCGGCATGACTGTTACCCAATCCTAATTCATCTTCGGCGCAAATCATTCCATGACTTTCTGCACCACGAATCTTTGCTTTTTTCATGGTGAGCGGTTCGCCGGTGGTGGGATAAATTGTAGTGCCGATTGTGGCTACCGCTACTTTTTGACCTGCTGCTACATTGGGAGCACCGCAAACAATCTGTAAAGGTTCGCCGCTGCCGATATTCACAGTGGTTAATGAGAGTTTATCAGCATCCGGATGTTTTTCGCAGGTGAGTACCTGACCAATAACAACGCCTTTCAGTCCGCCTTTCACTTCTTCATAAGCTTCCATGCTTTCTACTTCAAGTCCGATGGAAGTAAGGATGCGGCTGAGTTTTTCAGGTTCTATTGTTACAGGTAAATATTCATGCAGCCAATTGTAAGAGATGGTCATAAAGTGTTGCTCTGATTTTTAGGACGGCAAAGATAACTCATTGCAGGCAAGCATGGCTATTTGCATTGTCAGCAGATACGAATAATCATGTCAATTAGCTCCAAAACACATAAAAATGTTTTGGCACACCGCTGTGTGTAAATCTTTGCTTCAACAGCGAAAAAATAGTTTAAATTGAGGATAAACCGTTTATTGATGTGGATATACGGGGGAATAGAAGTGGAAAACCGATGGATTCCTGTGAACTGCAGGCGATAAAAAATTTAATACAAGATGAAGTAATTGTTAACTGTTTCCGAATTACATTCGCTCCCCCACGAAAGTTTTACCCAAAAATCTAACTGTTGAGAGGATTTGAAATATGGACATTACGAACTTAAATAAAGACAGAAAGGCAAGACGTAAACCGGGTGTTGATTTAACCACCATGGTGTATGGCAAGGTCCCCCCTCAGGCGAAAGAGCTGGAAGAAGCAGTGCTTGGCGCTATTATGCTGGAGAAAAGTGCATTTGATACAGTGAGTGAAATCCTGCGTCCGGAATGTTTTTATGTAGACGCCCATCAGCGCATTTTCCGTGCCATGCAGAGTTTAACAGGCAAAAGTTCTCCCATTGATCTTTTAACGGTGGTGGAAGAATTGAAGCTCCGTGAAGAACTTGAAATGGTAGGAGGTGCGTATTATGTAACACGGTTAACCAACGCTGTTGTATCCACAGCGAATATTGAAGCGCATGCACGCATAGTGCTGCAGAAATTCCTGCAGCGTGAGCTCATCCGCATCAATGGTGAAACCATCAGCGATGCGTATGAAGACAGCACGGATATTTTTGATTTGCTGGATGAAGCAGAAACGAAGCTGTTTGAAATAACCAATAACTACCTGCGTAAAAATTTTGATTCGTTTGATAATGTGTTGATCAAAACTATTCAGCGGATTGAAGACCTGCGTAACAAAGACGAAGATGTAACGGGTGTGCCCAGCGGCTTTGCCGGACTGGACCGTGTTACGTACGGCTGGCAACAAACAGATTTGATTATCCTCGCTGCACGTCCTGCGGTAGGTAAAACGGCTTTTGCCTTAAACTTAGTACGTAATGCTGCATTGCATGCTTCCAAACCAACGCCTGTTGCTTTTTTTAGTCTGGAAATGAGTGCAGGACAATTGGTGCAGCGTATTTTAAGTGCAGAAAGTGAAATTATGCTGGAGAAAATATCCCGTGGTAAACTGGAAGATCATGAAGTGCAGCAGTTGTATAAAAAAGGAATTGAACGTTTAAGCAAAGCGCCCATTTTTATTGATGATAGTGCGGCACTGAATATTTTTGAACTGCGTGCCAAGGCCAGACGATTGGTGAACAAACACCAGGTGGGATTGATCATCATTGACTATCTGCAACTCATGAGCGGTACCGGTGGCAACAAGAGTACCAACCGTGAGCAGGAGATCAGTACCATTTCCAGAAACCTGAAAGGTCTTGCCAAGGAATTAGGTATTCCTATCATTGCCCTTTCACAATTGAGTCGTGAGGTTGAAAAACGTAAGGAAGGAAACAAGATGCCGCAGTTAAGTGACCTTCGTGAATCGGGTGCTATTGAGCAGGATGCAGATATGGTGATGTTCCTCTACCGTCCTGAGTACTACGATATCACCAGCAATGAGTTTGGTGAAAGCAACCGTGGCGAAACACATGTTCGTGTAGCCAAGCATCGTAACGGTAGTTTGGAAACGATTAAGCTGCGTGCTTTACTGCATATTCAGAAGTTTGTGGAAGATGATTTTAATGATTTTGGTAGCGGTGGTGGATTCCCCGGTGGCAATCCATTGCCGGGTGGTGGTGGCGGTAATTGGAAGCCGGTGCCTACTGATGATGGCCCGAAAGTATTTGTACAGAAAGGTAGTAAGATGAATGACATGAATTTTGATGAGGAAACGCCGTTTTAAATACAAAGTAACAAGTACGAAATACGAAATGCTTTAATACAATCCCGCTGATATGTTGGCGGGATTTTTCTTTAATTTCACCTCATGCGAATCCTTATTCTGTTTTTCTCAATTTTAGTTGCACAGAATTTAATTGCACAGGCAAACTACTACGATGATGGCTGTGATACTTCCAAACGACCCATTGTTTTTGTACATGGCTTTCTTGGCAGCGGTGATAACTGGGCTTTGCAACTGCAACGGTTCAGCAGCAATGGCTATTGCCAGCAACGGATGTTTGTGTTTGACTGGAATACCATCAACAGAAGTAAAGCAACCGATTCTTTATTGAATGATTTTATTGATGAAGTGCTGCGTAAAACCAACAGCACACAGGTTGATTTAATTGCTCATAGCGCCGGCGGTAGTTTGTGTTATAACTATCTCAATGATTCCTTACATGCGTTAAAAGTGGCGCATTACATACACATTGGCAGCGGCAAAATGAAAGGTGCAGCAGGAAAAAATGCTGAAGTGAAAACGATGAACATTTACAGCAAAGCAGATATGGTGGTAAAAACAGGTGGCGATATTCCCGGAGCCGTGAATGTAGTTTTGCAAAACGCTGATCACATGCAGGTAGCAACCGGTGAAGAAAGTTTTCAACACATCTATCAGTTTTTAAACAATAATCAGCAACCGAATACAACAAAAATCATTACCCCTGAAAACCTGTATAGTTCTGTTGGCATCAGCGGTAAAGGTGTAACACTTGGTGAGAATAATCCGTTAAGTCTTGATAGTTTTAATGTCTATCTTTTTGATCCTGCTACCGGAAAAAGAAAACTGATCGAAAAAAATAAAACCTCCAATGGAGCTTACACCGGATGGACACGCTTTGCTAAAGATGGAAGTTTTGGGTTTAACATGAATACAAAAAGCTATTTTGAATTTGAGGTAAGACCCATCAACGGAAGAACCATTCATTACTTTTTTGAACCCTTGCAACGAACTGATAAGGCTGTGTACCTCCGGGCTTTTCCATCAACCGGTATGATTGCAGGAGTGCTGAACCAGGTTCCTAAAGATGAAAAGCAAACCGTGCTTGTAATTTTCAGCAGCAACAATGCTATCATTGCAGGACGGGATTCACTGGCAATAGATTCCATTCCGCTTTCCACTTCGCAATTAGCGCCTGCTTCCAAAACAATGATTGCAACTTTTGTTTTTGATGATGGAGACGGTGTTTCATCAAAACAAAGCTTGAAGACTTTTGGCGGATTTCCTTTTTTAGGCAGTGCAGATCATTTTATTCCGGCTGATAAAAGCGGAACGATGCGTATTTATTATAACGGCAGAACAATGGTCTTACCCCGGAAACCATCCGTTGAAGGAGTAATGATTGCTGTGTTTCAATAAGTATAGCCGCAAACAAATAATTTTGTAATTCACATGGCACTTCCGATTTTTTTTATTGATGCATTTGATACGGCTGCTTCATTGATTACGCTCAATGAAGAAACAAGTAAGCATGTAGTACAGGTATTGCGTATGCAGGTGGGTGAAGAATTGAACTTATCGGATGGTAGGGGTCATTTAATAAAGGCTGTTATAACAGAGGCACATAAAAAATATTGTGTGGTGAAAGTGAAAGGTGTAAGCTTTAAGGCAGAAGGTGAGCGGAAAACAACGATTGCTATTTCGTTGGTTAAGAATGCCAGCCGGTTTGAATGGTTTTTGGAAAAAGCAACTGAGATTGGTGTGAACGAAATCATTCCGTTGATTTGTGAGCGAACAGAGCGTCAGCATTTTCGATATGAGCGCATGAAAGGAATTTTAGTGAGTGCCATGCTGCAGAGTCAGCAGGTATGGTTGCCGGTGTTGCGTGAACCTGTACGATATGAAGATTTAATGAATTTGAAATCGCAAGATTCATTAAAGCTGATCGCTCATTGCGAAGAAACAGAGAAGCAACAATTATCAAATGTTCAAATAAAGCAATCTTCAAATTCCATCATTCTCATTGGCCCTGAAGGTGATTTTTCACCCGGCGAAATTGAATTGGCTTTGAACAATAACTTTCAGCCTGTTGCTTTAGGCGAAACAAGATTAAGAACAGAAACAGCGGGAATGGTAGCGGCGGTGCTTCTTTGTATCAAATAAATCGGAAGGTATAGAGAGACGAAGTTTGGAACCGTGGTTCGCACGGCTGAGAACACCTGCGAACAAAGAAGTTTAGTTCACAATTTTGTTGGCACAGCTGCTGCTGGCAAAGGCCTCAGGCTTGGCCTTGAAAGCAAAGCCCATACCAAGGATGTAACCCATAGCTTCACGCAGGGCTTCATTGCTTTTGAAACTTGGATTGGTATTAATGTCGGCATGAACTTCCATGTCTACATCATACTCCGTAAACAGGTCGCAGAGTTCGTATGCAATTTCAATACTCTTGGCCACTTCCACCAGCATTCGTTCCTTGATAGAATAGGCCTGTCGTGTTTTTTCATTATGGATGAACATGAATCCTCCATGTCCTTCTCTCAGAAAAACAATGACTGTTGCAAACTCCGTTTCATGACCTTTTACCTGGCTATCTGTACCGATGCAAACTTTAAGGCGATAGCCTTTTTCCGTTTCACGGATAATCGCCTGTTTTACCTCTTCTTTGATGGGCAGGTGAATGTGTTCACCATTGAATCGTCTCCAGCGCATAGAAAATGGTTTTTCTAAATTTACGGAAATAATTTCCGGCGGGGGAATACTGTGGAAGCAACTGTTTATTAACAGTTGGGGATAAGCGTAATCCTTAACCTGTGCTTAATATTGACCCGTACTCAGCATAACCAATGTACATGCTTCAACGGGTTCAATATTGTTTTCCTTTGCTAAATGATACAATTCATCATTCTCTGCACCGGGATTGAAGATAATCCGTTGCGGTTTTAGTGAAAGAATATAGTCGTAATACTGCTGTTGGTGTTTGGGATTGAGATAGAGTGTAACCGTATGAATATTCTGCAGTGCAACCTGTTCAGTCAAAACTTCTTCACCAGCTACCACCGCTTTGTGTTTGCCGATGCCTACTACTTCATGTCCATGTGCTTTCAAACGGTTCATGGCTAAAAAACTGTACCGTTCCGGATGATCTGATGCACCAAGCACAAGGGTTTTTTTGTTCATGGAGTGAAGTTATGAAAACATCAAAACAACTTGTATTGTTTAGGTGGAATGTGTTTTACAATATCTTTAAGTGCTTCTTCCAAATGGGGATATTTGAATTGAAAACCTGTTTCCTTAATTTTTGTTGGCACCACCCATCTGCTTTTTAAAACCAACTCAGCTTCGCTGCCAATTATTACAGTGCCTAATCTTATCATCCATTTATAGGCTGGAAAACCAAATGTTGTTTCCGTAATCTTGCGGAGTGTTTTCATAAACTCATAATTGCTTACTGGATTAGGGGCTGAGCAGTTAAAGGTTCCTTCCAGCTCTTCGTGTTCAAAGAACCAATCAATCATTCGGCAGGTATCCTTTACATGAATCCAACTGTACATTTGTTTTCCACTGCCCTGGTGACCACCTAATCCATATTTTAATAGCTTAAAATAAGGGATCAACACACCACCAGACCCAAGTGTGATCGCCATACGGAGTGCCACTTTTCGTGTCAGGGGAGTATGCTGTTCATAAAATGTTTGCTCCCAGCGTTTACAAACCTGTACTGAAAAGTCATTTTCAATTTCGCCTGTGTATTCGTCTTGCGGTTTATCAGTAGCATGACGATAAATAGTGGCAGATGATGCGTTAATCCAAAGCTTAGGTGGATGTGTGAGTTGCGTAATAGCAGTACCTAATGCTGTCGTAGGAAGCAGTCGGCTATCGAAAATTGCTTTTTTATTTGTTTCTGTATAGCGGCAGTTAACTGATTTGCCTGAAAGATTAATAAGTATATCGGCAGCTTCTAATTCTTTTACCCATGGGCCTATGTTAATTCCGTCCCATTCCACAAAGTTTGTGTGTTTTAAATCTTCTTTACTGAGTGATGAATATTTATTTCGGTTGTTTATTGCTGCCGCAGTGTTTCTTGTAAGTATGACAAGTTGATTTTCTTTACCGAAATAACGAATCATTTCTTCGCCCATGAAACCAGTGCCTCCTGCAATGATGATTTTCTTATTATTCATAGTGATTTATTTAAACGAATAAGTTTACCAAAAACATCCACACAAACACAGCTGCAAATGTTACAAACAATGTATTCATTCCCACTTCACCAATTTTGAAAATCGGTTTCTTCGGAATGTTATACATAGGATAGTAAGCAAATTGTGTAATGAGTTTGCCCGTCCAGTACGCAGCAATTAAACCGGTGAGCGCTGTAGCCAAGCCGGTGCCGTTCTGTAGATCCTTTACGAGTAAAATGGAAATTAACCCGAAGGAGAAATTGAGTCCCTGGATATAATGCCCGTAGGTTTTAGCAATTTCCCGGTTAAGTGGTTTGAGTTGTTTAATGTCGTTATACCAGTCAAATACACGGTGACGGATATAAGGATAAATCAATGCAGTAAAGATCTGACCGATGCCGCCGATTATAATGAGCCAGTAGGGAACTTGATATTTCATAACGTTTTATTTAAGGTGAACCAGTTCTCTGAGTTGCAGAATCTTCAGCTCTCTGTAACAGATGAATACATAGAAGGCAGCCATTAGCGGAGCCGCATACAGTAAAATGAAAAAGCCGATACCGCCAAAGCAAAGTACTCCCGTAAACAAAAGGAAGATATAGTATACAAAGCGAATGTTGTGATTACTGAACCAGCCTTTAAACAAATGAAAAAGCATACTAAGGAGCTGAATGCTACCTACAATAAAATAACTGAGAAATAGTAGTTCAAAACTTTGTGTGATTGCAAAAGCGCATAGAAAAGCGAGAATGAGTGTTGTGTTAATCAGGACTTCTGCAAGTTTATATGCTTTCATGTTTTAAGTATTTTAAATTTTCAGAAAATAATGAAAATATAGTGTTTTAAAAAAGCCGAAATCAGATCGGCTTGAAAAAATCTTTTGTTACGTTACTTAAAGAGCTTGATAGCGGTACTCAAGAACCAGTTCTCATCACTCTTCACCAATACGTCCAGCATATCATTCGCATGGGCGCCAAACTTTTTAATACCACTTACTGTTTCCAGGAACACTTTTACTTCTTTATCCCGTTTATCGCCTTCCACTTTACTCAACTGATCCATCAGCTTCATCATGGGGTCCAGCTCCCGTTTTTTACGCTCCTTGATAATTTGTGTTGCTACTTTGTAAATATCTTTTTCGGCTGTAAAATATTCTTTGCGTTCACCGGGTATGAGTACACGGTCTACCAGGCCCCAATCAATCAGATCACGGATGTTCATGTTTACATTACCACGACTGATATTCAATTGCTGCATAATATCATCCTGTGTTAAAGGGTCAGGAGCAATCATGAGCAGTGCATGCACCTGTGCCATGGTACGGTTAATGCCCCAATGGGTGCCCATAGCGCCCCAGGTACTGATGAATTGTTGTTTGGCTTCTGATAACTTCACGAACGTAGTTTAATTTAACGAGCCTAAATTAGTCTATGTTTCCGAATTTTCAAAATTTTTTGAAAATAAATTTAAGCCGACGGGAATTTAAAATGGCTTTCCGTGTGTTTGCTTTATTAAAGGTGCTGCCAGGAAAGGAAAGGATTGAAAGGATTGTACAAAGAGATTTGTTACCCATTTTTTTCCAAAGAAACCCTGGATCAATCTGCCGGTACGCAGCCGATGGGCAAACAGCTGCTGCCACACTTGCTGATAGCGCTGCTCCATTTCAGTTCTTGAAATTTTGTTTTGTAAAAAAGCCTGGATGCATTCAAAAGCAATTTTACTTCCATGCAAAGCCATGCTCATGCCGTTGCCGCAAAGAGGGGTTATCATCCCTGCTGCATCGCCCAGCATCAATACATGATTCTGCACTTGTGACTTTTTATCAAAACTGATTTGTGAAATGGTAACAGGTGCCTGATACAAAAAATCAGCGTGGGTAAATATTTGTTTCAGATGCGGATTTTTAAACAGCACTTCACGCTCCATCTGCTCAATACTGTTGCCATGTTGTTTTAAATTTTCAGCAGTGGTTAAATAACAGAGACAAAATTTTCCATCTTCAATTTGTGAAATACCGCAATAGCCATTTTCAAAATTGTGTAATGCAATGACATCAGCCGGGTGCTGGGTTTTGATATGATACTTTACACCAATGTAGTTATTGAGCTTATTGGGTTTTTGCTGAACAAAGTTTCTGTTCCATTTTACATCGAGATTGCTGCGTTTGCCAAATGAACCACAGGCTATTTCAGAAGTTAGATTTTTGATTGCAGATTGAATGTTAAAGTCCTTATCATTGAAATACACATCATTCACTTTTGTATTTTCCAAAACAGTTACACCTGCTGCTTTTGCAAGCTTTGCTAATTCATAATCTAACGTATAGCGACTGATGCCAAATCCGCCCAATGGTAATTTGGTTTCAAATAACTTCCCGTTGGGCGCTGTAACCTGTAAGGTTTTAATGATAGGTAACTTCATTTGCGAAAGCGGCAACCCAAGGCGTTCTAAAAAATCCCAACTTTCCAAACTGATATACTCACCACAAACCCTATGAAACGGATATTGTTCTTTTTCAAACAACACTGTTTTATAACCTGCTTTCGATGCCTGAATGGATAAAGCAAGACCGGCAAGTCCGCCGCCGATGATAGCTATATGGTAGGACTCATTGCTCATGTTTATAAGTTAACAACCAGCGGAATGCCCACTTCCATTTTAAAGAAAAGGATTGAATGTTAGATTGCTGAAAGATTGCATGCCATTCATTTTTAGAAAAACCTCTCAATACACTCAGCGGCGCATCATTTTTTACCAAATATGATTTTGAAAATAATTGCGTAAGCCATTTGATAGCGTAATAAGCCAATGGATGCCGTTGCAGATCATTTACAAAAAAACCAAGCTTTGCGTTTTGTTTCATCCATGCAAATTGCTGCTCCAATTCTTCATTGGTAAAATGATGGCAGAAGAGCGATGAAAAGATGACATCGGGTTTTGTTTCAAAATGTACATTGCGGTAATCATCTGAAATAAAATCAATGTCAAAATTATCTTTCCGTGAACGTGCATACGCAATACAGTTCGGATTCATATCTATACCGATGAGTATGACAGAAATATCCCTTTCCTTGCACCATTTTCCGATAGCACGCAGGTTATCACCGCCGCCACAACCCATTTCGCAAATGGTTAACTTATGTGAAAGCTGAAAGGCAGAGAGCTTGACCAATGATTCAATGCCTTTGATGGTGATGGCATGTCCGCCCAGCCAGGTATTAATGAAGTCCAGCTCTTTCATATTCTGTTTGATGTCTTCAAACGGAATATCATCTCTGTCTAAGAGTTCCTTTTGATTGGAGCGCTGCGAAAACTTATTCATAGATTGCCGTAAATGTTTCCATGGTTAAACCGGGACCAAATGCGGCGCCAAAAACCGCACCCTCATTTTTATCTTTCATCAATTGCTGCAATACAAATAAAATAGTGGGTGATGACATATTGCCGAACTGTTGTAATACATCATAACTTTTCTGCAGGGAGCCGGCAGGTAATGCCAGGCTTTTTTGTATGGCATCAACAATGCGTTTACCACCGGGGTGAATACACCATTGCGTAATTTGTTCTTTATCTGTGTTGCTATGTAGTAATGCACGCTGCACCAATGGCTCAAAATCTTCTTCAATCAGATCAGGAATATAACCGCTGAGTGTCATCAAAAAGCCGGTTGATGAAAGTTCCCATGCCATATCCCTTTTGCCTTTGGCAACTACTTCACTGTAAAAACTTTTTAAGTGCAATCCTTTTTGTGCAAAGGAATCATGCGTAACCAATGCTGCAGCACTTCCATCAGCAAATAATAATGTGGAAGCAATATTATCCTGTGTGGCTTCTTTTTGAAAATGCAGTGTGCAGAGTTCCGTACAAACAATCATCACTTTAGCATCAACATCTGTTTTGCAAATAGTATCGGCCATTTTTAAGCCATGAATGGCTGCATAACAACCCATAAAGTTGATGGAAGTTCTGTACACATGTTTGGGTAAGTCCAGCAGTTCCATTACCTGCAGATCCAAACCCGGTGCACTCATGCCTGTACAACTTACCGTGATCAGATGCGTGATTTCATTAGTGTGAATTTTATCTTCTGCACAATTACGAATAGCATCAACTGATAATGGAGCTGCAAACTTATTGTACCACTGCATCCGATGCTCTAACGAAGGAAAAGGTTCCAGGTTTTCACTGTGCGGATAAAATTTCCATTCGCTCATGTTATGACTATAATCCGGCACTGCTGAATAGCGTGTATCAATTCCGCTGAGGTTGTATAAAAATTTCAGTTTACGGTTTTCTGTAGCATCCAGTGCATAAACCTGCTGCATAAACTGCAGAATATCTTTCTGGTTATGTTTATGTGCAGGAACTGCCGTGCCGATGGAAATAATTTTACTCAAGATGATTCATGATTAAAGCGATGATGAAACCAAGATTGGTACAGGTGCTGGCTAAAATATTCATACGCATGGTATGTTTAAAATCTGCCGCACTGTTATCTTTCCACACTTTTACAGCCCACCAAAAAAAATATACGAGAATGGGTGTGAAAAAGATGAGTACCATAAAAAATTGTACAAATAAAAGAGAGGCTAAAAACGTGTAACCTAAAAAAGCCATGGCTACAGAATATACTGCCGCACAAAAAATGAAGGTACCTCTATAACCTAATTTATAACTGATGGTTTCCACGCCATCAGCCGCATCTGCTTTGTGCTGGTAGATTTGTGTGAGCGGATAAAACCCGCCAATCAATAAGCTGGCAGCGATCATGCCACTGAACGAAGCGTTGGTGTACAATGCTTCACTGCAACCATGATACACTAACCAATAAGTAACGGCTCCCTGGAAAATTATAACTGTGATATAACCAGTCAACGGATATTGCTTTAAACGGATACCACGATAACTGTATGCTCTTGATGCCATGATGTATAAGAAAATGCCCAATGCAAAATACCAACTGATGAAGAAGGAGGCTGTCACCGCTACGACATCCATAACCACTGTCGTATAAAATAATTGTTTGGTTGGCTGCAGGGGATTTTTTAAGCCGCCGATGGGCGTTTCATCACGATCCATATAACTGTTGTATCCGTTGCTGGCAGGATAAACAAGTATGTGTAATATTACGAAGGTTAGAGCAGCTCGGTTCCAGTTGATGTTTACCAATTGTGTTAACGCAAACCAATACACAGGCATGAGAAAGAGGGAGAAGTGAAAACGTAAGAGTTGGATTGTGCTTTTTTGAAGCATTGATTATGATTAATAGTTCAAGTTCGGCTATTTATTTTGAATGGAGCGATGTTGTTGAAATGTTTTGATATTTTGAGTGGTAAAGAAAATAACACGCCGTGGTTGTGTCTCCCGACCAACCACATGAATATCTGAACTTTATAGATTCTGATGTTTCTTTCTTTTCTTTTTGCTTCTCCAAAAAGAAACAAAAAGGAGCCCGAAAACCAATATACAGCCTGGTTTTCGGATTACGCCTTGATTTAGCTTTTGTACTACTGTGATGAATTACAGTTGAACTTTATTGTACATCCTACTTATGCGCCGCAGCTTTAGACAAGGAGTATTTGTAGCAGTAAGATGAGCATTGCTGTCATCTTGACGTTTGGAGAGAATCGCTGGGTATTTTTACAGATAGTTGCTTGTATTGTTGTTCAAAAGCTCAACAAGACAAGCAATTTGCTATTTCTAACTGTTGTGTAATATTGGGCTGCCTGCCAAAAGAAGTATATACAAATACAGATTTTTTTTAAATTTATAGTATGAAAATTTTTATAAGATTGGGATTAATATTTCTTTTATTCCTGCCTTTTAATAGTGCATATTCTCAAAAGAAAGATTATGACATGTTTCTTTTTATCTATGATTTTCAAGAAATGATTCATAGGGGGTATGATCAGTCTAAATCTAGTAAGACTGAAACTATAAATTGGATATTGTCTAAGTTTCGTGCATATTATCTTAAAGATTTTAAAGAAGAGAACAAATCTCAGGATATTCAAAGAGGAGTATATGACCCTGTTTTAGAGGGGTTTTATGTGACAAATTACGCATATAGCAAGGAAGTTGAAATTATATTTGGCTTTGAAGGGGATAAAATTATTATAAATCGAACTAGAAAAGTGACTAATCATTTGCATAGAATAAATCATAAATATATCCATGAAATAATAAAAATACCTATTAAGGATTTAAAAGAACTATTCTATCCCAATAGTATGAGTATACATTTTGAAACATATTCAAAGAGTATAGAAATTAACTATAAACACCTTAATCAAACTGCAAGCACAGACAATTTTTCTCTTGATATTGATTTAAGACAAGAACCCGAATTAAAAATCCGAATTCAAAAAGCTTTTTTACATCTTTACAGTTTTTATAAAAAAAGTACTTCGAGCGAACCATTTTAAGTTATTTTAAATAAATTGAAATAGCCTGTATCTAATCTTACAGTCTATGTCATCGTTTTTACTCTACTCTTATGGTTTTTAGCTTATTATATTTTTTGGGGTAATATCCATTCAAAACACGAAAAGAACGTAATAATTAATATTGAATAAATAGGTTATTACACAGGCGTCTAATTTTTTTTATTTTTAAATCTCAAGTGATATTTATTTGAGCTAGTCTGCAAAAGATTAAGGTCTAGGCCTTTCACCAGTAATAAACATTACAATTCCTACCCATAACATAACAAAGCCCCCGATCTTTAAAAATACTCCTTCTTTGAAAAATAAGCTAATTGAAGCAATAATAAAAAAAACACCAAATATGCGATTTAGTATGATTTCATCTTTTTTCACTTCTTTTAATTTTTGAAAATTCACTTAAAATTGGAAAGATCTATTCTATACTGTATTTAGCAATTTTTTAAATAAAATTGAAGATTATTATAGCTAACCTCGTTCATAGCAAAACATATGTCTTTTGATAGTATTGACTTTTCTAAGGAATTATTATATTTTTTACAAAGGTTGATAATTTCGTCTTTTGCTATATTTATGCTTGAAGTAATATCTGCAGAAGAATATTTTATTAAGTAATACCTATATAGATCAATAAATCTATCCATAGGTTTTAAGGAATTATTATATTCATAGTCGACTTTCAAAAGTAAGTTTTTGAGTTCCTTATCGTTTAGATTGTCATTTTCAGAAATTTTTATTTGGTTAGCTTTATCAAGATCATTTAAAACTTTTTCATATTTCCCTAAAAAGAGTTTTTGGAATTCCTTTTCAAATTCATTTGAACTTTTCAATGTTGAAATCGTTCTTGCAAAGCATGATAAAAATCCTTTTATTGCTTTTTTTCGTTCTGTTTCATTGTTTTCGGCTTTACAAATTATTATATATCTCTCTGTATATGTTTCCATGAAACTCTCATAATTTTTTAGATTCTCATAAATTGGCAGCGTGTCATTAATAAAATCGGTTGTTCTATTTAAATAAGACCTAATTAATGATGCATTTTCAAAATTATTTTTGACCTTATACTTCGATTCGAAACTAGCTCCACTATTGAAAATTTCGCTTTCAAACTTTGCAAGTTCAGATTTTGCTCTTTTTTTACCTCCAAAACATAAAGTATATACAAATGCAAAGAATTTATCTTCATTTACATTTGCGTGTTCAAAAATATATTTATCATTAAATTTATTATTGAATATTAAATCATTCTCTGGGTTTTTCAGGAATATATCTGAAAAATTCATATTCTCATTTAAAAACTCAACTATCGTATTATTAATAAAATCGACATGTTTTCCACCTGGGATAATTGCTTTATTAATTTTATTAAATACAGAATTTATACCTGAATTTAAGGCGCCTTGCATTAAGCCTTCAAATAATCCCATAAATTTTCGTTTTGTTAGTTAATAATTTAAATCACATTAATTTTTCATTTGCTAAAATTTCTTGTATTACTTTATCTCTAAGAGATAATTCCACTAAATTTTCAATTATCGTATTAGATGTTGTTTTTTTTTTTTATTAAAGGTGATTTTATGTACCTTAAATGGGTTCAATTCTCCATCTGATGATATCACTTCGAAATTTATAATATCATTATATTCTTCTTTTGAATATTTGAAATTCAACTCTTTTTTATTTTGAACAACTTTGATACTGTATGGGTAATTGATATTTAACATGATCAAACTTGTATAGTGAGTTGTTAGTATATCTATTGTAATATAATTTATTTATAAAATGTATCCAAGGTGTTTTCATCAAAACAAAAAAATCCCGCCATTACAGCGGGATTTTAACTTAAAAACTTTTTGAACTATAGAATTTCAGTTACACCAACATCGTCACCGGGTTCTCAATAAACTTCTTCAACGTTTGTAAGAAGCTGGCACCAATAGCACCATCAACAGAACGGTGATCGCAACTGAGCGTTACTTTCATCACGTTCGTTGTTCCGAAACTTCCATCCGCTTTCTTAATCACAATTTCTTTAATGCGGCCTACGGCAAGGATGCAACTATCGGGAGGATTGATGATGGCAGTGAATTCTTCAATCTCCATCATTCCTAAATTAGAAATAGTAAAGGTATTACCGCTGAACTCCTGTGGTTGCAGTTTGCCCGTGCGTGCTTTATCATACAACACATTGGCTTCACTGGCAATCTGGCTCAGACTTTTCTGATCAGCAAACTTGAACACAGGAACAATCAATCCCTGGTCAACTGCTACCGCACTGCCGATATGAATATGATTGTAAGTGCGAATAAAATCGCCCATCCATGATGAGTTTACTGCAGGATGTTTGCGCAGGGCCATAGCACATGCTTTAATCATCATATCCTGGAAAGAAATTTTTACAGGGCTCACGGCATTCATCTGTGCACGGGCGGCCATGGCATTATCCATGTTGAGCTCCATAGTAAGATAAAAATGAGGAGCAGTAAACATGCTTTCACCCAAACGGCGGGCAATGGTCTTACGCATGTTGCTGTTTGGAGTATCTACATAACCTTCACCTGCGCCCGGAGTAAATGCAATAACAGGAGCAGCAGGTGCGGCAGCTTTTGCAGCAGGCGCACTGGCTGCAGCAGGTTTATAATTATCAATATCTGCTTTAATGATTCTTCCGCCATCACCACTGCCTTGCACTGCGTGGAGGTCAATTCCCTTGTCAGCAGCAATTTTTTTGGCAAGAGGAGATGCTTTGATGCGACCATTCTCTGATGAAGTGGTTGTTACTGTTGATGCAGCAGGGGCAGCAGATGAAACGGGTTCAGCAGTTGCAGTACCTGTAACCTGCGACTTGGAACCAGAAACGGGATTTTTCAACGCATTCAACAAACCACTCACATCTGTTCCGGCTTTACCAATAATGGCAATCACTTCATTTACTTTGGCAGCATTGCCTGCTTCAATACCGGTGTATAATATAGTGCCATCCACATAAGGCACTACTTCCATCGTTGCTTTATCAGTTTCTACATCAGCCAGACTTTCATCTGCCTTTACAGTATCACCTGTTTTTTTATTCCATGCCACAATTTTTCCTTCGGTCATGGTATCGCTTAACAAAGGCATGCGGATGACAGTAACGCCTAATTGAGAGGCTAAGGCATCGGCATCAACACCACTGCCAGTTTGTTGTTCAGTATTTGTTGTTGGAGTTGTTGCGGCTTGTGCGGCAGGAGCCTGGGGAGCAACAGGGGCGCCATCGAGAAAACTTTTATAATCTTCCCCTTCCTTACCTACAATGGCAATGATTTCATTGATTTGTGCGGCTTTGCCTTCAGGCACACCAATATATAATAAGGTACCATCCGCATAACCCACCACTTCCATGGTTGCTTTATCGGTTTCCACATCAGCCAGCACATCATCGCTTTTTACTTTGTCCCCCACCTGCTTGTTCCACTTCACAATCTTTCCTTCGGTCATCGTATCGCTCAGCAGCGGCATTCTGATTACTTCAGCCATATAAGTTGAGTTTTTTTCGTCGTAATTGAGGGCGTGAAATTAAGGCAAATTGGGGAAATGCAAGCGGATAGCCGTTGGTCGCTGGCCGATAGCTTCCATTTCGGTCTTTATAATAAGAATTTACAGTAAAAAATCAAAGCAGAAGAGCAGCGTTATCGGCCAATGGCCAACGAATAGCGACTATCGATTTAATAATCCAGCTCCATCCCCAATCTATCCTTCAGCTCCTTCACCAGCGGGTATTTTTCCACCATTTTCACAAATTGTTCTTTGGTGGTGAGGGGGCGGTCGGCCGGCTTTTCTTCTTCCTGCGATTCCACCAGCTCTACATGAATATTAATAGCAGGATTGTAGAAGAAATGCTGAATATGTTCCAGCAGTGCTGTCTTTTCCTGTTTGAGGAAACCTAGCTGCACATTGCCAAAACAAACAATCTCCACCAGTTCTTCGGATTTCATTTTACATTCCATCATTTCCAGCGTAGAAACCACCGAATGTTTATTGGCTGTTTTGAGTTTGAGAATGAATTCTTTCCAGGCTACCTGCAATTCCTCTTCTGTTAAAGGCCGGGCTTTGTGGGCATTGGCATTATTCTGCTCCGCTACCTGCTGACGGATTTTGGCCAGCGATGCAATTTTGGGCGAAGTGGTTACTGTACCCGAAGTTGTAGTTGTTGCTCCTGCAGGTTTGGTCCCGGGCTGGTAAACAGGCTTTGGCTCCTCAATTATCAATTTAGCTGACGATGTATTTACTGACGGCTTCTTACCGTCATCTGTAGTCTGTGGACTGTGGTCCGCCTTCTTACCGTCGTCTGTGGACTGTGGACTGTGGACTGCTATCGGCTTAATCGCCCGGAATTGTACTGCTTTTTCAGCTACTTTTTTTTTATCAGGAGCAGCAATATCAAGGGCCTGCTGCAGGTATGTTAATTTGATCAGGGCTAATTCAACATGCAATCGTTTATTGCGTGCTTGCTTGTAATTAATCTCGGCTTCGTTCAGCACATTTAATGCAGAAATGATCCAGGAAGCAGAAGTGGCTTTGGCCGTGGCAATGTATTTGTCTTTAAAACTTTCAACTACTTCTAAGAGGTTGGCTACTTTTTCATCTTTGCAAACGAGCAGGTTTCTTAAGAATTCAGAAAAAGCATTCAGCACCATATCTCCTTCAAAACCTTTGCGGTTGATATCGTCATACAACAACATAGCGTCGGACAGTTTCTGCTGCTGCATCGCTTCCAGGAACCGGAAGAAATAATCGGCATCCAGGATGTTGAGGTGCTCCAGTGTATTTTGATAGGTTAGTTCTCCATTGGTAAAACTTACAATCTTATCAAGAATGCTTAATGCATCACGCATGCAACCTTCACTTTTCTGTGCAATCACGTGCAGTGCAGGTGCTTCGGCTTTAATTTCTTCTTTGGTGGCAATTTCCTGTAAATGTTCTACCGTATCATTAATGGTAATCCTTTTAAAGTCGAAGATCTGGCAACGGCTTAAGATGGTTGGCAGAATTTTATGTTTCTCCGTGGTGGCTAAAATAAAAATAGCATAAGAGGGCGGTTCTTCAAGTGTTTTCAAAAAGGCGTTAAAGGCACTGGAGCTGAGCATGTGTACCTCGTCAATGATATACACTTTGTATTTGCCCATTTGCGGTGCAAAGCGTACCTGCTCAATCAAAGTACGGATGTCTTCTACCGAGTTATTGCTGGCTGCATCCAGTTCATGAATGTTGAGACTGGTTCCTTCATTAAATGTTTTACAGCTCACACAGGTATCACAAGCTTCACCGTTTGGTTGAAGATTTTCACAGTTAATGGTTTTGGCCAGGATACGGGCACAGGTTGTTTTACCCACGCCACGAGGACCGCAAAACAAAAAAGCATGTGCTAACTGGTTATGGCTGATGGCATTTTTAAGAGTAGTGGTAATATGACTTTGCCCCACCACTGTATCAAAAGTCTGGGGTCTGTACTTCCGTGCGCTAACTATGAATTTATCCATGGTGCAGGGGTGCAATTTATAGAAAAAGAAATGAGTAAAGTCGGGGGCTGTTACCTGTTGTGTATAAATCATCCATTGCCGGTCTTTCCGCTGTACCTCCGTTTCACTCCGGTGCCGCTTCATGTCCTGTTGAAAATCCCGCAATGCGGGGCAGCCCTTTATCCTGCTTGCAAAGCCCGGATATTAGTATTAGTTTTCTGGAAACAAGACTTTATGAAAAAGATCAGTGTATTTACTTTTTTTATTCTGATGATTGCCTGTAATAATGCAAGCGAATCAATCCCTGTAAATCCTGCGGACACCACAGCAGTGGGAACGGATAGCATTGCACCTGTGCCGGTAGATACAGCCACTTTTAATCCTGTTGATTCAATAGCACCCACTCCAACCGAAGTAACCAAGTTTCGTAAATCAGCCAATATTGCTTATTCCTATTTCAATACCATCAAGCGGAATGAAGTAAAACATATCATGGCCTATCTCTCTATCAATAAACCCGAGGCAAGGGTGAGAGATACGCTCCGCCAGATTGAACGTACAGAAACTGTAAACAGCACAGACGATGACAGCAGTATAATCAATTCACTTCACATACCACTGGTTTATGAACATGTTGAAATATCATTGGAAGATCCGGCCGGTGATTATGATATTAAACCGGTGGGACATGCCTCCAATAAACAACGTATTGACACCATACGGGGAAATAAATGGGATTGGAGTATTCTTACAAAAACAGATAAGCCTTCTACTACATTAATTTTAAAAATTACCGCTTACTTACCCGATTCAACCGAAGAGCTAGAAAACAGGAAAATTCCTATTCGCATTAAGCTGGAGCAAAATATGATACGCAAATTATGGGCAGCCTTACTGGACGATCCGAAATATTTCCTTACAGTTATACTCGTGCCTGTGATTGGTTACCTCGGAAAAAAATATTTTGATAAAAAGAAGGCTGCCAAACAGGAGAATACACCTGTTTAATTCTGTTTCTTTGAAAACCGAATCATATACTCACTCACATAAAAAGAAGTATCTGAATTCATCGCTTTATAAAACAAACGTGCTGTTTGTCCCAATCGCAAACAGGTGTATTTGTTTTGAATGTCATCTTCTGATTTAGTGGGCTGCAGCGATGGATACCAAACCGTGTATCCTTTTTTATCCAGCAATAGTTGCGGTTTGGTCCATTGCTGAGAATTGTCACCTGCTCCTAAATCTTTATTAGGATTGAAAGAAATAAAAATTCGGCTTCCTTTCCATGATTGTCCGGTTACTTCTCCCATGAGCATTACCCATTGATTGAGATACGTATTCCAGCTTACAGATGGGCCCCAGTGAAAACCACC
Source organism: Lacibacter sp. (assembly GCA_050916065.1). Classification (GTDB taxonomy): domain Bacteria; phylum Bacteroidota; class Bacteroidia; order Chitinophagales; family Chitinophagaceae; genus Lacibacter. Next base: position 3,955,305 of record CP051137.1, read on the forward strand.
TTCCGGCGAAGAAGCCGGCCCGCCTCCCTGCTCCATAGGAATCTGAAGCGATGCTACAGGTTTTCCGATACTATTATAGGGAGCATTAAAAGCAGTTCCATCCCAGCGTTTTACTTTGCCCGATGGATTGTCAAGATCTTTCAACGCAATACGTGCAATGCTGATGCACTGCCCGCTCCATTCAGTTTTACGATCGTATTTGGTAGAATCATACACGCCGGGATATCCGTATTCACCATAGAATATATATAAGTAGTCACCACTTGCAATGGCTGAAGGATCGCCTACACCGCCGGCAAAAGTATTGGAGGTATTAAATGGTTTCAGAATCATTCTGGGTTGCAGATCTTCCAGCACAATACCTTTGTTTTGCCAGCTGTGTCCGCCATCGGTTGATTTCATAATGCCGATACGGCAAACGGCTGCCGGTGATTGTGGACCGGTTAAACCTTGTGGCCAGCGGAAATCAATATATCCTTCACCGGTTGCTTTATCATAAGGCAGGGTATTAGGATAGTTTTCATTATGATATATTGCGTAAAGTGTTTTGCCGCTTTTATCCTCCGGTGACTGATACACTGTTTCAAACCAAACAGCGCCATGTAGCCCGGGCTGACCGATGGGGGCATTGGGCGGCATTTGCGGTTCTGTAAATTCTTCGTAACGGCGTTGAAACACTTCATCTGCATGTTTACCATCAGCATATTTTAATTCATGTGCTTCGCCCCACACAGGATCTTCACCATATTTACCCGGAAAAATGCGCAGTGTATCACCAATCCATGCTTCCGCCATATTGCAATCCACAAAAGATTTAAAATAGAAGGTATCTGAAGGAATCAATTCAAAACCTGCAACAGTCGGTTGTTTTGTTGTTTCGCTGCAGGAGAATAATAAGAATAAAAGCGGAATCCTGAATGGCTGAAGAATACGCATAAGCAATGTTTGAATGTTTAATGTACAAAAGTTTTTGATGGTTGTCAGTTTCTGTTCAATTCTTCACCTGCTGCATCTTCGTTAACCGGAACGATGATGATATATATTTAAAAAGATGTTGAAAAAATCCTAACCATCATCATCTTGTTTTGTTTTTTCTATCATCTTTCGTTGTATATTAGGCCAATACATTTGACCTAAACTTTTTTTCATGGGTGCAGGTTCTATCATTGCTTTAGCCATTGCAGCCGTTGCTTTTTCAGGCATAGCGATTCTGCTTTCCAAAGTAGTACTCAAAGCAACCACCAACAAACAGAAGGGGGAAGCTTATGAGTGTGGAGTACCTACCAAAGGTCCCAGCTGGATTCAGTTTAACACCGGTTATTATTTGTTTGCACTCATCTTTTTAATTTTTGATGTGGAGCTGATTTTTTTATTTCCATGGGCAGTGGTGGTAAAAAAAGCCGGCATATTTGCCCTTGTACAGGCAATTATATTTTTATTCATCTTATTTCTTGGTTTTTTGTATGCCCATAAAAAAGGGGCATTAAAATGGCAGTAAAAATTGTATCAGTAGTTGAATATGACAGAACTGAAAAACATACAGGCATCGTTTCCGGGACAGGTGATAGAATCACCTACAGGCGGTGTTGCTACAGGCGTGCTGGATGATGTGATCAATTGGGCACGCAGCAACTCCTTATGGCCATTGGTATTTGGTACCAGTTGCTGTGCCATTGAAATGATGAGCACTGCCTCAGCCAAATATGACTGGAGCCGTTTTGGTTTTGAAGTAGCACGTGCCACACCACGCCAGAGCGATGTAATCATTATCGCCGGAACCATTGTTAATAAAATGGCACCGGTGCTGAAACGATTGTACGACCAAATGGCTGATCCCAAATATGTAATTGCTATGGGCGCCTGTGCCACAAGCGGCGGCCCGTTCTTTTATAATACATACTCAGTAGTAAAAGGTGCCGATCATGTGATACCGGTGGATGTATATGTAGCCGGTTGTCCGCCACGGCCGGAGGCATTGCTGCATGCCATGATCACCTTGCAGCAAAAAATTAAAAGTGGCATGACCAGGGAACAGATAAGGAATGAAATGAAAGTAGCGTAAACAATGACGAAGGAAGAACAAAAACTAAAACTGCAGGAACAATTCTCAGCCGCAACTTTTGATGAAACGGGCCAATGGCTCACCATCAATATTGCCGTTGCAGATTGGTTGAGTACTGCACAGGCATTACATGCTGCCGGTTTCGATTATCTGTTTTGTCTTACCTGTGTTGATTTCAAAACACATCTCACCATGGTGTATCATATGGAGTCAACCATTGAAAGAACTCCATTGGTAGTGAAAGTGCAATTAGACAGAAGCAAACCCGAAATAGAAACAGTATCTCACATCTGGCGCACTGCTGAGTTTCATGAGCGTGAAGTGTATGAATTATTTGGTGTGAATTTCCTGAATCATCCGGATCTGCGGTTGTTGATTTTGCCTGATGGATGGGAGGGAAAGAATCCGCTGCGGAAAGATTTTGAAGATCCTGTAAACATGATCAAATTGTAATGTATCACCAAGTTGAAATAGTAAAAGAGTCTGTACAAACAGAGCCCAATGTGTTTGATGACATGGTTATCAATGTAGGGCCGCAGCATCCTGCTACACATGGAGTGTTACACCTGGTGATCACACTCAACGGTGAGACCATTAAAAAAGTGGAGCCGCATTTGGGTTATATCCATCGTTCTATTGAAAAGATGTGTGAGAGTTTGAGCTACCGTCAATTTATTTATTCCACCAGCCGCATGGATTATCTTTCTTCCCACATCAATAATCATGGTTGTTGTTTGTGTGTGGAGCAGGGTTTGCAGATTGAAGTACCGGCACGTGCACAGGTGATTCGTGTATTGATGGATGAACTCACACGTATTGCCAGTCATGTGTTGTGGTGGGGTGCCATGGCGATGGATGTGGGCGCATTAACTCCTTTCTTTCTATCATTTCGTGAACGTGAAATGATCAACGATATCATGGAGGAGACTTGCGGCACCCGTTTAACTATGAATTATATGGTGCCCGGTGGTGTCATGACGGATCTGCATCCCAATTTTCAACGGAGCGTAAATGAATTCATCCGTCATTTCAAATCAAAGATTGATGAATATGATGAACTGGTAACAGGAAATATCATCTTTCAGAACAGAACGAAAGGTGTAGGTGTGCTGTCAAAAGAAGATGCCATTTCTTTTGGTGTTACCGGCCCGGCTGCAAGAGGAAGTGGGGTAAGTTGTGACATCCGTAAACTCTATCCCTATGAAATTTACCAGCAACTACAATTTGAAGAAATCATTGAAACGGCCGGTGATTCATTTGCCCGTTATGTGGTACGGTTGAAAGAGTTGCGACAAAGTATGCACATTATTGAACAGTTGATTGATAATATTCCTGAGGGTGATTTCCAGGCAAAAACAAAAGCAGTATTGAAACTGCCTAAGGGAGAATTTTATTCGAGAGTTGAAACTGCACGTGGGGAGTTTGGAGTTTATATTGTGAGTGAAGGCGGAACAACTCCTTACCGTATTAAATTCCGATCACCGGGTTTCAGCAATTTGAGTGTACTGGATCATATAGCCCGTGGCGGTAAGATTGGCGACCTGGTTGCCATGATGGGTACATTGGATCTGGTGATTCCTGATATTGACAGATAAAAAAATAAAACATTGCCAACATTTGAATCCATAGCAAACTCAATTCACGAATGGCTCTACAGTACATTCAATACAACAGTAGCGATGCTGCTGGAGTTTGCCATTGTTGGTATCTGCATCATTGGATTGTTTGCAATGCTTGGTTTGGTGTTGATTATGATGGAACGCAAAGTGAGCAGTTGGATGCAATTGCGTTTAGGTCCTAACCGAATTGGTCCGTGGGGAATGTTTCAAACAGTAGCTGATACACTGAAGTTGATTGTAAAAGAAGGTATGACGCCAAATGGAGTTGATAAATTGTTATTCAACCTGGCGCCATTTATTGTGATGATCATTGCCATGGTAGTGATGGCTCCGCTCATGTTTGCCAAAGGCTTACAGATTTGGGATGTAAATATTGGTGTGCTGTTCATTACTGCTGTTTCATCAGTATCTGTGATTGGTATTTTAATGGCAGGATGGGCCAGCAATAATAAATACTCTTTGCTGGGAGCTATGCGCAGCGGTGCACAAATTGTAAGCTATGAGTTAAGTGCAGGCTTTGCCATTTTGGTAATTGTAATCTTAACAGGAAGTTTGAAAGTTTCTGATATAGTTATGTCGCAGGAAAATGGATGGTGGTTGTTCAAAGGTCATATTCCTGCCATCATTGCGTTTGTGATTTTTATGATTGCCGTAACTGCTGAAACCAACCGTGCTCCGTTTGACTTGGCAGAAGCAGAAAGTGAATTAACTGCAGGTTTTCATACAGAGTACAGCGGAATGAAATTCGCATTGTTCTTCCTGGCAGAGTATGTGAACATATTTGTGGTATGTGCGTTGGGCGCTACTTTGTTCCTGGGTGGATGGATGCCTTTGCATTTTGGAACAGATACAGAGTTTAACCGCATCATGGATTATATACCATCAAGCGTTTGGTTTATGGGCAAAACCTTCTTCCTGATTTTTGTGATTATGTGGTTCCGCTGGACGTTTCCGAGATTGCGTATTGATCAGTTGTTAAATTTAGAATGGAAATATTTATTGCCGATTGGAATGTTTAACCTGTTGCTTGCAACATTAATCGCCATCCTCGGTTGGCATTTATAAACATGTTCTTGAAAGATTACATATCAGATGTTGTTGGAGGCGTAAAGTCACTCCTGACGGGCATGAAAATAACCGGCCGTTATGCATTGCATCATGGCAAAGAAAAAATCACACAGCAATATCCCGATAACAAGGATACGCTGGTGTTGCCGGAACGTTTCCGTGGCGAAGTGATCATGCTGCATGATGAAAACAATGAACATGCCTGCACCGGTTGTACGGCCTGTGAGTTGGCTTGTCCTAACGGAACGATTAAGATCATCACCAAATTTGATGTGGATGAAGCGACCGGTAAAAAGAAAAAAGCACTGGATACATTTATCTATCACCTGGAGCTGTGTACGCTTTGCAACTTGTGTATTGAAGCTTGTCCCACCAGTGCGATAAAAATGGGCCAGGGTTTTGAACACAGTGTCTTTGACCGGAGTAAGTTGATCAAAACATTGAATGAACCGGGGTCGAAGATCAGGGAGGGCGTGGAATAGTCATCAGGCAATGGTGAATAGTGAATCGGGTGTTTGATTGTTTGGAATTTGTTTTTTGTTATTTAGAAATTTTGGAATGACTGCTTATCAAATCATATTTTACATTTTAGCGGCGTTTATTTTAATAACTGCACTGCTCGCTGTTACCAGCCGGAAAATTTTCCGCTCTGCTATATGGCTCTTATTCTCCCTCATTGGTGTAGCCGGCTTGTATTTCTGGATGGAAGTAGAATTCATAGCTGCCGTACAAATTGTAGTGTATGTTGGCGGTATTGTGGTGCTCATCATCTTCTCCATTTTCTTAACACAGCAATCAGGTAAAGAAATGGTAAAACCACCATTGCTGCGGGTGATCGCTTCTGCACTGGCTGTGTTATTTGGTTTTGCATTCACAGCGTTACTGATTTATCAAAACGGGTTTGTTCCTGTGTCAGATGGATTTTCAACAGAGGTGAGCAGAATAGGGGAAGCATTGATAAGTACAGAAGAAAATGGATTTGCATTACCATTTGAAGTGGTAAGTATTTTATTGCTGGCAGCGATGGTCGGCTGTATCGTTATTGCCCTTAAAACAAAACCAAAAGAACAATAATGGCGATACCTGCAGAACAAATATTATTTCTGAGTACAGGCCTTTTCTTTATAGGCATGTACGGATTGTTTACGAGAAGAAATCTCATTAGTATGCTGATGAGTGTAGAACTGATCCTGAATAGTGTGAACATCAATTTTGTGGTGTTCAATAAATACTTTTTCCCGGGCAAAGTAGATGGGTTGTTTTTTACCATTTTCATCATCACTATTGCTGCTGCCGAAGCTGCTGTGGCACTGGCTATCATTATTAATCTGTACAGAAGCCATCAGTCCATTGATGTGGAAGATGCAACTGAATTGAAATATTAATATGAGCTATTCATCTTACATATTACTCATCCCTTTATTACCGCTGCTGGCGTTTGTGGTATTGGGTTTGTTTGGTAAAAAGTATTTCAATACATCTGCAGGAGTTATTGCAACAGGATTGTTGTTGATCTCAACAGTATTATCTGTATATACGGCGTGGCATTATTTTCTGGTTGATGGCAAAGTGAATGATGCGTATCAACCCATCAAGGCATTTCAATACACGTGGCTGGTCTTCAATGATCATTTGCAGATTGACATGGGTGTATTGCTGGATCCTATTTCAGTGATGATGCTGGTAGTCATCAGTTTTGTATCATTGATGGTGCATATATTCAGTCTCTGGTATATGAAAGGGGAGGAGCGGTTTGCTACCTATTATGCATTCCTTGGTTTGTTCACCTTCTCCATGTTGGGACTTGTCATCAGTACCAATATTTTCCAGATGTATATGTTCTGGGAACTGGTGGGTGTGTCCTCGTTCTTACTCATCGGTTATTATTTTCAAAAACCATCCGCTGTTGCTGCCAGTAAAAAAGCATTTATCGTTACACGTTTCGCTGATTTGTTCTTCCTTATCGGTATTTTGATCGTTGGCGTACAAAGCAACAGTTTTGATTTTGGTACGATTATTCAAACATTAACCAATACACAATCACCTGAATTTTTAGCAGCAACATCTACTTCATTTATTGGGGCATCGTTGCTCACTTGGGCGTTAGCACTCATCTTTATCGGCGGTGCCGGTAAGAGTGCCATGTTTCCGTTACACATTTGGTTGCCCGATGCTATGGAAGGTCCAACACCCGTTTCTGCATTGATCCATGCTGCAACAATGGTCGTAGCCGGTGTTTACCTGGTGGCGAGAATGTTTCCTGTATTTGCAATGAATGAAGCATCACTGCAACTGGTAACATGGGTTGGGTTGACTTCTGCTTTATTTGCCGCTATCATTGCCTGTACACAAACGGATATTAAACGAGTGCTGGCTTATTCCACTATGAGTCAAATCGGTTACATGATGTTTGCCCTTGGTGTGAGTGGTTATGGTGGTGAACAAGGTCTTGGTTTTACTGGCTCTCTATTCCATTTGTTCACACATGCTTTCTTTAAATCATTGTTATTCCTCGCTGCAGGTGCTGTGATTCATTTTATACATAGTAATGAAATGACTGATATGGGTGGTTTGCGCAAACACATGCCACTTACGAATATTGTTTTCCTGGTTGCCTGTTTGGCTATTGCAGGTGTGCCGCCTCTATCTGGTTTCTTCAGTAAAGAAGAGATCTTATTAGCATCTTTCAATGCGGATAAAATAGTGTATGGTATTGCATTGCTTACTTCCGGCCTCACCGCCTTTTATATGTTCCGTTTGTATTTCTCCATCTTCTGGAATAAACAAACTGAATTACACGGTGAACATCACAGTGAAGGAACACCGGCCATGAAACTCCCTTTGATTTTATTGGCAGTATTAACAATTGCAGCAGGGGTCATTCCTTTTGGTGAATATGTAAGCAGTGACGGAAAGCCGCTGGAAACACAGTTGCATTTGCTTTTTTCCATTGCACCTGTTGCTGTGGCCGCATTAGGTATCGGTTTGGCAACGTATCTCTACAAAAATGAAAGTGAGAGACCAGCTGCAATAGCCCAAAAAATGGGAGCGGTTTATAAAACAGCATACAGGAAATTTTATATTGATGAATTGTATCTGTTCATCACCAAAAAAATCATTTTCAATTTCATTGCACGTCCTGCTGCGTGGATTGATAAGCATATTGTTGATGGCACTATGAACGGACTGGCATCTGTAACCGGCAGCTTCTCTGCGCTCATCAAAGGATGGCAAAGCGGAAAGGTGCAGCATTATGTGTTGTATTTCTTTGGCGGTATTGCAGTACTGGCAGTATTATTTATCTATTTATGGAAATAAAAGAAGAATGAACCTTTTACTACTTGTCATATTACCTATTCTTTCAGCACTGGCGGTATTGCCTTTTAAGCAACGCCGGCAGGTAAGATTCATAGCGCTTGCCGGTTCCTTGCTGCAATGGGTGGCAGCATTAGCCTTGTTCTATTTCTATTCAACAGGTGAAAACAAGGATGCTGTCATGTTTTTTGAACAGAATTATCAATGGTACCAGCCGTTAAACATCAACTTCCATATTGGTGTCGATGGTATTTCCATTGCCATGATCCTGCTGACTGCTACCGTTGTGCTTGCCGGTATTCTCGTTTCATGGAAAGAAGAACGCATGAGTAAAGAGTTCTTCTTTTTACTGTTGTTATTGAGCGCAGGTGCTTATGGCTTCTTTGTGTCGTTGGATCTGTTTACCATGTTCTTCTTCCTGGAACTAGCTGTTATACCAAAGTTTTTACTCATAGGTATTTGGGGAAGCGGTAAAAAAGAATACAGCGCTATGAAGTTGGCTTTGATGCTGATGGCCGGCTCCGCATTAGTGTTTGTAGGATTAGCAGGATTGTATTTCAACACCTCCACTGATGGTAATTACACCTTTGATATTTTACAAATAGCATCACTTAATATTTCTCCGGCGGTTCAAAACTTATTCTTTCCGTTTGTGTTTATCGGCTTTGGCATTTTTACGGCTTTGTTTCCATTTCACACATGGGTGCCCGATGGTCACTCCAGTGCACCAACGGCAGCTTCTATGTTTTTAGCCGGTATTAGTATGAAGTTAGGCGGTTATGGTTGTTTACGTGCCGCCACCTGGTTAATGCCTGATGCCGCACAACATTATTCAACTATCATTATCATTCTGGCATGTATTGCAATTTTATATGGAGCATTCGCCACAATGATGCAGACGGATTTGAAATACATCAATGCTTATTCTTCCGTTAGCCATTGTGGATTTGTATTGCTGGGAATTGGTATGTTAACGAAAACGGCGATCAATGGTGCTGTATTGCAAATGGTGAGCCATGGATTAATGACGGCGCTCTTCTTTGCAGCCATTGGCATGTTATACGAACGTACACATACACGTAAAGTGGCTGAACTGGGAGGTTTATTGAAGGTGATGCCGTTTATATCATCCGTATTTGTAATAGCCGGTTTGTGTTCATTGGGGTTGCCTGGCTTTAGTGGTTTTGTTGCTGAGATGACGGTGTTCATGGGCGGATGGGAAAAAGCAGCAACATTTTACAGAGTTGCTACGATTGTTGCCTGTGCCTCCATTGTAGTTACGGCCGTTTATATTTTGCGTGCCACAGGAAGTTCGATTATGGGTGCAGTGAAGAATGAACATCATTTAGGGTTGAGTGATGCAAAGTGGTATGAACGATCAGCAGCGGTATTGTTGCTGGCAGGAATCATTGCCATGGGTATTGCACCTTATTGGCTGGTGGATCTGATCAATCCCGGCACGGATATCATTATTCAAAAATTAGCTGGAAAATAAAGAATGGATTTTTTACAAACAATACAATTCATGAAACAGGAAATGATGGTGGTGCTCATCATCTTCATCCTGCTGTTTATGAAACTTGCCAATAAAGAATGGAAGAAAGAAACTGTATTGCATACAGTGAATGTGTTGCTGTTCATCAATCTGATTGCCGGTTTCTTTTTGAATACTGAAGGCAGAGCGTTTGGCAGTATGTATATTACCAACGAGTTGTTTGTCTTCGAAAAGAACATGCTTAATCTTGCGATGCTCCTGATTTCTTTCCAGGCTTTTGATTGGTTAAAGAACCACGAGCATACCATTGAATGTTATTTACTGCTCCTGAGTTCCTTACTCGGCATGCAATTCCTCATCAGCAGCGGACATTTGTTGATGTTTTATTTGAGTATGGAACTGTCAACCATTCCGCTGGCGGCATTGGCCAACTTTGATCTTGGAAAACGCCGTTCCTCCGAAGCTGCAATGAAAATGATCTTCTCTTCGGCTTTTGCATCAGGGTTGATGTTGTTTGGTATTTCATTGTTGTATGGTACTACCGGTGAGCTCGGTTTCAGGGAAATGACACAGGGATTGTACAGCAGCAACCTGCAAATTTTTGCATTGATATTGATTCTAGCAGGCATCGGGTTTAAAATTTCTGCGGTGCCTTTTCATTTATGGACGGCTGATGTGTATGAAGGTGCTCCCATTGCAGTAACATCCTTTCTTTCTGTTTTATCAAAAGGAACATTCCTGATGGTAATGGTACAACTGCTTGCCTATACATTCGGGCCACTGATTGCTGTATTCAGCAATATGCTGATGGTACTGGCTGTTGCCACAATGATCATCGGTAATATTTTTGCCATCCGGCAACAAAACTTAAAACGATTTCTTGCTTTTTCTTCCGTGGCACAGGTTGGTTTTACTTTACTGGCGCTGATGGCACAAACAGGAGAAGGGAATACAGCTGTTGTTTATTTTGTGTTAATCTATATCTTTTCCAACCTGGCAGCATTTGGTGTAGTTACCATCATCAGTGATGCGTCAGGTAAAGAATCGATTGATCATCTCAAAGGTTTTTATAAAACCAACCCGTTGCTGAGTTGGGTACTGGCCATTGCTTTGTTTTCACTCGCAGGCATTCCGCCCACGGCAGGATTTTTTGGAAAATTCTTTTTGATCCTGGCCGGTGCAGCGAAAGGAAATTATATCATCATTACAATCGCCGCATTGAATATGGTACTGTCGTTGTACTATTACCTGCGCATTATCAAAGCAATGTTCATGGATGCCAATGAACAACCGATCGAAAAAATTCAATCAGGCAACTATGCAAGACTGGCGGCTGTTATTTGTGTGGCGGGTATTTTAATTACCGGTTTGGCAAGCGGCGCTTATCATTATGTTTACCACATTGTTATTATGAACTGATAAACAAAAGAGATGGCCATTAATAAAAATCATGAGTTTGAAGATCTGAACGGTGTGAAATGTGCCGTGGTAGAAAAGAATGCCACAGAGGAGCGTGTTGATTTCTTACAACCATTATTAGAGTGGAATGGATATACAGTTGTTGTAGTTCCATCACCACCACCCAAAGCAGCTCCGGCACCTAAACCGGCAGAAGGAGAAGCTACTGTTGAGCCCTCTGCCCTAAACCCTTCACCTTCCACCTTCACTATCGGTGTTACAGATGTTCGGTTTAATGTAACCAATGCATTGATGGGGCGCATGCTCAAAACAAAAGATGGTAAAATTGTTACAGTTGATTTCTGGCAACAAAAAGAAACGGTGAGCCAGGATCAGATTCCTTATTTTTCAAAAGACGAATACGTTCACTCATGGAAGTAAAATCTTTGTTTGATAAAGCTGCACATGAAGAAATTTTGCAGCGGCTCAACAGTTTAAAGGCTGATAGTCCACGTCAGTGGGGTAAGATGACAGTGGCACAAATGCTCACGCATTGCAAAGAGGCCTACAAAGTACCGCTAACCAGTAAACCACTGAAACGTCATCCGCTCTCTATCATCGGATGGATGTTTCGTAGCCAGTTATATAATAACAAACCTTACCGACAGAATCTTCCTACTGCTCCCAACTTTATCGTAAAAGATCAGCGTGATTTTGATAAGGAAAAAGCAGAAATGCTTTCTATTGTGAAAGCGTTTCATGAACGAGGTGCTGCAGGCATTGGTGATAAAGTGCATCCCATGTTTGGAAAAATGACGGCTGATCAATGGGGCAGGAGCATGTGGAAACACCTGGATCATCATTTGCGACAGTTTGGAGTGTAGCCCTCTTCGCCCCCCCTGAAGAGAGACTGCTTTGCACAGCCCTTACTTATTCAACTTTTACTATTTTATTTTGTTAGTTATTATCGATAATCAAAACAAGTTATGAAACCAAAACCACTTTCTGAATTTTCAACGGAGGAATTGAAGAAAAATGAAAAGGGAATGAAGATTGCTGTGATTGTATTGGGCGTTTGTGTAGGCCTGATGTTTTTAAGTGGAGGATATTTATTTACGAAAAAAGGGTTTACAGCGTCAACAATATTACCTCTTGTCTTTTTGCCTTTGTGGTTGCTGAATTACCGAAATTGGAAAAAATTAAAAGAAGAACTGGCAAAAAGAGAATGAACCTTTTTATTTACTGCTTTTAAATATTTGCGACGCCATTTTCTTATCATGTCCGTATACATCATCTCTGAAATTGAGATGCCCTTCGCCGTCAACAAACGCAGTTAGGTATACAACATAAACAGAAACTTTATCATTCACATTTACTACCTGTTCTTTTCCTGCATGCATGGCTTCATCTATCTTTTGATTCGTCCACTCCGGTTGATTTCTTAAAAGGAACTGTGCCAGCCATCTTGCGTCTTCAACACGCATACACCCATGACTGAATGTGCGGCGTGTTCGTGTAAATAATGATTTTGCCGGTGAATCGTGGAGATACATGTTAAAGTTATTGGGAAAAATAAACTTGACCAATCCGAGCGGATTATCTTCTCCCGGCCTCTGCCGAATGGTGTTGCCATACCATTCCATATTGTTCTTTTCCATATAATTTGGATTGCGTCGTATGGCCGGTATTATTTCTTTGTATAAAATACCGGGAGGAACATTCCAGTAGGGACTGAATATTACCTGCTTTAACTCTGCAGTAAAGATGACTGTATTGTTTACAACAGTACCTACTACTACATTCATTTCACGCACCTGTTGGCCTTTGCTTAAAATATGAAGCTTAAACTCAGGAATGTTCACCAGTAACATATCATTTTTTGCTTCTGATGGTAGCCAGCGCAAGCGCTCCATATTAATAAGTATCTGCTGTAAACGTTGTTCAACAGGTTTGTTCATTTCGCTGATTAAAGCATTGGTAATGATTCCGTCTTCTTTCAGACCCATTCGTTTTTGAAAATGTTTTACAGCTTCTTCCAGTTCTTTTGTGAAAATGCTGCTGGTGTCTTTGGCAGTTAAATCACCCGTTAAAAACAGTTTGTTCTTAATGGCAGCAACAGCTTGATTCTTGTCATGCAGTTGATATTTCCTTTTATCAGCTTTTATAGCAGACCAGCCACCTGCCTTCTCAATTTCATAGTAGTGTAAAAGATATTGTTTTAACTGTTTGTATTGATGGTTGAATGGTTCCAGTTCGGACAGATCTTTGTTTTTATTCGCAAGCATCGAGTCCAGAACCACCACAGCATTTATTTTTTTACGGGGTATATACCATTCCAGTTCTCTTGCATTGATAGCGGCACTGCCGGTATATGCTTTTGCTGCATAACGAAAGAATTGCGCCGTTAATAACAGTTCCGTATCAAATACAATCGAATCAAGGAAGGTATAGGAAGATGGATGATTAAATAATGAATCATATTGTATTTGTAATCCCGGCAAAAGCAACGTGTTGTCTTTACTGTAATCGATATAGTCATAAAATAAATTCATAAATGCACTGGCCTGCTCTTTCATTCCCTCTTTAGCAAACCACGCATACTGATAATTTCTACTGTTATAGAAACTTCTGAATTTGAGTATGGTGGCAGCATCATATTTGTGGACTCTTAAGTGCTGCTCCATTAGTAAGCTGTCAAAGAATAATGGGTTTTCTGCTATTGTACTGTCAATACTGTAATCCCTGGGTGTTATTTGTGCGACTGGTTGCTCATCTTTTGTTCGGCAGGCAAAAAAGAATACAACTAAAATTATATAAATGCCTTGCTTTTTCATATCAACCAATTTTTAAACAATACATTCTCTCAAAATAAAAAGGAACTGCACAGCAATTCCCTTTTATCATCGGTAAAGGTTACAGGCCTTTCAATGTTACCAGCCGATCCCATTTACTGTTGCGCATTTCTTCTGCAGTATGCAGGAACTGCTCTGCCAGTTCAGGATCCTTGGCTTTGATTACATTGAAACGATTTTCATGATACATAAATTCACTCAATGGTAATGATGGTTCTTTACTGTCAATCACAAAACGTTCGCCTTTTGGTTTTAATGGATTGTAATGGAAAAGCGGCCAGTAACCACTCTTCACTGCAAAATCCTGTTCTTCTGCTCCATGAGCCATATCAATACCATGTGCAATGCAATGACTGTAGGCAATGATCAACGAAGGACCAGGATAAGCTTCTGCTTCCAGTATGGTACGCAATGTGTGCATATCATTTCCACCCAACGCAATTTGTGCCACATACGCTGTGCCATGTGCAATGGCCTGCATGGCTAAATCTTTTTTACCAGCCGTTTTTCCATTTACACTGAACTTGGCACTGGCGCCGAGTGGTGTTGCTTTTGATTTTTGTCCACCCGTATTACTGTACACCTCGGTATCTAATACAAGAATGTTTACATTTTCACCGGTGGAAAGCACATGATCCAATCCTCCATATCCAATGTCATAAGCCCAACCATCACCACCAATGATCCAAACTGATTTTTGTTCTAAGAAATCTGCGAGATGAAACAGGTTGAGTGCTGCCATAGATTTCATGCCGCTCAATCGTTTTTTCAGTTCCAGAACCAACTCATGTTTGGTTTGAATCTCGGCTTCTGTTCCTTCTTTGGCATTCACAAGGGCATCTACCAGGTCTTCGCCTATCTGCGGCCGTAATTCATCCAACAGTTGGTAGGCCATTTCTTTTTTCTTTTCGCCTGCCAGTCGTAAACCCAATCCAAACTCCGCATTATCTTCAAATAAACTGTTGGCCCATGCCGGTCCTGTTCCTTCTTTATTGGTACTCCATGGTGTTGAAGGAAGGTTGCCGCCAAAGATGGAAGAACATCCTGTTGCATTGGCAACAATCATACGCTCACCAAACAATTGTGTAATGAGTTTGAGATAAGGCGTTTCGCCACAACCCGCACACGCACCGCTGAATTCAAACAACGGTTGGAAGAACTGTGATCCTTTTACGGTATTCTTATTCACTCTTGCCCTGTCCACTTCCGGCAATGAAAGGAAGTAATCCCAGTTTTCAATTTCTGCCTGCTGTATATCTTTTTTATCCATCATGTTGATGGCTTTATGACCGGTATCTGTTTTGGAAGTGATGGGACAATACTCCACACACAACGTACAACCTGTGCAATCTTCAGTTGATACCTGTAAGCTGTAAGCTTCTGTTTCTTTATTCCATTCTTTACCTACGGGATCAACATGTTTAAAAGTGGAAGGCGCTTCGTTCAATAAATTTTTATCATACACTTTTGCACGGATAGCTGCATGCGGACAAATGATCACACACTTATTACACTGTGTGCACAAACTGGTATCCCAAACAGGAACTGCATCAGCTATATTTCGTTTTTCCCATTTGGTAGTGCCGCTGGGGTATGTACCATCAACAGGAAAGGCGCTCACGGGTAATTCATCACCTTCACCTGCCATAATCCTGCTCAATACACCTTTTACAAAATCCGGAGCATCATCAGCAACAATGTTACTCAGTTCTACAGTTCCAACTTTGTATTGACTGTAATCCACTTCATACAAATTGGCAAGGGTGGCATCTACTGCATCATAATTTTTCTGAACTACGGCTTCACCTTTTTTCCAATAGGTTTCATAAATCGCTTCTTTAATTTTTGCAATCGCTTCTTCTCTTGGTAATACATTGCTGATAGCGAAGAAACAGGTTTGCAAAATAGTATTGATGCGTGAACCCATACCTGCCTCTTTAGCTACGGTATAAGCATTGATGGCATAAAACTTCAACTGCTTATGAATAATCTCTTCCTGAATCTTTCTGGGCAATTTGCTCCATAACTCTTCTTTTTCATACGGCGCATTCAATAAAAACGTAGCGCCTTGTTCTGCATCTTTTAAAATATCATACTTGGTTAAATAGTTGAAATGATGACAGGCAACAAAATTGGCTGATTGAATTAAGTAAGTGGACTCAATCGGTTTTTCACCAAACCGCAAATGTGAAACGGTCAAAGAACCTGATTTCTTACTATCGTACACAAAATATCCCTGCACATGGTCATCTGTTTTATCACCAATGATCTTAATGGAATTCTTATTGGCACTCACCGTACCATCAGCACCCAAACCAAAAAACAAACCACGGAACAAATGCTGTGCTTCCAGGTTAAAGGATTTATCATATTCCAGACTGCTGTGACTTACATCATCTTCAATACCAACTGTAAAGTGATTCTTTGGTTTTTCTTTTTTCATTTCACGGAATACGGCTTTCACCATGGCAGGGGTAAATTCTTTACTGCTCAATCCATAACGTCCGCCAATCACATGTGCATGATGATTCTCCTGTGCTTCATTCAACGCATTCACAATATTCATGTACAAAGGCTCACCAATGCCAGTTGGTTCCTTGCATCTGTCCAATACTGCAATACTCACCACTGATTTAGGAAGTGCTTTCGTAAATGCTTCTACATCCAACGGACGAAACAGTCTCACATTTACCATACCCACATGACTGCCATGTGCATTTAAATAATCAACCGTTTCTTTCACAGCACCGGCACCGCTGCCCATGATCACAATCACTCTGTCAGGATGTTCGTGTCCGTAATATTCAAACAGGTTGTATCTTCTTCCCGTGAGTTGATAAAATTGATCCATCTGCTCCTGCACAATGGAGGGTACTTTTTCGTAATAAGGAGTAGCAGCTTCCCGGTTTTGGAAATACACATCAGGATTTTGTGCCGTACCACGTATCACGGGTTTGTGTGGGTTCAATGCACGGTCTCTGTGTGCGTGAATGGCTTCCATATCCATCATTTGCTCAATGACTTCATCAGGAATAAGTTCTACTTCATTGAGTTCATGCGAAGTACGGAAGCCATCAAAAATATTCAGAAACGGAACTCTTGCTTTTAAGGTAGCACTATGTGCAATTAAGGCCATGTCCATCACTTCCTGCGGGCTGTTGCCAAACAACATGGCAAACCCTGTAGAGCGAACCGCCATTACATCACTGTGGTCTCCAAAAATGGAAAGCGCATGGGTGGCCAAACTCCTGGCAGCTATATGGAACACTGCAGGTGTTAACTCACCTGCAATTTTGTACATGTTGGGAATCATCAACAGCAATCCCTGTGATGCTGTAAAGGTTGATGCCAATGCACCGCCCTGCAAGGCACCATGTATGGCACCGGCAGCTCCGGCTTCACTTTGCATTTCGATTACTTTGGGTGTGGTACCGAAAATATTCTTCATGCCTTTGGCACTCCATTCATCGGCCCATTCACCCATGGCGCTGGAAGGTGTAATGGGGTAGATGGCACAAACTTCGCTGCACTTGTACGCAATGTACGCCGCCGCTTCATTGCCATCCATTACTTCAGCTTTTGGTTTAACTTGATTGATTGACATAATAAACCTGTTTGGTTGAGGTACGAAAGTACCCGACCCTGTAAGGTTGGTGAATGACGGAAGTCAGCAAATAACCTAATTGCGGTGTGGGAGGGGAGTGAGGATGGTTGTGTTACGGGCGGTGGTGCAAACGAGGGGTCGTTTTTGCCACGCTCGTTTCATGGTTCCATTTTCATGGCAGCAGAAGCCTCAACCAGTAAGAACTCGAAATTTAATAAACCTGTATCACATAGGAAGTTGAATAGATTTAAACTGTTATTCATTACAGTAGCACAAAAGCTTAATCAAGGCGAATTCCGAAAACCAGGCTGTATATTGATTTTCGGGGCCCTTTTTTGGTTACTTTTTTGGGCAAACAAAAAAGTGACAAAAGAAATCATACTGTATTAATTTTTCTAAACTCTTTCGACAGTCTTCTCAACATTATAACTTTACCTCATTCAAACAATAATATGTTTTCCATCCTCCATCAACGCTGCGCCCAACTCATAAAAAACTTTTCAGAAATACCTGCAGAACGAAAAGCAGTTCTTGAAAAAATTGCCAATTACATCAGCGCCAAAAAAGCTAACAATGAAACAGTACAATTGGTATTTGTGTGTACCCACAATTCACGCCGAAGCCATCTCGGACAAATATGGGCCGCAACAGCAGCCGATTATTTTAACATCCATAGTGTGAAAACATTTTCAGGAGGCACGGAAGCAACAGCGTTTAACCCTAATGCCATTCATGCCATTTCCTCCACCGGTTTTGAAGTACGGAAAACAACAGAAGGAACCAACCCGGTATATCATGTGTATTTTGATGATGACAAGTATGTTACCTGTTTTTCCAAAGTGTACAATCATGAACACAATCCTTCCTCCGGCTTTGCTGCGATCATGACCTGCTCGGATGCAGAAGAAAATTGTCCCTTCATCCCCGGTTGTGAATTACGCATTGCTACTACTTACAATGATCCCAAAGCTTATGATGGAACGGTGTTGCAGGATGAAAAATATACTGAAAGGAGTAACCAGATTGCGATGGAGTGTTTGTATGTGTTTTCGAAAGTGAAATGATTATTGTATCATCTTCCAAACCATTGCAGCAATAACTCCACCAAGTATTGGTCCCACTACAGGAATCCAACTGTAACTCCAACCACTATCTCTTTTCACGCCTAATGGTAAAATAAAATGCATGATGCGTGGGCCCAAGTCACGTGCAGGATTAATAGCATAACCTGTTGGTCCGCCCAAACACAAACCAATGCCTAACACTAATAATGCAACAGGCAATGCATCCAGTGCACCCAATGAATTTTGCGGAGCTGCAATAAACAAAACACCTAATATAAATACTGCTGTAATCACTGTTTCGGTTAACAAATTAAAAAACACATTCGGTATAGCAGGCATGTTACAAAATACGCCCAGCTTGGCATCTGTATCTGTTGTTGCATCAAAATGTTGTTTGTAAGCCAGCCACATCAACAAGCTTCCGGTCATGGCACCGCCAAATTGGGCAAAAATGTACAGAGGCACATTGGCCCAATCAAATTTTTCTAAAACGGCCAATGCAATCGTCACAGCAGGATTCAAATGAGCACCGCTCACGGAGGCACTGCTGTACACACCTACAAACACAGCAATAGCCCAACCAAATGTGATAACGATCCATCCGCCATTCTGACCTTTGGATTTATTCAGCAATACATTGGCGACTACACCATTTCCCAACACAATGATGAACATGGTTCCGATAAATTCTGCAAGAAAAGGAGACATGGAATACAGTTTATGGTTTTTAGTTTATAGTTTGGAGTTACGCTCAATCCGTCATTTTTTATCTTGTTATTTGATAGTTATCTCTAACATTCAGAACCAAAAGCTACAAACTATAAACAAGAAGCAAGGTTGATATACGATTGCAGATTTGAGATTTCCGAAAATGAATCGTGCACTATAAATATCAGTTGCCTCTTACTTCGTACTTCCTACTTCAATAAATATCCTTCGGCCACTTTATAAAACGCTTTTAACTGCTGTTGCTTCCATGCTTCATCTTTGTTCATTTCCTTCATCATGATATCAGCTACCAGCGGCGCCGCTTGAATGGCTGCTTTGGCATCTAAGATGAGTGCTCTTGTACGGCGACTCAATACATCTTCCACCGTCATGGCCATTTCATTGCCTACGGCCCACATGACTTCTGCAATGGTATAATGTAAATCAGGATGAATCGTTTGCGAATAGCCCTGGTGTTGCAGATAACGGATAGCTGCTGCATCACTTCCATAATAATGAAGCGGATCATCATAATCCGGTTTCTTGATCCAGCCATGCAGCTTCATGGTTTCCGTTTGGCAACGGGTATAAGCCAATCCGCCTGCATAGTGTGATTTTAAAATCACTTCCTGCGCCATTTTTCTGTATGTCGTCCATTTGCCACCGCTGATGTTGATCATGCCGCCTTTGCTTTCCCAAATAGTATGGTCACGGGGAAGCACAGCCGTTTTCTTTTGTCCCGGAATTTTTATTAAGGGACGCAAACCTGCAAATACACTTTTCACATCGCTGCGTTGCAAACCTGTATGTACATAGCGGTTAAAGTGATTGATCACAAACTCCACTTCTTCTTCCTGCGGTACAGGTTCAATGGTAGGATGGTCAACACTTGTATCAGTAGTTCCGATGATTACTTTGTCATGAAACGGAACGGCAAACAACACCCGTCCATCATCCGTACGGGGAATAAACAAAGCCTGTTCACCCGGAAAGAATTTTTTATCTACTACAATATGAATTCCCTGTGAGGGGCTCACTGCTTTTTCCAATCCATCATCATCCATCTTCAATACATTATCTACAAACACACCCGTTGCATTCACAACAATGGTTCCTCTTGCTTCATAGGTTTCATTGTTGATGGTATCATGAATGATTACCCCTTTAACTTTTTCGTTTTCACGAATGAGCTCCGTCACTTTTGCATAATTCAACACCGTAGCACTTACATCTGCAGCGGTTAATGCAAGGGTGATGCACAAGCGAGCATCATCAAACTGCCCATCGTAATATGCAACGCCTCCACTCAATCGTTTTCCATCCAGGCCTTTAATATAACCTTGTGTGCGTTTGATCGAAAGCATTTCACTTTTTCCCAAACTCAGTTTGCCCGATAGGAAATTGTAAATTTTCAAACCCAAGCCGTAGTACAGGGTTTCATACCAGCGGTAGGAAGGCATCACCAACTTCAAAGGATGAGCTAAGTGCGGTGCATTCTTTAACAGCAATCCCCGTTCTTTCAAAGCGTCACGTACCAATCGTATGTTTCCCTGCTGTAAATAACGAACACCGCCATGAATTAACTTGGTTGACCTGCTGGAAGTGCCTTTGCCAAAATCATATTGCTCGACTAATAATGTTTTATAACCCCGTGCTGCTGCATCCACAGCCGCACCCAAACCGGTAGCGCCGCCACCGATGATAATGATATCCCAGTGATGGGTGGATTTGAGCTGTTGTATTTGTTGAGAACGATTCAAATTCTGTTTCTGGTTTCTTGTTTTTTGTTTCCGGTTGAAAATTCAAAAGCTGCAAATTAAATGAAACAGTTTGAAGTTGAAGAACAATAAACTGCAAACTATAAACCTGCCTACAGGCAGGCTAAAAACTCATCGCTGCTTTCACCGCCTTCAACCATCCTTCATACAACGCCGTTCTTGTTTCCTCATCCATATTGCTTTCAAACTTCCGGTCAACTTGCCATTGCTCTTGTAATTCATCAATACTGTTCCAGTAACCTGTGGCGAGCCCTGCAAGATAAGCTGCACCTAGTGCAGTTGTCTCCGTAATCTTAGGCCTTACAACCGTTGTTTTTAATACATCACTTTGAAATTGCATGAGTGTATTGTTTACCGTAGCACCACCATCCACACGTAGTTCTTTGATTTCAATACCTGCATCTGCTTCCATGGCTTTTAATACATCGGTGGTTTGGTAAGCAATGCTGTCTAAACTTGCTTTCGCAATATGTGCAGCTGTGGTACCTCTTGTCAAACCTACCATTGTGCCACGTGTATGTTGATTCCAGTAAGGCGCTCCCAAACCTGCAAAGGCTGGAACCACATACACACCTTCTGTATCTTTTACTTTGGCCGCCAGTTCTTCTACTTCAGAGGAAGAACGGATGATGCCTAAACCATCACGCAACCATTGCACCACCGCACCGGCAATAAACACGCTTCCTTCTAATGCATATTCTGTTTTGCCATTAATCTTCCATGCTACGGTCGTCAATAAATTATTGTGAGAGTGAATGAGTTTCTCTCCTGTATTCATCAGCATAAAACATCCTGTGCCGTATGTGTTCTTTACCATTCCCGGTTGTGTACAAAGCTGTCCAAACAAGGCACTTTGCTGATCGCCTGCAATACCTGCAATGGGAATATTCTTAGCCGTTAGTATATTTTGTGTTGTGCCATACACTTCACTGCTGCTGCGTATTTGCGGCAGCATATTGCCGGGGATATTAAAAATCTTTTCCAGTTCACCATCCCATTGACAGGTTTGTAAATTCATCAACATAGTGCGGCTGGCATTGCTTACATCGGTAGCATGTACCTGACCTTTCGTTAAATTCCAGAGCAGCCATGTATCCACCGTACCAAAACAGAGTTCGCCTTTTTCAGCTTTTGCCCTGGCGCCTTTTACATTATCCAGAATCCATTTGACTTTTGTTGCGCTGAAATATGCATCTACCACCAATCCTGTGCGTTGCTGAATGAGTATGTGCAGGTGTTTGCGTTTCAGTTCATCACAAAAATCAGCTGTGCGTCTGTCCTGCCACACAATGGCATTGTAAATAGGTTTGCCCGTGCTTCGTTCCCACACCACCGTTGTCTCCCGTTGATTGGTGATGCCGATGGCATGAATATTCTCCGAGGTTAATCCCGCTTTACTCACTGCTTCCGCTGCCACGCCCAGTTGTGTACTCCAGATTTCTTCAGGGTCATGCTCCACCCATCCGGGCTGCGGAAAAATCTGCCGGAATTCTTTCTGGGCAACGGCAATAATGTTTCCGTTTTTATCAAACACAATGGCACGGCTGCTGGTAGTGCCCTGGTCGAGGGCGAGGATGTAACTGCTCATGCTGACAAGTTAGTAAAAATAGTGGTTAGCCTGACAAACGGCATATCGGTTTAGACCCTGAACGATTACATTTGCAGTATGCAGTTAATCGAAGTAACCACACCTCAGCACGAAAAAGAATTTCTCAAAGTAAATGTGTTAATGAACCAGGGCGACCCCAATTATATTCAGCCTCTGGATAAAGATGTGCTTCAGGTATTTGATAAAGAAAAAAACAAGGCTTATCGTTTTGGTGAAACCATCCGCTGGATATTAAAAGATGACCAGGGAAAACTCATTGGCCGTATTGCAGCATACGTTAACAAAAAATATAAAACGAAAGGGGATGATGGCCCCGTAGGAGGTTTTGGTTTTTTTGATTGCATTGACGACCAGCCTACAGCCAACTTCCTGTTTGATACCGCCCGTAAATGGCTGGAGGCAAAAGGTATGTATGCCATGGATGGCCCCATCAATTTTGGCGAACGGGATCGTTGGTGGGGAGTACAGGTTGGCGGCTTCCAGGAACCATTGTATTGCATGAACTATAACCCGAAGTATTATCAGAAACTGTTTGAAGGTTATGGGTTCAAAGTATTCTTTAACCAGTATTGTTATGCACTGAAAGTAAAAGATAAATTACAGGATAAGTTTTATAAGCGTCATGATGAAGTAGCAAAGAATCCTGACTTTAAAGCGGTACATATTAAAAAAGATCAGCTGGAAAAATTTGCACATGATTTTGTTACAGTGTATAATAAAGCCTGGGCAGGTCATGGTGGTTTAAAAACGATGGACTTCCGTTTGGTGATAGGTATGTTCAATGCAATGAAGCCGGTGATGGATGAACGCATCAGCTGGTTCACCTACTATAAAGATGAACCTATTGGTGTATGGCTCAATATTGTGGATTTGAACCAATGGTTTAAATACCTGAATGGGAGGTTTGATTGGTTTGGAAAACTAAAGTTTGCCTGGATCAAACTCACCAAAAAAAATAAAAAGTTCAACGGTATTATCTTTGGTATTGTACCTGAATGGCAGGGAAAGGGTATTGACAGCTACATGATTATGGAAGCCGCTAAAATCATCCAGGATCAGCATTTGTATGAAGATTATGAACTACAATGGATTGGTGATTTTAATCCTAAAATGATGAATGTAGCCAGCAGCCTTGGTACAGATATAACCCGTCACCTGATTACTTACCGATTGATTTTTGATCCGGAAAAGGAATTTAAACGTCATCCGCTGGTATAAAAAATCAATTACGGAGCAGGTACATTAGTTTTTTACTTACCACTTCGTGGTATTTTTTTGTTCAATCTTTTTTTTAAGTTTTGATGTGTTGGTTGTATAATCAAAAATTATTCAGCACATTTAAAACATTAGTTATGCCTTACTATGCAGGTTTAAAACACGGTAAACTCAAGATTGCCCAAAAAAAAGAAATCAGTACACGGATTTTAGCATTGAAAGATGCATTGAAAGCAAATAAAATTCCGGCTAAAACAGTAAGTGAAACATTACTGCTGGCCACATGGAATTTAAGAGAGTTTGAAGCGCCTAGTTACGGTGAGAGGCTGGAGGATGCTTATTATTACATTGCCGAAATTATTTCTCATTTTGATATCGTTGCCATACAGGAAGTGCGCAGGGATTTGAATGGCCTGGAAAAACTCATGGGCATTTTAGGAAACGGATGGAACTATATTGTTTCGGATGTTACAGAGGGCAGGGCAGGCAATAATGAACGGATGGCTTTTGTATATGATGAATCAAAAGTTAGGTTTACAAATATTGCAGGTGAATTGGTATTGCCTCCTATAAAGGGAAAGCCGGCTGTTGAGCAATTTGCACGCACACCCTACCTGGTTTCTTTTCAAAGCGGATGGTTTAAGTTTTTTCTTTGCACAGCGCATGCATACTACGGTGAGGGTGCACCGGGCATGAAACGCAGGATTGAAGAGATAAGTGCAGTAGCAAACTTTATAAAGAAACGTGCTGCCAGCGAAACAGCTGAAGCCAAAAAGAAAAAACAAACACGCTGGAAATCGTACAATTATATTCTGCTGGGCGATTTTAATATCATTAACAGGGAAGATGCAACTTATGAAGCACTAACCAAAGGCACCGGCTTTACAATACATGAGGGCGTCTTTAAAAACAACTTACAGGGAACAAACGTAAAACAGGATAAATATTATGACCAGATTGCTTTTTTGAAACGTAAAGATATTCTGGAAATGGGTGAGGGGGCAGGTGTGTTTGATTTTTTTGACTATGTATTTACTGAAAATGATTTTAACTATTTCAAGCCTGTTTTGGATAAAATGAAGGCGGATGGCGTTACAAAAGCAAAGAATATGGATATGGCTTATTACAAAAAATGGCGTACTTATCAAATGAGCGATCATCTACCCATGTGGGTGGAACTCAAAATTGATTTTTCCCGTGAATACCTCCATGAAATAAAGAATTTGTAACGCAAAACCAGGTACCGGCTGCGGTTTTGATATGCATCATACAGGTTATTGATGCAACTCATTTTCCAGGAGCATTTGTTGCTGTTGCTTTGAAGGGAAATGAAACGTTCTCTTCTTCTGTTACTGGGTTTTACAGGCGTTACTTCTGTTTCCTGTGGCGCTATAATGCTGATTGAACCATCCGGCAGTTTACTCCTGCTTGATCTTCATTGGTTACAACATACATCCTTCAGTAATTTTTCAATACCGGGTTTGCTGCTGATGCTGGTTGGCGCTATTCATCTGGGTGCCTGGTATGGAGTAAGAACCAACCGTAAAAACGGATTGTGGTGGGCGGTGGCAGCAGGCAGTTCCATTATTGGTTATGAAGTAGTGCAAATGATACTTTTACAAATGACTTACTGGTTGCAATACAGTTATATAGCCATTGGTATCTTTACCGTACTCATGGCCTTGCAGTTGAAACATAAAGAATTGATCTGATTAAAATCATTGTATGAAGCTTTCTAAAAAAAGTGCGGTACAAACAGAAGTAGATGCTGCTTATCTATACGAGCAACTTGCTTTATCAGAAACTGAAAATTCTATTGCTGAAATTTACAGGCAAATGGCTGCTATTGAAAACACACATGCAAAAGGTATGCTGGGCAGTAATGTTCTGCCGGCTCCTTCATGGCGTGCTAAACTACTCAATAAAATAGGGAAGATTTGGGGATATGAATATGTGCTGGATTCGCTCATGCAAACAGAAAAAGCATTGGCTTACCGGGATCGTAAGCAGAAAGAACAGCAATCTGTTCCGCTTTCGGGGGCAGAAAATAATCACGTACGCATTTTGCAAAACCTCATTCAATCAAAAACAAAAATCGATAGTGAAAAATTAACCAGCCTTGAAGGAAGACGACACAAATCAGTTGGCGGCAATGCATTAAGGGCTGCTGTACTGGGTGCAAATGACGGGCTTGTTTCCAACGTCAGCCTGGTAATGGGTGTGGCAGGAGCTACCAATGGAGAAACGGGAGTGCTGCTTGCCGGGTTGGCCGGTTTGCTGGCAGGTGCTTTATCAATGGCATTGGGCGAATGGATTTCTGTAAAAAGTTCGCAGGAGCTGTATGAGCGGCAGATGGCGTTGGAAATGGAAGAAATCAAACATGATCCTGAAACCGAAGCCCGTGAACTGCAACTGATTTACATGGCCAAGGGTATTGAACAGAAGCAGGCGGGGGAAATGGCTCATGCCATTTTGAAAAATCCCGAACATGCGCATGAAGTATTGGTAAAAGAAGAACTGGGCATTAATGCTGAAGAATTGAAAGGTTCTGCATGGACGGCAGCTATTACCTCCTTTGTGCTGTTTGCAATCGGAGCAATTATCCCTGTTGCACCCTTTATGATTACTTCAGGTATGCCGGCGATTATCTGGAGTATTTCTTTAAGTGCTCTTGGATTGTTTGTAATCGGTTCTGCTATCACTTTATTTACAGGTCGGAGCATATGGTTCTCAGGGTTCAGACAGGTGTTGTTTGGTATTGCAGCCGCTGCCATTACGTTCGCTATCGGCAAACTTATAGGCGTAGATATTTCCGGTTGATGCTATTTCTATAAAAAAAAACCACAGTTATTAGCTGTGGTTTTTTTATGCTGAAGAGCTTCTTATTTGCCGAACAAAGTGCTGAAAAATGCTTTCATATCATTCCAGCTGGCAGTATCAGCAGCTGCATTATACTTGATGGGGATTTTAAACTTTTCTCCCATGGCTGTCGCATTGGGGTTTGTAAATGCATGTGTGGCATCAGCATACTCTTTAAATGTGTAAGTAATGCCTGCTGAGTCCATTTGCTGTTTGAATTTAGCTGCTTCTTCAGCCGGAACAAAAGGATCAGAGCCGCCATGACAAACAAGGATTTGTGACTTCAGCAGATCTTTATTTAAAGGAGTGCCGATCAAATTACCGTGAAAGCTTACCACACCTTTCAGGTCAATACCCATCCTCGCCGTATTAAGCACCATGGCACCACCAAAGCAATAACCAATAGCGGCCACATTAGCTGTATCTGTTTGAGTGTATGATTTGATTTTGGCGATGGCAGCTTCAAGTCTGGCTTTAGCCATTGCCGGGTTTTGATAAAATGGGGTTGCAAAAGCACCGGCACTATCAGGATTATCGGCTGTTTTACCATTGCCATACATATCTACAGCTATAGCAATGTAACCGAGTTTAGCCAGCTCACGGGCCCGCATTTTACCATAATCATTCAATCCCCACCACTCTGGCACCACGAGTACAGCCGGGCGGATGCCTTCTATCGCTTCATCATAAACCACGAAGCCGTTCATGGTTGTACCGTCGCCGGTATAGGTCACTGTTTCCTCTTTTAACATTGGTTCTTTCGCTGTTTCTTTCGGTTCATTGGTTCCGCAGGAAGCCATTAGTAAAATGCTCAAAACAGTACCCGCTTGCAGCATTCTTTGTTTTAGTTTCATACATAATCGTTTTAAAGATGATGACAACATAACCATTCTTATTCTAAAAAGTTGTACCGGATTGCAAGTGATGACATTTTTATTACTTTATAAAGGTCTCAATTTTGTTGAATTTCTGCCCGGATGCAGGCAGCCCCCCACAATTTTTCCTCATTTCTAAATTATCCCATTTTCCATTTTTCAGTTTACCCCTGCCCCCTTACCTTTGCGGCCTGAATAATAACCCCTCTTTTTAAATACATTCAATATGGCCAATACTGGTAAGGTAAAACAGGTTATCGGCGCCGTGGTAGACGTTCAGTTCGACGGCAAACTCCCCGAAATTTACAGTGCTCTTGAGTTGAAGCGTCCC
Organism: Lacibacter sp.; assembly: GCA_050916065.1. Lineage (GTDB taxonomy): Bacteria > Bacteroidota > Bacteroidia > Chitinophagales > Chitinophagaceae > Lacibacter. The sequence continues at coordinate 3,983,157 of CP051137.1, forward strand.
AACGGTGATGTACTCGTAATGGAAGTACAGCAACACCTCGGTGAAGACAGCGTTCGTACCATTGCGATGGACGGTACGGAAGGTCTGGTTCGTGGTATGGAAGTGGTGGATACCGGAAAAAACATTGTAATGCCTACCGGTGAGTTAATCAATGGCCGTTTATTTAATGTAACAGGTGATGCTATTGACGGTTTGCCACAGGTAAGTAAGGAAAATGGTCGCCCTATCCATAATCAACCCCCTGCTTTTGAAAATCTGTCAACTGCCAATGAAATCCTGTTTACAGGTATTAAGGTAATTGACCTGATTGAGCCTTATGCAAAAGGTGGTAAAATCGGATTGTTTGGTGGTGCGGGTGTAGGTAAAACCGTATTGATCCAGGAGTTGATCAATAACATCGCCAAAGGTTATGGTGGTTTGTCCGTATTTGCCGGTGTGGGTGAGCGTACACGTGAAGGAAATGACCTGTTGCGTGAAATGATTGAGGCTGGCATTATGAAATATGGTGATGCCTTCAAACACAGCATGGAAGAAGGTGGCTGGGATCTGAGCAAAGTGGACATGGAAGGTTTGAAGGAGTCAAAAGCAACTTTCGTATTCGGTCAGATGAACGAGCCTCCGGGAGCACGTGCACGTGTGGCACTTTCCGGTCTTACAATTGCTGAATATTTCCGTGATGGTGATGGTACAGGTAAAGGAAAAGACATTCTGTTCTTCGTAGATAATATCTTCCGTTTCACACAGGCAGGTTCTGAGGTGTCTGCCCTTTTGGGTCGTATGCCTTCAGCGGTGGGTTACCAGCCAACACTGGCTACTGAAATGGGATTGATGCAAGAGCGTATCACTTCTACCCGTAACGGTTCTATTACCTCTGTACAGGCGGTATATGTACCTGCGGATGACTTGACTGATCCGGCACCTGCTACAACATTTGCCCACCTGGATGCTACAACCGTATTGGATCGTAAGATTGCCGACTTGGGTATCTATCCTGCGGTGAATCCATTGGAATCTACTTCACGAATCCTTACTCCTGCTATTGTGGGTGATGCACATTACAACTGCGCCAACAGGGTAAAAGGTATTTTACAACGTTATAAAGAATTACAGGATATCATCGCCATCCTTGGTATGGATGAATTGAGCGAAGAAGATAAGCAAACCGTATTCCGTGCCCGTAAAGTGCAGCGTTTCCTTTCGCAGCCATTCCACGTAGCGGAAGCGTTTACCGGTCTGAAAGGTGTGTTTGTAAGCATTGAAGATACCATCCGTGGTTTCAACATGATCATGGACGGAGAAGTGGATGAGTATCCTGAAGCAGCCTTCAACCTGGTAGGTACTATTGAAGATGCGATTGAGAAAGGTAAGAAGCTGATGGCAGCAGCAAAAGGATAATTCAATTTGAAAATTGTATGAATTTAGAAATATTAACTCCATCAGGTAAAACATACAGAGGCGAAGTAATGGGGGTGCAATTGCCCGGCATTACAGGAAGCTTTGAAGTGCTGGATAACCATGCACCTTTGGTGAGTGGTTTGAAAGCCGGCCAATTGAAAATATTGGTGGAAAAAAACCGAAATGAACTCTATCAGATCCAGGGTGGTTTTGTTGAAGTGCTCAATAACAAAGTAACTGTTCTCGTAGAAGGCAGTAAACCTGTTGAATAAGATACAAACTACTTGCTTAAGTAATCCCGTTCTGTAAAGAGCGGGATTTTTTTATGTAATTCAGTTTTTTGGTGCATCCAGTTTCTACAAAACTCTTTTTATGAAACAATGGATGCAACTGCTGCTCTTGATATTACCCTTTGCAATTTCAGCACAAACAACAAAACGTACTACTGTAGAAACCAAAATGGAACGTGTAACCGTGTTTCTAAAGGGCGCACAGGTAAAACGAACCGGTAAACAAATGATCAATACAGGTAAGCAGGAAATTGTTTTTCGTGGTATCAGTACTGATATTGAAAAGAACAGTGTGCAGGTAAAAGCTGATGGTAAGTTGATGGTGCTCTCGGTGAAAGTACAGCGTGACTTCTTAAATGAACAGGAAATACGTGATGAAATCAAAGACCTGCAGACAAAACACGAGCAACTCACCGATAAAAAAGCCATGACGCAAAAAATGCTGGAAGTGTTCAAACAGGAAGAGTCGATGCTCATCAAAAATCAGCAGATCACAGGCACAACAACAACGCTCAAACCCGAGGAGCTTCGGCAGTCATTGGAATTTCAAAGGGCACGGTTGACAGAAGTGCTGAAAAAGCAACTGGAGTTGGGTAAGGAAATAGAAGCCATCGAAAAAGATCAATCAAAAATTGCAGGACAGTTAAGAGAATTGAATCAAAAGAAAGATTTATCAACCAATGAAATTCTATTGTATGCTGATGTAAAGGAAACTGCAATGGTACCTTTTGAAATTACATACCTCGTTAAAAAAGCAGGCTGGTATCCTACTTACAATATCCGTGTGAAAGACGTAGTAAGTCCGCTTGTAATGGAAATGAATGCCAACGTGTATCAAACAAGTGGTGAAGGATGGAATAATGTAAAACTGGTATTATCAACCGGCAATCCGAATGAAAACAATACCAAACCTGAAATAAAACCCTGGTATCTGTATTATGTAGATGCATCTTTATTGAATTACCGTCAGTATATGTTGGGCAATGATGGTACCATGCTCATAGGTCGTGTAACAGATGATAACGGGATGCCGCTGACAGGAGTCACCGTTCAGGTAAAAGGTACAAGTACAGCAACTTCAACTGATGCTAATGGTATTTACAGGATCAAAAGCACGGGACTAAATCAAACACTGGCTGTTTCTTATGTAGGCTACAACTATTATGAGTTTATAGCTACCAATAATTTTGTAAATGTGAGTTTGCAACCTGCTACACAAAATTTAGAAGAAGTTGTGGTTACAGGTTATGGAGCAACTAATAAGAATTTAGCAGGTTCAGTTCCGGGGGTTCAGATACGAGGGGTCTCCTCTTTTAAAGAAAGAAAACAAATGCCTTTACAGGTACTGACCACCTTTCAACCTACCACTACACAATATGAAATTGATGAAAGCACAACCGTAACTAATGACGGAAAAGTAAATACAATCAGCATACAGGAACACAGTGTAACTACGTATTACGAATATTACACAGCGCCTAAGCTGGAAGCGGCGGCTTACTTAACAGCGAAGCTCACCAACTGGCAGGATCTGAACCTGATACCCGGCGAAACGAATTTGTTTTTTGAAGGTACTTACTTGGGTAAATCATTTTTGGATCTGAACACGCCTTCTGATACACTTTCACTTTCGTTAGGTGTTGATAAAGGCATTGTGGTAAAACGTACGTTGCTCAAAGAGTTCAGCAATAAAAAATTTCTCGGCGCTAACCGAACGGATTACCGACAATTTGAAATAACGGTTCAGAATAACAAAACCGTTCCGGTGAATATTGTAGTGGAAGACCAGTTTCCCATTTCACCACAAAAAGAAATTGAAGTGGATGATTTGAAATTTGAAGGCGCAAAACTAACTGAAGACACCAAAGTAATTACTTGGAACTTCATAGCCGATTCAAAACAACAAAAGAAGTTCGTATTTAAGTATTCAGTAAAATATCCGAAAGAAAAGTTTTTACAGCTTGATTAACATGAAGAATCCCGTTCTGTACAGAGCGGGATTTTTTTATTTAATTCAATTGCGGGTCTATGGGATAATTGACTAACTGTTCATACTGTCCACCCATTTGCTGTAATGATTTTTTCCAGATGCTTTGTTCATCTTTTTCAAACACCAGATGCTTGTTGGCCTGCACGGTAAGCCAGCTTTTTTCTTTGAGCTCATCATCTAATTGCCCGCTGCTCCAGCCGCTGTAGCCGAGATAGAAACGGATTTTAGTGGCATCCAGTTCACCTTTGAGTAAAAGAGCAATTACTGTTTCAAAATCGCCACCCCAGTACACACCCCGGGCAATGGGCTGACTGTTGGGAATAAGATCAGGCACCTGGTGCAGAAAATGCAGCGTGTCCTGCTGTACCGGTCCGCCGTAAAAAACGTTCAGATCAATACCCGTTAATGCATCAATCAGTTCGCCCAGTTTTGGTTGCACTTTACGGTTGAGCACCAGGCCAAAACTTCCTTCTGCCGTATGCTCACACAAAAGCACTACGGTACGCATAAAGTTGGGATCTTTTAAAAAAGGATCAGAAATCAATAATATGCCGCTGCCGGGTTCAATCATAACTTTAATTTACGGTTCCTTTTTGAAACAGAAATGATTTGTTCAAACGTAAAGCAACGTTAAAAAACCGGGTATTGATTCCATTTCGGCTGATTTTGATGGCAGAAAGGTATTTTTGCCGGAACCAAACCGCTGCTTTGCATCCATCAAACGCATGAAGAATAAGAAAATTTTTCCGGCCATTATTGCCCTCATTTCATTGTCCTTACTGGGGATCATTTTTGTGCAGGTGAACTGGATTAAAACTCAGGCTGCACTCAAGGAAGATCAACTGGTAATGAAACTCTTTGATGTAACGCAGGAGGTGGGCGAAGAACTGGTGATGCAGACCGGCAGCAAGTTCAACAGTTTAGCACCCATGCCCGGAATGAAGTTTCCGGGCGATGCGTACGATATTTACAGGCAATACTCTGTAGCCAACAGGTTTACCTTGTTTGAAGTGAAAGAAAAAGTGAACAAAGCATTTTTAAGACACGGTTTAAAAGACACAAAGTTTGAATTTGCCATTGCCAGCGATAATATTTACGGGCATTACCCAATGAAAACACCAAGGTTTATGGATATGGCACTGGACTCAGTGCACAACAAAAAAAGTTTTTATCCATTAACACCGGTTGGCGGCAGTTTGCTGGAGAGTTTGGCGCCTGAAGAAGTATTAATCATTTTAGTTCCTGATTTTAAATCGTACATCTTCCAATCGCTGGGTTGGTTGATAGCGGGTTCTGTTTTGTTTACCATCATTATTGTTACTGCCTTTTTTCTCACATTCGGTACTTTGCTGCGTCAAAAGAAGTTGAGTGAAATGAAAAGTGATTTCATTAACAATATGACGCATGAATTGAAAACACCATTGGCAACTATCTCTTTAGCTGTTGATGCGTTGAAGAATGAAAAAGTATTAAGCAATGAAGAAAAACGATTATACTTCACCCACATGATACGTGATGAAAACAAACGGATGAACAAACATGTGGAAACCATTTTGCAGGCTGCACAAATGGACCGCAATGAAATACAGCTCAACAAAAAAGATATTCATGTACATGAAGTAATTGAAAAAGTGCTGGATAACCTGCAATTGCAAATAGCAGACAAGAACGGGAACATAGAACTGCAACTGAATGCCACCAATGATTTGATAGAAGCTGATGAAGTACATTTTACCAACCTCATCAACAATTTAATGGACAATGCAGTGAAGTATTCAAAAGAGGAAGAACCGTTATTGCTGAAAGTAAGTACTAAAAATGCAGGTAAGTATATTCGTGTAACGGTTGAAGATAATGGCATTGGTATGAGCAAAGAAACCGTGAGCCGTGTGTTTGAAAAATTTTACCGTGCCCATACAGGCAATGTGCACAATGTAAAAGGGTTTGGCTTGGGGTTGAGCTATGTAAAAACCATGACTGAAGCACATGATGGAAAAATAAAAGCGGAAAGTGTATTGGGGAAGGGAAGTACGTTTATTGCGGAGTTTCCGTTGAAGAAATAATGTTTTGGCTCAAAAAACTATAAAACGAAAACGCTGCGTAACGCAGCGTTTTCGTTTTTCTTACTACTAAGCAAATCAATAATGCGTTCCATGAATTTATTTTGCCTCTCTAATAATTCAGGAAGCTTCTCATTGATCTTTATAAGCGTTTGTAGTATGAATAGATAAGTATTTTCCTGTTCTTTATTTTCTGCAACCGATTTATTCTTATTGGCTGTAAAACTTTCTAAATCGATTAAGTCTGCAATGGAAGTTTCAAATATGTCTGCAATTTCTTTGAGACGCTCAACATCAATTAGCGTTTCCCCTCGTTCCAATTTCCCGTAGGTGCTGGTAGCCACATTTAATTTATCTGCAACTTCTTCTTGGGTGTATCCTGTAAGTTCACGCTTGATACGCAGGCGCTCTCCGATGTATTTATTCATAAATTTAGTTTAAAGCAAATTAGCATTTTTTGGGTATGTAAAACTACTTTTTAGATTTTTTAGACACAAGATTTTAAATAAACTTTATTATGACGTCAGTGGAAATCCTGAAAACCACTATAAAAAAAAGTAAGGGTAACTTAAAAACAATTTTATGCGAGCACTATTAATTGTTGTAGCCTTGTTTGCTACCCTTTATTCTTGTAAAAAAGAAAATAAAAGTCAAACTTCAGTTGATCTAAAAATAATTGAAGAAGTTTTGCTAATTAGTGACCAGTCTAGTCAAAAATTAGCATACGATCAAATACTTAATGCGGCCGAAAAATACGTATTGTGGCAAAATCGAATTGATAAAATAATTGCTGAAAATGAACTTACTCAAAAGCAAAGTACCCATTTGCAATTACTGAAAAAGTCTTTCACAGTAGAATTTTTTGCCAATAAAGAAGCAAGAGATAAATTTATGTTACAGTCGGGTGATCAGTGGATAAATGAGGCCTTACAAATTTTTGGGAAAAGTGATTTATACAACTACTTTGTAGGTTCTATTTCTAAAGTTAAGTATCCAAAAGATCAAATAGCTTCTGAAAATGAAGAAGTAGGTGACCCTAGTGGTGGGTCTAGTTGTAATTGCCATGTCGGTAGTTCAGTTGCTTGTGCCTGGAGGCCGGATGATTGTAGAGTATATGGCTGTACAACTAGTACTTCAGGTTGCGGATGGTGGTGGGCATATAGTTGTAATGCAAAATGCTGGCTTTAAACTTAGTAATAAATGAATAAAAAAAAGGGTTTTATAAGCCTATTAATATTTGGAATTAGTATTTTAATTTTAACTATAGAGAGATATGTTTTTTTTGGAATATGGGATAAACCTATTTATGTATCTTTCATTATATGTCTTTGTGTCTACTTTATTGCATCCTATATTTTATACAATACTTTTAGGTCTATAAACCCCTTTTTTTTATATTCTTTGATTTTCCTACCTCCTTTCTTATTACTAATGCTTGTGCTATCAGACGAGGAATTAAAATTTAGAGTCCCCTCTATCTTTCCAGGAGAAACTTTGTTAATATCTATGGGTATATTTATCGGATATTTTATTTACCGTAAGAAATCTCTTTTGTCAATTGTCATATGTTTGCTTTCGCTGATTTTTATTTATTTATATTATACAAAAGTAACTATACCTTCACTTTTTGCATCTTCAATTGAGACACAATCCTTCAATTATAGTAAAGATTTAAATTACGGCTCATTAAAACAAGATTCTCCCGTGGTTAATGATTTTAATAAACTCAAAAATAAAGTTCTGGTTTTTGAATTTTGGTTTAAGGATTGTAAACCCTGTCATCAAAAAGCGGAAACTCAAGAAATATTAATTAACAGGTTTAAAAGTGAAAAAAATGTAATTTTTTTCTACGTAAACGCTGGTAATATTGATAAGTATTCTACATATCTCAATTTTATAAGCAATAATCTTTATAATAATAAAATAAATCTCTATGATTCAGCGGGGCTTTTTTCAAAGCAGTTTAATGTTCAAGGATACCCTACGGAAATCATTTTGTATAAAGGAAGAGTCAAACGAAAACTGGTTGGATGGACATTTGATACTGAAAAAAAGTATTTGTTTGATACAGAAAAATTACTTAAATCAATTTTAAATGAATAGGTATTTAATTCTATTTGCTGTTGTAGCAACTTTTGGATGTTCCGATTCTAAAGAAGGCGATCTTGTCATTAAGAGCAGTTCACTATTAGTTGATACTATATATAGCAATGAAAAAAAATCTTCAACTATTGTTTTATACAATTTTAGTGAGAAGGTCGTCTCTATCGAAAAAATTGTTTCTGAGTGTGGGTGTATTGCATATGCGGAGATTCAGAAGAAAGAGATATTGCCTAATGACAGCATTCTTTTTGTGGTTGAATATACGCCCACGCCTATTGATTCGGCATATACTGAAAAATCTATCGTCATTCAATCTGATTTAAAAAAGAAGTTGGTGTACCATAAACTTAAGTATTTTGTGAAAAGGACCCAATAGACATGGATATGATACTTTAGAGTGCTATTCTTTTTGCAACTGGTATCACCAATTTCAATCCGCTCCACTCATCTGTTACAGCACAAACCTTTACATCCACCAGATTATTTTGTAGTGCAAAGTTGCGGATGAAATCTTCATTCATGTCCGTTGCAATACCACTTGATTTTTTATACCAGCTCACCCAAACAATTACATTTCCTTTGAGCTGCTTTTCAATTTTTGTATAGAGCTGGTAAAATTCTTTTTGTGATGTTGCAAAGATGTGTATGAAAGAAGGAAATTCTTTTGCACTGCATAATTGTTGCGAACAATCTTTATCAATGAGTTTCCAATACCCATCAATTCCATTGGGTGGATTTAAAATCAAAAGCTTTGCATCTTCTTTGATGCCAAGTTTTTTTATAAGTGGAGTGCCGGAATATCCAATAGAATTTGCAGGCATATCTTTTTAGTTGAACTAAATATTTATAGATGAAAGTAGGAAAGTATTTCCTTGATAGAAAGCGAACTGCTTGCAATTAACTTGCTGTTTTTTTCTTTTCTTTTTGCTTCTCCAAAAAGAAACAAAAAGGAGCCCGAAAACCAATATACAGCCTGGTTTTCGGATTTAGCCTTGATTAAGCTTTTGTTCTACTGTGGTTAATTGCAGTTTAATTCTATTCATCATTCTATGTGCAACAGGTAAATTAAACTTTTACTTCTTGAAACTAATTTTTAAGAGTGAAATTAATTAGTGGCTTCAAATTATGTCGAAGTCATTTTATAGTTGATGTGGTAGAACATAAAGCTGAAGCACTTATAGTGCACCGCTCCCTCTTCCTTATAGGAAAGGTAGATAGAGGGTGAGGTTTGTTGCCATGGAAAACAGAAAGTACACGAGTGCGACGCAAAACCACCGCCATGAAAAACCTCAGATGGTCCCCAAATTGTTTTCAAATTCACACCCACATCACACTTATCCACAGCTAAATCACAGCTTTCCACAGCCTGTTCAATAAAATAGGTTTCAAATCACCCGCAAACGCAATGCGGCTAAGGGTTTCCCATTTGTGGAAAAAATAAAACCTTCCCATTTTGTTTGTAAAGTGGGAAAATATGTTATTTTGTGTGGAATAATGGGAAAATTATCCTGTTTCAACACAAATGATTGGTTTTCTGGGAGAATACGAGGTTACGCTGGACCAAAAAGGTCGCTTTCTGCTCCCGGCCGCTTTCAAAAAGCAGGTGCCGGAAGAGTGGGGCAACCAGTATGTCATCAGCCGGGGTATTGAAACCTGCCTCACCTTGTATCCTATGAAAAATTGGGAACCCATCATGGCGGAAATTTCTCAGTTAAACGATTTTGACCCTAAAGTAAGACAATTTCAACGCTATTTTTTAAACGGGGCTACCAATGTGGAGCCGGATAGCGCAGGCCGACTGCTCATTCCGCAAACATTAAAAGCCTATGCATCCCTGGAAAAAGATGCAGTGATGGTGGCCCGTGTAAACAAAATAGAAATATGGGATAAAGTAAAGTACCAGCAGTTCTTTGAAAACTTTTCACCCGACACTTTCAGCAGCCTTGCTAATGAAGTGATGGTTAAAAAAGAGCAGTAGTAATGGAGCAAAAAAAGCAAATAGCCCACTCCGCATCAAACGTTGATGAAGGGCAGGCGCCGCAATATGATTATCATGTTCCGGTGATGCTGGTGGAAACTGTGGATGGCCTCAACATCAAACCCAATGGTGTGTATGTTGATTGCACATTTGGTGGTGGTGGCCACAGCCTTGAAATTTTGAAACGATTGAACGCCGACGGAAAATTATTTGCTTTTGACCAGGACCCGGATGCAAAACGAAACTTGCCAGATGATGAACGCATTGTTTTTGTGCCGCACAACTTCCGCTACATCAGCCGGTTTTTAAAGTTGCACAAAGCTGAACAGGTAGATGGTGTGCTTGCAGATTTAGGTGTAAGCAGTCATCAGTTTGATGAACCTGAACGTGGCTTCTCTACAAGGTTTGATGGTCCGCTGGATATGCGTATGGACCAATCATCAGCAAAAACAGCAGCTACCATTCTTCAAACATTTACACAGGAGCAACTCCATAAAATGTTTGAGCAATATGGCGAAGTAACCAACTCCAAAACACTTGCTGCTACTATTGTTGAGCAACGCAAACACAATCCGCTGCAAAACATTAACCAGCTCAAGCAGGCATTGCAAAATGCAGTGAAGGGTAATCCCAATAAATATTTTGCCCAGGTATTTCAGGCACTGCGTATTGAAGTAAACGACGAATTGCTTGTATTAAAAGAACTGCTGGAACAATTACCTGAAGTATTAAAGCCGGGAGGCAGGGCAAGCATTATTTCATTTCACTCGCTGGAAGACCGATTGGTTAAAAACTTTTTTAAACAGGGAAGTTTTGAAGAGGAAGCGTATAACCCTTTCTCAACCGGCGAGCGTGAAAAAGTTTTTAAAGTAATAACAAAGAAACCAACAGAACCAAGTCCTGAAGAACAAAAGAAAAATCCAAGAAGCAGAAGCGCAAGATTGAGAGTGGCTGAAAAACTGTAGATGAAATCCAATATGTGTTGTTGGTGCTGTGTTTTTGACGAATAGCAGCACACTAACAACGGCAAACCAAAATCATACCCACTGAATTCCATCTCTGAAACCACAATTTTTAAAATCCAATCCATTTGAAGCCGTAAACAAACTAAAACAAACCCAGAACAAGAACCCAACCGATGGCAGCTAAAGAACCGAAGTTTGAATTGAAGAAATGGTTCAACTATCAATGGATCGTACGCAACGTTCCTTTCTTTCTTTTTCTCTCCCTGCTGGCCATCCTCTACATCGCCAACGGCCACTATGCCGATAATACCATCCGTGACATTAATAAAACAACCCGGCTTTTAAAAGAGCAGGAGTATGAGTATAAATCACTCAACGGTAAACTCATGTTTCAAAACCGGTTGAGTGAAGTAGCTAAAGTGGTGGACACCATCGGCTTAAAAGAAAATATACAGCAACCCATCAAATTAACTGACAGTACTGAACAGGCGAAGCAATAATGGAAGTAAAAAAAGACATATTGTGGCGTGTGTACCTCGGATTCCTGGGGCTGGCAGTATTTGGTATGCTCATACTGGGTAAAGCATTTTATACCCAAAGCTTTGAAGGTAGCTACTGGAGAAGTATGGGCGACAGTATGCATACCAAGATCATTGACCTGGCTGCGGAGCGGGGTACAATTTACAGTGAAGACGGAAGCATGCTCAGTACTTCTTTACCGCAGTTTGATATGTATGTTGATTTTGGTGCTGATGGTTTACGGGCCAAGGATGGCAAAAACTTCTTCAGCAATGTTGACTCACTCAGTATTTGTTTGTCAAGGTTATTCAAAGATAAATCTGCTGATACCTATAAAAAAGAGTTGAAACTGGCTTACAAAAACAAAGAACGGTACTACCCGCTGCGTAAAAAAGTTTCGTTTGAAGAATATAAAGAGTTGCGTGAGTTTCCACTGGTTCGGTTAGGTAAAAATAAAAGTGGGTTTATTGCTGAAGTAAAAACAAAACGTTTGAATCCTTTTGGTGAGTTGGGTTTCCGTACGATTGGTTTGTACAGGGAGAATGCAAAGCTGGTGGGTCTTGAACGTTCCTTTGATACAGTGTTAAGAGGCACCAGCGGTAAACGCCTGGTTCGTTTTGTAGCAGGTGGCGTAATGATGCCGGTGGAAGGGTATGAAGTAGAACCTGAAAACGGGAACGATGTTTATACCACGCTGGATGTAAACATTCAGGATATTACTGAGCGTGCTTTAATGCGTACTATGACGACCAATGAAGCGCTCGAAGGTACTTGCATTGTAATGGAAGTAGCAACAGGAAAAATCAAAGCGATTGCCAACCTCAGCAGAACAGAAGAAGGAACTTATTTTGAGAAAGACAATTTTGCACTCCGCACATCAGAACCGGGTTCTACTATTAAGCTTGTTACATTGTTTGCAGCGCTGGAAGATAAACATGTAACCATCAATGATAACATCACCATACATGGTGGCCGATGGAATTTAAATGGAAGAACAATTGTTGATGATCATCACGGCCCCGAAGTAATCAGTATTAAAAATTCCTTTGCACAAAGCTCCAATGTGGCCATGAGTAAACTGGCCTATCAGTATTATACCAATGATCCCAAAAAATATTATAAGCATTTAAAGAACCTGCATCTCACCTCCAAAACAGGAATTGAGTTGAATGAAGAGTTCAAGCCATTGGTAAAAAATCCCAATACAGCTAAGTACTGGCATCCGCAAACATTGGCTTCATGGGGTTTTGGTTATGAAATCATGTTATCACCCCTGCAATTGCTGATGGTGTATAACGCTGTGGCAAATAATGGTAAGATGATGAAACCTTACCTGCTCAATGAAGTACGCAGCTACGGAACAGTGATTCAAAAAGTTGAACCTGAAGTATTGAATGAACAAATCGGGAGACCTGAAACCATTCAGCAACTGCAGGAATGTTTGAAGGAAGTATGCATCACAGGTACCGGTAAAAATGTATTTGCGAATTCTCCATACAAAGTAGCAGGCAAAACAGGAACCGCAAAGGTGAATGACGGAAAGTTCAAGTACAGTGATGGTGTTTATCAAAGTGCATTTGCAGGATATTTTCCTGCCGATGCGCCTAAGTATTCCATCATTGTTGTGGTGAAAAATAAACCGCATGCTGCTAATTATTATGGAGGAACAGTAGCAGCTCCTGTGTTTCGTGAAATAGCTGACCATTTATATAAGTACAGCATCAATCAACTAACGCCTTTGCAATTGCCTGCTGTTGATTCTATGCTTTACACATTTGGTGGTATGAAAAAAGAAATTCAATCGATTGGCAACACCTTTCAGTTTGGATATAACGATGTAATGAGTGGTAACTGGCGCACGGTAGCTGTAAAAAATAAAACTCTGCAGCCACAGGTGTTTAATGTTGCTGCCTCTACCATTCCGGATGTGCGTGGGTTGGGTTTGAAAGATGCATTATATGTTTTGGAAAATAACGGATTAACTGTTCAGGTAAACGGAAAAGGGAAAGTAGTTGGTCAATCCATCAACGCAGGTACGCCTGTGAGTAAAGGACAATCAATCGTTTTGTATTTGAATTAATGGCATTGTTAAAAGACATATTATACAAAGTGCATATCCGCAGCGTTCACGGTACAACGAATGTTGAAGTGAATGATGTGCAAATTGACTCCCGCCTGGTAACCAAAGGCTGTTGCTTTATTGCCATCAAGGGTACAGCAACAGACGGGCATGCATTCATTGATAAAGCCATTGAGCTGGGAGCAACTGTAATTGTATGTGAGCATTTACCAACTACCATCAGCGATGCAGCTACTTATGTTGAAGTGAGTAACAGTGCAGAAGCAGCAGGATATATCGCCAATCATTACTTTGGTAATGTAACAGCGCAAATGAAAGTAGTGGGTGTTACAGGTACTAACGGTAAAACAACCATTGCCACATTGTTATACAATCTCTTCAGCGGATTAGGATATAAGTGCGGTTTGATTTCAACAGTGGAATATCATGTAGGTACTGAAGTATTTCCATCAACACATACAACACCTGATGTGATTTCTTTGAATCGTCTGCTCAAAAAAATGTACGATGCCCAGTGTACGCATGTGTTTATGGAAAGCAGCAGTCATGCCATTCATCAGCACCGCATTACAGGAATTCATTTTACAGGAGCCTTGTTCAGCAACATTACTCATGACCACCTGGATTATCATAAAACGTTTGATGAATACATCCGTGTAAAAAAAGCCTTTTTTGACGGGCTTACCTCTGATGCCTTTGCCATCAGTAATTATGATGATAAACGTGGTGAAGTAATGCTGCAGAATACAAAAGCTAAAAAACATTACTACAGTTTAAAAAGTGTTTCTGATTTCAAAGGAAAGATTTTAGAAAACGGTCTCACAGGTTTGCACATGCTGGTGAATAATGAAGAAGTGCATTTCCGTTTGATTGGCGAATTCAATGCATACAATTTGTTAGCTGTGTATGGCGCTGCTGTTTGCTTGGGCGAAGACAAACACAAAGTGTTGCAGGTGTTAAGCAGTGTTACCGGTGCCGAAGGAAGATTTGATTATATCATTTCTGCCAAAGATTTAATTCTCGGTATTGTGGATTATGCTCACACGCCGGATGCTCTGCAGAATGTGTTGAGCACAATTAAGAAATTAAGAAGAGGTCACGAGCAAATCATAACCGTAGTGGGTTGTGGGGGCGACAGAGATAAAACCAAGCGACCTGTGATGGGAGCTGTGGCTTGTGAGTTAAGTGATAAAGTGATTTTTACCAGTGATAACCCACGCACCGAAGACCCGTTGGAAATATTGGCTGATATGGAAGAGGGATTGAACAGTGCTGCACGCAGAAAATATATTTCAATAGCTGACAGAAAAGAAGCGATTAAAACCGCTGTGAGCCTAGCACATCATGAAGATATCATTCTCATTGCGGGTAAAGGACATGAAAAGTACCAGGATATTAAAGGAGTGAAATATGATTTTGATGATAAAAAGGTGTTGAAAGAAATGTTTGAATTGTTGGAGAGGTGAGAAGCATCACGCTACACGTAACACGCTATAAGCTACACGTACGTGCAGCTTGCAACGTAAAGCGTGCAGCTCTTCAGAAACAAGAAACAATAAACCAATAACAATGCTCAAGAACTTATTCGATTGGCTCAATAGTATCGGGATTGATTTCCCGGGCGACAATCTGTTTCAGTTCATCACCAGCCGTGTGATGTTGGCGTTGGTTTTTTCATTGGTGATTTCAACAGTTTTTGGCAAGCGTCTTATTAATTATCTCCGTAAGAAACAGGTAGGTGAAACAGTTCGTGATTTAGGGTTGGCAGGTGAGCAACAGAAAAAAGGAACACCTACCATGGGTGGCATCATCATCATTGTAAGCATCATCGTTCCTACGTTGCTGTTGGCTGATGTGAGCAAAGTATACATCCTGCTCATGTTGTTTGCTACCGTATGGATGGGTTTGATAGGTTTTATTGATGATTATTTAAAAATAAGAGCCAAACGTATTGCACAGGAAAAAGGTATTGCTTATAAAAAAGGAGATAGTGATGGACTCGCAGGTTGGTTTAAAATTTTAGGACAGGTAGTGTTGGGTGTAGCAGTCGCCACAACACTCATGTTTAATAACAGTGTAAAAGCATTCAGGGAATTTAAAGGCACGCAGGTTCCTGAAGGAGCTGTTACAAAAGTGGTGAAGATGGATGGCAAAGAAAAAGTGATGATTGAAGCAAACGAACCCGTTACTACCATTCCGTTTGTAAAGAGTCATGAATTTAATTATTCTAAATTATTGCCGGCTGCTATCCGTGGTATTACCTGGTTGCTGTATGTGCTCATTGTAATTTTTATTGTGACTGCGGTTTCCAACGCCTCCAACTTAACAGATGGTATTGATGGTTTGGCAACAGGCGTATCAGCCATTATCGGAATTGGATTAGGGGTGTTTGCTTATGCAAGCGGTAATATTCGCCTGGCCGACTATCTCAACATTCTGTACATACCGGGCATTGGTGAGTTATCCATTTTCATCGCAGCGATGATTGGAGCATGTATCGGTTTCCTTTGGTACAACTCTTACCCGGCACAGGTATTCATGGGTGATACAGGAAGTTTAATGCTGGGTGGTGTCATCGCATCACTGGCGTTTTTGGTAAGAAAGGAACTGTTGATTCCTATTTTATGTGCTGTGTTTTTTGTAGAAGCATTGAGTGTAACACTGCAGGTGGCTTATTTCAAATATACAAAGCGGAAGTATGGTGAAGGAAGACGGATTTTTTTGATGAGCCCTTTGCATCATCATTATCAAAAACAGGGATTTCATGAGAGTAAAATTGTAACACGTTTCTGGATTGTAACCATCCTCTGCGTGGCATTTGCGATTGTTACACTCAAAATCCGTTAAGATACGATTGAAAAACCATAAGGTTTGGAGATGTGAATCCATCTTATGAATGCCATGAAAAAACCAACTGTGAAACACATGTACTAACCCATACCAATGAAGAGCCTTTTTTATTCTGATGAAGTGTAAAAGAGGTTAAAAACCAAAACAAAAAGAGACAAGAAACAAAGAACAAAAGCGAATGAAACACAAGTACATCATACTCGGCGGCGGCGAAAGCGGAACAGGCGCTGCTATTCTTGCTAAGAAGCAGGGGTATGAAGTATTTGTGAGCGATGGAGCGCCCATTAAAGAGGTGTACAAAGAAGAACTCAAAGAACATGGAATTGAGTTTGAAGAGAGCGGTCATACCATGGAGACAATTCTTGCAGCGGATGAAATCATGAAGAGCCCCGGTATTCCCGAAAAGAGTGAGGTAATGAAAGCCATTCGCAAAAAAGGAATTCCTGTCATCAGTGAAATTGAACTGGCATGGCGCTATAAGGGCAACAGTAAGATTGTAGGTATAACCGGCAGTAATGGTAAAACAACGGTTACATCACTTACCTATCATATCTGCAAACATGCCGGTTTGGATTGTGCATTGGTAGGAAACATCGGCATCAGTATTGCCAAGCAGGTGGCACTCGACCCTAAAGAAATTTATGTAGCCGAAATCAGCAGCTTTCAGTTGGATGATATCAAAGACTTCCGTGCAGAGATAGCTGTGCTTACCAATATTACTGAAGACCATCTCGACCGCTATGAATACAAATTTGAAAACTACATCAAAGCAAAATTTAAAATCACACAGAATCAAACAGCCGGTGATGTATTCATCTACTGTGCTGATGACCCTGTAACTGTTAAATATCTGAATAAACTAACTCTAAATTCTAACCCACTCCCTTTTACCATGAACAAAGAACCACAAAAAGGCGCCTTCATAAAAGATGGCACTATGACGATTGCAGTAAACGACGATAAAGTAACGATGAGCGTGGATGATTTTAAAATTAAAGGCAAACATAACCAGTACAACACTATGGCAGCAGGTATTGCAGCGGCTACACTCGGTATCCGCAAAGAAAAGATTCGTGAGGCTGTTACCACATTTGAAAGCCTTGAACACCGCATGGAGTATGTAGCTACTGTAAAAGGTGTGGAGTACATCAATGACAGCAAAGCTACCAATATCAACTCTACGTGGTTTGCATTGGAGAGTATGGAAAAACCAACCATTCTCATTCTGGGTGGAGTTGATAAAGGCAATGATTATGAAGTGTTGAAAGATTTGGTAAAGGAAAAAGTAAAAGCGATTGTGTGTCTCGGTCGGGATAATAGAAAAATTCATGAAGCATTTGGTGATACCGTAGCACTTATGGTAAATACTACCAATGCAGAGGATGCTGTAAAAGCTGCTTACCATTTTGCAGAGAAAGGTGATGTGGTTTTGTTGAGTCCTGCCTGTGCCAGTTTTGATTTGTTCAAAAACTATGAAGACAGGGGCGACCAGTTTAAGAAAGCAGTAAGAGAATTGTAAACAAGTACTAAGTACAAAACAACGTCAGCGGTTGCAAACCATGACGGCGGTTGAGAGAAAAAGATAAAGAATAAAATATTAAAATAAACTTGAATCAATTTTCCAACATAACATCTCAATTGTCTCCTTCCGGGTTAAAAGACAAAACCCGTGGTGATAAAGTGATATGGGCATTGGTAATTGTATTGTCATTAATCAGCTTGTTGGTGGTGTATAGTGCTACCAACTCATTAGCTTATAAAATGTACAAAGGCAACAATGCTGTGTATTTGTTTAAGCAGATTGTATTTATCACCATCGGAATTGCGGTGGTTTATTTTGCACACAGAGTGAATTATACCATTTATTCTAAAGTGGCCAAAGTACTATTCTTCATCTCCATTGCATTGTTGATTTATACTTTATTGTTTGGTGTGCGATTGAATGAAGGAAGCCGGTGGATAAAACTTCCAATCATTAATCTTACCATTCAAACATCAGATATTGCCAAGCTGGCGCTCTTTATGTATCTCTCACGGTTGCTGAGCAAGAAACAGGAAGTGATTAAAGATTTCAAAAAAGGATTTGTACCGCTCATGATTCCCATCGTTATCATTTGCGGACTGATTGCGCCTGCGAATCTTTCCACTGCATTGCTCACAGGTGCGACCAGCATGTTGCTGTTATTCATTGGTCGTGTAAGTTTTAAACACATAGCACTGGTGGCAGCAGCAGTGATTGTTCCTGTTATCATTTTAATCAGCATTGCATCTGCCTACTATGATAAGCAGGAAGGTAAGATGAAAGAGCTTCCTTCAATGCTTGCCGGCGGCCGTGTGCCCACATGGATAAAACGTGTGCAGGATTTCATGTATGCAAAGGCTGATGATGCTCCATATCAAGTGCAGCAGGCAAAGATTGCTGTTGCAAAAGGCGGTTGGTTAGGTCTTGGTCCGGGTAACAGTGAGCAACGGAATTTTTTACCGCATCCTTATTCTGATTATATCTATTCCATCATCATTGAAGAGTATGGATTGTTAGGTGGTGCATTCATCATCTTTATATACATGGTGTTTTTGTTTCGAAGCATTGTCATTTTCAGAAGATGCCCGTTTGCATTCGGTGCCTTCCTGGCATTGGCGTTGAGTTTTACATTGGTAATACAGGCGATGACGAATATGGCAGTTAATGTGGGATTGTTTCCGGTTACGGGAGTAACACTTCCCCTCGTGAGTATGGGCGGCAGCAGTTTTCTGTTTACCTGTTTGGCAATCGGTATCATTTTAAGTGTTGCAAGAAATGTGGAAGAGAGTGAAGGTGATTCAAAACAAACAAAAGAAGTAGTGGCATGAGTGTGAAAGTGATTTTGGCAGGAGGAGGTACAGGCGGTCATATTTTCCCTGCCATCGCCATTGCTAATGCCATCAAAAACTTACAACCTGAAGCGCAGATTTTGTTTGTAGGGGCCAAAGGAAAAATGGAAATGGAAAAAGTGCCGCAGGCCGGTTATGAAATAAAGGGGTTGGATATCGCAGGTTTTAACAGAAGTTCTTTGATAAAAAATATCGGTTTGCCGTTAAAGCTGGTAAAGAGCTTTTTGCAGGTGAGAAGAATCATTAATGAATTCAAACCAGATGCTGTGATTGGGGTAGGTGGTTATTCCAGCTTTCCGGTGTTGCGATTTGCACAAACAAAAGGCATTGCAACATTCATTCATGAAAGCAATTCGTTTGCAGGCAAGTCAAATATTTTGGTGGGAAAGAAAGCAACAAAAATTTTTGTAGCCAGTGACGGGATGGAAAAGTTTTTTCCAAAAGCGAAATTGATGATTACCGGTAACCCGGTACGTTCTGCAATTGCACAGTCAACAGTTGCAAAAGAAGAAGCGCTAAAGTTTTTTGGATTGCGTACAGATAAAAAAACGGTGCTTGTAGTTGGCGGAAGTCTGGGTGCAAAAAGTATCAACGAAGCAATTGATGCAGGGATTGATGCATTTGCACAAAACAATCTGCAACTTATTTGGCAAACAGGTAAACCTTATGCAGCTAAGGGCAAAGCAAGAAGTGAAGGCAGAAGCAACATGTGGGTGAATGATTTTATTACGCAAATGGAAAATGCGTATGCAGTAGCGGATGTGGTGATTTCAAGAGCAGGTGCAATGGCTATTGCTGAAATCTGTCTGGTAGCAAAGCCTGCCGTATTTGTTCCTTATCCGCATGCTGCAGAAGACCATCAAACGGTGAATGCGATGCACCTGGTAAATAAAAACGCAGCATTGATGGTAAAAGATAGTGAAGCAAAAGAAAAATTAGTAAACACCATCATTGCATTAGCGAATGATGAAGGAAAACAAACGAAGTTGATACAAAATATAAAACCATTGGGAGTGAGTGATGCAGATGTTGTTGTGGCAACAGAAGTTTTGAAATTGATAAGTTAATGATTGAGTTGAAAGATATAAAGCAAGTGTATTTCATTGGAATCGGCGGAATAGGTATGAGCGCCATTGCACGTTTCTTCAATGAAAAGGGAGTGAAGGTGGGTGGTTATGATAAAACAGTAACACCGCTTACATCACAATTAGAAGCAGAAGGAATTGAAGTTCATTATAAAGAAGATGTGGAGCGTATTCCTAAAGATGTGCAGTTAGTGGTGTACACACCTGCTATTCCGAAAGAGCACAAAGAGTATCAGTACTATTTGCAGAACGGATACAGTGTTGTAAAACGAAGTGATGTATTGCAGATTATAACGCAAAGTTCTTTGAATATATGTGTGGCAGGTACACATGGGAAAACAACCATTAGCACCATCACAGGTCATTTGTTGCGGCACAGCAGTTACGGATGCAATGCTTTTCTCGGAGGCATTGCAGTGAATTATAACAGCAACTTTTGGGCAAGTGATAACAATGTATGTGTGGTGGAAGCCGATGAGTACGACCGCTCCTTTCACAAGTTGAGCCCCGACATTGCTGTGATTACGGCAATGGATGCAGACCATCTTGATATCTACGGAACAGCCGAAGCAATGGAAGAAGCGTTCATTGAGTTCACTGCAAAAATCAAAGAAGGTGGCTGGCTCATCAGCAAGTATGGATTGAAGCGGACGAATGATTTAAAAGCAACACATCATATCACTTATCATTTGAATGATGTAAATGCTGATGTGTATGCAACAAATCTAAAAGTAGAAAATGGAACGTATTTGTTTGATGTGGTGGTAAAAGATTGGTTGCTCAAAGATGTGCGATTGAACATCGGTGGACTGCACAATATTGAAAACGCATTGGCTGCTATTGCTGTGGCGCACATATTAAAAATTGATGATGTAAAAATCAGAGAGGCGGTAGCTGCATTTAAAGGAGTGAAAAGAAGATTTGAGTATGTAATAGCTCCCGGTGAAGCTGATGTAGTGATGATTGATGATTATGCACATCATCCGGAAGAGTTAAGGGCTTTGATAACAGGTGCAAGAAGTTTGTTTGATAACAGGAAATTTGTTTTGGTGTTTCAGCCGCATCTCTTTACACGCACCAGAGATTTGGCAGATGGATTTGCCGAAGTGCTGGATACGGCTGATGAAGTAATTCTTTTACCCATTTATCCTGCAAGAGAATTACCAATTGAAGGAGTAAGCAGTGAAATGATTTTGGACAGAATGAAGTTAAAAGATAAGCAGGTGATGAGTAAGGAGCAACTAAAATGTAGCCTGCAGAAACTTGTTGGTGATAGCTCCAACAAGGGCGGCGTGGTGTTCATTACCGCAGGTGCAGGTGATATTGATGCAATGTTGAATGAATTAAAAGAATTGATTTTAAAATAAGTGGCAATCAATAAGAAAATAGTAAAACGGGTTATTGCAACGGTTATCTGGTCGCTGGTGGCAAGTGGTGCTGTAGTGTTGCTCATTGCAGCTACCCGTCAACAGGCAGAAAAGGTGTGCACTGATGTAGTAGTGAATGTAAAGAGTGTGGAAGGTGTGCGATACATCAGCGAAAAAAATATTCTCAACACCATTTCAGGTGGTGCGCCTGAGCAGTTGAAAGGTCAACTGCTGAAAACCTTTGACCTGCAGCAACTGGAATCCATTCTTGAAAAGAATTTATGGATTCGTAATGCAGAATTGTTCTTTGATAATAATGATGTGCTGCATGTAGATATTACAGAGCGTAAACCTGTGGCCCGTGTGTTTGCTGTGAGCGGTGAAACATTTTATGTGGATGATTTAGGTGAGCAATTACCCACAACCAATGACCAGGTGGCACGTGTGCCGGTGTTTACTTCTTTTCCGCAGATTACAAAACCACTCATCGGTAAAGACAGTGTGCTGTTGCAGCAAATAAAAGAAGTGGGTTTGTATTTGTTGAATCATGATTTCTGGATGGCGCAAGTGGAGCAGGTAAACATCAATAATTATGAGATGGAAATGATTCCCAAACTGGGACAACATACCATTCAGTTTGGAGATGGTACCAATGTGGAGGCAAAGTTTAACCGCCTGTTATTGTTCTATAAGCAAATCATGAATAAAACAGGTTGGAATTACTACAGTAACCTGGATGTGCGTTATGATAAGCAGCTTGTAGCTGTGAGAAGAGATAGTGCCAGTTTGTTCAAAAGTTTTGCACTTGCTACTAAGGACAGCATACGCATCAGCAATGTGATTGACAGTTTGCAGATAGCAAAAGACACATCGCTTGCTATTATAAAAAAAGATTCAATAGTTGGGATTACCTCTAAAACCAAGACCCAAAACCCAGCACCTGTTCCTGTGAAAACCCAATCCAATCCTTCAACAATGCCGGTGAAGAACCAGAATCCAACCCCTGTAAAAGCAAAATCAAAGACTGATGAAGAAAATGTATTGAATGAAGTAAAGAAACAGAATGCTCCAAAACCCAAAGCAGTAATGGAGAAGAAAAATCAACAGAAGCCATAAGAGAACCAACCCCTATGAAAGGAAAAGAACCAAGAGCCAAATGGCAAGAAACAAGGAAAAAGTTAAAAGTAAAAAATGAAGAGCAAGCTGTTTATCCCCTCCCTGGAGGCCCGCCTGGCTGAACCATTCGGACGGGGGCAGCAGAGACTCAAACAATGAAGATGATGAGCTGGGGTGGGTTGTTGAATAGAATTGCTGAACGATGAAGTGAGTGACACAACATAAGCCCGATAGTAGTAGCAACGATGACAAAAAAATAAACAACAACAATAAACAAACATTTTTCAACACACAACTAAAACTCAATACAACTATGACAACGGAAATGCCAAACGGAACCACTACCGTAAACAACAATCCCATCATTGTGGGTTTGGACATTGGTACTACCAAAATTGCAGCCATTGCAGGCCGTAAAAATGAATTCGGCAAATTGGAAATCCTCGGCTTTGGTCGGGCTAATTCCAATGGTGTGCAACATGGTATGGTGCTCAACATCGACCAAACCATCAAAGCCATTGAACAGGCTTTGCAAAATTGTTATGCCAGCAATCCCAACCTGGAAATTAATGAAGTGTATGTGGGTATTGCAGGGCATCACATCAAATCACTGCAAACACGTGGTGATATTGTAAGGCAATTAACTGATGAAGAAATTTCACAAAAGGAAATCGACCAACTCATCAGCGACCAGTACAAAACCTACATTCCTGCAGGCGACCAAATCATTGATGTGATTCCGCAGGAGTTTACCGTTGATAACTTTCAAAACATTCCCAATCCTATTGGATACAGCGGTGTAAAAGTGGGAGCGAATTTTCATATCATCACAGGTGATAAAAATGCCATCCGCAATATCAACCGCAGTGTAGAAAAAAGTAATTTAAAAACAAAAGACCTCGTGTTGCAACCGCTTGCATCCGCTGCAGCTGTTATGTGTGAGCATGATCTGGAAGCAGGTGTTGCCATTGTAGATATTGGTGGTGGTACAACTGACCTTGCTGTGTTTTATGAAGGTATTTTAAAACACACAGCAGTGATTCCATTTGGCGGAGAAAACATTACCAATGATATTAAGATGGGTCTTGGTGTGTTGCGTACACAGGCTGAGCAAATGAAAGTGCAGTTTGGAAGTGCACTCGCTGATGAAGCAAAGACAAATGCGTTCATTACTATTCCCGGTATCCGTGGTATGCAGCCAAAAGAAATTAGTGTAAAGAATCTGGCAAACATCATCCAGGCACGCATGAGTGAAATCATGGATTTTGTGGCGTATCATTTAAAGCAGGTGGGTTTGGATAATCGCTTGTTGAATGGTGGAATCGTATTAACAGGCGGTGGTTCACAATTAAAACACTTGATTCAGCTAACTGAATATGTTACAGGTTTGAATGCCCGCATCGGTTATCCTAATGAGCATTTAGCTGCAGGTCATATTGATGAACTGGCCAAACCGATGTATTCAACTTGTATCGGTCTTATATTAAAAGGTTACAACGTGTTTGAAAACACACAGAATAAATTAAAAGGTGTGATAGTGGAAGAACCTACAGCTGAAGTTGTAACTACTTACGATGAACCGACGGATACACATCAGATACAAATCAAAAAGCGCAAAAGTCTGAAAGGATTTATGGACAGCATTAAAGACGGGCTGATTGACTTGTTTCATGAAGAGGAGGATAAGAAATTCTAAAGGCGTTAGCCGATAGTAATTAGTCATTAGTAAAAGCATTAAGCTCTTTTAAAACTTACAACCCGATTAAATAATAGGTCACCAATCCTCCCCTTCGGGGGGAGTTAGAGGGGGCCGCTTCATTAAACGAACATTATGATACATTTTGATTTGCCAAAGGAAAAATCATCCATCATCAAAGTAATTGGTGTGGGTGGTGGTGGAAGTAATGCTGTGAATCACATGCATTCGCAAATAAAAGATGGTGTAAACTTTATTATTTGTAATACAGATGCACAGGCTATTGCATTGAGTGCTGTGCCCAATAAAGTACAATTAGGGCCGCACCTGACACAAGGTCTTGGTGCCGGTGCTAATCCTGAAATCGGACGCCAGGCAACTGAGGAAAGTCTGGAAGAAATCAAACGCATATTGGAAGTCAATACCAAGATGGCGTTTATCACTGCAGGTATGGGCGGTGGAACCGGTACAGGTGGTGCACCTATCATTGCAAAAATTTGTAAAGACCTCGGCATCCTCACGGTTGGAATTGTTACCACGCCTTTTGGTTATGAAGGAAAGAAACGTATTGCACAAGCTGAAGATGGTATCAATCGCCTGAAAGAATATGTAGATACGCTGCTTGTTATCAGCAATGATAAACTGCGTCACCAGTTTGGTAATTTGAAAATGAAAGAAGCATTTTCAAAAGCGGATAATGTGCTCGCCACCGCTGCAAAATGTATTACGGATGTAATTAACAGCACCGGGCAAATTAATGTTGACTTTGCTGATGTATGCACCGTGATGAAGAATGGCGGTGTTGCCATTTTGGGTAATGCAAGTGCCGGTGGTGAAAACCGTGCACAACTTGCCATTGAGCAAGCATTGAATTCACCACTTTTGAATGATAATGATATACGTGGTGCAAAATGGATTCTTATCAACATCAACAGTGCAGAAGGTGAACATGAGTTTACCATGGATGAGGTAGAAGTGATACAAAATTATTTATTGAGTCAGGCCGGAGAAGATACCGATGTGATTCTTGGTTTGGGTTATGACCCGGCTTTGGGTAATGAAATTGGTATTACGCTTATCGCAACCGGCTTTGAACAAAAAAATCCGTTTGATAAAAAACCGGTAGTAAAAGACGAAGTGAAACCAAAAGATGAAAAGATTGTATTAGTACTGGGTGAACCTGAAGTAAAGAAAGAAATTGTTCAGCCTGTGTTGTTTAAAGAAGAAGTAAAAGACCCGATAGCTCCTGTAATTGTTGAAGAAGTGAAAATGCAGGAAGAAGTAAAACCACAGCCTGTTGTTGAAACAGCACGTATTGAGTTTGTGCTGGATCCGGTTGTTAAACCTGTTCAACAACCTGTTGCAGAAACAAAACCTGTTGAAGCAGTTACCCCCATCGTTGAAGAAAAGAAAGAAGAAATCATTATGCGTGAAGTGGAGCCAATGGGTAAGCCGGTAATGACTTCAGCAGAAACTCATGTGAGCAAGCCATCAACAGGATTTTTGCAGAAACCTTCTATGATTTATGCAGAACCGCAGCACGAAGCTGCACCTGAGGTAAAACCTGTGCAACAGGATGTACCCAAACAGGAAGAGAAAAAAGAAACACCTGTGCAGATACAGTTTGTGAAGGAAGAGGAAGAAAGTTTTGAAATGCAGTTGGTAGAAAAATCAAACAAACAGGTGGAAGAAGAAACAAAACAAAAATTTCAATTACCTGTAAATGAAGAGCCTCCTGTATATGATGAAGCCCAGGAGCAACGTAAAAAAGCAGCCGAGCGTTTGCAGAAACTGCGCAATCTTTCTTTTAACATCAATAATCCTGCAGATCCTAACAGTGAGTTTGAAAATGTACCTGCTTACCTGCGTCGTAATCTGGAATTGTACAACACCATTTCCCCTGCTGAGAACTTTTACAGCAATTATACTGTGCAGGCAGATGATAATAATAAAGCCGAGATCAATACCATCAATACATTCTTAGATGGTAAGAAGCCGGATTAAAAAATATAACCGATGAAAATGCCTTTGTTTTTTATTTCTGAGTAGTTGAGTTTATTAGTTGTGTTACCCCTCTGATTTTTCGGAGGGGTTTTTTATATAAACAGTAACATTTCACTAACAAATTCAGGGTGCTGATCTGCATCTCTTATGTATAAATACAAAACAAACAGCCATGAAATCCTTACTCACTATCATCACCCAACTTCATCAACCCGAATTCATTTGTAACCTGGCAGAACGATTGGCTTGTATCCATGCTGATATGGGTTATGGTACTGTAAAACCTGCCGGCATCTGGCAACCTGTTGAAACTTCTACTAATGATATTTATGCAGGAGGTACTGTAGAAATGTTGATGAAGGATGAACAGTTGAACCTGCCTTTTATTACCAGTTTTTTATTTACCTGCGTAAAAGGCAAAGATGGCATCTACAAACTGGAGTGGGCAAGTTCTTTATCATAAAATTGTCAAAAAATGCATCGTTTTGACAGGTTGAACAGCATCTGCTAAATAAAAAAGTAATTATTATCTACTGTAAATCAATTTTATATAAAAGTATTTCCTGCCTTTTATTGCTGTTATCATTTCTGATGGTTTAATTTTTTATTTTCTAAGTTATTCACATTCATTAAACTCTGATTTGTAGTTAAAGTCTTTAAATCGTTGAACTTAAAGCTCAACTTTTTTTAACCTAAAAATTTCGTTTATGAAACTCAATTTGAAAACTATGACAATGACAGCGGTTGTAATGATGACAACTAAGGCTTTACTTGCACAGGTAAATGTTAGTGGTACTGCAAATGT
This sequence comes from Lacibacter sp., assembly GCA_050916065.1. Lineage (GTDB taxonomy): Bacteria > Bacteroidota > Bacteroidia > Chitinophagales > Chitinophagaceae > Lacibacter. Next base: position 4,010,331 of record CP051137.1, read on the forward strand.
AGTAACAAAAACAGCTGTTAACACAAATCGTATAGGGTCTGCTGTAACTAAAACCACAGAAGTTACAGGCCGGGTAGTACAAAACACAGGAAAAATTGTACAGGGTACAACCAACATTGCATCAAAAACTACTGCCAATGTACAGACAAACATTAATGCAGCGGCAAACGCAAATACCAAAGGCAAAAATCTGCTCATTGAAAATGAGTCTGTCATCAACAGCAATATAACTGCTGAAACAAAAGGTAAGTCTGAATTAGTGAAAGAAATAGTGGTGAGTGAAGCGCAGGATATTAAAGACATGCCGAAAGAAATACGTAATGATGCAAAACCCGGCCTGAACCTTAAATCAGAAACATCTGCCAACACGAATGCAAGTGCAGGCAAAGATGGTATTGCTGTAAGCGGTGAAGCCAAAAGCTCAACAAATGCTGATGCTAAAACAGGCGTAAACACTGACAAGGCAAAAGAAAAAGTTTCTGATGAAAAAGACAAAGCTGAGCAAAAAACAAAAGAAGCCGCATCAAAAGTTAAGAAGACAAAAGTGAAAGCAAAAGCTGAAGCTTCTGCCAGCTCACAAGTATCTTCTTCAACAAATAATCAATAAAAAACCTTACGGAACAAATTCAACCGTAATTGTACAGGTATTTTAAAGGAGGGTCCTGTATACAGGGCTCTCTTTTAATCATTCAACCGAAATTAAAGTATATGAAACTGAATCAACTTATTGCAATATTAATATGGTCGTTGCTTGTTAACAATACAATTGCGCAGGATAGTTCCCGGAACAAACCGGTATTCTCTGCCACAGTTGCTTACCAATCGTATGTTCATTTTTTAGGAAGGTCAGATAGTGTTAGCACAGCTGCAGCACTACCTATTGTTTCTTATCAATTAAAAAACGGGTTGTATGCACAGGGTGCAGCTGTATTGATTCATAACGCTGTTCTGCCATTTCAACTGGCAGGCGGCAGCATCGAAACGGGTTATCGTTTTCCTGAAACAGATCATTTTTCAGGAAACATTTTTGCCTCAAAATTTATTTACAATAATCAGGCAACATTGCCTCAGTCTGTTCTAAGGTATCAAACAGGTGTAAATACAACCATTAAAACAAAGCCCATTAATATTAATCTTGCCGGTGATTTAAAGTTCAGCAATCAAACTGATATTGGCGTAACAGGAGGATTGGATCGCTTGTTTGTAATCTCGCTTAAAAAGGGGGAAGTAAAGGCTGTAGCTATCAATCCAGGTTATACTGTTTATGCAGGCTCTCAACACTTTACAAAAGTGTATGAAGAAAAACAGCGAAATGTTTTGGGTCTCCCCGTTGGGAACACACAGCTTCGTGAAGAACAGGTGAAGCGTATTTCATTGCTGGCACATGAGTTTACCATGCCTCTGGTATTAGTATGGAATAAATTTAATGCTTTTTTAAGCCCCTCTTATGTTATGCCGGTAAATCTGTTGAATACAAATGGAGAGTTTGGTGAAAATCGATTTTATATAACAGCCGGTGTAGGAGTTCGTTTATAGAGTTCGAAGTATGGCAGTATATAAATATGCTGCAAAGGAGTGTGTGCCTTTTTTCACACAACCTTTACAGTTCCTTTATTGTAATACTGCAAATTGAATGTAATGAACGAAATTCGCAGCATGCATCATCCATCAGCCATTGAAATCAAAAATTATACGTACAACCTGTCTGACGAGCGCATTGCCAGGTACCCATTGGAAGAAAGGGATTTGAGCAAACTGCTTATTTATAAAAACGGGAACATCAGCGAAACAACTTACAGGAATATCGGGGAACAGTTTTCCCGTAAAACTTTGCTGCTCTTTAACAATACAAAAGTTATTGAAGCACGCATTTTTTTTCAAAAACCCACCCGTGGTGTCATTGAAATCTTTTGCATGGAGCCGGCCTATAATACAGAAGTAACACAGGCAATGATGCGTAAAGGCAAAGTGCAATGGAACTGTATGATTGGTGGCGCCAGTAAGTGGAAAGAACCTGTATTGGAAAAAAAGATTGAAGCAGCAGGGAATACCATTCATCTTTTTGCACAAATCAAAGAACGCTTACCCGATTGTTTTGTAATTGAGTTTAGCTGGCATGAGGAGTATGCTTTTGGTGAGCTCTTGCATTATGCCGGTGTTATTCCGCTGCCGCCTTATCTGCACCGCAATGCAGAGAAGGCAGATTATGACCGCTACCAAACAGTATATGCTAAAACAGAAGGAAGCGTGGCAGCGCCCACAGCCGGACTGCATTTTACACCACAATTATTAAACGAACTTTCGGAACAGGGCGTTTTAATGGAGCAGGTAACCCTGCACGTAGGGGCAGGTACTTTTAAACCGGTGAAGAGTGAAACCTTGAAAGATCATGAAATGCATAAAGAGTGGATACAGGTAAATAAGTCTTCCATCGAAAATATTCTCAATTATCATCCTGAAGATGTAATACCTGTTGGAACTACCTCTTTACGAACATTGGAAACTTTATATTGGATGGGTGTAAAAGCTTTGATAAATCCGGAGGCGGGTATAGAAGAGCTGGAAGTAAAACAATGGGATGCCTATGAGCTACCTGCACAAGATATTTCCACTGAACAATCCCTGCAGGCGCTTATCGGCTGGATGAACGACCGCCAGCTGGAGCAACTGGTTTGCCACACACAGCTACTCGTAGCGCCGGGGTATAAACTCCGCATAGCAGATGCTTTGATTACCAATTTTCATCAGCCAAACTCTACCTTGCTTTTACTGGTTGCAGCATTTATTGGTAATAACTGGCGCAAAGTATATGATTATGCGTTGGCCCATGAGTTCAGGTTTCTGAGTTATGGTGATGGCAGTTTGTTGTGGGCAGATAAGTAGCGGTAGCTGATAGTTTTAACCTGATGCCGATAACTTTTTACTCAGTAAAGCTTTTGAGTTTAAAACAGGTATAACGGCATACAGTTATAAATAAACTAAGACTTGACGACTACCGGCTAAAGACTTTTTTGCGGATTCGTACCAACTCCTACCTTTACAGGGTAATTAGCAACCAATCAAAACTTGGTTCGTATCCATCAATAATTTTTTATTTGTGGGAAAGCACATTGAAAAAGCAACGGCAGCGGGTTTATTAATTGCACTTGGAATAATTTACGGCGACATTGGTACTTCACCCCTGTACGTACTCAACGCCATTACTACCGGAAAAGAAATTTCAGAGTTTTTAATTGTAGGAGCCCTCAGTTGTGTAATATGGACACTTACTCTTCAAACTACACTTAAATATGTTTGGCTAACCTTAAAAGCAGATAACAGAGGCGAGGGCGGAATTTTTGCACTTTATACTTTGGTACGTCGCCGTCGCAAATGGCTGGTACTTCCTGCAATGGTGGGCGGTGCAGCATTGCTGGCTGATGGTATGATTACGCCTCCCATCTCCGTTACATCTGCAATAGAAGGTTTAAAACAGGTAGATGCTTTTAAAAGTATTGAGCAATCTACCATCATTTATATTGTAATCGGCATATTGGTATTATTGTTCTTAATACAACAGTTTGGCACTAATTATATCGGCAAAGCTTTTGGTCCTATCATGATGATCTGGTTCGTCATGCTCGCTGTTTTAGGTATCAGTCATTTTGCTGATGAACCATATGTGTTTAAAGCACTGAATCCTTATTACGCTATTGAACTGCTTATAAAGTATCCCAATGGTTTCTGGCTGTTGGGTGGAGTATTCTTGTGTACAACGGGTGCCGAAGCATTGTACAGCGATCTGGGGCATTGTGGTCGGCAAAACATCCGCTATTCATGGATTTTTGTAAAAACCTGTTTGATTTTAAATTATTTCGGGCAAGGGGCATGGCTGCTAGCAAATTACAAAGGAGAGGTAGTGAGTGCAGGAATGATTGCCGGGGGCTTTAACCCGTTTTATGGTGTAATGCCGGAAGGGTTTCGTTTGATTGGATTAGTAATTGCAACCAGTGCTGCCATTATTGCCAGCCAGGCATTAATCAGCGGTTCTTTTACACTCATCAGTGAAGCAATGCGGTTAAACTTGTGGCCACGATTTAAAATCAATTACCCAAGTGAAGAACGGGGTCAGCTCTTTATACCTGCCATTAATTTATTGCTTTTACTGGGTTGTATCGGTATTGTACTTTACTTTAAGTCAGCAGCACACATGGAAGCGGCTTATGGTTTAGCTATTACTTTATGTATGCTGGCTACTACCATTCTGATGGCTAATTACATGGTGGCGCATCGGGTGCATTCTATTTTTATTTACATTTTCCTTGCCGTTTATATGGTAATTGAAGGTGGTTTTCTGGCAGCTAATCTCATGAAATTTACACACGGCGGTTATATTGCTTTGATCGTTGGTGGCGTTTTATTCCTGGTAATGTATGTATGGTACCGCAGCCGCAAAATCAAAAACCGCTATGTGGAGTTTGTGCGACTGGATCATTATCTGCCGCTCCTACAGGAGTTAAGTAATGATATGACGGTAACCAAACATGCCACGCATCTTGTTTATCTCACCAGCGCCAATAATCCAAGGGAGATTGAGCATAAAATCATTTACTCCATTTTAAACCGTAAACCCAAGCGGGCTGATATTTACTGGTTTGTACATGTAGATACACTGGATGATCCCTATACCTGTGAGTACGAAGTAGATACGATTATTCCTAATGAAGTGATACGGGTGGAGTTCCGCTTAGGTTTTCGTATGCAGCCCCGTATCAATCTCATGTTCCGCAAAGTAGTGGAAGATATGGTGGCGAATAAAGAAGTGAACATCACCAGCCGTTATGAAAGTTTACAACGCAATAATGTTGTGGGCGATTTTCAGTTTGTGGTATTGGAAAAATTCCTGAGCCAGGATAATGAACTGCCTTTCTTCGAAAGAGTGGTGATGCGTATTTATTTTGCCATCAAAAAAGCAGCATTGAGCGAAGAAAAGGGTTTTGGGCTGGATATGAGTAATGTGGCGGTGGAGAAATTCCCGTTGATTGTAGCCCCCATCAGCTCCCTCAAGTTAAAACGTATTTACCCTCCGGATGAGGAATGATCGACAAAAATCAGAATTGTTGATGAAAGTAAATTTGGTAATATTTTTATTCTTCATTTTTCAATTTGCGAGCGGGCAAAATGCTATAAAGAGAGTTTTCATTAAAAAAAGTTTTGTTAATGGGAAACGTTACAAAGAAATTAGAGATACGATAGAGGTAACCGGTAAAATTGACATTTATTTTTTCAAGGCAAACTTTTTTTCACCTTATTATATACCTGATAGATTTATTGACAAGCGATATAAAGATGAAATCATTTCTATCTGGGCGCAACCGGATGTAGAAAAGGATTACAAGAAAAACTGGGAATATAAATATAGCTATGATAGCTTAGGTCGTGTAATAAACTATTCCTATTCATCTTGTTTTCTTTGCTCTCAATTACCATATAATTATATTGTTAAGTATGATTCCTCCGGGAAGGTAGAAGAGATTTATTCTACTATAAACACAATTGAAAGCTTCAGGTTTTATTACAACAATAGGGATGGCATTATAAAACTTCAGAAGTATTTATTTGGCATATTAGAACAAGTTATTGAGCTAGAGAATTGAATGCCCATATAGTATGTCTATTCAAAAGTGAGGTAGCACTCGGAGAGTTGATTTCTTCAATTTTTCTCTTACATTTAATCATTCTCCCGTCTTCATTCAACCAAAAACAATAAACCACAAATAACAAACTGCCTTATTTTGTCTCCCACGCTCATCTATATCATTCTTGCTTACCTGCTGGTAATGTTGATAGCTTACCTGGTACAGGAGCGTTTTATTTTCAAGCCGGAAAAACTCAGGCAGGATTTTGAATTTAAATATGATGCGCCGTTTAAGGAAGTGAGTTTTGAACCTGAGCCGGGTGTTAAAATCAGTGGCATTCATTTTTATGTAAAGAAACCACATGGGTTGATTATTTATTTTCATGGCAATACCCGGAGTATTAAAGGCTGGGGTAAGTATGCTAAAGATTTTTACCGGTTTGGCTATGATGTGCTATTGGTTGATTATCGTGGTTTTGGTAAAAGCATCGGTAAACGAAGTGAAAAAGCTATGCTCAACGATATGCAGTTTGTATACGATGAAATGCTGGTTAAGTTTCCGGAAGATCATATCATCGTTTACGGCCGAAGCATGGGCAGCGGTTTTGCTACCAAACTGGCCAGCGATAATCATCCACGCTATTTAATTTTGGATGCACCTTATTTCAGTTTTAAAAAAGCAGCGGAACGTTTTCTTCCGTTTCTGCCTATGAAGTGGGTACTCCGGTATCATTTAAGAACAGATCGCTGGATTGAAAATGTGAAATGTCATACTTACATCATACATGGGACAAAAGATTGGTTAATTCCGCTAAGGCAAAGTGAACGTTTGCAGCAGGTTAATCCACGACGCATAACTTTGATACGGATTGCCGGAGGCGGGCATAACAATCTGCCTGCGTTTCCTGAATACCACAATTTCATCCGAGATATTTTAAAAATATGAGCCGCCGGAAACCTGTGACCAAAGCAATCTGGAATGCTGCCAAGGTGATGCTTTTTTTATATGCCCTCATCGGAATTTTACTCTGGACTTTTCAGGATAAACTCTTGTTCCAATCCAAACAGCTTCCCCCGGATTACAGGTTTGATTTTAGACAACCGCACCGTGATCTTTTAATACGGTTGAACGAACAGGAAAAACTGAGCATAGTGGAATTTTACCCGCAAGACACACTGCACAGCCGTGGTGTGGTACTTTATTTTCATGGTAACAGGGAAAACATCAATCATTATGCAAAGTTTGTTCCCGCCTTTACCCGGCATGGGTATGAAGTATGGATGATGGATTACCCCGGGTACGGAAAATCTACAGGCGAACCTACAGAGCAGCGGTTTTACAGCGATGCTTTGTTGTTATATAAAATGGCGGAGAAGCAATTCAGCAGCGATAGTATCATTTTTTATGGTAAGTCATTAGGCACGGGTGTGGCTACGGAACTGGCCAGCCATGCAGGAGGCAAACGGTTGATCCTGGAAACACCTTATTACAGTTTGCCTTCACTGGCTTCCGCTTTTTTACCGGTGTATCCCACTGCTTCCATGCTGCAATATAAATTTTCAGTACATGAGTACCTTCCGTTTGTACGCATACCTGTTACCATCTTTCATGGTACAGAAGACGGAGTGATTCCTTACAGTAATGCGGAGCAATTGAAACCTTTTTTAAAAACCGGGGATGAATTTATCACTGTCGAAAAAGGGAGCCACAATGATTTAAGTACGTTTGAGTTGTATCAGCAAAAACTGGATAGTTTACTCAATCATTAATTTACTTCATTCACCACAATCATCATATCAAAATTGATGGTGACTTTATCTTCAATCTTAATCATATTAAAAGGAGTACGGGGTTTTACATGAAAGTCGCTCATGAGTAAATCTTTACTGGCCTTGAGTTGAAAGAGATGGTTACTAAGCTTGTTTACCTGTACCTGTAACTGATTTTTTTTGCTCACACCGGCAATGCTCAGTGTTACATTTGCTGTAAAAGGGTACCATGTATTGAAATGAAGGCGGGAGGTGTTGTTAAGAAGCGCTGCATCGTGCAGTTGAATAATGATATACGGATGTTCCTCTGCCTTCAGGGCTTTATGCATATCCCTGTTCATTAACTTGTTCTTGCAGCTGAGTAAAGAAGTTTTAACCTGCAGCATAGCATTGGAAAAATCAATACGTCCGTTTTCCTGTTGTGTGCCGCTGATGGTAGCTACCGGAAAATCATCGTTACAGTAGCATTCATAGTTATTAATGTTTGTCTTGCCGTTTAGGTACAAACGGCTTTTTGCATCAATCTTGTATGCTACTTTAAAAGATGTATCACCGGCGGCAAAAAGTATCAGTATGATGCAGATCCATTTCATGTACAAAGATTTCTGTTAAAACAAAGCCCTGTGCATGTGATGACAGGGCTTTGTATAGTAAACAGGTATATGAAATCAGAAACCAATTACTGCTTCAATCATAAATCCGTTGAACTTGGCATTGTAACGATAGTCAGCCCAGGGGAAATCATTATACTTTTGATTTACCATTTCTACTTTCAGCAACATGTTGCGTGTGGGGAAGTAACCGGCAGCAAAAGCAAAGCGGTTTACATTTACTTTGGCTTGTTGTCCGTTCTGGCTTCCGTCATTAGTACCATATCTTAAACCACTGGGTTCGCCGGTTGCAGTTACGTAACGAGCACCAAGGTAAAGCTGTTCATTTTTGAGGAAACGATATACTACTTCACCATAAGCCTGATTCCAGTCACGTTTAACCCATTTGTTATTAACTACATCACCAAATACAGAACCTTTAATCATATCATAGCCACCCTGCAGTTCCAAACCTTTATATTTCAGGAAGGGACTAACGTTTACTGCTGTTACTCTGTTAGCAACACCCGGATCTAAACGACCGGAAGTAAAGTTGGCAGTGATAGTAGTTGCAGTGCCGTTAATTTGTGCAGGGTCCATTACGGCAAAGTAGTGAGAACCTGTACGGTCGCCGGCAAACAGTGTATTACGAACACTATTAGAGTTGTTATAAACAGATGCAGATAAACGGAAACGGAGATCAGTTTGAATTTGTTTGTCATATGCAACTTTACCAAAGATAGATGGAGAACGTTTGGTTCTTACTACGCCGTTAGCGTTTACTGATTCTGCTGTAGGTTGAATATTACCGTTAATGAAACCGGAAGTCATACCGGCCATTAACATAACATCAGCTGTTGGGAATAAATATACCTCACCACCAATTTCAGTTGTAAAGGCATCCAGCAACAGGTTTTCAGCAAAGGGGTTGAAGATGGTATTACCACCATCACTGCGGCGGAATTGGAAATCGCCATAGTTAGGTTGGAAGTGACCGATTTTTACACGCAGGTACTTGGTAAACCATTCAGGGTTGCCAAACATAGGCAGTTTGTCAATCTGAATATAACCACCTTTTACCCAAAACTCATTGTGGCGACGGGCACTCATGTAGTTTTCAAGAAATACACGAATACCATCATCAATCTGAATGTCAAAGTTCAGGTTGGCCATTGCCAGGTTAAAACCATTCATACGGGAGTTCAAACTGTCGTTGTTTTGATAAGTACCGTTTGTATTCTTAACCAAACCAACCAAAAGGTTTCTGTTTGTAGCATTGGTGGGACTGGTTACCACATAATTGGCCTTATTGGTACTTTTAATGGATTGATAGTCTTGTGTAAAAGAACCACCGATCCGGATTTTAAATCCTTCGTAAGCTACGGTGTCTTTTTTGGAAGGTTCAAATACGTTAATACCTCTTTTATCATAATAACGTGAGTATTGAATCTTCTGTGCGGAAACAGATACAGCCATTGCAGTTAGAATAAAGACGGCGAGTACTGTTTTAAATGATGGACGTTTCATATACTTTTGTTTTAATTGTTAAATAGTTTGCTTTTATTTTTTATGAAGAACTACATAGATATCAAGGGTAACTTCATCTCCCACTTTTAATGCACCCAGCATAAAAGAAGGAGGTTTAATACCATGGTTGCTCATGAGGATTTTTTTGGTTCCTTTAATTTCAATATCACCATTGGGTAATACTTTCATTTTTAAAATAAGATCAGTAGGTTTTGAACTGCCACCGATGTTGAGATTGCCGCTTACAGTTACACTTGCTTCACCACCACTTGCGGGTACACCCGTTACTTTGGTTACAGCATAAGTGATATTGGGGTTCTTTTCTGCCTTTAAAGCTTCATGTGTGCGGCTATCCATTAAGCCGGAGTTTTTATCGCTTTTGATGGAGGTGGTAACCACGTTTACATTGCCGCCGGTAACTTTTTCTATGATGCCGTTATTAATTACAAAATCTCCCTGTACCGTAACATTGGTTGCAGTAGAACTCCAATCATGCATGGTGGAAGTTCCCTTTATAGAAAGTTTATAGGTTTTGGCAGTGTAGGTTTGCGCCTGCAGGTATTGAAAAGAGAAAATCAGAATTACCAGTAGCGGACGGATGATGAATTTGATGCTCATAAACTTTTATTTAAGCTGTGAAAAATGACTTCACAAAAGTTGTTCAGCATCAACTGGCAGGAAATGACTCAACTACGGAAACGGTGTGATTATTGTCACACTATGCATTGACTGGCGTCACAAATCAATAAAATTAAGCAGTAATATCAGGGTTCGTATAGCTGTACGTTGTGAGCGTTTATGTTAAGTGTATAAAGGCTTCCACATTTTAAAGCCAGGTTTTCTTTAGCATGACTTACCGGAAAACCAAAGCAAACGGGATATTTATATGCAGCAATATGCTCATGAATGATCTGGTACACTTTTTTGCCAAAAGGCCTTTGTGTATCCTGCATCTCGGTAAAACCACCAATGATGAGCCCGGCAAGCTGTTCCAGTTTGCCGCTGCGTTTTAACTGTATCATCATACGGTCTACATTATAATGCTGCTCCCCTACATCTTCTAAAAAGAGAATTTTGTTTTTAGTCAGCATATCAGATGAAGAGCCCGTAAGATGGGCCAGCAAAGCAAGATTACCACCTACCAGTTCACCGGTTGTAATTCCGGTTCTGTTAAGTATATGCGTCTTGCATTGATAACTGGCGGGTGTTCCTTCCAGCGCCTGTTTGAGCGATAGTATATATTTGTTTTTGTAACCTCCGTCATTAAAAGCGGCTGCCATCGGAGCATGCAGTGTAGCTATTTTGTAATTACGGTTGATATGTGCATGTAACACTGTAATATCACTAAAGCCAATGATCCATTTCGGATTTTTCCTGAACCGTGCAAAGTCAAATTGTTCAATAATGCGGCTAACACCGTATCCACCACGTCCGCAGAGTATGGCTTTTACTTCGGGTGCATCCAGCATGGCCTGGAATTCATTCAGCCGCTCCTCATCTGTTCCACTGAAATAATTTTTGGATTTGCTACCCAGCGTTTTCCCCACCAATACTTCATAACCCCATTGTTGTAATGTGTGAATACAGGTTTGTGCCTTTTCTAAAGGCATATAACCTGCAGGGCAGGTAATGGCAATGGTATCGCCTTGTTGCAGGTAAGGGGGAATCTTCATCGGCTTTCAGTTAAAATAGTTTCTATTGCTGTTACCTGCAATTTATGCTTCACGCCACATTTCAACGCATAATTATTTTTTTGATGCCCCACAGGAAAATCAAAACACACAGGATACTTATATTCTTTTACTTTTTCCAATACAATTTCTTCGACCGTTTTTCCAAATACCGTATCATTTTCACCTTCATCTTTTTTAAGTTTGAATCCGCCCACAATCAATCCCGCCAGGTGATCCAGTTTGCCGCTGCGTTTTAAATTCCAGAACATACGGTCAATACTGTAGAGGTATTCTCCGGTATCTTCTACAAACAAAATTTTTCCTGCGGTGCGAATATCACTCTTGCTTCCTGTAAGTGATTCAATGGTCTTTAAATTGCCGCCAACCAAAACACCTGTTGCTGTGCCGATTCTGTTATTGGTGTTGCCGGGTGCGGTATAATTCATCTTTACACCATTTAATGCATCACGCAATGAAAGAATGGTTTCTATCTGTATCTGTTCAGCTTTGCTCCAATCTTCCGGGAAACTGTTGCACATTTTAGAATGAATGGATGCGATGCCTAAATTTCGGTTGAGGTGCGAATGCAGAACAGTGATGTCACTAAAGCCAATCAACCATTTGGGATTGGTTTTGAATTTTGTAAAGTTGAGTTTGTCAATAATGCGTACAAAACCATAGCCACCCCTTGCACAAAGAATCGCTTTTACGGATCTGTCGTCCAGCAGCTGTTGAAAATCATTCAGCCGTTCTTCATCTGTACCGCCAAATGTAAAGTGGCGTTTGCCGATGGTTGCACCAATTTTTACATCAAACCCCCAGCTTTTGATTTGTTGAATGGACGGCTCAATTTCTTTGAAGCTGGAATAACCTGCCGGTGAAGTAATGGCAATGGTATCGCCGGGTTTTAAATAGGCGGGAAGCATGGGTGCTGTATCCGGCTCTTCCGTATCGCTATGAGCCAGCGGCAGCGCCAGGCCGGCCATACTTACAGATGATAAAAAATCTTTACGGTTCATAATACGCTGTTCAGTGACGATGATTTGGCAGAAAAGTTACAAAAGGTTCTGCTGCCAATTTTCTGCGCTGTAAATTACAGCTTATTAGCAATGAACCATTCTTCACTTGTAAATGCAATCCGGCAAATGGCCACCATTTCACCGCAATGTGAAGCTGTTTTTCTTACTGCATGGAAAGAGTGGGAACTGCCCAAAGACTTTTTACTGTTGCGTGAAAAAGAAGTGAGCGACTATCTTTATTTTGTTGAAAAAGGAATAGCACGTATTTATTATTACAAAAACGGTAAGGAGATCACTGAATGGATTGCGCTGGATGAACAGTTTTTCTTTTCCATCACCAGTTTTTTTCAACGTACGCCCAGCTATCTCATCATTCAAACACTGGAACCATCGCTTGTTTATGGTATTCACCATAATGATTTAATGCAGTTAGCTGCACAGCATCATGACATCGAAACTTTGTTCCGGAAAATGCTCACCCGTTCATTGATTCTTTCTCAGATACGTATGGATGCCATTCAGTTTGAAACAGCGCAGCAGCGTTATGAAAAACTGCTGCTGCAGAATCCGGATATCATTAAACGGGTGCCGCTTTCTTATATCGCTTCCTTTTTAGGCGTTACATTGGAAACACTGAGCCGCATTCGCTCTGCACGTTGATAGTGGCGATGGTTTTTTTAAAAAGTTTTTAATTGTTGATTCTGATAAATGCCTGAAAAAATTAAATTTGAATAAACAAGAACCATGCGCTACTACTTACTTTTTTTATGGGTATTCATTCCGGGTTTCATTTATGCACAGGATTTATCCCTTTATGAGAACAAAGAATTTGCTTACGGGAGTTCTGTACTTCGTTATCGGGTTCTCTATCCTGAAAATTATAACCCTGCTCAAAAATATCCCTGCGTGTTGTTTTTACATGGTGCAGGGGAAAGAGGCAGTGATAATGAAAAGCAGTTAACACATGGAGCCAAACTTTTTTTGGATGCTGCCAACCGGAAAAATTTTCCTGCCATTGTACTTTTCCCACAATGTCCGGAGAATGAGTTTTGGGCGGCAGTTAAAATGGATCGCTCCAAACAACCCTATCAATTTGAATTTGATTATACAGCACCTGCAAACTGGCCACTGGCTGCTGCTAATGCACTGGTGCAGCAAATGATTAGTGATGGTGCTGTTGATGCGAAGCGTGTTTATATTACCGGATTATCAATGGGTGGTATGGGTACATTTGAATCAGTGTACCGTTATCCTAAACTTTATGCTTCAGCTTTGCCAATATGCGGAGGCGGCAATACAAACCTCTACGATGCACGGGTTAAAAAAGTGCCTTTTTGGGTATTTCATGGGGCAGCTGATGCTGTGGTGGATGTAAAGCTTTCGCAACAAATGGTGCAACGGCTGCAACAACTTAAAATGCGTGTAAAATATTCAGAATACCCGGGTGTGAATCATAACAGCTGGGATAATGCATTTGCTGAACCTGATTATCTGAAATGGATGTTTGAGCAAAAGAAGAAGAAATAAACGCTATGTTACTTCTAAACCCTCCGGCAGGAGGGTTTTTTATTGGGTTTGGGCGATGGGCCCGTTTCGGTTAATTTTGTCCCCCATCCCCAGAAGGGGAGTAAAAGTTTCGTTCACAAAATTCTCCGCCCTTTGGTGGATTAGGGGTACAATGACTCAACCTAAAAGATATTTAATTACAAGTGCGCTTCCTTATGCCAATGGTTTAAAGCATGTGGGGCATTTGGCGGGTGCTTATATTCCTGCAGATATTTATACACGTTACCTGCGTGCACAAAAGCGTGATGTAGTGTTTGTGTGCGGCAGTGATGAACATGGCACAGCTATTCCCATACAGGCAGCTAAAGAAGGTACAACACCACGGGCTATTATTGATAAGTATCATGAAGCGATGAAACAGGATTTTGAAGACCTGGGAATGAGCTTTGATATCTATCATCGCACGAGTGAGCCCATTCATCATGAAACGGCGCAGGAGTTTTTTACCTACTTAAATGACCTTGGTGAACTGGAAGTGAAAGAAACGGAACAGTTTTATGACGAAGAAGCAAAATCGTTCCTGGCTGACCGTTATATTAAAGGTACCTGTCCCAATTGTGGCAGCGACCGTGCTTTTGGTGACCAATGTGAAAATTGCGGAAGGACTTTAAGCCCTGACGAATTGATTAATCCGGTGAGTACGTTGAGCGGCAGTGCACCTGTTAAGAAAAAAACTTCGCATTGGTATTTGCCATTGGGGAAACATGAAGCGTTTTTGCGTGAATGGATTTTGAAAGAACATAAAGATGACTGGCGTGCAAACGTGGTGGGCCAGTGCAAGAGCTGGATTGAAGGAGGCCTGCAATCCCGTGCTGTTACAAGAGATTTGGATTGGGGAATCAAGGTTCCCGTAGCAGGTGCTGATGGAAAAATGCTGTATGTGTGGTTTGATGCGCCTATCGGTTACATCAGTGCTACCAAACAATGGGCTATTGATAATGATAAAGACTGGAAACCGTATTGGTATGATGCTGATACCAAGCTGGTGCATTTCATTGGCAAGGACAATATTGTTTTTCATGCCATCATTTTTCCCATCATGTTGAAATTGCATGGTAATATTTTGCCGAGCAATGTTCCCTCCAATGAATTTTTGAACCTGGAAGGTGATAAAATGAGTACCAGTCGTAACTGGAAGCTGGACATGCGTGATTATATCAATGATTTTGTGAAGAAAGAAAATGGCGGTGAGCAATGCGTAGATATGCTTCGATATTATCTCACACAAATTGCTCCTGAAACAAAAGACAGTGAGTTTATGTGGAAGGGTTTCCAGGACGCAGTGAACAGTGAACTGGTGAGCATCTTTGGAAACTTCATCAACCGTACATGGGTGCTCATGCATAAGCTCTGCGGCGGTAAAGTGCCGAAGCTGCATGAAGAGCTGCTGGATGATACAGATAAAGAGTTGATGAAAGAAATCGGAAATGCAAAATCGAAAATTGAAAATCTTTTAGAGGATTTTAAATTTCGTGAAGCATTGTTTGAGGTGATTGACCTGAGCCGAAAGGGAAATCAATACATGCAAAAAAAAGAGCCATGGATAAAAGCGAAGAAGACCACAGACGACGGACCACAGTCCACAGAAGCTCAAAAGGAAATTGATAATTGTTTACATCTTTGTTTACAACTGAGCGCCAATCTTGCGATTCTTATTAATCCATTCCTTCCATTTACAGCGAAGAAGATGATTTATATGATGAAAGTGGTTGAGAAAATGCTGGATTGGGAAAATGCAGGCAAACTCAAATTGCTGAGTGTGGGTTATGCCTTACGTGCACCGGAATTGCTGTTCAGGAAAATTGAAGATGATGAAATAAAATTCCAGGTTGAGAAATTAAAAGCAGGATTGAAAAAGGCAGAAGGTGAAGGGCAAAAGGTGGAAAGCAAAAACCCTGCACCTTCAACCTTAGACCTTAAACCTACCATTCAATTCGATGATTTTGCAAAGATTGATTTGCGTGTTGGTACTATAGTTACTGCGGAGAAAGTTGAGAAAGCAGATAAGCTGTTGAAATTATCAGTAGACCTGGGGTTTGAAACAAGAACCATTGTAAGCGGCATAGCACTTCATTTCAAACCTGAAGATATCATTGGAAAACAGGTGGTAGTTGTTGCCAACCTGGCTCCACGTAAAATGCGTGGCATTGAAAGCAACGGTATGATATTAATGGCAGAGGATAAGGATGGTAAGTTGCATTTTGTAAATCCTGACAGCAATATTAATTCCGGGGCCCCGGTGAATTAATCTGCTTTTTAATTTTCATAACTCAGGAGTTGTAAACGATGATATTAATTGCCCATACGATTGCATGAAAGGCAAGCGCAACTCCGATAGAAAATAGCATTTGAGCTGTTTTGTTGAAAGTAATTGTTTTCATAACTGTAATTTTTAAGGTTAAGGATTATATACTTCATAGACCCCGGCATTTCCCCGGGGTTTAATCATTTTATCATCTTCATGTTTTTTTAACAGGAAACTTTTTCGAAACCGTTTTTGGTAAAATCAATTTTATCCTATCTTCGATTTAAAATAGTTGCATAACTAACTAATTTGCCTCCATCCCCTGAAGAGGTATAAATACAAGCTATATGAAAAGAGTAATTAAAAAAGTTGCTGTCCTCGGTAGTGGTGTTATGGGTTCCAGAATTGCCTGTCATTTTGCAGGAGTAGGTGTTCAAACTATTTTGCTGGATATGATACCAAAAGGAATGGAAGAAAGCACCAAACCTGCGGAACGAAACAAGTTGGTGAATGATGCGTTGGCTGCTGCTATCAAATCCAATCCATCACCTGTTTATACCAAAGATGTGGTGAAGAAAATTACTACCGGCAACTTCACCGATCATATGAAAGATATTGCTGGCTGTGATTGGATCATTGAAGTGGTGGTAGAACGCCTCGATATTAAACAACAGATTTTTGAGCAGGTTGAAAAATATCGTAAGCCCGGTACACTCATTACCTCCAATACATCCGGTATTCCCATCAGCATGATGGCTGAAGGAAGAAGTGATGATTTCAAAAAACATTTTTGCGGTACACACTTCTTTAATCCGCCACGTTATTTGCGTTTGCTTGAAATCATTCCCACAAAATATACGGATCCTGCAATCGTTGATTTCCTGATGAACTATGGTGATTTGATCTTGGGTAAGACTACAGTATTGTGTAAAGACACACCTGCTTTCATTGCCAACCGCATCGGTGTGTTTGGTATGATGGCCATTATGAACACCATGGAAAAAATGAAGTTGACGGTAGATGAAGTAGATGCATTAACTGGTCCCATCATTGGTCGTCCTAAATCTGCCACCTTCCGTACAGGTGATGTAGTTGGTTTGGATACATTAGTGAAAGTGGCAAAAGGGGTGGCAGATAATTGTCCCGATGATGAAGCCAAACATCTCTTTACCATTCCGGCCTGGTTGCAAAAGATGATTGATAACAACTGGCTGGGCGATAAAACAGGACAGGGATTCTTTAAGAAAACGAAAGGTGCAGGCGGAGAAAAAGAAATTCTCACATTAAACCTGCAAACCATGGAATATGGCGCTCGTGTGAAACCAAAGTTTGCAAGTGTAGATGCAGCCAAGCCCATTGATGATTTAAAAACACGCATCAAAATGCTTTGCAGCGGCAGTGATAAGGCTGCAGAATTTTACAAAATATTTCATTACGCATTGTTCTCTTATATCTCTCACCGCATTCCTGAAATCAGTGATGAACTGTACCGTGTAGATGATGCAATGATGGCGGGCTATGGTTGGGAAATTGGTGCTTTTGAAACATGGGATGTGCTGGGTGTGGCCAAACAAACTGAAGCGCTCAAAGCCGAAGGTTATACAGTTGCGCCATGGATTGATGAAATGCTCGCCAAAGGCAATACATCGTTTTACAAAGTAGAAAATGGCAAGCGTTTGTGCTATTCACCTGCTACGGGAACTTATATTTCAACAGTGGGTGATGAAAGTGCTTTCATTGTGATGAAGAATTTTGAAAACCAAACCATCTGGAAAAATGCGGCATGCCGAACGTATCATTTGGGTGATGATGTCATCGGGCTTGAATGGAATACCAAGATGAACAGCATTGGTGCAGAAGTACTGGAAGGATTAAATAAATCTGTTGCTCTTGCTGAAGAAAAGTATAAAGGTCTTGTGGTAGCGAATGATGGTGCACAGTTCAGCGCAGGTGCAAATGTGGGAATGATTTTCATGTTCGCTGTTGAGCAGGAGTACGACGAACTGGATATGGCCATTCGCATGTTCCAGAATTCAACGATGCGTTTGCGGTATTCATCAGTTCCTGTTGTTGTTGCACCGCATGGTTTAACGTTGGGTGGTGGTTGTGAAATTAATCTGCATGCTGATAAATGTATGCCTGCTGCAGAAACCTATATAGGCTTGGTGGAACTGGGTGTTGGTTTAATTCCGGGGGGTGGTGGTACCAAAGAATTTGTATTGCGTGCTGCTGATGAAATGCATGAAGATGAGCCTGAAACCATTACACTCAAAAATCGCTTCTTAAATATTGCAACAGCAAAAGTAGCTACATCAGCACAGGAAGGTTTTCAGATTGGTGTATTCCGTAAAGGACTGGATGAGGTAGTGATGAATCAGAGCAGAAGAATTTCAGAAGCCAAACGCAGTGTGATTGAATTGTTTGACAGCGGTTATGTAACACCGGTACAACGAACCGATATTAAAGTGCTGGGCCGTTCTGCATTGGGCGCCTTGCTGGCAGGTATTAATGGTATGCAAACAGCAGGTTATGCTACACCGCATGATGCTACTGTTGCAAAAAAACTGGCTTATGTAATGTGTGGTGGTGATTTGAGTGAACCTACCTTGGTTTCCGAACAATACTTATTGGATTTGGAGCGTGAAGCATTCCTGAGTTTATGTGGTGAAAAGAAAACTTTGGAACGAATTCAGAGTTTGTTGAAGGGTGGTAAGCCGGTGAGGAATTAAAAACAGTTGCACGCAAAGCCGCAAGGAAAAGAAGGCGCAAATAAATTCGTTGTGAACTTTGTATCCTTCGTTTCTTTGTGTGAAATTTCTTACCTCATGACTTACCGTGTCGCCATTTTTATTTTCAATGAAGTTGAAGTATTAGACTTTGCAGGGCCGTTTGAAGTGTTTTCTGTTGCAGGATTGCGAACTATGAATGTTCCACCTTTTGAAGTATTTACAGTGGCTCAATTTGATACCATCAATGCCAGGAATCATCTTACTGTAAAACCTACTTATACGTTGGAAAAAGCACCCAAGGCCGATATCATTGTGATTCCGGGCGGCGGGGGTATTCATACGGATGGTACGCCGTTTGGCAGTCGTAGAGAAATGAACAATCCAATTGTACTCAACTGGGTAAAAGAACAAAGTGCACAAGCGAAATTAACGTTAAGCGTTTGTACCGGTTCACTCATTTTAGCCAAAGCCGGATTGCTGGAAGGCAAAGCCGCTACTACGCATTTCAAAACCATTGATGCTTTGCGAAATATCTCTGAAAACATTATAGTGAAAGAAAACACCCGGTTTGTGGATGAAGAAACGATTATTACATCAGCAGGTATTTCTGCGGGTATTGATATGAGCCTGCATGTGGTAGGTAAACTGCTGGGTAAAGAAACGGCAGATGAAACGGCAAGGTATATGCAGTATGATTACTGGAAATAATTTGAGCAATGGGCACCGTTCAACTTCTTCATCAACAACAAATCCTTCTCATCCGTTCTGTATTTTTCTTTTACGGTAATGAAGCAACAGATGCGTTGGCGCAACAAATTGCAACTGACATTCAGCAGCACTGGAATGAGCCACAGGCAAGCATCAGCATCAATAAAAAAGAGTGGTTGGTTCGTTTTCAAATAGAAGGCTTTTGCAAAAAAGAAATTTCACCTGATGAAGTATGGTATAATACAGATCCCTCCAACAATTATTTCAGAATAGAAGCCACATCACCCACACATATTTCTTTTGTAGATGGTTTAGGCAGTAACACCGGCTATTTCAAACTGGATAATCTGTTACAAACATCCACAACTGCAGCGCATGAATATGGTCATACGCTGGGACTGGAGCATCCGGAAGAACTGGATATTCGTGGAGTGGAAATGCCCGGTATTATGTATCCACGTGGTACTATCTGCGACCCGCATTTTCAATATGATGCAACCAAAGCTCCGGGTGAAACAGGTGGCACTTTAAATCCGCATCATCGCAAAGTATTGGCAAGTGATATACATGATTTAAAACTCCACAAACTCCGGTTTGATGAGAAGGGCTTTGCCGTTCTTGGAGATTTTACAAGTATTTATCATCCTTTCTATACCATTAATGAAGATTAGTGAGTTTGTCAGCAATTCTTAATATCTTCATTTTGAAATTGTCTATCAACCTCACAGAGTTTATCAGTACTTACTGAAAAGTCTGTGAGGTTTTTTAAACCAGTTATATGAGCATCTTAACCATATCAGATTTAAAAAAATCATACGGACGTATCCAGGCATTGAAAGGCGTTTCCTTTGAAGTGCCGGAAGGAGCTGTATTTGGAATCCTTGGCCCCAACGGTAGTGGCAAAACAACTTTGCTGAGTATAATTCTCGATGTATTGAATGCAGACAGTGGTGCTTATTCATGGTTTGGCAAACCTGCCTCGCCTGATTTACGGAAACATATCGGCTCCCTGCTGGAAACGCCGAACTTTTATCACTATCTATCTGCAGTTAATAACTTAAAAATCACCAACAGCATCAGCGGTCGTGGTGATGCAGCGGGTATGGATGCTGTTTTGCAGAAAGTAAAATTGTATGAACGTCGTAACAGCCGTTTCAGTTCCTATAGCTTAGGTATGAAACAGCGCCTGGCCATTGCTGCAGCGTTGCTGGGCGATCCCAAAATACTGGTGCTGGATGAACCAACAAATGGATTGGATCCTGTTGGCATCATGGAGATAAGAGAGTTGATCATTGAATTGAGTAAGAAAGGACATACGATTATCATGGCTAGCCACCTGCTGGATGAAGTGGAGAAAGTATGTACGCATGTAGCCATTCTTAAAACAGGAACCTTGATTACTTCCGGCAGTGTACATGATGTTTTGGTGGATGAAGATGTGGTGGAAATGAGTGCTGCCGATATTCAACAGTTGAAAGAGGCTGTTAAAGATTATAGTGGTGTGCATACGGTTACTGCCTCAGAACAGTTTGTGCAGGTCTATTTGCCAAAAGGCACCGCAAAACCTGATGAAATCAATAGTTATTGTTTCGGGAAAGGAATTACACTCAGTCATTTGATAATTAAACGCAAAAGGCTGGAGGAAAAATTCTTTGAGCTTACCAATAACTGATTTAATCCTTCAATTAATCATTCTTCATTTTTATCATATGCTCAACTTATTACGTACAGAATGGCTTAAAATAAAAAACTATCCCGGCTTTTGGTGGATCATGGGGATTACTGTTTTGTCGTACCCCAGTATAAACGGGATGTTTTATTTCATTTATAAAGAAAATACGGCTAATTCTAAAACTGCAGCACAAATGCTGAAAATGCTTATTGGAAATCCGTTTGAGTTTCCGGAAGTATTCAGAACTACAGCATTTTCTTCTTCGATGTTTATTACAATACCGGCCATCCTGGTGATCATGCTTATCACCAATGAATATACATACAAAACGAACCGCCAGAATGTAATTGATGGTTGGAGCAGAAACCAGTTTTTAATAGCCAAGTTTTTAAATGTTGTAATCGTTTCGATGATCGTTATTCTGCTTTATCTGATTGTTACATTATCAATCGGCTTCAGCATAACAGGGGCTGATGTAAAGAATAAATTTCAACTGGCTCATTATACGGCTTTGTTCAGTCTGCAAACATTTGCTCAACTATCATTTGCATTCCTGCTGGGGCTCCTTATTAAAAGAGCATTCATTGCATTGGGTATATTTATTTTTTATAAAATTCCTGTTGAAAATATTTCAGCACAGTTGTTAAATAGATATGTGCATCAGGATGCCGGTCGGTTTTTGCCTACAGAGGCATCAGATCTGTTAACACCTATACCTGCTTTTCTTGGCCGGCTGGATCCAAAAGTTTATGACCATTCGCTCAGTCTTATCAATCAACAGGTATTTATCACTATTGCCTATTTAATTGTTTTTTGGGGGCTTGTTTTCTTTATCTACAAGAAAAGAGATTTGTAACATGAAACAGATTTTTATTATAACAATGATGATGACTTTGTATGGTTTTGCATCAGCTCAAAATCAGCAAACGGTTATCAAAACCGAAGCGTTGAAAATGGCCAAAGCATTAGCTGCAATGGATTTGGAAACCTACGCTTCTTACAGTTGGCCGGAACTGGTAAGTGATCCGCAAAATAAACAGAGCATTAAAGCAGCGGCAGACAGTGCAGATAAATACCGGAAGCAATTCAACATCAAAGTAAAATCCATCATCATTGGTAACCCATCTGAAGTAGTAAAGCACAAAGGCGTTTTGCAATGTACCATTCCGCAAACTATGGCCGTAGAAGCAATGATGGGAAGTATTGAAACAGAAAGCACGCTCATCGGTCTTTCCCGGGATGGGAAGAAATGGTATTTTGTAGAAGCCAACTTTTTTAATAATAAAGAAACAAAAGAAAAATTGCCGGAGCTCAGCCCACAACTCATCATTCCCAAACAAAAAAAGCCGGTGATGAAAGATGCAGATGGTAAAGAAATCAAGATGTAATTAATTCATTGAGTGCTGCATCAATCGAAGGATACAAAAACTGAAAACCCGACTGTTGTATCTTTTCAGCACTTACGGTGGTGCTTTTCAAAACTTCAACACTCATTTCTCCCAGTATTAACTTCAACACAAATGAAGGAGCCGGTGCTGTAATAAACGCATTGCCCCGCATTTTTTTGGCCAGTTTCAAGGTTAGCTCTTTGTTGCTTACCGGTCTGGGCGCAGCAGCATTATAACTGCCATGAAGGTGTTCGTTCTGCAACGCATAAAGAAACATACGGCACAAATCATCAATATGAATCCAGCTTATAATTTGCTTGCCACTTCCAAGTATTGTAGCAAGTCCAAATTGTAACGGTTTTTTAAATTCTTTCAAAGCACCACCATCATTACTCAGCACAATTCCTGTCCGCAATTTCACCAGTCGTATGCCTGATTGTTCAACGGGCTCAATACTTTGCTCCCATTGTAAACAGGTTTGTCCCAAAAAATCATTGTGCGGTGGATCAGTTTCTGTAAAAGGCTTTGCGTTTTCCCGGTCATCTCCATACCAACCAATAGCCGAAGAACTGATCACCGCTTTCAGCTTGCCTTTATCTTCTTTCAGCGCCTGTACTAATAATGCACTGCTCTGAGTTCTGCTGTTCAGAATTTCAGCTTTGCGTTTTTTTGTCCAGCGTTTTTCAGCCACACCGGCGCCTGCCAGGTGAATGATGGCATCACAATCCCTTACTGCTGCTGCATCAATGGTGCCCTGCTCAGGATCCCATGTTGCAAAGAAAACACCCTGTGTTCCGACTTTGGCATTGCGGCTCAAAATAAGTACTTCATGACCCTGTGCTGACAATAGGCTTGTTAATCTCCTTCCGATCAATCCTGTGCCACCCGTAATACAGATTTTTGACATGATTCTTGCTGTTGTGTATGTAAATTAAATTTTAACCGCATCTTTCAAACATATTTCTTGCTTCCTCGTTAACTTTAAACAGAATAATTACAGATTATGAAAGCGAAAGGTTTATTCCTGTTGTTTATTTTATGTACACTGGGGTTGGACATAACAGCACAACGCATCTTTTATTCAGAGCCGGATCGTGATGATATGCGCCAGATGCGGTTTGAAATCCTGGGAAAATACAATAATCAGTATCTCATCTACAAAAATATCCGCACCCGTCACTACATCTGTGTGTATGATGCTGAGATGAAGATGAAAGATAAAATTGATCTTGATTTTATTCCGGATCGTGTCATCAGTGTTGATCTTTTCAGCAATCCTGAAAACACACTTCTGTTTTACCAATACGAAAAACGTAATGTGGTTTACCTGATGGGTGTGCGTATAGATGGTGCCGGCAAAAAAATAGGAGAGCCGCTGGAACTGGATACCACCCGTATCGGAAGCTTCAGCGATAATAAAGTGTATTCCATCATCAGCAGCGATGATAAAAAGAAGCTGATGGCCTTTAAAATGAAAATAAAAGTGCGGGATGATTTCCAGGTGCAAACCTTATTGCTGAGTAACACCTTAATTCCCATCCGCCGTACTTCCTTTACGTATAGCCTCGAGAACAATAAAGAATCCATTGCTGATTTTTACCTTGACAATGAAGGTAACTTTCTTTTCAGCCATGTAACAAGACCCGGCCAGCGGGAATACATCAGCCAGGCAAAACTGGCCGTACTTCAGGCATATGCTGATACGGTGAAAGTGTTTCCGCTTACGCTCAAAGATGTCTTTCTTGATGAGCTCCGCATAAAAGTAGATAACAGTAATGGTCGTTATATCCTTTCATCGCTTTGCTCTAAAACCAAAAGAGGAAATATTGAAGGCCTCTTTGTATCCATCATTAATAAAAATCTGGAAGGGCCCGACATTGAACGAATTATTGAGTTCAGCGATGATTTCCGGTCCATGGCTAAAGGTGATGCTTCCTTAAAACTTGCATTTAATGATTATTACCTCAAGCATTTTATTGTAAAGAAAGACGGTGGTATTTTAATTACCGGTGAAAGTTCTTACACTAATAACCGCAACAATAATTTAAACCGCTGGGATAATCCATGGATGTGGAGCAATCCGTGGAATAACTATTGGGGCTGGAATCCCTGGAACAACTGGGGTTGGGGCGGCGGTATGAATACATGGGGCTGGGGCAGACCATGGGGTATGAACTCATGGGGCCCAAACCAGCAGATCCGCTATTTTGCTGAAAATGTTATTGTTCTGTCGCTGGATAAAGAAGCTAATGTTCAATGGAGCAATGTTATTACCAAATCACAGTATGATGATAATACGGATAACATGCTCTCTTACCAGATCATGAACTCCGGTGCTGAACTTCTTTTCCTGTACAATGAGTGGAGCCGGCGTCAACCCATGCTTAATGCACAATCGCTTTCGCCTGATGGTAAAGTGAATAAAGAGCCCCCACTTAAAAGTCTTGATAAAGGATATGAATTCATGATCCGGCTGGGTAAACAGGTAGGAGCGAGGGAAATGCTGGCGCCGGCTGTGTACCGCAATTCCTTCAGTTTTGCACGCATTGATTTCTGACGCAGGAATTATTTTTGGTGAATTGATTTTCTTTAGCAAGGTTTGCGTTTAACAACCAATGCTGTGATCCGATTTTTTTCCGGTAACAATCCGCTGAATCTTTTTGTACTGTTATTCCTGGGCATCCTGCTCAAAATGCCCTTTTTTATGGAGCCTGTTACTCCTGTGGCACAGGTTTCAGACGGATTTTTATACCGGCAGATACTGAGTTGGCTGCAACAGCCCGGGTCTTATTTTCCTGTATTGTACCCTATCATCGCTTACTTACTTCTCTTTATCCAGGCAGTTACACTCAATGGATTTGTGAATGATCAAAAGCTTTTTCCCACGGGTAACTTTTTAATTGCGTTGGCTTACCTGCTGCTCAGCAGCCTGGTGCCGGAATGGAATACCCTTTCGCCCGGCATTATTATCAATACCATCATGGTAGCTGTATTGCCCTCCATGATCAGTTTGTATCATAGCCGCAACGTAAAAGGATTGTTATTTAATATCGGGTTTGGGTTTGGGATTGCTTCGTTTATTTATTTTCCTTCTATTTATTTCATCTTCCTGCTCATTGCGGCCCTGGCACTGTTCAGACCAATTCAGTTAACAGAATGGTTGGTTACACTCATTGGTGTGCTTACACCGTTTTACTTTTTATTCGTGTATTTCTTTGTGTGGGATCAGTGGCAGCGTGTGTATGAAATCGTTCCTGTTCATCAATTGTCTTTGCCTGCAGGCTATGGTCATTGGTCTTTTTGGGTGATGCTGGGCTTGCTGCTCCTGCCTGCATTGATTGGTTTTTTTATGAGCAACCGTTACAGTTTGCGCCTGGTAGTTCAGGGGCGCAAAAGCTGGGGTTTATTGCTGTATTATCTCTTACTGGCATTATTTATTCCGTTTATCAATCATCATGGAAACATGGGGTATTTTATACTGGCGGCCATACCGCTCAGTATTTATGCTGCCGCTTTTTATGCCTTTCCTTCCCGCAAAACTATTCCGGAACTCAGTATCTGGCTATCTATCGGCTGGATCATCTGGAGTTACCTTAGCTGATATTCACAGTATTTGATTTATCACAAACAATCAACAGGCAAGTCTCTTTTCGGCCCCTTTATGTTACCTTTGCCCTTCTTATCAACCTCAATAGTAATACATGAAATTTGGTGTTGTAGTTTTCCCCGGCAGTAATTGCGACCGTGATATGCAGGATGCCCTGCAGAATGATCTGAACCAGGAAGTAATCATGCTCTGGCACAAGGATAAAGATCTGAGTATGTTTACCACAGAAGATTGTATTGTATTGCCCGGCGGCTTTTCTTATGGTGATTATCTGCGTTGCGGTGCCATTGCCCGTTTCAGTCCCATGATGGAGAGTGTGATTGCCTTTGCCAACCGTGGTGGCAAAGTGCTGGGCGTATGCAATGGGTTCCAGATTTTATGCGAAAGCCACCTGCTGCCCGGAGCCCTGCTTCGTAATGCGAATCAAAAATTCATTTGTAAAAATATCTATCTCAATGGTGTGGGCGGTACAGCCTTAAAAATTCCCATTGCGCATGGCGAAGGAAGATATTTTGCTGATGAAAAAACATTGGATGCATTGGAAGCAAACGGACAAATTATTTACCGTTATTGCGATGAGCTGGGAAATGAAACTGCAGCTGCCAATCCTAACGGTGCTATCCGCAATATAGCCGGCATCTGCAACAAAGAAGGCAATGTGTTTGGAATGATGCCCCACCCGGAGCGTGCCACTTCTGAACTGCTGGGTAATACCGATGGCCGTAAAATTCTGAATGCTTTGTTAATCAATACGGCAGTTGCTGTTTAAGTCAGCTGTACGTCCATAACAAAAAGCAGTTCATCCTATTTTTGTGATCCCGATTACAAATGGAATGCAACTTTGGTTTCAATTTTGTCTTCCTGATTAAAAAAAGTACACATGAAGCGAATTATTGTATTGTTGCTGGTAAATTTTATAACTGCTGCTGTTTTTGCACAAAGTGGCAGCAAAGTAAAATGGGAGTACAGCGCTAAAAAAATTGCTGATAAAAAATATGAAATACGCATGGTGGCTACCGTGCAGACTCCTTGGCATATTTACAGCCAGAACCAGAGCGAAGATGCTATTGTACTCCCCACTGCCATCAAGTTTAATAACAATCCGTTGGTGGTTTTAAATGGTAAGCCAAAGGAAGTAGGTAAGCTCATTGACCAGTTTGAAAAAGCGGTAAATGCACGCTCCCGTTATTATGCTAACAAAGTGGAATTTGTACAAACCATTACACTGAAGAGTAATGTAAAGACAGCTGTAACAGGTGAAATTGAATTTATGGTGTGTGATGATAAGCAATGCTTGCCGCCTGATGTGGCTAAATTCTCCATTAAATTATAACTTTTAAAATCCCGTTACTCAAAACGGGATTTTTTGATAATCGATTCAGAATGAAACAACAACTACTGCTTCTCGGTTTTTTATTTTCTTCTTTGCTGGTTGTGGCACAGGATTCCTCCATGGTGCAATGGAAAATGAGCAGTAAACGCATCAGCGCCAATACCTATGAACTTACGGCAGAAGCAACAGTTGCCAATGGTAAATACTTATACCTCTACAGTAAAGAAGCAGGTTTGATAGATTCTGTAAAGTTTGTATTTACAGATAGTGCCGTGCTCACCAATACAGCATTGAAGTTTGCCGGCAATGTACAAACCATCAATGATGCTTTGTTTGAAGGAAAAGAAATGGCGGTAGCTGCAGGAACCATCAATATTTCTCAAACATTTTTGTTTACAGGCGTGGTGCCGGAGAGCCTGAAAGGGAAACTAGTTTTTGCCACAGGTGCCAAAGATGAATTCCTGCCCGGTGAATTTTTGTTTGATGTGCCGCTGGAAGGAGGCGTATCACAAAAAGCACGTATTAAAATTGAAAGCATTGATATCAACAATCCCCAGGTGGATTGCGGTGATGAGGGTACAGAAGGAAAAAGTTTGTGGGGTATATTTTTATTAGGATTAGTGGGAGGTTTTATTGCCTTGCTTACGCCCTGTGTTTTTCCGTTGATACCGTTAACCGTTTCTTTCTTTACCAAACGCAGCGGCAGCAAGGGTAAAGGCATCCGTAATGCCGTGTTGTATGGCTTCTTTATTTTTTTGATTTATGTGTTACTGAGCTTGCCGTTTCATTTATTGGATCAAACTGATCCTGAAATTCTGAATAACATTTCCACCAACGTCTGGCTCAACATTATCTTCTTTATCATATTTGTGGTGTTTGCCATTTCTTTCTTTGGTTATTTTGAAATCACACTGCCCGGGAGTTTAGCCAGCGGTGCAGATTCCAAAGCAAGTGTGGGCAGTTTTGCAGGTATCTTCTTTATGGCGTTGACACTGGCCATTGTTTCGTTTTCCTGTACCGGTCCTATACTTGGTTCTTTGCTGGCAGGTGCTTTAACTAAAGATGGCGGTGCTATGCAATTGAGTTTTGGTATGGGCGGTTTTGGATTGGGATTGGCCTTGCCCTTTGCATTATTTGCTATGTTCCCAAACTGGTTGCAATCATTGCCCAAGAGCGGCGGTTGGTTAAACACGGTAAAAGTGGTGTTAGGATTTTTAGAACTGGCCATGGCGGTAAAGTTTCTCAGCAATGCGGACCTGGTAATGCAATGGAAGTTATTACCAAGAGAAGTGTTTATGGGCATCTGGCTGGTGATTGGTATTTTGATTGTGTTGTACTTACTGGGATTGATAAAGTTCCCGCATGATGATAAAAAGGTGAAGATTGGCGGAATACGCTGGACTTTCATTGTATTTTTTGCAGCCTTCACCATTTATATTGCTCCCGGTGTTACCAACACAAAATGGGCACAGTTGCCATTGATCAGCGGTTTTCCTCCGCCGCTTTGTTACAGTGCGTACAGCCACCCTGTGAATTGTGAAAAATCATTAGAACCATTGCGTGATTATAATGAAGCATTGGCGCTTGCAAAAAAACTCAATAAACCTTTGTTGATTGATTTTACAGGATGGGCTTGTGTAAACTGCCGCCGCATGGAAGAAAATGTTTGGACCGATCCAACTGTACTTGCCATGATGAAGAATGATTTTGTGGTGGTGAGTTTATACGTAGACGAACGTAAAGTATTACCGGCCGCACAGCAGCAAACCTTTACCACCAAAACAGGCGGTAAAAAACAAATCATCACAGTAGGTG
This sequence comes from Lacibacter sp., assembly GCA_050916065.1. GTDB lineage: Bacteria > Bacteroidota > Bacteroidia > Chitinophagales > Chitinophagaceae > Lacibacter. The sequence goes on from CP051137.1 coordinate 4,039,590, forward strand.
ATCTATGGGCTACTTTCCAGAGTGAGAACTTTAATGCGGTGGCACAGCCTCAATATGCTATCATAAGTTTAGATGAAAAGGCACTCACTAAAACAAAAGCATACACGCCCAACCCAAGAGAGTTTCAACAGTGGCTGGAATGCGGGTTAAAGGCGTTTGGAGAAAAGAAGTAGATTAAAAAATTACTATTAAAGTTGAATGCATCGAATTCAACTTACTTACAAAGTAGGTGTAGAATTATTTATTGAATAAACCTGATAGACATCGAGTTATCGCCTGTCTGATGTCATCTGCTTCAGTTTCTCCTTGACCTTCTGCAGTGCATGAACATATTTGCTTTTTCGATCCAGCGGAAACAAATTGAATTGTCACCTCGATTGTATAACCTAGTCCTCTATTTCTTCTGCCGCTTTCTCCGTAGTTTACTATTAATGTTTCTTCGCTTAGTTCTGGATTTATTACAGGCAATTTAATGAAGCCATTTTTTGTTAAAATGCCTGATATGACGTCGCCAGGATTAATACTTCTATTTGTAGAGGCGCCATAGCCACCATAAACTGCTCCAGAGCCGGAGTTGACATTATTTGTTGGCGTAATAAAAACGTATTTATAGTTTTCAAGTGTTTCATTTTTTGTGATAATAGGTGATTTAAGAGGCGAACAGCTGATTATTGTTACTCCTGAAAGAGTAATAAAAAAATGGAGAAGTGTTGTTTTCATTGCTTTTTTTACTATGTGTTTTAGTGATTGAAAATTCTCATCTTATTCACTTGAAGGGGCAAGTTTGCAATGCGATATTTCAGCCATAAAGTTAATCGCTTGTAATGTTTAGGAATTGGTCTCTTAATTCTGAAAGCGTTTTGTTGTTAGAATTTTTCCATTAAGTCCAGCCGTTTACTGTTTTTCTATCACTACCTGCATCTTGGATTCCTGCAAGTGCTGCGTAACTTGGACTACTAAAACTTTGTCCTAATACCTCAAGTGAACCATCGTCAAGTATTAGTGCTTCATATCTTTTGGGTTGTCCATTTCGTGGTTTGTAGGCCATTGAAATTCTTTCGCCAACAGCTAATAGTCCAGCGTTAATTAAATCGGACAACTCAACATCATACTGTGCAATTTCGCTGCTTGATTTTTTAGGCTTACTTTCTTCCTCTGTATCAAGTTCTGGCTTGAATTCTTCAGGAAACTCATACACGATGTTATCCAGCTTGTTCATTTCTACGAACTTACTTACAACCCAAAGTTTAACCTTATATTTTAAAGTACGAGCCCAATCCTTTAAATCATTCGTTACTCCATCAATCGGGACACCGATAATAGGATCTGTTTCTAAAATATCGCCGACAACCTGTCGTACATTTATTTCGGCAATACTTAAATCATCAAACTTTTCTTTTGTGTATGGATCTGATTTATATTGGTTAACCGATAAGTCTATAAGAATTCGTTTAGTAATTTGTTGTTGTGATGCTAAGAGTTGCTTAGTTACCTGTGGGGCTATATGATTCCAAACACTATGATGTATTAGTTCAGCCTCAACTAAATACCATTTTCTTTGACCGATATCTATTGCAAATCCATCAGGTATTGTTCCCGCCCCATCCGCAGTTTTAATTTTAGCTTTTGGCAGATAAAATGATGTCGGCCCGAAAAGGTACTCGTAATTATCTATTATTACTTGTTCAAGTTCAGCTTCACTGTCAAATGGAGATTTTATGAATTTTGTGTTTTTAAATATTAGCATTTGTCATTTTTTAAATAAAACTAAATCAAATTTATATGAAACAATCCAACCTTCACACTCATCAATAAAGCCTTTAGCATGAATAGTAAAAAAAACACCCCGCCAATTAATAGCAGGGTTGGGTTTCAATTTTTTCTCTGAGAGTGCCGGTTACAGTGAAATCTGTTTTTCCATCATCATCTTACGCATGTTAATGAGCCCGTAGCGCATGCGGCCCAGTGCAGTATTGATGCTGCAATTGGTGAGGCTGGCAATTTCTTTAAAACTCAGATCAGCATAATGACGGAGTACAATCACTTCTCTTTGTTCCTCGGGTAACAAATCCAGCATACGACGGATACGGTCGTAGCTTTGGTTTTTCATCATCTTTTGTTCAGCATTGTCTTCGCTGAAATTCAGTACTTCAAAAATATCGTGGTTGTCACTGGTTTTAATCGTAGGAGTTCGTTTTACCCGGCGAAAATGATCCACACAAAGATTATGGGCAATTCGCATGGCCCAGGGTAAAAACTTTCCTTCTTCCGTATAACGGTTACCACGGATGGTATCAATTACACGGATGAACACTTCCTGGAACAGATCTTCGGCCAGGTACTTATCTTTTACCAGCAGAAAGATAGAGGTGTAGAGCTTGTCTTTATGACGAAGCACCAGGGTTTCAAGGGCAGTGGCATCACCATCTTTAAACTGGTGTACCAATTGCTGGTCAGTAAATTGTTCGTTTGTGCGCATACAATTCTACGGTTGATGGTTTTCAAATAATAAGTACGACAGTAATGTGTTACAGAAACTGTTGTTGAGTAGAATTTGTAGCTATAGGCAGATATGCGATTTAGATCAGTTTAGGAATATTGAATTTCTGAAATAAAAATAGAGGAAAAAAATGAATCAGCAAACATTCAGAAGAATTTAACGTACACTCACGCAACAGCAGGCAGCGTAAATTCCGATGCAGGCATAGGGGTTTTACCTTAACGCTGATTTTTTTGAACCTGCTTTCCGGGTAAAGCAGGCAATAAAAGAAAAATGCGATTGCATTGTTGAAACGCTTAAAGTGAAATGCATATTGTTTTTTGAACAGATCAAATTCTGTGAGCGGTAAACTATTTCTCTTTCAATGGGAGTCAGGTGTTTTCTGTTACTTTGTACACTATGGGTAAAGGGGTTTCCGGTAAGGCAGCGGCAACAGCAGCAGGGCCTGTTTCAAAAGACGCAATTTTTATAAAAGGGGCAAGGGTTCATAACCTTAAAAATATTTCTGTTTCCATTCCACGTAATAAACTGGTAGTGGTTACCGGAGTTAGCGGCAGTGGCAAGTCTTCATTAACGATTGATACCTTGTATGCTGAGGGGCAACGTCGTTATGCTGAAAGTTTAAGTGCTTATGCCCGTCAGTTTCTAAACCGTATGAACAAGCCTGATGTGGATTACATCAAAGGCCTGTGCCCGGCCATTGCTATTGAACAAAAAGTAATCACCCGCACACCACGTTCTACTGTTGGAAGTATGACGGAGATTTATGATTACCTGCGTTTACTTTTTGCAAGAGTGGGCCGCACTATTTCCCCTGTAAGCGGAAGAGAAGTAAAAAAAGATGATGTAACAGATGTGGTAAAAACCATTCAGGGATTTGGGGAAGGAACAAAAATCCTGGTACTGGCCACTTTTCCGATGCACGCCAAGCGTAGCGTTAAAGAAGAACTTAATATTTTATTACAAAAAGGGTTTACAAGAATTTATAAACGGGCAGAAACCAAAAAATCGAAATCCAAAGGAGCCGTTGAAAGTGAAATTCTGCATATTGAAGACCTGCTGGAGTTAAGTGATAAAGAATTGAAACAACAATTCACTATTGATCATTCACCATTCACCATCTTTGTTTTAATCGACCGTTTGATTGCCAAAGATTTTGATGAAGATGATCTACACCGCATTGCTGATAGTGCCGGTACTGCTTTTTATGAAGGTGAAGGTGAGTTGTATCTTGAAAAGGATGGAACTGAATTATTACATTTCTCCAATAAGTTTGAACTGGATGATATAAAGTTTGAAGAACCTGTACCTAATTTATTTTCTTTCAACAATCCTTATGGTGCCTGCCCGGTATGTGAAGGTTTCAGCCAGGTATTGGGTATAGATGAAGACCTTGTAATACCTGACCGTAGTTTAAGTGTGTACGATGGTGCCGTTGCTCCCTGGAAAGGAGAGAAGCTGGGCTGGTGGCGGGAGCAGTTTGTGAAGAACGCTTCTAAAAGCGGCTTTCCGGTACATAAAGCCATTGCTGATCTCAGCAGTCAGCAATACCGTCAGCTTTGGGAGGGCATTGGGGCTGCCTATGGCATTGATGATTTTTTTAAAGAGGTAGAAAGTAACTTATACAAAGTGCAGTACCGTGTATTGTTGAGCCGCTATCGTGGCCGCACTACCTGTACAGAATGTAAAGGATATCGTTTGCGCAAAGAAGCTTTGTATGTAAAAATCGGCGGCAGTCATATTGGTGAGTTATGTGAAATGCCGGTGAAGGAGTTGAAAGTTTGGTTTGATGCGCTTCAGCTCAGTAAGTATGAACAGGAGGTGGGCAAGCGTATTTTAATTGAAATTCACAACCGGCTTCAAACACTTTTGCATGTGGGGTTAGGTTATTTAACGCTCAATCGTTTGGCAAATACTTTGAGTGGTGGTGAAAGTCAACGGATACAGCTAACACGTTCGCTGGGCAGTAACTTAACTGATTCCTTATACATACTGGATGAACCGAGCATTGGTTTGCATCCAAGAGATACGGCTAACCTCATCCAGGTGTTGAAAGAATTAAGGAACCTTGGAAATACAGTAGTAGTGGTGGAGCATGATGAAATGATGATGCGGGAGGCCGATCATATTATTGATATGGGGCCATTGGCCAGTCACTTGGGTGGTGAAGTAATTGCAGAAGGGAATTATGACAGCATCATCAGCAATCCTAAAAGTTTAACTGGTAAATATTTAAGCGGCAGTAAATCGATTGATGATTTTGGAAAACCCCGCAAATGGAACCGCAGTATTAAAGTGGAAGGGGCAAGACAACACAATCTCAAAAATATTACTGTTGAATTTCCATTAAATGTGTTGTGTGTGGTAAGTGGTGTAAGTGGAAGCGGCAAAACCACATTGGTCAAAAATATTTTGTACCCTGCACTCCGCAAACTGAAAGGTGAATTTGGCGACCGTGCCGGTATTCATAAACAATTGAGTGGTGATATTGATTCCATCGCTGAAATAGAAATGGTAGATCAGAATCCCATTGGCAAGAGCAGCCGAAGCAACCCTGTAACTTATATCAAAGCGTATGACGAAATAAGAGAATTATATGCCGGCCTGCCATTGAGTAAGATCCGTGGTTTTCAACCCAAACATTTTTCGTTTAATGTGGATGGCGGAAGATGTGATGCATGTAAAGGTGAAGGAGAGCAGATTGTGGAAATGCAGTTCCTGGCCGATGTGCATCTCACCTGCGAAGTTTGCGGTGGTAAACGTTTTAAAGAAGAGGTGCTGGAAGTGAAGTATAATGATAAAAGCATTCATGATGTATTGGAGATGAGTGTAGATGAGGCACTTGATTTTTTCAGAACAGAAAAAGACCTCGTGAAGAAGTTGTTTCCTTTAGCTGATGTAGGTTTAGGTTATGTCAAACTCGGGCAAAGCAGTGATACGTTGAGTGGCGGCGAAGCGCAACGTGTAAAACTCGCCTCTTTTTTAGGAAGAGGAAACGGCGCCGGTAATATTCTTTTCATTTTTGATGAGCCTACAACAGGTTTGCATTTTCATGATATCAATAAACTCCTGAAAAGTTTTCATGCCTTAATTGAAAAAGGGCATTCCGTAATTGTGATTGAACATAACACGGATGTAATTGAACGGGCCGATTGGTTGATTGACCTTGGTCCGGAAGCCGGTGATGGCGGTGGAGAACTCGTATTTGCCGGTATTCCAACGGCTATCAAACACGCTAAAAAAAGTAACACGGCTGCTTATCTTAACCTGCATCGTTGAATTTGGTAGAACCAGCAGGAAGTAAAAATTAAATGTAAACACTTAAAACATTAAGAGTTTTTACTTATTTTTACGTCCTCTGAATCCATCAAAGAACCAAATTCAATATTTATGAGAGCTCAAATCCAGTGTAATTACTGCTTTCTGCCCTGCAATTTTATTTCTCTTTCTTCCGGTGAAGTATCATTCTTCAGACAAGAAATTCCACCTGAACCGGAATTAAAACCAGCAGCTTTTTTATCAACTGATACGGTTAACTGACGGAGCAGGTTTACAAATCTGTTTCTGTTAAAAAGCCAAACCTGCGCCTGAACAACATCCACCTTCAATCATCATTTACCTCTTATTAACCGACATTTTTTTAACTCATTTTAATGATTATGAAATGTTTGTTCTCTATTATTAGTTGCTTCTTTTTAGTGATAACGGTTACTGCTCAAAAAACCTGGGATGGTGGTGCAGGAACCAATAACTGGAATGATGGCAATAACTGGAATCCCAATAGTGTACCTAATGCAACTGATGCAGTAACCATCGGTAACGGATATACAGTTATACTCAATACAAACGCAAGTATTGCCGCACTTACTCTGGGTGGCGGTGTTTCCGGATCATTAACCTTAGGGAATAATAATACAGACCGCACTTTAAGTATATCCGGAAACGTCCTTGTTTCAAACGGAGCCACCCTGCAAACTGCCGGTAATGGTGGCAATGTGTTGAATATTGGCGGCAACCTGCAAAACAATGGCGTGTTTGATATGCGTATTGGCGGTGTTACTGCCAATGTTGTCTTTAACGGAGCAGCGAATCAAACTGTTAGCGGTACAGGTGGCACTACTGATTTTAATACAATCAATGTGAACAATACGAATGCTGCCAGTATTATTGATATCGCTTCTTCCAACTTTTCAGCAGCAGCCGGTTTTCTTACATTAACAAGAGGTATTCTCAGGATGTCGGGCACTTATACATTCAGTAATACATTTTTTAATACTGCCAATCCTGTGATCAATAGTGATGAGGGAATCTGGTTAAATAATCCCAATGTTACGGTAACTGGGCAGAACAGTGATACGCAGTTAGCCGGTTTAATCAGAATTACCAATGGAACTTATAATATCGGCATTGCTGCTGATTGGTGGCTTACTTATAGTACAGGCTCCTCAATAATCATTGAAGGCGGAGCCATGAACATAAGTGGAGCTTTGATACCAAGTGCCACAGGTCAAACTACCAGCTATAACCAATCCGGGGGGACTTTAACAGTTTGCACAGCAGGCAATAATTTTTCAGTTGGTTCTTTTGAACTTTCAGCAGCAGGCTCTTCGTTTACAATGAGTGGTGGAACAATTGTTTTTCAAAGACCTTCTGCAGCGGTATCTGACTGGATCAGTAATGCAGCTACCTATAATGTTACAGGGGGAACCATACAATTCGGTAATGCATCTACACCTGCTTCCCCAATATTTCAATTAACAGGAACCACACCAATTCACGACTTAGAAATTAACGCTACCAACTCACCGACTTTTCGTTTTACAACTACTTTAAATATTGAAAGAGATGTAATTATTAATGGTGTGCTAGATGCTGATGCATTTGATCAAACAATAAATGTAACCCGCAACTGGATTAATAATGGTTCTTTTACAGCCGGTACAGGAACTATTGTTTTCAACGGTAGCGGTGCTCAATCTGTAGAAGGGAGTGCAGCTACTACGTTTAATAATCTTACCATTAATAAATCTGCAGGTGGCGTTACTCTCAATCAACCTGTATTTGTAAACGGAACTGCCACATTTACAAGTGGCATCATAACATCAACTAACACCAATCTTATTACATTCAATACCGGCGCTGCTGCAGTAAACGCTTCTGCATCTGCACATGTTAACGGGCCCGTTGCCAAAACAGGTACCACTGCCTTTACATTTCCTGTTGGTAACGGAACTATTTACAGGCCCATTGCTATCGGTACACCAAGCACTTCATCAACTTTCAGGGCAAGTTTTGTAAGAACAAATCCTGTAATTGCTGTGCCTCCTTATTCACTCGGAACAGGTTTAACAAGAGTAAGTGCTTGCGAATATTGGTTAATGGATCGTACAGCCGGTACCGGTAGCGCAACGGTAACTCTTTCATGGGGCGCCAATAGTCCATGTAATTCCCCTGCCTATGTAACGAATATTGCTGATTTACGGGTGGCAAGACATAACGGTGGTGTGTGGGCAAATGAAGGACAAACCGCATCTTCAGGAACAATAACATCTGGAACCATCACTTCAGGTGCCATCAGCTCCTTCAGTCCCTTTGCGTTGGGAACCACCGGTACATTAAATCCACTGCCCGCTGAATTAAGTACTTTGAGCGCTGTTAAAAACGGTGGTCTTATCGCTCTGCAGTTCCGCAATTATGCTGAAAGAGATGTGTTGCGTTATGAATGGATGCGTTCTTCTAATGGTCGTGATTTCAATCAATTTCAAACAACACAACCAAATCTGAACAATGGTGCGGAAGCAACTTACAATACAAATGATGCTGCCGGTGTGGATGCAACTGTGTTTTACCGGGTGAAAGTTGTTTTAACAGATGGGCAGCATTTGTACAGTTCAATCGTAAAAGTTTCAGGCAGCAAACAAAAAAGCTGGAATATTTTACCCAACCCTGTAACACAGTCGCAACTGATGATACAGTTCAATCAGTTTGAAAGCGGAACTTATGATCTGTCGCTTATGAACAGTAATGGTCAAAAAGTATTGCAAAGTCAACTGATGGTACAAGGTAACTTCATGACTTCTCTTATCAGGTTACCCCAGGGTCTTTTGCCGGGTACTTACTATGTAGTGATAACAGGAAAGCAGGAAAGACTTACAAAAACCATTCTCATACAGTAAAAAAAAAGCGGATCCTTTGATCCGCTTTTTTTATGCATCAGCGTAAGCGATCCATGCTCTTGATCAGTTTTTCATCTTTTCGTATACCCAGCCATGCTAATAAAAAGAAAACAGGTATGGCAAAGCTGAGCAATGAGGTAAGGGCAAAATTTCCGTTTGTAAAATCGCTGATCCTCGAAAAATAAAAAGCAAGAATACCCACCTGCAGCAACAAACCTAATAGCGAAAGCTGCATTTGCAATTTCCTGTTTTTAAATAGGAACAACGCAAACAATGCAGTAAGCGCTGTAGCAACTCCAAGAATCAATAGTAAGAAATGGGATTGTCCGTTTAATTCAGCAAATGTATTATCAGCTTTTGTTCCGCTGTAAAAAGAAAATTTTATAGCGGCAAATGAAGCAGCTGCTGCCAAAACGAGCCAGATTGATTGAATGCGTTGAATCATAAAACAGAATTGAAAGCAAAACTATTAATTCTGTTTCGAAATCAGCCATCAATTTATTTTCACAAAGGAGCGTGTGAGAACAGTAGTGCCTGATGTGTACCGCAGTAAATAAGTTCCTGCCTTTAACCTGTTTACATCCAGTTGTAAAACGGGTTGCAGGTTATTGGTTTGATAAACAATGCGGCCACCGGCATCAATAACCTGTATAGCAGCGCCTGTTATTGAAAGATTATTAAGCGATATTTTCAATTCTGAAATTGCCGGGTTGGGATAGATGTTGATATTAACATCTTTCCGGAATTGAATTTTTTTGATGGAAGAATAATAGGATGCTCCGTTTACTTCATCAATACGGATGCGATAGTAATTCCAATCCTGCAGCGGGTTAACATCAGTGAACCGGTAATTGGTTTCATTACTGCTTTGCCGGCTGCTTTGTGTAAACATTTTTGTAAAGCGGATGCCGTTATCACTCCGCTCTATGGTATATTCTTTTACAGTGCGGTCGTCCAGTACATTCCATTCAATCAATGTTGCCTGGTTTTTAGCCTGCAGGTCCCAGTTAAAACGTTGCAACGGTAATACATTATTGGGCGTTCTGGTAGAAAGTGTAAAACGCCGGTCTGTATTGGTAAAGCTTCCTACAGTTACGTTAGAGGTAACAAAACCAAAAGCAGCAGTACCGCTTACATTATTTGGTAAAACAGTATTGTATTCCGGCTCCCAACGCATACCGGAGTTGTTGCGGTAGTGTGCAATCATGAGTGAGTCACGGGTAGCAGGATTTGTGTTTACAATGCTGCCGGTTCTCCATGATAAACTTAATACCGCATCATCATCTGCTGCTCCGCCGGGAGTAGTTGAAGTAAGTTCCCAATATTCAAGAAAACTTATATGATCAATAGGCGGACTTTGAATATTGTTTCTGTCAAAAGGCGTTGCTCTGAAATACTCTGCTGTATATCTCGTAGAGCTGCTGTTGATTTTGTTATAATAAACGGGTGAATAATAAGGCGTTGCTCCAACAAGTTTACCTACAGGCAAAAGATAACCGTTTGTATAGGGCGTTGGCGTAGTTGCTATGGAAGCAAAGCGTTCCAGCCTTCCGTTTATAAAACTATTGAAGGCATTGGAAGATTGAATGGCGTTAAGTGCCGGGTTGCTCACATATACCTTGCTGCTTCCTGTAGTTAAATAGCCGCCATTTAAGTTGAGTTGATTTCTTATTTCGATATCGCTTGCTGCACCAAGGTTAATGCCATTGGTTCCGTCCATGGTAAGATTGTAGAAACGGGTAGTTCCGCTAATTGTTTGTACAGCAGCCGCACTGAAATAAACATGACCGGTGCTGCTGCCATCGTAAGCGCCTGCAGCAGTAGCATCATTCCAGTTGCTGGCAGCACCTGATGGATTGGAGAGTAAATCCACTCTTCCATTGTCGAGAAAAAGAGTGGTGCCTGTAAATGAAACACCCCCCTGCACTACCAACCTTGTTCCTGCACTTGTTTGCAAACGAATATTACCGGCAGTAAGAACTGCCTGTGCGTTAGAAGCGAGCGGAGCTGATGCGGCCCATCCATACAAAAGGCCCACCAGCAAAGAAGACTTGTGTTTCATACAGTTTTCTTTGCGTCATTAAAAGGTATAGGTTTTAGTATGGATTTTGAATTAGGGGCAGGTGCATTCAGGTAACGGTTTATGCAACGGCTGAGATGTAAAGCTATACACGGGTGCAACGCTTTTTCTCCCTGTTTTTAATGATTTTTTGCAAATGAGTTTCAGGATCCTTTGATGGAGCTGAGCTGTATTAACAGGAGGATCCGGCTCATTAAAACAAAAAACGCTTCCATCGGGAAGCGTTCTATTGAATAATATAACCTTGCAGTTTAACCCAGTTCAGGATAAAGCGGGAACTGCTGCATAAAGTTTTTTACATCTGCTTTCACAGCCGCAATCACAGCTTCGTCATCTGCATGCATCAGCACTTTATCAATCATATCTACCACAGTGCTCATGTGCGCTTCTTTCAAACCTCTTGTAGTAATGGCAGGAACACCCACTCGTATACCACTGGTTACAAACGGCGACTTGTCATCATTAGGCACTGAGTTTTTATTGAGTGTAATGTGAGCTTTGTCCAATGTTTCCTGTGCTTTTTTACCAGTAATATTTTTGTTGCGCAGGTCAATCAGCATCAGGTGATTGTCGGTTCCCTTGCTGATGAGGTGGTAATCTTTCTCTACAAATGCCTTAGCCATCGCCTGTGCGTTTGCAATTACCTGCTGACCGTATGCTTTAAAATCATCGCTTAATATTTCAGCAAATGCAACTGCTTTCGCAGCAATCACATGTTCTAACGGACCGCCCTGCATACCGGGGAAAACAGCCAGGTCCAGCAGCGAACTCATCATTCTTAAATTACCCTTGGGGTCTTTTACACCAAATGGATTTTCAAAATCATGACGCAGCATAATGATACCGCCACGAGGGCCACGCAATGTTTTATGTGTGGTAGAAGTAACAATATGGCAATGATCAAACGGATCGTTTAATAAGCCGGTGGCAATTAAGCCGGCGGGGTGTGCAATATCAGCCAATACCAAAGCGCCCACTTCATCGGCTACAGCACGGATGCGTTGGTAATCCCAATCACGGCTGTAAGCGCTGGCACCGCATATGATCATCTTTGGTTTTTCTGCACGGGCTTTGGCTTCCAGTTGTTCATAATCAACCAATCCTTCAGCCGTAACACCGTAATGAACAGCCCGGTAATTTTTTCCGCTGAAGTTGGCAGGGCTACCATGGGTTAAATGTCCGCCCATACTCAAATCAAGACCCAGGATGGTATCACCCGGTTTTAAACAGGCCATAAACACGGCTGTATTTGCCTGGGCACCGCTATGTGGCTGCACATTTGCCCAACTGGCCTTGAATACCTGCTTCAACCGTTCAATAGCAATCGTTTCAATTTCATCCACTACTTCGCAACCGCCATAATAACGCCTGCCGGGATAGCCTTCAGCATATTTGTTGGTAGCTACCGTACCCATGGCCTGCATTACCTGCAGCGAAGTAAAGTTTTCAGAAGCGATCAGCTCAATACCGTTTCGCTGACGTTCAAGTTCTTTGCTAATGAGGTCGAAAATGATTGTGTCTTTTTGCATGTGTGATCGTTTCCTGTTTTGGCTGGTTCAGAAATTTGTTATGTTGAGATGGCAGCTGCAAAACAACAATGAAGCTGTTTCAGGCCGCAAAAATAAGCCCTGCAATGCAGCCCCGTGGCTTTTGTTTATATTTCTTTATAAACAGGTTCTGTACAAACAATACATAGCTCTTGTTTATTCAAAAAGTGGTACTTTAGCCGCCCCTGATTGACCAAATATTTTGAATGAAGGCAATTATTCCTGTGGCCGGAGCAGGTACTAAACTGCGGCCGCATACATATACGCAACCCAAAGCATTAATTCCCATCGCCGGTAAAACGGTACTCAGCATTATTGTAGATCAGCTACGAAGTGCCGGTATTAATGATTTTGTGTTTGTAGTAGGCTACCTGGGTGATAAAATCCAGGACTATGTAAAAGAAACCTTTGAAGGCATTAACGCCAGCTTTGTTTTACAGGGTGAGCGGGAAGGTTTAGGCCATGCTGTGATGCTCACTAAAGAAATAGTGGGTGATGATGAAGTGATGATTGTTTTGGGTGATACCATTTGTGAGTATGATGTAAAGGAGTTACTGCAGTCTTCTGCTTCTGTATTGGGAATTAAAAAAGTAGATGACCCACGCAGTTTTGGTGTGGCAGAAGTAGATGAAGAAGGCATAATTACCAAAGTGGTGGAAAAACCACAGATACCCAAAAGCAATATGGCGCTGGTAGGTATTTACAAAATCAAAGAGTCTAAAATGCTTTTTGAATGCCTGGAAGCAAATTACAGGGAGGGTGTAAAAAACCGTGATGAATACAGTTTAACAGATGCATTGGAGTGCATGATTACGAAAGGAACCCGCTTTCAGAGTTTTAAGGTGCTTAACTGGTTTGACTGTGGTAATAAGGAATCCTTGCTGGAAAGTAACTCAACCCTGTTAAAAAAATTCGGAACCTCTATTTCGCCCGATCACCGCTTTGAAAATGTAATTGTGGTGGAGCCGGTGAGCATCGGCAAAAACTGCGAAATCAAAAACTCCATCATTGGTCCTAACGTAGCAGTGGGCGATAATACCTCCATCAATTACTCCATCATCAAGGAAAGCATCATCGGCAGCTATGCTGATTTGTTTGATATTGTGCTGGAAGAAAGTTTGATTGGCAGTGACACTGAAGTAAAAGGCGAAACCCGCAGTTTAAATATTGGCGATAATACAGAGATTGATTTGGGGTGATGTTTAGGTCCTGAGCGAAGTCGAAGGGTTGATTGCAGAATGTTGTGTTGCTATTGAGCTTTTCCCATTTGCACTATAGCTTGTGTTAATTAAACATACCCGGTCATTGATTTTCTGTTATAAACAATTGCAATTACTATTTTCTTTCCATTTACTTTTTGGAAAATTACAACATAAGGGAAATTTCGAACAGGCTCCACATTAAACCTTATGGCTTTTATTGTGATATTGTTATAACTCCAGATTTTATGTTGCCCGTGCTCATCTGCATAAATTCTCTGGTACGTATCAATTAAAGCAGTTTTAAATTCAGTCACACTTTCGCTGCTTCTTTTGTTCAATTCAGTAATAATTGAAACAACATCGCCTGTGCATCTTTCATGAAAGTAAAGCATAACTAAAGTAAGATTGACAGGTGATCATCAAATTCAATCAGGCAGGGCTTTTCGTTCTCAATGTCTTCTGTCCGTTGCCGGATGATTGCAATAGTTTCTTCAGGAAAGTCTTGTTCAAAGAAAACATGCCCTTCCTCAAGTGGTTCAAAGCTTGCGTTAATGATTTGCACCAGTTTGCGTCGTTCCTGTTCATTTAACAGCAGTATCTGCCTGATTAGTTCATCCATCATGTTTAAAAATTTCATCTATCTTGCTTTGTCGAAAATAGAAAATATGTCTTCAACTTTCTCTAACCGCATCACTCAACTTTTTCAGATTGAAAAACCCATTATCCAGGCCGGAATGATCTGGGCCAGTGGCTGGCGTTTGGCAAGTGCTGTAAGCAATGCAGGTGGTTTGGGCATCATCGGCAGTGGCAGTATGTATCCTGAAGTATTGAAAGAACATATTCAAAAATGCAAGGTTGCTACACAAAAACCATTTGCAGTAAACGTGCCCATGCTCTATCCTGATATTGACAAACATATTCAAATCATTATTGAGGAAGGCGTGAAAGTTGTTTTTACCAGTGCCGGTAATCCCAAACTTTTAACCCCTGTTTTAAAACAACATGGAATAACCGTTGTACATGTGGTGAGCAGCAGCAGGTTTGCTCAAAAAGCTGAAGAAGCCGGCTGTGATGCAGTAGTGGCGGAAGGTTTTGAAGCCGGAGGACATAACGGTAGAGAAGAAACTACAACCATGGTATTGGTGCCTGCTGTTAAAAAAGCTGTTACTGTTCCTGTGATTGCTGCCGGCGGTATTGCAACAGGCAGACAGATGCTGGCGGCCATGGTGCTAGGTGCAGAAGGTGTGCAGATCGGCAGCCGTTATGTTGCCAGTGAGGAAGCCTCTTCTCACATCAATTTTAAAAACCTGGTCATTAACAGTAAGGAGGGTGATACTAAATTAATGTTGAAGCAACTTGCACCGGTTCGCTTACTCAAAAACAGGTTTTATGAACAGGTGCAGTCTGCTGAAGACAGGGGTGCTGCTAAAGAAGAACTAGTACAACTGCTGGGCCGAGCCCGTGCTAAAAAGGGAATGTTTGAAGGCGACCTGGATGAGGGTGAATTGGAAATAGGACAGGTAAGCAGCTTGCTGGATGCAATTGAACCTGCTGCAACCATTACACAAAACATTTGGAATGAATTTCTTGAGGCGCTGCAACAACCTTTAGGAAGCCGGTAATAATGAGAACCCCGGCGGTATCCGGAATTCAGTTAACAAAAAATTTCACGGATTTCGTGCAACATTTTACTTTTTAAGCCTACTTTCATAGGCACAAATCTTTATTTGCATTGAACCATTCATCCATTTGTATGTTGATCAATGCTTCAGATCGCAAAAAAGATTCTAATTTTAAACCGATCATCTCAAAACTATCATTATGAAGAAGATAATTCTGCTGGCTGTTTTCGTTACAGGGTTTTCTTTTTTCTCACAAGCGGGCAATGGTGCGGAAACCGGCACTGTACAGGGAACCATCATTGATGCCGAAACCAAAAAACCTATATCGAATACAACTTTTCATGCAGCTATTTTTAAGGCTTCTTTTGTAAAGGAATTTCAAACAGATGCCAATGGTAATTTTAAAATCACCGTTCCTGCAGGTGAACATACACTCATTGTTGATAAAATGGGTTACAAAGCTGTTAAGAAAGAAAATGTGGTGGTGAAAGACGGAGCCATTATAAAACTCAACTACGAGTTAATTGAAGCTGAGGAAGAATTGCATCATCCTTTCATGACTCCGATTACGTTACATTCTTTTTAATTGTTTTAACTAACATCGATAAAAAAACTCCCTTGATTTTAAATCAAGGGAGTTTTTATTTGCGGCTTTAATTACGTTGTGTTAACCAGATCATCAACATGCTTACTATGCTGATGATTCCCAGGAAAAGCCATTCTGCTTTTAACTTTGAATACTCACGGGCCATCCATGCTTTTCTTATCAGCCATATTCTTCTTGTCAAAGCAAAGAGAATGATTGCAAACAATAGTATGTTTTGTAATGACATAAAATACAGTTTGCTGTTTAAATCTTATCCTTTTTTAAACGCCCATTTGAGCATCTCTTTCCAGCTGGCCTTTTTACCGTACATTAAAATACCTGTGCGGTAAATTTTGGCACTGAGCCAGGTGGTGAATAAAAATCCGCCAATTAATAAAAACATAGACAGGAACAACTGCCAGTAAGGAACACTTTCCGGAACGCCGCCTGCTACCCTGGCCATCATTACAATGGGTGATGTAAAGGGTATAATACTTCCCCAGAATGCCAATGGACCGGATGGATTTTCAATAGTTGATGTGAGCATTATAAAACCAAAGATGATGGGCATGGTAATGGGCAACATTAAACTCTGGGCTTCCTGCGGATCTTCATTAATCACACTGCCTACTGCCGCAAATAAGGCTGCATAGAATAAGTAACCACCTAAGAAGTAAAATAAAAACATTACAATGGTGAGAAACCAGTTAACAGAACTGATATCAATACCTGTACTGCTCATAATGGTTCTGGAAACGGTATCGTTCGGGCCCATGGCGCCGGGCATGGATTGATTGGTTTGCTGTACACTTTGCAAAGTATCTGCCGGTAAAATAAGCGGCAGCAGGTTTACGAGAATCATAATGAGTATGATCCAGAGCATCAGTTGTGTTAAACCTACAGCAGCAATACCAATGATTTTGCCCAGCATCAACTGAAAAGGTTTTACACTGCTCACCATTACTTCTGCAATACGGTTCATTTTTTCTTCCATTACTCCACGCATTACTGAAGCACCGTAGATAAAAAGTGTGATGTAAATGATGATACCACTCACAAATCCAATGATGGAAGCCAACTTTTTATTTCCTTCTTTTAACTCTGTTCCTTTTACCTTATAGGATCTGAAGTTGAGCAACGCCTCATCTTCACTTTCTGAACGTATCGAATCGATAATGGCACGGCTTACTCCTTTTTCAAGTAACAGTTTTTCTTCATTAATTTTTTGCAGTTGTTTTTTTACGGCGCCATCAGTTGCCAGCCCCAAATCTTTTTCTGAGTACAACCGTGCAGAATCAGGAGTGGACTGATTGGCAGAGTAAATGATGAGAATCCCATCATAGCCTTCTGCTTTATAATTTTTCATGCTTATGTTTTCCTCGAAGGAAAACGCAGCAGCATTACTGCTGTCCATTTTGTTTTTGTACAGGTTGGTTTCATCTTTTACAGCAATACGGTATTGCTTGATGGATTTGGCACCGAGGTAAGCAGAGCCGAAAATAAAAAGCAACATTACCAGCGGCAGCAAAAAGGTAGAAAGCAGAAATGTTTTGTTTCTTACACGTGTAAGATATTCCCTTTGTATAATGATGAGGATCTTGTTCATAACTTTTGTTTAAGCAGTGTAATTTTCAAATTGTCGGGCAGTAGGTGTTCCTTCTACCAGGTGAATAAAAATATCATTGAGCGAAGGAAGTATTTCATGAAACGCCATGATCTGTTTGCCCTGGTTCATAAAATGCTGTAATACATCATTGCCTTTATATCCCTGGTGAATTTTTACAACCAGTTCCTGTTTATCCCTGTTTACAATTTCAAAAGAAGGGTGTACATATTGAGCCCCATCTTCATTCAGCTCCAGTTTAAAAATATTTTCTTTGAACTGCTGTTTAACTTCTTTTACACCTCCATCCAGGATTTTCTGTCCTTTATTTACAAGAATAATATGATCGCAGATTTCCTCAACCTGCTCCATCCGGTGTGTACTGAAGATGATAGAAGTGCCTTTTTGCGCCAGTGCATAAATTTCATCTTTGATCAGGTTGCTGTTCACAGGGTCCAGTCCGCTGAAGGGTTCATCCAGTATCACCAGTCTTGGTTCATGTAAAACGGTTGTTACAAACTGCAGCTTTTGTCCCATGCCCTTGGAAAGATCTTCCACTTTTTTATTCCACCAGCTTTCCATTTCAAACTTTTCAAACCAGTGTTTCACTTTTGTAAACGCATCTTGTTTGCTAAGGCCTTTCAGTTGGGCCAGGTACATAGCCTGTTCGCCCACTTTCATTTTTTTATAAAGTCCTCTTTCTTCGGGCATGTAACCGATGTCTATTACATCATTTACGGGATCAAATTTTTTACCGTTGAGTTGAATGTTGCCTGCATCAGGGTAAAAAATTCCAGTAATCATACGGATGAGGGTGGTTTTGCCCGCTCCATTGGGGCCCAGCAATCCAAATATGGAACCCTTTGTTAGTGTGAAACTGATATCGTCCACAGCTTTCTGCGACGCAAAGTATTTCTTCAGGTTTTGAACTTCTAATATGGTACTCATAATTGGTATGTGTGTGATGAATTTTAAAATTGTTACAGGACTAACCGTTTTCCTTCAAAAAAATCATGCTTTCAGCACAATGGCAATTTGATTGGCAATTTTTTCTCCATCCATTGCCGCACTTACAATGCCGCCTGCATAGCCCGCACCTTCAGCACAAGGATATAATCCTTTTATCTGTATATGCTCGAGCGTATCAGGATTTCTCGGAATTCTAACCGGGGATGAAGTGCGTGACTCTGTAGCTACCGCCACGGCTTCATTCGTAAAATAACCTCTCATCTTTTTCCCGAACGACTGAAAGCCTATACAAAGACTGTCAAATATAAAGGATGGCAGAACGCCATCAAGATTTACCGCATTTAAACCCGGTACATAGGAGCAATCCGGCAGGGTAGAAGAGTTTTTTCGCTCAAATAAATCAACCATACGCTGGGCGGGTGCTACAAATTTTCCGCCTCCGGCTGCAAATGATTTTTGCTCCACAGCCTGCTGAAAGTACATCATAAGCAACGGATGTGTTTCAAGCGATTGAAAATTGCCTTTTGTTTTTTTTGATTTTAAATACTGAAGCGCATCTTTTTCCTCCACACTTACTACCATACCGCTGTTAGCAAACGGATTGTTCCGTTTAGAAGGGCTCCATCCGTTTACAACCAATTCCTGCGGGGCGGTTGATGCAGGAGCAATAATACCTCCGGGGCACATACAAAAGCTAAACACTCCTTTACCATTTACCTGTTCTACCAAACTGTAAGAAGCCGGCGGTAAAAACTCACTGCGGGTATTACAATGATATTGAATGGAGTCTATTATCTGTTGCGGATGCTCAACCCTTACACCCAGCGCAAATGGTTTTGCTTCTATAAAAATTCCATTGTTGTGCAGCAACTCAAATACATCCCTGGCACTATGACCTGTTGCTAAAATCAAGGCATCAGCTTTCAGTATTGTTGATCCGTTTACTTCAATACCTGTTAGTTCATTCCTGTCAACAAGAATATTGGTAAGTTTCGTATTAAAATGTACTTCGCCGCCACATTGCAATATCTGTTCCCGCATTGCAGTAATAATATGCGGCAATTTATTGGTTCCGATGTGCGGGTGTGATTGATAAAGAATTTTTTCTTCTGCACCGAAGTGGTGAAACAGTTCAAGGATGCGTTGAATATTTCCTCTTTTGTTACTGCGGGTATATAGCTTACCATCGCTGTAAGTGCCGGCACCGCCTTCGCCAAAACAGTAATTACTTTCCGGGTTAAGAATTCCTTCCTTATTTAGCAATGCAAGATCTCGTCTCCGGCTCCGCACATCCTTTCCCCGTTCAATAATTACAGGTTTGATGCCTAGTTCTATCAGTCGGAGTGCAGCAAATAATCCTGCCGGCCCTGCACCTGCTATTAATACAGACCTGGAAGCTGTACTTACATTGTTCCAATAAAAAGGTTGCGTTGTTCTTGGCCTGAAAGGCTCTTGAACGTAGGCCTCAACAGTTAGATTGATCCATGCCTGTTTACTCCTGGCATCTACTGACTGTTTTAATAGATGATACCCGCTGATAGCTGACGCTGATACACCTGAAACGGAGGCGATTTGTCTTTTAATAATGTCGCCGGAAGCGGCTTCCTCCGGTGTTAACTTAAATTGTAAAGTTGTTGGCATGTGTCAAGTATTGAACCTGAAAACAGATGGCGGCGAAGATACCTTTTCCTTTGTACTAAAGAAAATGCGGTTAGAAATACATGACAATAAAAAAAATATTATCGGCTCATTTTGTGGTGAAATGAAAAAGCCTAACTTACCATTTCCCAAAACCGACCATGCTTAGAGTAAAAACCATTTTTGCACTCTGTGCAGCCGTATTCATTTTTTCAAACTGTAATCCTGTTTACAGAGCTGCTTCTGTACAATACAAGGAGTATCGTGTGATGAATCTGCGTACAGATTCGTCTCTTCAATCATTTTTACAACCTTACCGTGATAGTATGAGCAGCAATATGAATGTTGTTATTGCTGCACTTGAAACAGATCTTGAAAAAGGTCAGCCTGAATGTACGCTCGGAAATTTTATGGCTGACGCCATGATGGTAATGGCTGAAAAGAAAATAGGAGTGAAGCCTGATATTTCTTTTGTTAATTACGGCGGTATCCGTTTGCCTTCTATTAAAGCCGGTGTACTCACAAGAGGAAAATTATACGAGCTTTTTCCTTTTGATAACCTGCTGGTAATTGTAACAATCAAAGGAGATGTATTGCAGCAGTTTCTGGATCACATCAGTGCAAGAGGCGGATGGCCTGTTGCAGGCATGCGTATGCAGATCCGGGATAAAAAAGCTGTGAACATAAGTATTAATGGTGCTCCTTTAGACCCTTCAAAAGAATATAAAATTGCTTTGGGTGATTATACAGCTAATGGCGGGGATGATGCAGCGATGCTCAAAGGATTGCCACAACTTAATAAGGGTTATTTAATGCGTGATGCGTTCATTGATTATGCGGCTGCGTTGCAAACAGTTAAAGGCGTATTACAAAAAAGGGTGAGTTATGTTGAATAGAAAACAATTTATAAAACAGTCTGCATTTACGGCAGGAGCACTTGCTCTATCTTCTTTTGCTTTGGCAGATGAAGTAATTGCTGCACAGCGATTGGTTATACTCCATACCAACGATGTGCACAGTCGCCTGGAACCTTTTCCTATGGACGGAAGCCGCAACCAGGGACTAGGAGGTGTAGCTGCCCGTATGCAGTTGATTAATGATATCCGTAATAAAGAAGCGCATGTACTATTACTGGATGCAGGTGATCTTTTCCAGGGAACTCCGTATTTCAATCTCTACAAAGGTGAGCCTGAAATAAAGGCTATGACCAAAATGGGATATGATGCCTGTACCATGGGGAATCATGATTTTGATGCCGGGCTTGAAAATTTTGCTACACAACTCAATCATGCATCTTTTCCCGTTTTGTTATGTAATTATGATTTTACCGGCACTGCTATGGAAGGCAAAAACCTGCCTTATAAGGTTTTTAAAAAAGGAAGATTGAAAATAGGGGTTACCGGTGTGGGGATTGAGTTAAACGGCCTCGTGCCGGATAACCTTTACGCTAAAACTCAATATCTCGATCCCATTTCTAACCTGAATAATACGGCAGATTATCTGAAAACAAATAAAGATTGTGATATGGTCATTTGTCTGTCGCACCTTGGTTACCAGTACAAGGAAAATCCCAATCGAATCTGTGATGTAATACTGGCAAAGGAAAGTATGCATGTGGACCTGATTATAGGTGGCCATACCCATACTTTTTTGAACGAACCAATGGTAGTAAAAAATAAAACAGGAAGTGATGTAGTTATTAACCAGGTGGGTTGGGCAGGTATTCAACTGGGGTATCTGGCCTATGAATTTTTGCCCGGAAAAAAGAAAAATTTGGCAAAAGCAAACACTGTTCTTATTGGGAAAAAATCAAGTGAATAAAAAATTTTTTTTTCCACGAAAAGTGTTGATATTCGCCGTCCCCCCTAATTTTTTATGATCGTTTCAGATTATAAAAACATAGAGAATCAAACAGAAAGAAACTAATTAACTCAACCATAAATTGCTATAGGAAAA